>NZ_JABCQN010000004.1:0-279527 GCF_015244665.1 Gluconobacter japonicus
AAAAACCCCAAAAAACCAACATCACACACACCACCGCGGGGTGGAGCAGCCCGGTAGCTCGTCAGGCTCATAACCTGAAGGCCGCAGGTTCAAATCCTGCCCCCGCAACCAGTGTACCAACACTCTCGTGAGCATAGCTCCGGGAGTGTTTCTTTTTTCAGCCGCTCTAGTAAGCTGAAATCATGACAGCCCTCTCTCCAATTCAGTTAAAATCTCCAACCTCAAACCCTGAATAGCAGGACTATCTCGGTGGCGAGGTTGGGCCTCTTCAATCCGAAGGTCGGCAATCGCGCGTGCTGGACGAGGACTGAAGATAATGACGCGTGTAGCCAGAAGAAGGGCTTCTTCCACATCGTGAGTGACCATGAGCGCAGTAAAGCCTTGAGACTTCCAAAGGCGGTAAAGCTCCGCCTGCATGGCCAGACGTGTTAGGCTATCCAGCTTACCGAGGGGCTCGTCCAGAAGAAGAAGGCGCGGATTGTTGATCAGTGCGCGAGCGAGTGCGACGCGTTGAGCCATGCCGCCTGAGAGTTGTTGTGGCCATAGGCATTGCGTGCAGTTGATAGTTTTGTACTACCTGTTGTGTCGTATCCTAGGTTTCAAAGTTTCCTGTTGCTGGGGGAGTGGATAGTAGGGAAGTTCTTAAAAATCTGTCAGTATCATTGAATGCCTTTTACGCGACTTGATCAAAATTTTTGAAATAATCTCTAAACCTAAGATCTTACTTAATATTTTAAAAAACCAATCTTTGTGATTTTCTAGAAAGATATTTGTAGAATTTTAGGACTTATCGTCTCGCTAATATTGTCCTCTTGTTTCTTTCGGCCTGTGTCTGCATAATCCTATTTATTTTCGGACTCACATTTTCTGGAATCTGTATGAGTACTCTCCAATATTGTATTGATAGAATCGATTTTCAGAGAAAGGAAGGTGAGAATTCTGGGGTATGTCTTCATCTTGCGGGCTGGATTTATGATCCTGCTGCGACGATTGAGAAGGTTATGTTTTCCTGTGCTGGTGAAAACTATCCGATTGCCTCCTTTGGTCAGGCTAGTCCGGACGTCGGGAGTATCTTTGGGGCTGGGGCGGGAAACTGTCGCTTCGAAGAAGTGATTGAAACACGAGGCTTCCCTCGCCTTGGGGCTTTTTCTCGTGCGGTGCTCAGAGTTATGCGCTCCGATGGTACCTCTGTTGAAGCCAGCCTGGGCGGCCCTACACCACGGTCTTGGGCAGTCCCGCGCGGCGATTTCGCAAGCTTCAAGGCAAGGGTCGCCATTCTGGCTTCTGATCCAGAAGAATTGGAACAGCAGCTTGCCGCCATCGCTGATTTGTCCCTTTGGGCACAGGCGGGGGTCGTCGTGGGCGAGGGGCACCACGATGCCTTGGAAAAGATAGCTCACAAGTACAATTCGCCTTACATTTCCAAAAGAAGTGACTGTGTTGTTTCTGCAGGTGTGCTTGCAACATTTTATCTGCGCTATGTCATGGATAGTGACATTGTTCTTCTTCTTGATCGTGCTTTGCCACAGAGACAAAACTGGGATCAGAATTGGGTACTGGGTGCTCTGAGCTTCGGGTCTGTTGTGCATACTGAAACAGAAAACGCGCAGAGCCAGTCAGGAGCAGATGGCGCATGGTGGCGTCCATATCGTGTCGCGCCTTCTGTTATGACGTGTTGTCTGGCCTTTAGTCGAACCGATATTGATTATTATGGTCTGCCACAGATGCGGACGCGGGCTTTTGGGGCGACGTCTCAGGATAAGGAATTTGTTCCAGAAGTTTATGCTTTTAGTGAAAGTATTCTCTCATTAGGGACAGCTTCTCTTGATGTGTCTGGTGGAATAAAGGAATGCGGGAGTACTCTAAGTTCTGAGTGGCGCAATGAGATTCAGTCTGCGGTTCTGTCTGCTTCCTTGCCCGGAGAGATCTCTTTTCCTTTGCTAAATCCACCAGAAGATAAAATACTTTTTTCACGCTTTATCAGTTTTGGTGACAACTGCGAGTTTGGCTTGGTCCAACGGAAAATAGGGCTGGAAACTCTGGATCTTCTACGTTTTGGTGGAACCGGAGATAACCAGGAAGGTCTTCTGAGAGCTTTGCAGGAAGATTTTCGAGCTTTTGGTTCACCCGAAGACGTTCACATTTATGAAGTGGGCGGAGAGTGGATATCGGGAAGCCAACGCTATGGCGTGACTTTCCATACGCATCGTCATGTGAAGGATACAGAACGTGACGATGTGCAGACGAGCGAACAAACCAAACTAAAATATCTGGCGCGTAAACTTCTGGAAGACCTGGAAGACGGCGAGAAGATTATTGTCCGTAAGTCTAATCGAGGAATTACGGTCGATGAAATGCGTTCTTTGTTGCAAGGTGTACGGCGTTACGGTGATTGTCCGCTGCTGATCGTGAGTGAAGCGACTGACAATGTGGCTATCAACACAGTCAGAGCCTTAGGCAATGGACTTTTCCATGGAACCATCCGTCGACTGGCACCGTACGAAAATGCCGGGGGCGGTTCAGTTGAAGACTGGCGGCAGATCTGCTGCGCGATGATTGCTCAACTGGAAGAAAAGGGATTGAACTGATGCACGCCCCCAATCTTTTCTGGCTGCCGAGCCTCGGTGAGGATCTGGCGAGAGAGCAATGGAACGAGCGCTTCGCGCAGGTCGCGGATAAGCAGTCCGATTGGGAAGGGCTTATGGCTCTTGCCAATCATGATCTTGATTTTGTGCGCACCATGCGTCTGGATCGTCTTCTCGCGCGTAAGTTTCCTGAACCACCGTCCGGTCTTGCTGTCAAACCCGTACGCCTTGCTGTTCTTGGTTCTTCCACTCTCGATCATCTGACGGCTTCCATTCGCGTGGCTGCGCTCCGCCGTGGGATATGGGCTACGGTCCATGTCGGGGAGTATGGCAGTTACCTGCAGGACCTCAGCGAGGCAAACGACGCGCTTGAGACATTCGCGCCAACAGCATTTCTTCTCGTGCTCGATTCCCATCACATTGCGGGTTATCTTCCGCGCGACGCTGATCAAGCGACAGCCGAAAGAGCTCTTTCCGAGGTCGCGGAAGGGCTGTTGCCGCGCTGCTGGCAGGCGGTAAAAGAGCACTATGGGTGTCCGATTTTACAGACATCTTTCCTTCCTGTTCTGCCGCAATTGATGGGAAGTACGGAACGTCTTCTGCCGTCGTCGCCGGCAGGTTTCATTCAGAAACTGAATGCGACACTGCCTGCGTTGTGCGCAACATATGGTGCAATCCCAGTTGATCTTGCGGGTGCCGCCTCCCAGGCCGGTGTAGCGGCTTGGTACGATCCTTCTCTCTGGTTCCGCGCCAAACAGGAAGTTGCTCCCCGTGCAGCTCCGGCATTTGGAGAATTGGTTGGACGAAGCCTCGCGGGTATGACGGGCAGGACGTCTAAATGTCTGGTTCTTGATCTTGATAATACGCTTTGGGGCGGCGTTATCGGAGATGATGGTTTAAGCGGGATCGAGCTCGGTCAGGGAAGCGCTGTCGGAGAAGCTTATCTTGCCATTCAGGATTATGCTCTGCGCCTGAGTAAGCGTGGTGTTATTCTTGCCGTCTGCTCCAAAAATGATGAGGCCAATGCGCGTGAGCCTTTCCGTGATCACCCGGAAATGCTTTTGCGTGAAAAAGACATTGCCTGTTTTGTCGCGAACTGGAACGACAAGGCAGAAAATATCCGAACCATTGCAGAAAGCCTGAAAATCGGTCTCGACTCTCTGGTTTTTGCTGACGACAATCCGTTTGAGCGTGCGCGTGTTCGTGAGGCATTGCCCATGGTTAACGTGCCGGAATTGCCTGACGAACCTGCTCTTATTCCGGAAACATTGGCCGCTGCAGGGTATTTTGATCTGACGACATTAAGCGCGGAAGACTTTGCCCGTAGCGGTCAATATCAGGCTAATTTGCATCGACAGGTTCTGCAGGAAAGCGCAACGGATCTTGATAGCTATCTTGCAAATCTTGATATGAAGTTGGCCTATGGCCCATTTAACGCGGCCAATCTTCAGCGCATTACGCAACTCGTTAACAAGAGCAATCAGTTCAATCTGACGACCCGGCGTTATGCTCAGGAAGAGCTGGCGGCCATCATGCAGGATGATGCATCGGCCGGGATCTGGTTCCGACTGACTGATCGCTTCGGGGATAATGGCCTGATTGCTGTTGTCATTGTTCGTGACCTGCCAGATACTGCGCTGGAAATTGATACTTGGCTCATGAGCTGTCGTGTTCTGGGGCGTGGAGTAGAAGAAGCTACTCTTGAAGTGATTGTTGCCGAGGCTCAGAAGCGTGGGAAAACGTCTTTACGGGGTGTTTACAGGCCGTCTGCGAAAAATAATATGGTAGCGGATCTCTATGACCGGCTTGGTTTTAGCCTAGCTGAGCAAAAGGATAATGGCGAGAAAATTTATACCTTGTCCCTTGAGACGTGGCATAAAAAATCTGTTCATATCGAATATTTAAAGGAGACCTGAAAATTGAATAATACTGAAATTACAGATCGGCTGACGGGCATATTCCGTGAGGTTTTTGATGACCCAAAATTGGAACTCCATGATGCCATGACAGCAAGCGATATCGCTGGATGGGATTCCGTAGCGATGATCAATATCATTGTGGGTGTTGAAGAACGGTTTCAGATTCGTCTGCGAACGCGTGAGGTGGATGGCCTTAAAACGGTCGGTGATCTGATTACGCTGATTGCTGAAAAGACGGCCTGAAAGTTATTTTAGAGCTGGTAAATATATTCGCGCGTTGAAGGGGAAAGTTTATAGATCTTTATGGCTGGCAGGCCGGGATCTACACTTTTCCCTGATTGCCTGCTTGGTGTCAGGTAAAGAAAGTATCCAAGATTTGAACGGCTGATACTGTCAGCGTCTCTCTTGCAGTCTCCTTGCATCATCTTCTGATGTTAAGCTGTGAATACAGCTTTCATGGTGATCGTAAAGGTAAATGCAATGTCTGAAAATCATATGATTTTTGAATTCGAGCGGGATTTTGCAGGCTCTTTGCGATGTATTCCAATGATCGCACGGCAGAAGCTTGACCTTGTGGGAATCAAAATGACGCTCCGTCAGTGGAGCCGTTTGTTGCGCGAGGAAAGGAGCCGTCTGGTAGAAGCACTATGTGAAACGGCTCAGGAGCAGACCGCCTATCGCACTCTTGTCGAGGATCTGATTGACGTCCGAGCCGATGAGCCTGTCAGTTTCCTTCCGCCGCAGACATTTGAAGACTGGCGAGAGAAGGATCGGATGCCGGAGGCAGTTTCGTCTCAGGCTGAGGCAGACGGCGTTCCATTACCCACACCCGCACAATGGGCCGTGTTAACTCCGCTTCAGCGTTTTGCATTGATCAAGCTCGCCAGATCGAAACATGAGAACGAAAATTTTGTACCTGCGTTGAAGGAGTTTGGCGTCCTTCAAGGGGAGGGTTGATATCGTGAGCAAAGACAGAGAGTCCGAGTTTAAGCCTTATCATCACCCTGCAGGCGGTTGGGGAGCGGCCGGTGCAACCGCGAAGGTGCTGATGGAGCAGAGCGTTCTGGTCAAAGGGTCACGCGGTCTGCTTGCCATGAATCAGCCGGGTGGTTTCAAATGCCCCAGTTGTGCGTTTCCCGACCCGGATCACCGAAAGAAACTTGAATTCTGCGAGAATGGCGCAAAGGCCCTCGCGCATGAGGCTACCAAAGCCCGTGTGACACGAGAGTTCTTTGCAGAGCATACTGTCACGGAGCTCATGGAGTGTAGCGATTACTGGCTGGAAATGCAGGGACGCCTGACCGAGCCTATGCGCTATGATCCTGCGAGCGACAAATATGTGCCGATTGCCTGGAATGATGCCTATGCCCTGATTGGAAAGCACCTTCGGGCGCTGGAAAGCCCTCATCAGGCAGAGTTTTATACGTCCGGTAGAACGGCTAACGAAACCGCTTTTCTTTATTCCATCTTTGTGCGCGAGTTCGGGACCAACAATTTCCCCGATTGTTCGAACATGTGTCATGAGCCGACATCCCGCGGGCTGCCTTCGTCGATCGGGATTGGAAAAGGCACGATCGTCATGGCTGACTTTGACCATGCCGAAGCTATCTTTGTCATTGGGCAGAATACCGGAACCAATTCCCCCCGGATGATGACGAACCTTGTGGAGGCTCGTAAACGCGGCATTCCCATCGTTCTGATCAATCCGATGCCAGAACGGGCGCTGATCCGTTTTACGGAACCGCAGGATATCCTGCAGATGGGTACGTTTGGTTCGACAGCCATTTCCAGTGAATTCGTTCATGTACGGATTGGTGGCGATCTGGCAATCTTCAAGGGGATGATGCGCGCGCTGTTCGAAGCTGAAGATCGCGGCGAGTCAGTGTTGGATCATGCTTTTATTGCTGAGCATACAGTGGGGCTGGAAGCTCTGCGTGCTGACGTCATGTCAGTTTCCTGGGCAGATATCACTCGTATTTCTGGCATATCGGAAGAGCAGATCCGTCGGATTGCCGGGATTTATGCCAAATCCAACGCGACAATCATGTGTTACGGAATGGGAATAACGCAGCATCAGGAAGGGTCCCAACTTGTCCAGCAGGTTGCGAACCTTCTGTTGCTCAAGGGAAATTTCGGCAAGAAAGGCGCGGGCATTGCGCCGATCCGGGGACATTCCAATGTCCAGGGGGACCGCACGGTCGGCATCGATGAAAAGCCAACACAGGCTTATCTTGATCGCGTAAGGGATGTTTTCGGTTTCGAGCCGCCACGCGAGCACGGCCATCATGTGCTTGAGGCTGTTGAAGCGATGGAAGCCGGGACCGCCAAGGTTTTCTTCGGGATGGGCGGGAATTTTGTCCGCGCAATTCCTGATACCGAACGGTCTTATGCTGCCATGGCAAAGCTCGATCTTACGGTGGGGATCGCAACAAAGCTCAATCGCGGGCACCTGATCCATGGCAAGGAAGCCCTTATTCTGCCTGTTGTGGCCCGTTCTGAGATTATCCGTACGTCAGCGGGTGAACAGTTCGTGACCATTGAGGATGCAATGTCGAACGTTACGCCTTCGCGTGGCGTTTTCGAGCCGGTTAGCTCCGATTTGCGGCCTGAGACGGAAATCGTCTGTCGGGTGGCTATGGCCACTCTCCCAGAGTCAAAAATTCCGTGGGCAGACTATATCGAAGATTATACTTTAATCAGGGACAAGATTGCTGAGGTTTATCCGGCGATTTACACGGGGTTTTCGGAAAGAATGAAAGACCCTCACGGGTTTCATCTCGATATTCCGCCTCGTCGTCGTGTCTGGATGACCCCGAATGGAAAAGCGAATTTTCTTGTTTTGCCGGGGCTGACGGTGGACGACGTGATTGATGATCCGGCAATGCTTCGGCTGGCCACAATCCGTTCGCACGATCAGTACAACACGACAATCTACAGCAACAATGACCGGTATCGGGGTGTCTATAACACGCGCATGGTTATCTTCATGAACAAGGAAGATCGTGAAGCGCGGGGATTGGAAAACGGGGCTGTCGTGGGGCTGGAAACCTACAGTGACGATGGATATCGGCGCTATGTCGATGGGCTGACCATTCTGGATTATCCAATGTCTCGTGGATCTATTGCGGGTTATTACCCAGAGTTAAATCCTCTTCTACCGCTGGATTTTTTCGATGAAATCAGCGGTACGCCAGCGGCCAAGGCTATTCCAGTTAAAGTTGTGCCAAGCGTGACGTCCGCAGCCGCAATCCGGATTGCGGGTTAAGTGGGAGCCGTATCGGCAAGAAAGAGCTATGAGAGCATATACAAGCTTTTTCTTGCCGGGAGCGGGCGTTGCACTCCTGACAGGCAGTATCAGTGAGAAAGGCGTATGACGCCATTATTTCAAAGTCGAACGGCAACTCTCCTTAGTTGTCCAGAGGAAGAGATCGTTCTGAATATTGCCGATGAAGTTCCGGTCAGGCTCGTCTTCAATGGCATTGTTCCGCACGGGGTGATGATGATGACCCCGGATCACCTGACGGACTTTGCTTATGGCTACTGTCTCACTGAACAAATAATTACGAATAAGAATCAAATACGCTCAGTCTCGGTTCTGAATGATGAAGATGGTCTGACCTTGGACGTTACGATTTCAGGGGACCGTCTTTCAATTCTGCTACGACGCAGGCCCCGTGCCCAGACCGGGCATTCAGGTTGTGGTCTTTGCGGGACTGATACTGTGTTGTCTGTTGATGCCCATGAAGAGGTGCCTTTTTCCATCAATGCCAAGATTGCGCCGACTGCGATCCTGCATGCCCTGCATGATCTTGAAAAGTGGCAAACCCTGAATGCAACGACACGCATGGTTCATGGAGCAGCCTGGGCAGACCAGAATGGGAAAATCCTTTTAATCCGTGAGGATATCGGCCGTCATAATGCGCTTGATAAGCTGATTGGTGCATGGATGTGCGATGATCGTCTTTTTGAAAACGGATTTTGTCTTCTGACCAGTCGTTATTCATATGAGATGGCACTTAAAACTGTGCGCGCTGGTATGGCGACGGTGATCGCCGTTTCAGCTCCAACGGATCGCGCGTTTCGGTTGTCCCAGAAAATGAATCAGACACTGATTGCAATTGCACGACAGGACAGGCAGTTCGTTTTCTGCGGTGAGGCGCGATTGTCAGGCAGATAATAGTTGTAGGTGGGGCCTGCCACGATTGGCGGTCATGCTTTCACTGTTACTCGTAAAGAACAACTTTGAATCGCATGACCAAAAACTTGAAAAATTGTTTGTCAACGTGACTTAAAGGGAGGGGCGAGCCTCTAGAAGAGTCGCTTAAGTAAAGAGTTTAACCGGTTGATGGACCGACAATTCCGTCAGAGAAATGCGTTCAATAATGACCGCGGATTGTGAAGCTGAAGGTCCTGGGTTCGCCGAAAATCATACCATCGTAGAACCCGGCTTGCCGCACATAGGTCTTGTCCGTCAGGTTGGTGATATTGCCAGCGACATCGAGCCATTTGGTTAGGCGGTACCGAGCCATCAGGTTAATGAGTGTGTAGCCACCAACGCGCAGGTTGGAATTATCATACTTCCCATTGCCGAGCGGACGGCCAGGATTGGTAGCCCATTCGGTGTTCGTCTGGCTGGAAATGCCCCCTCCTATGGTCAGGTGATGTAGAGCGCCCGGGAATGTATAGCTTGTTGTCAGGCGCACGAGGTGGTGTGGATCCTGCCGGTAGCTCAGACCTTTTTCGTATAGGTAACTGTAGCCGAAGAAGACATTCCAGCCCGGCAGAAGTTCGCCAGAGGCATCGAGATCAATACCTTCTGTTTTGACGCCATTGATGGACCTGTAAATGGATTCACCCGTTGTGGTATTAGTGGCACCAGTTGCTTCCGCTACATTGCTCTGTCTGTTCAAATAAAAGGCAAGTGATGCATTCAGACGCTGTTTGAAGAAGGATCCCTTCAGGCCTGTCTCATAACTTTTTCCCATTACGGGGTTGAGGGGCTGGTTGTTCGCATCACGCAGATTGGATTGCGGCGTGTAGATATTGGTGTAGCTACCGTAAATGGACATGGTCTTGGTAAAATCATACACCATACCTGCATAAGGTGTCAGAACAGCGTTCTGACGTCCCGTACCGGTTGCGCCAGAGTACTGATTCTGCACATTGTAGGTTCCGCTATATGCCTCATAGGTACTGACACGGCCACCAAGGATCAGAGAAAGGCCCTTGGCAAGAATAAAGCGCCCGGATGTGTAGGCACCGTAATTGCGTGTAACATCGACTTCGCGTGCCTTTGTTCTGTGCGTAGTAAAATTCGGGTATGAACCATCCCAGGTCTGCCAATTGGCGATAGGGAGGCCTGCCGCACGATATTGACATCCGGAGTACGGCGTAACACCTGCGATGCTACAGTTTCCAAGCGCTTTACTAAATGTGTATTGTGTTAGCTCATCATTATAGCCGTTAAAGCCGAAGACAATCTGATGCTCATGTCCAAGAAAATGCATTGGGCCTGAAATATGAACATCGGCATTGTCGCGCGCGTCAGCATATTCTGCATGAAGGGCATTGAGGTAGGCGCCTGTACCGTCCTGATTCCAGAAACCGGCATAGCCCCCAACATTTCTTGCAGCATTGTTGATTTTGGCGACGCCAAGATTGTTGTAGGAACTACCCTGCGTCCTCATGTACCCGACTTTAAGGTGCCAGCCTGCAGAAAAGTCGTGATCGTAGTTGATGAAAGCCGTGTACTGGTCTCGGGTGGCCTGGCTCCAGTCGGTTGCTGGATTGGTGCTGCGGGACAGATGTGTTCTGGTTCCATCTGCATACCAGATGGGAACATTGGTACCCCATGACGCTCCGTCATTACGGGTTCGTTCATATTGAAAACCGAAATTCAGCGTATCCCGCGCAGAAAGGTCCGCAGCGAAATTGGCAAGGGCCCCTAGACGATTGACGTGTTCACGAACGCGGAATGTGTCTGTGTCATCCCATGTGAAAACATATCGACTACGGATCGTGCCGGAATGATTCAGAGGAGTATTGATATCCGCCATGACGCGGTGTTCATTCCAGTTTCCCAGCCGAAGCAGACCATTGGCTGCGAACTCTTTGGTTGGAGCCTTCCGCTGAAGATAGATGGTTGCGGACGGATCACCTGTCCCGCCCAAAAGACCATTGGCACCACGAACGATCTGCACATTCTCATACAGATCCATATTCATGGACGAACCAACACCCCCAAAACTGGTAGTGGCATCAATCTGCATGCCATCAATCTTGTAGTTGGTGATGTTGAAACCACGGGCACGATAGGTCGTGCGGCCGGCGTTATCGTTGGCGTAAGACGTGACACCGGGTGTTGTGTTGAGAACGTCATCCAGGCTGTTGATCTGCTGGTCGTCCATGACCTGGCGGGTCATGACGGTCACGGTCTGGGGGGTCTCACGCAGACTGAGGGGTAACCCGGTGGAGGCACTGGTTGAAGGCGCAGTATAACTTCCTCGTTCCCATTTCTGGGAATGGACGATGATGTTTTCGGCTGTAGGGGAGGCTTTTTCTTGCTCTGCTGACGTGGCCGTAACTTGGTCTTTTCGCGAGTGCGGTTTCAGCGTTGTTTTTTTTATTTTGGTATCGACACGTTTTTCGGTTTTTTCACGACTCAAAGATTGATCTTGCGTGTCCCCAGCGTGTGCAGAGGCAGGAACAACTGTTGCTAGAAATGTGGAAGCCAAGAGAGTGGTTATGGCGCAACGCGTTACAGGGCGTAGATTCACGTCAGCAATTCCAATTGTATGTTTCAAATGATAATCATTATCATTTATGCGAATAACTGATATCGAATGAGATGAAAAGAAACACAAAAATTACAAAAGATTTCCAAATTTGGTATGGGCGGCCTTTGGGAGAAAGGTTGAGGGGCGGATTTTTCCGTTTAAGAAGTAGGTGAAGGGGATCCGCCATGTTTTCTTTGTGGTTCACCGAATGCAGCGTGCTCAGTGGTCATAACAGCCGGGTGAAAAGGGAGGTTTTTGCGTATACCGACAACAAATAGTCACTCGGTATTGTCAATGCTTTTGGTGTAACCAGAACACTGATCTTCACCGAACCAGCAACAGCTCGACTGGGTTACGCAGAGAACGTTGCTGTGGGTATTTCATCATCTGGAACTTAGTGGCCTCATTGTAAGCCATGAGAGTGGCGAGGCGCTTGAGGCTCAGGCCCCATTGATTTGATTGTGCAATTTTGATTCAGGCTCTGCAAGGAGACTGAAGATGAGCGACTTGTATTGACTGACGGATGAACAGATAAAGTGTTTGCGACCGTTCTTTCCGGAGAGTCGCAGCAAATCGCGCGTTGATGACAGCCGTGTGTTGAACGTCATCATTTTTCTGAACGGCAATGGCCTGCGTTGGTGTGATACACCTCGGGAATACGATCCGCACAGGACGTTCTACAACCGTTGGAAGCATTGAGGCGACGTAGGTATTTTCATGCGGATGATGGATGGTCTGTCTGCTGCGAAGACCGAGCCTCGGGCCATCACGATTGATGCGACGTCTCTCAAGGCACACCGCACGGCTTCCAGCCTGCGGTTAAAAAAGGGGATCCAGGCCGCCGGCCAATCACCGATCAGAACGGACGATCGCTAAGCTTTTTCATGACTGCGGGACAGATCGTGATTATCCCGGTGCCGCTGGCCCTGCTGGACAATTTGACCATGGCACAATGGCTTCTGGTTGGTTCAGGGATGCCTTAGAGGAAAGAGGGATCAGGCCTTGCATTTCAGGACGGCGATCCCGCAGACAGCCGGTCAAATATAACAAGAGAAAATACAAACGGCGCAACCGCATCGAAATCATGTTCGGTCGCCTCAATTTTTCCAACACGGCGAAGGCTGTGAATGAAAGGCTCTCTGAATGAAGGCGGCTGTGTCACCAGTTCGTTTGAATGGCCCCGCAAGAATTGTAGGAGTTCCACCAATGGTCGCTTGTCGTTCTTCACACCAGTAATGATTTCAAGTACCTGGCATTTGATGCGCATGAATACCACTGTCCAGTGATGCCATTCTTAACGCGCGCCAGGGCAGCGGATTTATTACCGGGATGGAGTGTTTCGAGAAGGTGTTTACGCAGGATGCGAATATCCGACGGAATACGGATTTTCGGCTACCAACCGGAGCTTTAGCGGGTCACATAGGGTGTTGCCACGCAGTGTCTTCTCATGTGTCACGGCTATGTGCCACACGCCGAAAAATCTGCAAAAAATTGTTTGGAAAATAAATGACTTAAAGTCATGGCGTCCCATAGGGGATTCGAACCCCTGTTGCCGCCGTGAGAGGGCGGTGTCCTAGGCCTCTAGACGAATGGGACTAGGGCGAGGGGGTTAATAGAAGACCCCCTCAGGCTTGGCAAGCGTTATTTCAGGATTTTTTGGAGAGTAGCGGGCCGAGCGTTGTGCCGCCGAAAAGATGGACGTGGAAGTGCGGGACTTCCTGCCCGGAATTGGCGCCGGAATTGCTGATGAGACGGAAGCCTTCTTTCGTCAGGCCTTCATCTTCTGCGACCTTCGCGACCGCACGCCAGAAGCCGGTGATTTCATCAGCAGGCGCAGTAGCGCTGAAATCTGCGATGGAAACATACGGTCCTTTAGGGATGACTAATACATGGATTGGTGCCTGCGGTGCGATGTCGTGAAAGGCCAGCGCGTAGTCGTCTTCGTACACCGTGCGGGACGGGATTTCCTTGCGAAGAATACGGGCGAAAATATTGCTGTGATCATAGGTCATGCCAGCGCGTCCTTCAGCCGATTTTTTCTTTGGGGCGGGAAGCTTTTTCGGCAATTCCGCTGGTACCTTCGCGACGCTTCAATTCCGCCCAAACATCTTCCGGGGAAACGCCTGCGTCCACCCACATCACAATAAGATGGTACAGAACGTCAGCACTCTCGCCGATGAGTTCCTTGCGATTGCCATTCACGGCTTCAATCAGGCACTCAACGGCTTCTTCGCCAAATTTCTGGGCAATCTTGTTTCTTCCTCGCGCCATCAGACGTGCGGAATGGCTTAACGTCGGGTCCGTACCACGGCGGGACTGAACGGTTTCGAACAGGCGTTCCAGCACATGTTCTCTTGCCGGGGGGGCTTTACGCTCTTCCGGTTTTGCTGCCTTTGCCATTGCCTTATTCTCCAAGTCTGACCGGAAGGCCGGCCTCATTCAGTGCCTGTTTGACGTCCCCAACGCGGAACTGTCCAAAATGGAAAACGCTGGCAGCCAACAGGCCGCTTGCGCCAACCTGCGCCCCTTCAACAAAGTGATGGAGTTCGCCAACGCCGCCGGATGCAACAACAGGGATGGTCACTGTACCACAGACCGCTTTGAGCAGATCCAGATCGAAACCGGACTTCGTGCCATCACGGTCCATGCTGGTAAGCAGGATTTCGCCTGCACCCAGATCCTGCATCTTTTTGGCCCATTCCACCGCATCCAGTCCGGTAGGTTCGCGGCCGCCCTTGGCATAGACTTCCCAGCCCCCACGACCATTCGAGCGCGCGTCAATGGCGACGACTACGCATTGGCTACCAAAGCGCTGCGAGGCTTCGCGGATCAATTCCGGACGCGTGATCGCCGCAGAATTTACGGCGCATTTGTCAGCACCAGCCAAAAGCAGGCGCCGCATGTCTTCACAGGTGCGAACGCCCCCGCCCACCGTCAAAGGAAGGCAGATGGCTTCAGCCGTCCGGCGAACGACATCGAGAATGGTATCCCGGTTCTCGACGCTGGCCGTGATGTCCAGAAACGTCAGCTCGTCGGCACCAGCGGCGTCATAGAGTTTCGCCTGTTCAACCGGATCGCCTGCATCACGAAGGGAGACGAAGTTTACCCCTTTGACGACGCGGCCGTCCTTGACGTCCAGGCAGGGAATGACGCGGAGTTTCAGCATGAACCGAGAACTTCCAAGGCGTCTTTAAGGGCAATGCGGCCATCATAAAGCGCACGGCCGACGATAGCCCCCGAAATGCCAGGAACCGTGCGAGCAATTTCACGCAAGTCCTTCAGGTGATCCAGCGTGCCAACACCCCCACTCGCAATCACGGGAATGGAGAGGCGGCGGGCCATATCGGCGGTCTGTTCCAGATCCAGACCGGCCAGCATGCCGTCACGCGTGATTTCCGTGAAGATGATGGCGGCAACGCCTGCATCTTCCATGCGGAGAGCCAAGTCATTGGCTTCCAGTTCGGATACTTCCGCCCAGCCTTCCGTCGCGACACGGCCCTGACGGGCATCAATGCCGGCGACAATCTGTCCGGGGAATGCACGCGCTGCCTGGCGAACCAGTTCCGGGTCCTTGACGGCGACGGAACCGAGAATGATACGGGACACGCCAGCCTCCAGCCAGCGTTCGATCGCAGCCATATCCCGGATGCCACCACCAAGCTGCACGGGTAGGCTTGTGGCTTTCACGATGGATTCAATAGCGGGAATATTCGTGGATTTTCCAGCGAAAGCGCCGTTCAGATCCACAACATGAACGTGACGACAACCCGCTTCTTCAAACAGGCGTGCCTGTGCGGCCGGATCATCAGAATAATGCGTGGCATCTTCCATCTCACCACGACGCAGACGGACGCAGGCGCCGTCTTTGAGATCAATGGCGGGATAGAGCGTCAGGCCGTGTGTGGCTTTTACGGGCGCTTCGGACGGTGCAGGTGCGCCACCGGCGTCTGGCGCAGCAATGCTGGATTGCCAGCGCGCAGCTTCATGTTCACCGGCGAGAAGTTTGGAGAAGAAAAGTCCGCGCACCGTCTGACCTCCGATCCGTGCATAATAGGGGTGGGTTCCCCAGTGCTCGAAGTCGAGCGACCGGAACAGCCCGATAGCAGCGTCATGCGTCTCACGCACGTCGCAGTTAATAACCTTGCAGCCCATGGCTTTTGCACCCTGGATCATGGCGTTGGCCAGCGCGCGACCAAGGCCGCGACCACGCGCGTAGGGAGCTACGAAAAATCCCGTCAGATTGACGGTGGCGGCATGGGCTTCATAACTGGAGGGTGGTCGAGCCAACTGGCCCGCGCCACAGATCATGCCCTTGTCACGAACAACATAAAGACTGCGTTCCGGAACGAGGAGCATGCCTTCGAAGTAGCGTTCCAGTGCCTGAGAGCCGGGTGGTTGCAGCCACCCGAAGCCACCGCCATCGAGAATAGCGGCTGTTACGGCTTCACACAGGGCTTCCATGTCATCGGGAGACAGGGACGAGACGACGCGTTCACAGGTAACGGTCATGATGTCCACCGCAGGAAGTTGCCCATGATGGTGAGGCCGACAGCCTGACTTTTTTCAACATGAAACTGCGTCCCACAGCGGTTGCCGCGAGCGACGATAGCTGGGACCGAAGAACCATACTGCGCGGTTGCGACCAGTTCGTCAGGGTTGCCGTCATGCAGGGCAAAAGAATGGACGAAATAGCCATGCACGCCGGGTTCCAGCCCTTCTGTCAGAAGATGCGCGCCGGGCGTAAAGTCCAGAGTGTTCCAACCCATATGGGGCAGGCGCAGACCGGCATCGGCGGCTTCGTCCATGCGGCGGATATTACCGGAAATCCAGCCCAGACCTTCGGTGCGACCATGCTCCAGACCATATTCGCTCATGAGTTGCATGCCGACGCAGATGCCGAGAAAGGGTGTGCCGTTGGCGGTTGCTGTTTCCAGCGTATTGCGAAGGTCGGTGCCCAGTCCTTCGGCGCAATCCGCGAAAGCACCCTGACCCGGAAGGATAAGACGATCGGCATTCAGGATCGCATCCGCATCGCGGGTGATGGTGACGTCGGCGTCGATGCCACGAAGGGTGGCGGCCTTGCGGGCGGCCTGAGCGGCCGAGGCAAGATTGCCACCATTATAGTCAATTACGACGACGCGCATGGGAACTCCGGGGGTGAAACGGGAGAAGGCTGCCGATCCGCCCAGCGGAGCAGCGCGATATCCTTGCTGGGGGCAGCAATCGGCGCACCGATCTTGCGCCCGTTAAGGCGCATTTCCCATAGACGGATATCAGACGTGAAAGTGGCCAGAGCGGCATGCAGGCTGACGATGAGAGCCATTTCCCATCGAGCAGTCACCAGAAGATGGAGCAGGATTGAAGCAGCCGCTGCCATCATGGCGGAAATCCAGGTGCCGTAAGTCAGGAGGCCCAGCCAGCCGAAAAACAGAACCCGCCACGAAAACCCGTCCTGCACCATGACGGGCAGGCCGAGCGGTCGGGATGAATTCGGGTCAACGCAAGGTGTGAATAGCTTCACAGGACGCCCTTGGTGGACGGGATGGCCCCTGCCGCACGCGGGTCCATCGAAACAGCGATGCGCAGGGCGCGGGCTACGGCCTTGAAGCCGCTTTCCGCGATATGGTGTGCATTGGTGCCAGCCTTGCAGGTCAGGTGCAGGGCGATATGGGCGGACATCGCAAAAGCACGGAAGAACTCTTCGAACAGTTCCGTATCCATCGTGCCGATCTTCTCGCGCGGGAACGTGACGTTCCAGGCCAGATAGGGGCGGCCGGAAATATCCACTACGGCTTCACACAGGGCTTCATCAAGCGGAACCAGCGCATGACCGAAGCGCTCGATGCCGCGCTTGTCACCGATGGCCTGACGGAACGCCTGACCGAAAACGATCCCCACGTCTTCAACCGTGTGATGCCCGTCGATATGCAGATCACCCTTGGCCACCAGTTCAAGATCAAAGCCGCCATGCTTGGCGAGCGCCGTCAGCATATGGTCGAAAAAGCCGATGCCGCTGTCCACGGTGGAGCGTCCCTGGCCGTCGAGAGACAGGGCCAGAGTGATGTCGGTTTCGCTTGTCGCGCGGTGCAGACGGGCGTGACGGGTTTCGGTCATGGTGGTTCTGCTACACCAGCGTGAGGGGTATTTCCACGCTGTCCCTGAAATGAGTGATGGAAAAGGAGGCTCATAGAGTGCCGCAGAACAGGGTTTCTGTCACCTCTCTTCAAGAGTTTGGGCAAGACTCTGCAAGCCTCTTGGCGGATGCGGTCGATCGCGCCATATCTGAACCTATGGCACATCATCATGCATCCCTCGAATTCCTTCTCTCCCGCGCCTCGACGGATAATCTCGTGGAGCCGCCCCCCAAGGGAGATCAGCTTCGCGATATCCTGTCCGCAGCGCTGCGAGCGCCGGATCATGGCCGTATGCGCCCCTGGCGTTACACGGTTATCAAAGGAAAGCACCGTGAGGCATTCGCTCAGGTTGTGCTCGAAGCCATGGACCGTCAGGAGCCGGATGCTCCTGCCGCCAAGAAGGCCAAGCGCCGGGGCCGCTTTTCCAGCATGCCCATGATCATTGCTCTGGGCATGCATATTGAGCCCGATGGCAAGATCCCGGTCATCGAACAGGAAATGTCTGTGGCCGCCGGAGCCATGAATGTTCTGAACGCGCTTCATGCGGAAGGCTTTGGTGGCGTCTGGGTGACGGGTGCTTTCTCGGAAGACCGTGCTCTGCTGGAAACGCTCGGTCTGAAGGAGCCTCATCGTCTGGCTGGCTTCCTCTTTGTAGGAACGCCGGAAAAGCCGGTCGAGGGACGCAAGCGGGCCGACGTTGATGACTACATGGCCATCTGGAAAGGTGAGCCGGTTACATTTGGCGCAGACGCAGGCTGACACGCATGACGTATGATGTGATTGTGGCGGGCGGTGGCCCGGTCGGGCTTGCCTGTGCCATTTCTCTGGCTCGGGATGGGCGGAAGGTTTGCGTTGTTGAACGGTCTCCACTCTCCGTTCTTGCTGATCCGCCCTTCGACGGTCGCGAAATTGCCCTGACACATCATGCGTCCAATTGGCTGAAGGACACGGGGGCTTGGGACGAAATTCCAGCAGAGTCCATTTGCCCGATGCATACGGCCCGCATTGAAACGGGGGCTGTGGGGAGTCATCCGCTTCTGTTCGATGCCCCGGCTGAGGGACCTGATGCGCTGGGTCATCTGGTTGCCAATCATCTGATCCGCCGTGCGCTGTATCGCGTGGCCGCTCGCACGCCTGGTGTTGAAATCCGTGCGGGCGAGGGAATTGAAACGGCACGGCATGATGCGCGCTCCGTGAGCGTAACCCTGACAGACGGTACGAAGCTGGATGCGGACCTTCTGGTCGCTGCTGATGGTCGCTTCTCGAAACTGCGGAACGCTGCGGGGATTGGCGCGATTGTTCATGATTTTGGTCGGAGCATTCTGGTCTGCCGCATGCATCATCCCGAGCCTCATGCCCATACGGCGCTTCAGTGGTTCGATGAAGGCCAGACCATTGCTTTGCTGCCAATCGCGCCTGATGGGCGGGAAGGAGCTTCGTCCTCACTGGTTCTGACGTTGCCTGATGAAGACATTGCTCGGCTCAAGGCCCTTGAACCGGAAGCATTCAACGCGGAGATCACGGAGCGTACGCACGGCCGTATGGGACCGATGACGCTTGAAAGCCCGCGCTGTTCCTATCCGCTGAAGGCTGTGTATGCCCATCGTTTTCATGCGCCACGCTTCGCGTTGATCGGGGATGCTGCGGTCGGGATGCATCCGATTACCGCTCATGGGTTCAATCTTGGGCTTAAGGGGCAGGAAACGCTGGCTCGGGCTATTCATGATGGGCCGGGTGATGCAGGGGCACCATCGGTTCTGGCGAAGTTTGCCCGGACGCATCGTCTGGCGACGGCGCCCCTTTTTGCAGCCACCAATGCGATTGCCACAGTTTATACGCGCGACGAAGCGCCATTTCTTGCCGCTCGAAAGCTTGGGCTGGCTGTCGCCAATCGCCTGCTGCCCTTCAAATCTGCGGTCACCAATATGCTGATGGATCGTCATTCCTGAGACGTTTGCGGAGTTCCCCATGAAAGCCTTTGGACATACACGTGCCACCCGCCTCGATGAGGCAGATGCATTGGTGGAACTGGATATTCCTGCTCCTGAACCGGGCTCCAGAGACGTCGTCGTTGAAATTTCGGCTGTTTCCGTTAACCCGGTTGATACGAAGCTGCGCTCTATCGCACCTCCGAACGGAGAAGCCCGCGTTCTGGGATATGACGCTGTTGGAACCGTCGTTGCGACAGGGGGGCAGGTTCGGGGCTTCCGAGCCGGAGACCGGGTGTTTTATGCAGGAAGTAGTCTGCGTCAGGGCAGTAATGCGCGGTTTCAGGCTATTGATGAGCGTTTGATTGCGCGTGCTCCTGAAAGTCTGACCGATGAGGAAGCGGCGGCTCTGCCGTTGACAGCTCTGACGGCCTGGGAACTGTTGTTTGACCGGCTGGGATTGCGGGCAGGTGAAATGGAAAGCCCCGACGCACTCTTGATCGTTGGCGGAGCGGGCGGTGTTGGGTCTATTCTGACGCAGATTGCCCGTCGTCTTACGGGGCTTGAAGTCATTGCGACGGCTTCCCGGCCGGAGACGGTCGAGTGGTGTAAGGCCATGGGCGCGCATCATGTGATCGATCATCGGCGGCCTCTGGATCAGGAATTGGCCCGTATTGGCATCCCGCATGTACGGTATGTTGCTGGTCTGACAGCGACAGGTCAGCACAAGGAGGCCATTGTTCGAGCACTGGCTCCACAGGGCGCGCTGGCCATGATTGATGATCCGGGCGAGTTCGACATTATGCCGTTCAAGCGCAAATCCCTGTCTGTTCATTGGGAATACATGTTCGCGCGGCCTGTTTTCGATACGCCCGATATGGCGGTACAGGGTCGTATTTTGGGGCAGGTGGCATCTTTGGTGGATGCCGGCCTTTTGCGGACGACCTTGAAGCAGGTGATCGGACCGATCACGCTGGAAAACCTGCGTAAGGCCCATGAGCTTATGGAGAGCGGCAAAGGGATTGGAAAAGCCGTTCTCTGCGGGTTCTAGGGAAGAGAGAAAGCACCGTTAGAGCGTGGTTATGTGCTCTAACGGTGCTTAAAATTTCAGTTGAAGTGTGTCCGCAGAAGTGGCGTGGGTGAAATACACAGCAGAATGAAACCAAAAATGATCATGACCTTCAGAACGAAGAAGATCATATGGTGAGACATTTCCCCGGCCGTGGCCATCATCATGAAGGGGTCAGGTGAGGGCAGATCTGCCCGTCGGTCCGTTTGCAGGTGCTCCAGAGCGGCGTTGCGCTGGTTGGCGCGTTCCGCGCGGCGGCGCACTTTTTCAGTCCCTGAAATATCTGCTTTTTCATAAAGGACGGAAAGATATGTCTCCAGATCTTCCCGTCTGTAAGCGGGACGTCCATCCGGCGTATGTGTCCTTTCTGGGCCTGCTCCCAGAATGGCGAGAGTTTTGAGGCGGCGCAGGGACAATCCAAGATAAACGGCAGATTCCGGGACAGTTAGCAGTCTTGAGCGCAAAGGCAGGTGGAAGACCTGACCTGTGGAAGAATGCCCGGAAAGATGTGACGGCGGAGTCATGGTCCGTGTCCCGACAGTACAGACAGAAAGACGCTAATGGATGGCTGCCGGAAAAGCGAGATTTTCCGGCAGGTATTGAACCGCCTCAGGCTGTTGTGAGCGTGATGTTCTCTGCGCCAAAACGGCGGAAAACATCAAACAGGATGGCATCCTGAACGCCGCCGCCATCGCGCGCAGACATGATGCGGACACTCAGGCTCATCGTCAGGTTGAAGTTGGACAAGGCACTGACCTTTACGGACGGAGCCGGATTTGACAGCACTTCGGGACGCTGTGCCGCGACCTCGATCAGCAGGGATTTCACCTTATCCAAATCGGCCGTACTGGGCACCTTGAAGTTCAGGGTCAGTACGCTTGTCGAACCGGAAGTGGTGCAGTTCTTTACGCTGGAGGTGATGAACTGGGAGTTTGGCACGATAAGCGTAGAGCCATCGCCCAGGCTGATATCGGTTGCACGGATACTGATGCGTTTAACGTCTCCCTTGGCACCAGCAATCTCGACCAGATCTCCAACGCGAACAGGGCGCTCTGCCATCAGGATCATGCCGGATACGAAGTTCTGGACGATAGACTGAAGACCAAAACCGATACCGACAGACAGAGCGCTCACCACCCATGTCAGATTCTGGACGGATAGGCCGGCAATCGAAAGAATGCCGAGGCCGACGAGGATCCAGGAGCAGTAGGTGAAGATGCTGAGAATGGATGTGGTCGCGCCGATATCCAACTGCGTTGTTGGCAGAAAGCGATCCCGGATCCAGTGCTTTGTCTGGCGGATCAGATAGTAGGCGACAATCACCAGGCCGACACAGAGAACAACGGTGTCGAGCGAGATTTTAACGCCATGGATCGTGTTGCCGACGAACAGAAGCTTCAGCCGGTTTCCGATATCGCCCATGCTGAAGCTGCCATCGGTCTGTGCAATCGAGAAAAGCAGCAGAAGCAGCAGGACGTTGCCCAGTCCGGATAAAATGACACTGATCTGGGTCAGGCGCCGGGATGAAAGGCCAAGCGCATGAAGGCGAACACTGAAGCGCCCTTCCGACTCAAAAACATGATCCAGCACGCTTCGCCAGCACAGGCCAAGCAGAACGACGACGGCCAGACCCGTACCGATTGAGAGCAGCCAGCCGTTCAGGGAGAAGGCAAAAGATACATATCCCAGCAGAATGGCGACCAACGAGATACCGAAGACCAGAGACGATAGTCCAAGCGCGGTGGGGGCGAATGTTTTCGTATCGTCCTGATTGCCCAGGCGTCTGAAAACATCAATCGCGCACAGACCAACCCCTAGGGAGAAAACAATTTCCAGCAGCGTCTGAAGAGTAGGGCCGAAAACGTCCTGCGCCTGAAAGGCCCGAAGCAGGTTCAGAGACAGAATATTGAGTGCCAGCATCCAGTCCACGCCCCGAAGCGCTTTTCGTTCTCCGGGGTTTCCTTCTGCCAGAACACCCTTGCGGCCAAAGACAGGAAGACCAGCGCCGATGATGAAGCCGCAGACAGGAAGGCTTTCTCCAAGCGTCAGGGCAATGGGACCGCCTTCTGTATCAAGGGCCGCCGCACTCCAGATGAGCCAGACAATCCCGCTGAAGATCGCACAGAGAATGCCGTTGAGCGTAATGGCGAGAATACTGCTGGCCAGTGCGTCTTTCACACCGTTTTCGGCGGACGTGCGGAATTTTGCTCCGGCACGGGAAAGGGCTTTCAGCGTAAAAGGCGAGATGACCCCGATCAGAACCAGACTTCCAATGCCGCCGATGAGGAGCATCATCCAGTCTGCCAGAACGCCACCGGGATGGAGGGATGAGCGGTTTTCAGGGCGTTCAGTCAGAAGCGCGTGCCAGAATTTTGGTGCTGCCGGAGAAACGGTGCGTTCTGACAGGGCTGCCTGTTGCAAGCGGGTACGCCGTGTGGCCACAGCTGAATTTAGTTGCTGGGCCTGCAGGTTATAGAGTTTGGCACGCATCAATGCTGATTTGACCGCCTGCGAATTTTGCTGAAGGCGCGTGCGCTGGGCGGTGACGGAACTGTCTTCGTTGTCCGCCGCCTTGGGGCCAAGAATCTTGAGGTAGGAATCCGTTATGTCGTCGTAGGACTGAATCTGGTTCAGGGCGTCCTGTGTATTCTGTTGAACCCGCTGGGTTCGGGCTGACAGATCGTCCAGTTCACTGCTGCCAATATTGGCGTCGGCGCGGTTGAGTGTGGCGAAGATCTGTTTGAGAGTTGCAGAACTGTCTTCAAGCTGCCGATTGATCGTGTCTGAAACAGCACTCCATCCAAGGCCACCATTCGTGTCAGCCGGGATTTTCTGTGGTGTGGTCTGTGCAGCCGAAGGAGGCGCTGCCTGCGTGGCAGAAGGCAGAAGAGGCGTGCCACAAAAGAGCGTTAGGGCAAGGAAGGCACCATTGCGGGTCAGGCGGGTTCGCCCGGTTTTTCTGGGCCTTGTGGGTCTATGCTCTTTCATGTGGCGCTTTCACTCCTAGTGTGGATGATCATGTCAACGATCTGAAGGGGGCAAGGTTCAGGAAGGGCATGTATCCGTATCTGATCTGTCAGAATTTTCTGACGACAAAACAGAAAACGCCCCTGCTACAGGAAACAGGGGCGCTGAAAATGACTGGCTGTCAGGAAAAGGCTGTATCAGGCAGGCTTGGAAGAGCCATGCGCATCAGAAATCGTCTCGAAGCCTTTGCGGCGCATGGCTTCGAGAAGTTCCGTCTTCAGGCGTGCCAGAATGCCGGGGCCTTGGAGCACGAAGGACGAATAGATCTGCACCATATCGGCGCCTGTACAGATGCGGTCGAGAATATCGTCTCCTGTCTCGATGCCGCCGCAGGAAATCAGAGCGATGCGCCCTTTGTTAAGGCGCGAAACGACTTTCAGAACTTCCCGGGAGCGAGGGGCTAGCGGGCGTCCGGAGAGGCCGCCTGTTTCCGTCGCGTAAGAGCTGTGAAGTCCAGCGGGTCGAGCGATAGTTGTGTTTGTAAGAATCAGCCCTTGTGCTCCGCCCGCGATGGCCGCTTCAAGGATGGGCTCATAGGAACTGTCATCCATGTCGGGTGCCAGCTTGACCAGAAGGGGCAGACGGTCCGGATTGCGGGTGTTGATCGCTGCCAGAAGATCCGTGAGCATCTGGGCAGATTGAAGATCGCGCAGGCCCGGGGTGTTAGGGGACGACAGGTTCATCGTCACGTAATCCACATACGGACTGACGCGGGAAACAAGTTCCGGATAATCCCGCAGGGGGGCGGCACCGATCTTGTTGATGCCAATATTCGCGCCCAGAGGCACAGTCGCACCGCGTGTGCGACCATTGGGCATCGGGCGGTGCAGGCGCGCGAGGTTGCGGCAGAAGCGATCAATGCCGCAGCCATTGAACCCCATGCGATTGATGATGGCTCCGTCTTCCGGCAGGCGGAACAGGCGGGGCTGCGGGTTGCCGGGCTGTGGTCGTGGCGTCACGGTACCGGCTTCCACATGACCGAATCCGAGCTTGGCCAGAGGCCGGACGGCACGGGCATTTTTATCGAAGCCCGCAGCCAGACCAATCGGGTTCGGAAAGCGAAGGCCAAATGCGCGGGTCGCGAGGGCCGGAACGTCTTTCGGGGCAGACCCTCCGAGGCCAAGGGCCATGGAGTTTATGGCAAGCTCGTGCGCCGTTTCCGGGTCGAAGCGGTGCAGGAGGGGCGTGGCCAGTTTTCCAAGATCAATCATGGGTCTTTTCCTTACCGCAAACCGGCACATGGTGCACAGGGCTGGGCAGAACGTGATGGCAGAGGGGTTGGCGGCAGCATGGGGACGCGATAGACGCGGAACAATGTGGGAAGAACCCTATCTTGAAACATGCTGCCGCTCGACTCTGCACCGACTGCTGCTTTGCGGCGATGCCGGTCGCCCAACGGGGCTACGTGACCAGCCCTGCCTGGAACGTCTTGAGCGTATGGGGTTTGTGCGTCTGCGTGATGACGGTCGGTTCGTGATTACGGAAGCCGGTCTTGCGCGGCATCGCTTGGAAATCGGCCCGACGGCCTGAGTTCAGCCTTTTTGCCATGCCTGTTCCAGCCCATCCCGAGAGGCTGTAATCAGGTCATTGAGATCACCATCGTAGAGACTGTCTGGCACATCGGATGAGAAGATTTCGACCGTGCAGGCTCCGCGGAAACCGGCTTCCCAAGTGGCATGAAGTAGATCGTGCAGCGGGATCAGCCCGTCACTGGGGATCAGGCGATCCGTAGTGGAAAAAGGTGTGCGCCAGTCACTGACCTGAAGGACGTTGATCTTGTCTCCGGCACGGTAGATGGCGGAGCAGACGTCCTCCTGCTGCCAGATGTTCCAGTAATCGAGACATAATCCCATGGCCGGATGACCGACACCGTCAATAATGTCCATCGCCTGATCAATGGTCCAGATGGCGCTTTCGATATTTACAGAGGTCGGATTCAACGGCTCCAGCGATAGAGAAACGCCAAGATCGGCTGCCAGAGGGCAGAGGTCTCGCAGATATCGGACAGTTTCATCCATGACCCGATGCATGTTGCCGTCTGGTGGTGCGCCCGTGTTGGTGACGAAGACGGTGCCCGGCGCATAAGGCGCGAGCGTCTCAATGCTCTTCTTGAGGCGTGCAACCCTCTGGGCCGGCTCGGAGGGTTTGGGAGCCATTCGGCTCTCAAAGAATGTACGAACTGATGGTTGAATTGCGCTGATGACCATTCCGCTGCTGGCGGCCAGAGTCATCTGTTCATGGATGCGCGCAGGATCCAGCTTCGCTTCACAAATCTCGATGGCCTGAACGCCGGCTGCTTTGTAATGCGCAACGTCTTCTTCAAAAGACCAGGGCTGAGTGGTGAACTCGTTCATGCCGAAGAGGAAAGGCAGGGTCATGGGATCAGCCTTTCAGGAACTCAATGACGGTTCGATTGAACTTCTCAGTTTCATCAATGAACACCATATGAGCACTGTCCTTGAAGAAAACGGCTTCACAGTTGGGCATATGATCTGCCACCCAGGCAGGACCGCCAGCAGGAAGAATCTTGTCTTTCTCGGCGACCATCATAAGGGACCGCAGACTCAAATGCGGCAACACATCCCGCCAGTCCTGCGTCGTATGATCGGCCATCATGGCGGCACGAGCGTAATCGGGGCTTGCTGCCATTTCTCGCAGGAGGAAAGCTTTTTCATCCTGGGGGATTTCATGACTCAGGCAGTCTGCCAGATTGGTCTGGTCAAAATTCTCGGAATCAAGAAAAACCTGCTGCTGAAGGTATGCCAGCCCGGCCTGATCGTAGCAGGTGGCATGGCCGAGCTTCCAGGTCGGTGAATAGTACTGTTTCGGTGTCTGCTGCACGAAGATGGCGCTTCGGAGCCGGTCCTGCCCGAACAGTTCCAGATAGGACCAGATAATCGGACATCCGATGGACCAGCCCAGAACCGTGGTGTCCTGAAGATTCAATGCTCCGATGAGGTCCCGCAGATCAGCAGCAAGACGGGCGATACGGTAGCCATGTTTCGGTTTGTCTGAACGGCCATGACCGCGCAGGTCCATGGTAATGACACGGGCATGTTCTGCCAGGGCTTCTCTGTTGCGGTGAAAGAACCGTCCGGAAAATGTCCATCCGTGAATGAGGACGAGCGGCCGACCGTGCCCCTGCTCGTCGTAGTAAATACGGGTTCCGTCACTGGCAGTGATGTGCGGCATGGAAGGCTCCGGCCCCGCCTTGCAGGGTATGAAAGGGGTGTGAGGCCATAGCGTTTCAAGGGTATTGACGGTTTCGTGGTAAAGGAGCGTTTGCGCTTGCGTGGACGCATCGGTAAATTGGCAGTGTCATGACAGCTTCCTCTCCTTCCGTTCCCCCGAACCGCGTTCTTTCGCCGATTGATCTTGGCCAGGGTGTGGTGATCGAAGACCCGGTGATCCTCGCTCCGCTTTCGGGCGTGACGGATCTGCCGTTCCGTCAGCTTGCGCGCGACCTGGGCGCCGGGCTTGTGGTGTCTGAGATGATCGCGTCCTGGGCGATGATCCGGGAAAATGAGAACACCATGCGTATGGCGCGTCCTGCTGATAATGGCCCGAATGCCGTACAGCTTGCGGGCTGTGATCCGGAAGCGATGGCGCAGGCTGCAAAGATTGCGGTCGATGGAGGAGCTAACCTCATCGACATCAATTTCGGCTGCCCCGTGAAGAAGGTTGCGATCGGGCAGATGGCTGGTTCGGCACTGATGCGTGATGAAGTGCAGGCCGGAAGAATCCTTGAGGCGACGGCACGCGCGGTCAATGTTCCCGTGACGCTCAAAATGCGGATGGGCTGGGATCATAATTCTCTCAACGCGCCACGGCTTGCGAAAATCGCGGAAGAGAGTGGAATCAGGCTCGTGACGGTACATGGGCGTACGCGTCAGATGTTCTACAACGGGACGGCCGACTGGCGTTATGTGAAGACCGTGAAAGATGCTGTCGGTTTGCCGGTGATCGTGAATGGGGACATCAATTCGATCCGCGATGCGCGTGAAGCGTTGCATCAGTCCGGGGCGGATGGCGTGATGATCGGGCGCGGGTGTTATGGGCGGCCGTGGTTCACGGCTCAGGTCGCTCAGTCCCTGAAAACGGGGCAGGATGTTCCTGATCCGGATCTGGCGACGGAAAAATCCATTGCTCTGCGTCACTACCGGATGATGCTCGATCACTTTGGAGAACGTCCCGGTCTGCGGCTCGCTCGCAAGCATGTGTCCTGGTATTCCGCCGGGCTTCCGGGCTCTGCGACATTCCGGTCTGCCATTAATCACGTGGATAACGCGCCGGAAGCGATCGGGATGATGGAAGAGTTCTATGATCGGCACATTGAGGCTGGCGTCGTAAGGGATCGAGA
The DNA here is from genome assembly GCF_015244665.1 of Gluconobacter japonicus. Taxonomy (NCBI): domain Bacteria; kingdom Pseudomonadati; phylum Pseudomonadota; class Alphaproteobacteria; order Acetobacterales; family Acetobacteraceae; genus Gluconobacter; species Gluconobacter japonicus. The sequence goes on from NZ_JABCQN010000004.1 coordinate 27,799, forward strand.
GAATGGTCCTGCGGGGAGTATGCCGCGTGATGGATGCAGTGAGGCAGCCTGAGATCGTGAGGCATCTCTTGTCTGATCGTTGCCTTGATCGTCAGGCATGATGACGCAGGTTGAACCCCTTCTGGCGGATGACGCCTGTCGGCCGGTTTTTCTTTATGGGGCCTCTCGGCTGGATCGGCAGGATGTGGCGCGCCGTCTGCATAGTCACAGCCGTAGAGCCCGGAAGCCTTTCATTGTCGCTGCGTTGACCGCCACCCCCTGCGCTTTACGGGAAGAAGCCCTGTTCGGGGGGCGTGAATCGGGATGGTTTGCGCAAGCTCAGGGCGGCACTCTGCTTGTGGATGAGATCGATTGTCTCGACCCGGCTTTGCAGGCTCGGTTTGTTGAGGAAATCGAACGTCTGGAAGCGGATGTCAGAATTATTGCTGCCAGTCGGCATGACCTGACCCTGTTGCTGCGGCAAGGTGGTTTTCAGGCCGGATTGCATCGTTGGCTGACAGCATTCGAGCCATCCCAGCGTCTCGGGCCAGAACGGATTAGTGCTGTCTGTCGGCTTCCCGGAGCTGGAAATGATCGCCCTCGGGGATTGGCCAGAGCTCTGGAGCGCCCGCTGACCGAGTATTTTGAAACCGGTCTTGAAAATGATGCAGGCGATCTGCATGCCAGCGTGATTGGGGAAGTCGAGCGGCCGCTCATCACCATGGTCCTTCGGCGCACGAGCGGTAATCAGCTTCGGGCAGCGGCCATGCTTGGTCTGAACCGCAACACCCTGCGCAAGAAGATCAGGGAACTGGATATCACGGTTCCAAAGGGAAGTGACGAGTGAGTGTTTTGTCTCCGGGGCGTTTGCTGAGACGACTGACAAGCGCCAACGGGGTGGTTCTTCTCACCGTTATGGCGCTGATTCTGGCGTTTGCGACCTTTGTTGTTCTGGCGGGCGGAATGTCACTGGCGCATCGCCCGCAGGTGCAGGCGATCATTTTCCTGCTCGATTTTATCATGCTCATGCTCATTACTGCAGCGGGCGTGGTGCAGATCGGGCGGATGCTGGCAGAGCGGCGGTTGGGGCTGGCTGGGGCGAGGTTGCATGCGCGGCTCATCACGCTGTTCGGGATTGTGGCAGTTGCACCAACGATTGTTGTGGGAGCCGTGGCGGCGCTGTTTTTCCACTATGGCGTGGAAATCTGGTTTTCCAATCGTGTCAGTAATGCGCTGACAGAAGCGCGGTCTGTCGCGGCTGGTTATCTGCAGGAGCATAACGACAATATCCGGACGGAAGCCTTCGCTCTCGCCAACACGCTCATCCTGATTCAGAACGATGAACTATTCACGCATGGAACAGATCTTTTCCATAATCCCGCCCGTCTTCAGGAACTTCTGGATGACGAGGTCTATGAGCGTGGACTGACGGACGCAGAAGTTTTCGATCCGTTGACCAACAAGGTTCTAGGGGTGGGTGGCTTACTGGGCAATACGGACATGAGTGCCCGGCCACCGCTTCCGCCGAAGTCCGTTGTCGAGATGGCGCGTGCCGGGGACGTCGCCATTCTCGATCGGCCGGATCAGCGGATTGTCCGTGCTGTGGTGTCGCTGGGCGGAAATTCCGGCCTGATGTTGGTGATTACCCGGCCTGTCGATCCGGAAGTTCTGGAGCATATGCGCCGCACGAATGAACTCGTGCAGGACTACCAGCGCATGATCTCCAATCGCGGCAAGACGCAGGTCACGGTCGTGGTGATTTTCGGCTTGATGGGGTTGCTGGTTCTTGCGGTTGGTATGCTGACCGGCCTTGCGTTGGCGAACCGTATTGCCAACCCGCTGGGTCTTCTGATTCTTGCTGCGACACGGATTTCTCAGGGGGACCTGGGTGTCCGCGTGCCGGTTCCCGCAAAATCCAGTCGGGAAAAGGACGATGAGGTTGTGGGCCTGTCCCGTGCGTTCAACCGCATGACGGACCAGCTTGAGAGCCAGCGTTCGGAACTGATGCAGGCTTACGATCAGATCAATGAGCGCCGCCGCTTTACGGAAACTGTTCTGGCGGGTGTGTCGGCGGGTGTGATTGGTCTGGATCGCGGGCAGGTGATTGAACTGCCCAACAGGGCTGCTTCCATAGTGTTGCAGCGCGATCTTCAGCCAGCGATTGGTACAAAGCTCTCAGTCAGCGTGCCGGAGTTTTCGGCTCTGCTCGACAAGGCCCGTCTTGCGCCGGATCGGGTGCATACGGATGAAATTCAGGTGGATACGGACGGGGCGCAGCGTCCCGGGGGGCCGGGTGAAGGCGGCGGTGCTGGAGCAGGTCGGACGCTCCTGGTCCGGGTTGTGGCAGAACTGCGTGGCACGGATGTTGCGGGCTATGTTGTCACCTTTGACGATATTACCGCCCTTCAGTCCGCACAGCGTAAGGCCGCATGGGCCGATGTCGCACGTCGCGTCGCCCATGAAATCAAGAACCCTTTGACGCCGATCCAGCTTGCCGCAGAACGGCTAAAAAGGCGGTTTCTGAAGGAAATCCAGAGTGATCCGGACACTTACACCCAGCTTGTGGATACGATTGTCCGGCAGGTTGGCGACATCGGCCGGATGGTCGATGAGTTCTCAGCTTTTGCGCGGATGCCGCAGCCTGTCATGCAGAATGAGGATTTTTCAAGGATCTGTCGTGAAGCTCTCGTTCTTCAGAGAAATGCCCATCCGGACATTGTGTTTGAAACGGTCGATCTTCCGCCTTCCGGGCCCGTTGTGCGGTGTGATCGGCGACTCATAGGGCAGGCGCTGACAAATCTGCTACAGAATGCTGCCGATGCCATTGTCATGACAGGCCGCGGAAAACCGGGAGAAAATGGTCCTGAGGGGCCGGTGCAGCCAATTGGTCACATTGTGGTGGGCTTGCACATTCGGGACGGGCATGTCCTGCTAGGGATAGAAGATGACGGGATCGGCCTGCCAGCGGGGGAACGCCACCGGCTGACCGAGCCCTATGTTACACACAAGGCAAAGGGCACGGGCCTCGGTCTTGCGATTGTCAAAAAGATCATGGAGGACCATGCCGGGATGCTTCAACTCACCGATCGGGACCCTGATCCGTCCAATGGGCGGCGCGGGACGCTCGTCACGCTGTCTCTGCCTCTGGCGGAGCCGGACGGTGCGGGAGAGAAGGAAGGCCGGATCATGAGGGTGACAGATGGAACATGAGATTCTGATCGTCGATGACGAGCCGGACATCCGGTTCCTGATCGAGGGTATCCTGAACGACGAAGGATACGCGACCCGTACGGCCGCGAACTCCGATCAGGCTCTGGAGCTTTTCAGGGCTAACAGGCCGTCTTTGGCTATTCTGGATATCTGGTTGCAGGGTTCAAAGCTGGATGGTCTTGAACTGCTCAAGACCATGCGGGCCGAAGAGCCGGGAATGCCTGCAGTCATGATTTCGGGCCACGGGACGATTGAAACGGCTGTGGCCAGTCTCAAGCATGGGGCCTATGACTTCATCGAGAAGCCGTTCCAGTCGGACCGGTTGCTGGTTGTGGTGCAGCGTGCCCTCGAAGCTGCGCGTCTTCAGCGGGAAAATGCAGAACTGAAGCTGAGGGCCGGCCCGGAAACGACGCTTTCTGGCGAAGGTGCAGCCATTTCGGCAGTTCGTGCTCAGATCGAGCGTGTAGCTCCCACCAATTCCCGGGTGCTGATTACCGGTCCTGCTGGTTCCGGCAAGGAAGTGGCCGCGCGCATGATCCATGCACGGTCCCGCCGTGCGGAAGGTCCGTTCGTTGCCCTGAACTGTGCCACACTGGCTCCGAACCGCTTTGAGGAAGAACTTTTCGGCCTTGAGGGTAGCGATGGGCAACCAGCGCGCCGGGGCGTTCTGGAGCGTTCTCATCGGGGGACATTGCTCCTTGATGAAGTGGCCGACATGCCTCTGGAGACGCAGGGCAAGATTGTCCGTGCCCTTCAGGATCAGACATTTGAACGGATTGGCGGGAATACGCGCATCAAGGTGGATGTTCGTGTCATCGCGACGACCAACCGGGATCTGCAGTCTGAGATCATGGCGCATCGGTTCCGGGAAGATCTGTATTACCGTCTGGCTGTCGTACCGCTGCGTATTCCGTCGTTGCGCGAGCGCCGGGAAGATATTCCGGGTCTGGCCAAGCACTTTCTTGAGCGCTGTGCCCAGTCTTCAGGACTGCCAATCCGTGAACTTTCCGTAGATGCGCTGGCTGCCTTGCAGGCCTATGAATGGCCGGGCAATGTTCGCGAATTGCGGAACCTGATGGAACGTCTTCTGATCATGATGCCGGGTTCGGGGAGTGATCCCATTCGGGCTGATATGCTACCTTCCAGCATCAGTCAGGGGGCACCTTCCATGACACGGCTGAACTCCGGGGCAGACGTCATGAGCCTTCCGCTCCGCGAAGCACGCGATCTGTTCGAGACCCAGTATCTTCAGGTTCAGTTGATGCGTTTCGGCGGCAATATTAGTCGGACAGCCAATTTTGTCTGCATGGAACGAAGTGCCTTGCACCGCAAACTCAAGCAGTTGGGTGTGACGACACAGGAAGATCGCTCCACTTCTCCTGCTGTCGGAAGTTGAGCACTCTGTGACCTTATTCCCTTTTCTTTTCAGGACCGGCGAGACACCCGCATCGTGACGTCAGAATCTTTCAATTCTCCCGCCGGAACACAGACCGTGCAGGAGGTTTTTCTCCAGCATCTTCATCAGACCGAAGCGCCGGTTACGGTGTTTCTGGTCAATGGTGTGAAGCTTCAGGGGGTTGTGGCCCAGTTTGACAGCCAGACCCTTCTTTTGCGTCGGGATGGGCACGTTCAGCTCATTTATAAACATGCCATCAGTACAATCATGCCGGTGGGAGCGCTCCCACGCTTTGCGGAAAATGAACTTTGAGCGGATTTGATACCAAAAAGCCTGCAACACGCGCTGCGGTCATTCTTCCATGGGAAAAGACTGGACCGCAGGAAGATATTCGGGCTGCTGATGCCCGGCTGGAAGAGGCGGTCGGTCTTGCTGCTTCCATTGGTCTTGTCATTGTCCGTCAGGCCGCGATCCTGTTGCGGGCCCGTCGTCCGGCAACATTGCTGGGGAGCGGGCAGGTGGAGCAGCTTGCCGAGGTTGTGAAGCTCGATCAGGTTGATGTTGTCATCGTTGATGCGCGCCTTTCGCCGGGTCAGCAGCGCAATCTTGAAAAAGCCCTTGGCTGCAAGGTCATGGACCGAACGGGACTCATTCTCGATATTTTCGGTGCGCGCGCGGCGACGCGGGAAGGTGTGCTTCAGGTTGAACTGGCGCATCTGGAATATCAGCGTTCACGGCTGGTGCGCCTTTGGACCCATCTTGAGCGCCAGCGCGGTGGTTTTGGCTTTCTGGGTGGCCCAGGTGAAACGCAGATGGAAGCGGATCGCCGGATGCTGGCCGAGCGGATTGGCAAGATCAAGCAGGAACTGGAGAAGGTGCGGCGGACACGCGGCCTGCATCGAGATGCCCGCAAACGTGTTCCTTTCCCGATTGTGGCTCTGGTGGGATATACGAACGCGGGTAAATCCACGCTGTTCAATGCTCTGACTGGTGCTTCGGTTCATGCCCAGGATCAGCTTTTTGCAACGCTTGATCCGACTATGCGCGCGCTTCGCCTTCCGTCCGGGCGGAATGTCATTCTGTCCGACACTGTCGGCTTTATTAGTGACCTGCCGACAGAACTCATCGCGGCTTTCCGGGCGACACTTGAAGAAGTGTCTCAGGCGGATGTTATCCTGCATGTGCGTGACATCTCCCATCCGGATAGTGCTGCGCAGCGTGCGGATGTGCTGAATGTTCTGGACGGCATGGTGCGTGATGGCATGCTGGATGCCCAATGGCCGGAGCGGACAATTGAGGTTCTGAATAAAGCCGATCTGATGGGCGGCGTTGAAGCTGTTCCAAAGCGGGAAAACGCGGTTGCAATTTCCGCCATTACTGGCGATGGCATTCCAGATCTTTTTGAGACGCTGGACCAGTATCTGACACAGGCCATGCTCGATATCCGTGTCCAGCTTTCGCTCCAGGATGGTTCAGCTCTTGCCTGGCTCTACCAACATGGTGAGGTGGTAGAGCGTCTGGATCATGAAAATGGAATGGACGTGTTTGTGCGTCTGTTTCCCATGGACCGGGAACGCTTTGAACTCAGTTATCCCGGGCGTACGGTTGCCGCCTGAAGAGCCGCATTGGCTCTGGCCGCTTTCGCCTTCTGGCGGGAGCGGTCCAGCGGAACAGCCAGAGCGAATGTCAGGATCAGTCCTAGAACATTGATGATGATCTGAAGTCCGAGGCCCGTGCCGAAGCTGCCAAGGATGAGCCGTCCCAGCAGATCAAGGACTGTGCCGAATGAAAACACTTCCAGCGAGTTGCGGCCCAGAAGGGCCAGAACCTGCCCCAGTTTGTCTGCAGAAAAGCGTCGCAACAGGCTGGAGGATTGCACCAGATAAAAGATCGACATGATGTCGAACAACCGCCAGACGGCGAGAGTGGATTTGCCATTATTCGGCGGTGCAGGAAACAGCCTCAGGCCACCGAGATGCCAGTATTCGTATGGGAAGCACAGGACAAACGCGCCGATCAGATAGCCGCCGCAGAGCACTTTTGCCCAGGTTCTGGCGGGAAGATCGCCATGATGCCGTGAGGCCCAGACGGCGCCTAATACACCCAGAATATAGAGAAACTGCCAGCCGAACGGGTTGAGATACCACCCATTCGGGTCCAGCCAGTTTGGAATGGTAATGCGCGGATCAATATTCGCGACGGCCCAGATCGCAGCACTGCCACCCAGCAGCAGCCAGACGCTCTTTTTAAGCACGGCATAAATCAGCGGGAAAAGCGCCAGAAGAACAATGTAGAGAGGCAGGATATTCAGATAGCTCGGTAACGCATCGAACGTCAGGATCCGCCAGAGCCAGCCATAGCCATGTGCGAGTTGTGGTTCGAGAATATATTCAGGCACAGGTTCATAGTGACGCCAGTGTCGGACGGTCCAGACGAACACAAGCGTCATGGCTGTTTGATAAAGGTATAATTTGGCGCAGCGGGAGAGAATGCGCCTGATGCCGCTGCTCCAGCCTTCCCGGTCAATCAGGCGGCCATAAGCCAGATAAGACGCATATCCTGCCAGCATGACAAAGATTTCTGCGGCATCGGCAAATCCAAAATTTCGGATCGTGATGCGGTTGATGAGGTTATCTGGCACATGGTCTGCCAGCATCATCAGCAGGGCAGCCCCTCGCAACGCATCCACGCGATGATCGCGAGTATGCTTGCGCGGTAAAGATTGCGCATCGGATGAAGAGGCGGGCAACTGCATAGGGGTTTAATACAGTTTTCGCTTAACCAAAGTATGGAGGTTTGCTTACCGCAACATTAAAGATTGTATGGAAAACCGAACAGGCAACATGCTCTCACTCTTGTCATCTGTTTCCTGAGCCCGCGCGACAAAGGTTTTTAATGCTGGAGTTCAAGCAGGACTATTAAATTTTTCGAAGGAAATTAGTGGCGCTGGGTTTGTACATAATCATTGGCTGTAAAAGGTGGGGCAGAAATTGCGTAAAAGGTGAGGGATGAATCTTCTGCTGCGGCGATATGATGTCTGAGGCGGGGGCTGATGCGAACAATATCTCCGGCCTGAACAGAGGATTTATCTTCTCCAAGCCAGACCGTGCCTTTGCCTGAGTGGATGAGATAAATCTCTTCAGAAGCTTTATTGTAGCTCTCGGGGTAGGCGGTTCCAGGGGCTAGAGTGAACAGGGCAATGCTTTGATGGGTCGACAGCAGAACTGAACCGATCCGATCCCTACAAATTCCTGTAATGTGCTTCCCGGTGCTGGATACATGGCAGGAACATGTTCGGGGTGTACGACCTGTGCCGCAGCAAGGCCGGGTGCAAACAGAAGCGCAAAAATGCCGTATCTGAGACTCATTGGGGCTGGTCTTTCGTGCGGGTCAAGGCCGTAATCTGTTTGCGGAATGCGGGATAACGCTGACTGAGGATCTTGCGTTCGCCAAGCCTAAAATCTTCTTGAATAAAGCCAGGCGCCATTGTGGTTCCAACAAAAGACCAGCCTGCTGGTCCTACGGGAGAAGAACCTTGCCAGACATTCTCCGGGACAACATAGGCAGGATGATCGTGGTCCAGAACGACGTTTTCTGCGATGCCATCTGGATGCAGGAGAAGGAGATGAACGGGGTCGCCGGAATAGAAATGCCAGATCTCGGCGGTCTTGAGTTTGTGAAGCGCAGAAAAATCCTGCCGCGTCTCGACAAAAAGAATTGCTGTTGAGAGAGGGTGCGCTATGCCGTCATAGCGGTCTGGGAGAGCTGACCCCGGAATGATTTCGGTTGCTCGCTGGAGTTGCGCAAACCATCCCCCTTCCGCGGGGATACGCTGCATCTTGTAGTGTTTGATAAGCGCCTGAGCCGCAGCAGGAATTGGAGTCGTCGCACTCGATGAGGTCAGGGCAACCGGACGTGCTGTTGCGACGGGAAGAAAACCTGCGACAAGCAGGCCGCCGCACAGAAGGCAGGCATTCAGAAAGCGTAGCATCCGGAAGGAGTATCCTTTGGCGGTCGCGGGGCCAGTCTTTTGTACCCCGCTTCCGGTAGAGATGCGATGGGGCCTGCCAGTAGAATTACATCGCGAGCAGGGCGTTGTCAGACTGCGACGCAATGATGCTGTGCTGGTCCTGCTTCAGACCCATCACTTCTACCGTTCGCCCATGGTTGCGTAGTTTCTCTAGGGTCTTTTCGAGGACCTGAACAGACGTCACATCCCAGAAGCGGGCATGGGTCAGATCCAGAATAACAGTGTCTGCATCTGTCAGATAATCGACGGCTTCGTAGAGGCCATCGGCTGACGCAAAGAAAACCTGTCCCGCGACTGTATAGATTTCCGTCGAGCCATCGCGATGGGTACTGATGGTCAGGAGTGCTGCGGCTCTCCATGCGAAAAAGACGCCTGATAGCAGGACGCCAGCCAGAACGCCTGCTGCGAGGTCATGTGTCAGGACGACGACGACAACTGTGATCAACATGATCAATGTTGAGAGTTTTGGCTGGCGAACAATGTCACGCAGACTGGACCATGAGAACGTACTGATGGACACCATGATCATGATGGCGACGAGCGCGGCCATAGGTACCTGGCCGACCCAGTGATGCAGCAGGACCATCAGGGTTAAAAGAAACGCACCGGCAGTGAAGGTCGAAAGACGTCCGCGGCCACCATAGCGCAGATTGCCGACGGTCTGACCGATCATGCCGCAACCTGCAATGCCGCCAAAAGCGCCAACGAGAATGTTGGAAATTCCGAGCCCTGTGCATTCCATGCGCTGGTTGCCGTGCGTATCTGTCAGATCGTCGACGACTGAAGCGGTCATCATGGATTCAAGAAGTCCAACCGCTGCCATGGCGACAGCATAAGGCAGAACGGTCGACACGGTGGCCCAATCAAAGCTGATATGGGGGAATGTCAGGTGAGGAAGGCCTGTTGGTAGGTCGCCAAGATCCGACACTGTATGAACCGACATCGGATGCAGCATGGTGATGGCTGTCAGCAGGACGATACAGATCAGGGGAGAGGGAATGGCATCCGAGATTTTCGGAAGCAGATAAATAACGACCAGTCCCAGAGCAATAAGGGCGTATGTTTCCCAGCCTACACCGAGCATCTGTGGCACCTGTGCGGAGAAAATCATGATGGCCAGTGCATTGACGAAGCCTGTGCGGACTTCGGCCGAGACAAAGCGCATGACGGTTTGCAGCCTGAGCAGGCCAAAGACAATTTGCAGGGCTCCTGCGATCAGGGTCGCGAGGATCATGGCCTGTACGCCATGAGCATGGACGAGGGGAGCCGCAACCAGAGCAACCGAGCCTGCGGCTCCGGAGATCATGCCAGGTCTGCCTCCAAAAATCGCGATCGATATCGAAATGATGAAAGAGGCGAAGAGGGAAACAGCCGGGGAGACCCCTGCGATATAAGAGAAGGCAATAACTTCTGGAATGAGGGCAAATGTGCCGACCATGCCAGCCAGAACCTCACGCAGCGGGTTTTCACCCCACTGACGGCGGTAGAGAGCGGGTGTCATGTTCAGTCCTTTGAGGATGCAAGGTCAAAAGGGTTGCGACGTATTCGGGCCCGGCGCGGCAATGAGACATTCAGTGTAACGCGACTTGCTTTCTGAATGAAGCGTTTCTGCCAGAAAATGGCAGGTGGTGATTGAACACTCCGTGTTGTCAGGACGTTGGCGTTTCACTGACTATGAGGAGCGTTCTATGAGTAACTATCCGAAACCCCCGTTCGACACGCCTTTGCAAGACCGTATTCCTGGTCAGACGTCCGAGATGACGCCCAAGCCGGATCATGGAGAGCAGAGCTACGTCGGTAGTGGGAAGCTGCGCGGGAAGATCGCCATTATTACAGGCGGTGATTCTGGAATTGGTCGTGCGGTCGCTATTGCGTTTGCTCGTGAAGGGGCTGATGTCGCGCTGTCATTCCTGCCGGAAGAAACAGAAGATGCCCGGGAAACAGCACTTTGGGTTGAAAAAGCGGGGCGTAAAGCGTTGCTTCTGCCGGGGGACATCAAAGAGCGTTTTGTTTGTAAGGAAATCGTGGACAAGACTGTCGCCGAGTTTGGCGAGGTCAATGTGCTGGTCAATAATGCTGCGTTTCAGATTGAGCGGGACTCTTTGGACGAAGTCAGTGAAGATGAGTGGGATCTGACGTTCGATACCAATTCGGGTGCTGTCTTCCGATTGTCGCGTCTTGTCGTTCCGCATATGCCATCGGGTGGCGCGCTGATCCACACGGTCTCGGTCAATGCTGATCGGCCCAAGCCGAAGCTGCTTGCCTATTCAGCCACTAAAAGTGCCATTCTGAATTTCAGTGGTGGACTGGCAGAACTACTGGCTGAAAAGGGTATTCGGTCCAACACGGTTGCACCCGGCCCGATCTGGACGCCTCTGATCCCGGCAACAATGGATGGTGAGCATGTCCGGAATTTTGGCGCGGATGGCCCGATGAAGCGTCCCGGTCAGCCCGCGGAACTTGCAGCCGCCTATGTTTTTCTGGCCAGTGATGAGGCAAGTTATGTCTCAGGGGCGAATATTGCTGTCACGGGTGGTGTGCCCGTCATCTGAACTGAAAAATTTGTAGAAAAGTTTCAGAAAGGGCTGGACGCCTGCTTCGGCTTTCTCTAAAGAACGCATCGCTGTGTGGCGGATGTAGCTCAGTCGGTAGAGCGCCGGTTTGTGGTACCGGTTGTCGCGGGTTCGATCCCCGTCATTCGCCCCAGCATTCTTTTCCAAAATAAAATCAATGAGTTAGTTCTTCAGAGTTTTTCTGGACTCTGACGCTGCGTCATGGGTCGAGCGTCATGCCTTTTGGATCATTCCAAGGGCTTCTGACCATGCACCATTTGACCCTGCGTGGACGCACATATTGCGTTCGCTTCATCATTCCCAAAGACCGTTGGTTTGACGTTGGCAAAGCCACAGGGTCCATCACAGGACGCCGTAGAGACATCGTGCGGACACTCGGGACGCAATGTCGTTTCGAGGCCCTGAGGCGTCGAGATGCGGCCATTTCAGCAATCTGCAATCATCTTAATCGGGTCCTTCAGGAAGCCGATATGGAGCCGCTGGGCTCTGGGTGGGTTCCTCAGTGGTCCAGTGATGCTTCTAACGATGAGCTGCCTCTAGTTACCACCAATAAGGCTTGTGTTCGGTCTTCTTCTTCTTCTTCTGATGCCATTATGACAAAGACGCTTGCACGGCGAGCTTTAGAGAGGTGGCAGAGGCAGGAAGAGCCTGAGTGCTTGGGCGCTCTGCTAACCCGATGGCATCGAGAGCTAGACGGACAGGTTAAGAACGAGCTTTTAGACCGTTACAGGCTTTTCTTCAGGTCTCTTGGAGATTATCTTTTGGGGCAGGAAGCAGGTGGTCGAACGGTCCATTAAGTACGAGCCTCCGACCCTATAAGTGCAAAACGCTAAAGCGTGGTTTGAAAATGCATTTACAAGCTCCTGAAAGAAGCGACAATTCTTGATAAAATTATATCGAAATTGCAACGTATAGGATGGGAAGTTCAGGAACGGAGCATTGTCATGGAAAGAGCGTGGTTCGCAGCGAAACGATATGGCTACGGGACCGGGCGCGCCATTACCTGGGAGGGGCGCGTCACGATTATCGTGTCCATGGGAATTATTGTTTTGACTAATCTGTTCATGATGTGGGCCAAGAGTATCCCGATCATGGTTCTTTCCTGCGTTATTGATCTTGTGACCGTTATTGTGCTGCTTTGGATCTGTTCTGTGAAAACAGAAGGCGGGTGGAAATGGCGCTGGGGCGATGATTAGGCGAACGCTCTTTTTGCTCTGCCAAGGGTTTTATGGCTTCGTCGGGTGTATTCCAGGCGTATGATGTCGGTGCCAGTGATCTTCTAGGGCCATACGTTCGTAGCGAAGCTTTTGCCGGATCCAGTGCAGCATTCCAGAGAGCGTGACGATAACAATTCCTACAAAAGTCCAGCTATCCAGCGGTTGATGAAAGAGCACATAGCTGAAGGCTACGGCCCAGAGCATCTGGCTATACTGGGGTAGGGCGACGCGATTGGCAGGAGCGAGTGCCGTCGCCATCATCATGAAAAGTTGGCCCAAGGCTGCCAGAAAACCGTATCCGAACAGAAGCGCCCAGATTGCAAAGCCATGTGGCCAACTCGCATGTGTCAGCATCAGAAGTCCGTCGCCTATCAAGGGGCCAAAAAGACTTGATCCGAACAGGGAAAGTCGGGCGCTGTTATTCCCCGCCAGTCGGTAGGCAATGACGCTGGTAGCATTGGCTGCGGCTGCAATAACGGCGCATAAATGGCCAAGATGAAAAGCCCGGACGCCGGGGCGCAGCACAATCAGAACGCCCAGAAATCCAACTGCGACGGAAAGCCATGTCCAGCCTGAGACTTTTTCTTTGAGAAGCCCAACAGAAATCAGGGTGACGAAGAACGGCATCAGGAACATGAGTGCCAGGGCTTCAGGCATTGGCAGAAGCATGAAGGCCATGACGCTGGCTGCTGTTGAAACAAAAGTGGAAACCGCGCGCAGCAGCCACATGGATGGCCGGTCAGTTGCAAAAATGTCGGAATAGGGTTCGTGAGGTTTCCGAATGAAGGGGAGGATGAGAAATCCCAGCACACCTCCAGAAAAAGCCACTTCAAAAGGATCGAGGTGTCCTGCCAGTCCTTTGGAGCAGGCATCGCTGATTGAGAAGAGCGCAAAGCCGACAAAGGACAGCATCATGCCTGATGATAGAAACGTTGCTTTCATGTGAGGTGTCCCCCTTTTCGGGCGTGGCCCAGGTGGGGACTATGAAAACCTCATGGGTCAAACCGTCAATGTTTCAGAAGATGAAAAGCTCTGTTCTGCTCAGGTCAGGTGTGCAGGAGGTTCTGATAAAAGCTTCTGCAAGCCGGCCTCAAGCGGTATTGGATCGATGCCAAGTCGTGTCCGCATGGGAGTGATGTCGAAATTCTTGTCTTCCAGTAGTCGGCGGACTTCCTCGGGAGCCACTTTTGGCAGTTTCGGGAGGTGTCGCGTCATATGAGATGCTGCCACCAGAAACCATCCGGGTAACGGGATGATCGGGCGACCTCCGAGACCTGAGAAATACAGGATCATCCGTACGAATGTTCGGTATGAAACGGCATTTGGTCCGGCGATAACGAGGCTCTCTGGTCCACTGACTTTCCCCTCAAGAAGCAGGTGGATTGCCGCAATGATGCTCCGAGTGACGTCCTGCTGATTAATGGGCTGAACGAGCGAGCGGCCACCGCCTGGTAAGGGAATGACCGGCAGCCGTTCCAGAAGAAGAGCCAGACGCTGTACGTTGTCTTCGCCTTGGGCGCCGTAAATCATGGTTGGATGCAGCAGAATGGAAGGACGTCCATCCGTTTGTAATGCAGCTTCCCCAGCCAGTACGCCTCGGCCATGATCATCGAGCCAGCGGGTAAACTTGCGTGTACTGCCCAGAGCAACGATGGGGGCGTTCGTTGCGGCAAGAATGGCGGGTAGATGTCTTGCATGTGCTGTGTTGACGACAACCGCTGCATTTTCGAGCGCGATCGGCAGTGCAACAGGGTCAGTCAGGTCTGCTTGGCGAACCGCGATGCAAGCTTCTGCAAGATCAGGGGCCAGTTTGCCACGATTACGGACAACGGCAATGACCTGATGTCCGCTTTTAATCAGTGCCCGACAAAGAGCTGCACCGGAGCGGCCACTGGCTCCGATAACGCAGATTTTCGCTATTGAGCTGGATGGCAGGGTCATTGAGCAGTGACCGTCAAGGCTTCAGGGGAGAGAAGGGACACAGCGCCAACAGGTGTCGAAGCCAGTGTGGAAAGGGCGGTGAGAGCCATTGGAGGCTTGGGGGCAAAGACGATGGAGAGCGTCCGGTTGTCGGGATTGGCGACGTAGTTGGGGAGGGCAGCGAGAGAAGGGTAGGGTGACAGCGCCATTTCCAGTCCCTGCGCCATAACTGTTTTGGCCTGATCCTGTTCGGTGCCGTTCAGCGGGCGGCCCGCGTTGAGGGATGGGAGAAGCTGTATCAGGCGATCACCATGGATGGTCAGGGTTGTCTGAACCAGTCGAACCGCATCCTGGAGGGGCTGGGACGAAGAGAGTTTGAGTTGCTGATCGGATGGCCCTGTCAGGTCCATGGTAAAATGAAGCTGCGTCAGGTCTGGGACTGCCAGAAGGGCTTGTGCATGGATTGCACCGGTTTCGGCTACGCGCTCCTGTGTATAAGTCAATGTGGAGTGGAGGCCATCGATATGGACCGGTGTTTTGGTTTGAGTGGAATGGAAATGAAATCCCTGACCTTCGAAAGTACTGTTGTCCCTGCCATTTTTCCTTGTCCCCTTCCCGGTCAGCGTATCCAGTCTGAAAGATCGGTCGGAAGAAATGATCTGGGCATTGGAGAGTTTGAGGCTCTCAACGGGCGGAATGGCATAGGATAAGGTGGTATTGCCTGTTTGCTGGGCCGCGACCCAGGCAGAAAATTCAGGCTGTTTGATTTTGAAATCCCGAAGCGACATTTGCAGGGAGATCATGTGCGAGGTTCGGTCTGCCTGAAGCGTCGTGCGAGACACAATTCCCATGACATTCTGAATGGTAACAGTTGCTGTCTGATCTGGCCCGTACCCTTCGATCTGAATGCTGTCACTTGTCAGGCTGTTGAAATGTGTTCCGTTCGGTTGAAGGACTTGGGAGAGATTCTGGACAGACAGATGATCGACAGTCCCGCGATCCAGTGTGACGTGGCCGAAATCCAAGGCCCCAAGACCGCTTTTCCCTGGAGTAGGGGGGGGTGTGACAAGATGTGTCATGTGAGCGCTGTGAGCGCGAATGATACTGTTGGGGGTCTGAAAAGTGGGATCTTCCATGTCCAGATGAGACAGGATCAGGCCGCCATCAGGAGTCGGGATGGGGTGGCCGAGGCGCATGGTATGAGCCCGGAACGTCAGGTTTCCATTCTGTAGAACAACATCTGTCAGGAGTGCGCCACGAGCCAGGATCGCAGGGCGAGCAGAGGCGTAAGTCAAGGTGGCGCCAGCAGGGAGGGCGGCACGAAACCGCGAAATTCCGCGGTCTAGCGCGACGGTGGCGGCATGATTGATGCCAATGGCGCTCATTCCTGCGATGACCGCGAGCAGGCTCGCTGTGAGCCAGGGGCGTTTCACGTTCTTTGATCCCGTTTTTCGTCAGCACAGGGACCGGACGTCATGGTCCCAAAAGGTGGCCGCACGATACCACTCCAGACGTCAGGGGCAAATCAGGGTTAGAAAAAATGTGGTATGATAATACCTCATTGATAAAAATGGCGGGAAACTGCGCCGAATCATCCATCATGATTCGAAAAGATGACTTGACGGAAAGGCGCAGGACCGCAATAAGGCCGCACCTGATCCGCTTTCAGGGGCAATGGTCTTCCTTCGGGACAAGCTATCGCTGCTGGGAGCGCCATCCACGGCGCGGTTCTGCCGCGCCCCAAGCTGGAATGTCACTGATGAAGACCACACGTTCGCTGAAGCCGGCGGAGGTGACGAAGAACTGGGTGCTGATC
Organism: Gluconobacter japonicus; assembly: GCF_015244665.1. Taxonomy (NCBI): domain Bacteria; kingdom Pseudomonadati; phylum Pseudomonadota; class Alphaproteobacteria; order Acetobacterales; family Acetobacteraceae; genus Gluconobacter; species Gluconobacter japonicus. The sequence goes on from NZ_JABCQN010000004.1 coordinate 43,940, forward strand.
GACGCCGAAGGGCTCGTTCTCGGCCGTCTCGCCACCATCATCGCTACCCGTCTCCGCGGCAAGCACAAGCCACAGTTCACCCCGCACGTCGACTGCGGTGACAACATTGTTGTCATCAACGCAGAAAAGGTCGTGCTGACGGGTAACAAGGTTGGCCAGAAGCTGTTCCATTACCACACGGGTCATCCGGGTGGCATCAAGGAGCGCACCATCACGCAGCGTCTCACGGGCAAGAACCCGGGTCACGTTGTCGAGAAGGCTGTCGAGCGCATGATCACACGTGGTCCGCTGCAGCGCGCTCAGATGAAGCACCTTTATGTTTACGCTGGTTCCGAGCACCCGCATGACGGCCAGAAGCCTGTCAAGCTGGACGTGGCTGCCCTGAACCGCAAGAACACCATCTCACACGAGTCGTAAGGCCTGACCATGTCCGAGACCCAAGAGCGCACCGGCACGCTGCAGGACCTTGCGAGCGTTGCTCCTGCAGTTGCCACCAATGCCGCCCCGGTTCACGAAGTAAAGCGTGACGCACAGGGCCGTTCCTATGCAACCGGTCGTCGTAAGGACGCCGTGGCCCGCGTATGGATCAAGCCTGGCAAGGGTGACATCATCGTCAACGGCCGTCCGGTCACGACGTATTTTGCCCGTCCGGTTCTGCGTATGCTCCTCACGCAGCCGTTCCTGATCGCTGATCGTTACAACCAGTTCGACGTGTATTGCACGGTTGCTGGTGGCGGTCTGTCCGGTCAGGCTGGTGCAGTTCGTCACGGTATCTCCCGTGCACTGACGCATTACGAGCCGAGCCTCCGTGGTATTCTGAAGGCTGCTGGCTTCCTGACGCGTGACAGCCGTATTGTCGAGCGTAAGAAGTACGGCCGTGCGAAGGCACGTCGTTCCTTCCAGTTCTCGAAGCGCTGATTTTTCAGCTTTTCGAAGCTTTGGGGAAGCCCCGGTCATTTTGTGGCCGGGGTTTTTTCATATCTGAATTCTGAATTTAGTGTCTAAAAATACCTCGTTTTAGAAATAATATTTCCCTATCGCCACTCCGGAACTCCTGTGGCAGAGTGCCCGCACGTTTATCAGACCAGCTTGCGGAAGTTCTTTTCCATGACGACCTTTACCATTGAAAAAACCGATACGCCCACCGATCCCGCTCGCCGTGCGGAACTGCTGGCCAGCCCTGCGTTCGGTCGTGTCTTCACCGATCACATGGCGGTCATTCGCTATACTGAAGAAAAAGGCTGGCATGATGCCAAGGTGACGGCACGTCGCCCGCTTAGTATCGACCCGGCTTCTACGGTGCTGCATTATGGTCAGGAAATCTTCGAGGGCATGAAAGCCTATCGGGAAGCTGATGGGCATGTGGCGACCTTCCGTCCGCAGGCCAATGCATCGCGCTTTGCTGCATCCGCAAAACGAATGGGCATGGCTGTTCTGCCGGAAGATTTGTTCATTCAGGCCGTGGATGAACTGGTTCGTGTGGATCAGGATTGGGTCCCCTCTGGCGATGGGCAAAGCCTCTACCTGCGCCCATTCATGATTTCGAATGAAGTCTTCCTCGGTGTGAAGCCCGCGACGGAATATCTGTTCATTGTCATTGCCTGTCCGGTCGGTGCGTATTTCAGTTCCGGGTGTGTGTCTGTCTGGGTCTCCGAATTCTATACGCGTGCTGCGATCGGCGGGACGGGTGAAGCCAAGTGTGGCGGCAATTATGCGGGAAGTCTGGTGGCTCAGGCTGAAGCCAAGGAAAAGGGCTGCGATCAGGTTCTGTTCCTTGATGCCCGTGAGCGTCGCTTTGTCGAGGAAATGGGTGGCATGAACGTCATGTTCGTCCGAAATGACGGCAAGATTGTCACGCCTCCGCTGGGTGGCACTATTCTTCGTGGCATTACCCGGGACAGTCTGATCAAGCTTGCTTCGGACCACGGCATTGAAGTTCTTCAGGAACCAGTGGAAATTGATGAACTGTTCGCTGGCGCTGCGTCTGGAAAGTATACGGAGGCATTTGCCTGCGGGACGGCCGCAGTCCTGTCGCCTATTGGCAAGCTGATCCGTCCTTCAGGGGAAGCGGTTTTCGGTGATGGCAAGACGCCAGGCCCTGTTGCGATGAAGCTCAAAACGCTTCTGACTGATATTCAGGGGGGGCGGACAAATGATGTGCATGGTTGGGTGCATCGTATCGTCTAAGGGGTAACAAGATCCTGCTTTTGGCGAGGTTTTAACTTGAGGGGCCGGGCATGTCGCGGAATGTGACAGAGTTTGCCCGGCTCTTTTCGCTTCGTATTTCTGCACAGATCCGACTTGCCTTGCGTAAGTGTAAGCTGGCACATCCTACCGATACTTTGTGACCACAAGACCCGGAAATGGTTTCGACGTTCCCGTGAAATCCTTTCGTGCGGTTGAAAGAATATCTGCTCTATGGTTCAGCATGTCGTCCCGGTAATCCTGTCAGGTGGATCAGGAAGCCGTCTCTGGCCTGTTTCGCGCAAGAGCTATCCCAAGCAGTTCTGGCCTCTTTTGAATGAAAAAACACTCATTCAGGAAACTGCGCTACGGGGGCAGGGCGCTGGTTTTTCCGACCCGATTATTATCTGTAATTCAGAACACCGTTTTATCGTGGCTGAACAGTTGCGGGATGCTGGAATCCATAAAAGCCGGATCGTTCTGGAGCCTGTGGGGCGAAACTCTGCACCTGCTATTGCAGCGGCAGCCTTCATGGTTGCGGAGCAGGACCCGGAAGCGATCCTCTGGATCATGGCGGCAGATGCGGCGATTACGGATGAAGACGCGCTGCGTGGTGCGCTTGTAAAAGCGATTGATGCAGCAGAGAGCGGGCGGATTGTCACATTTGGCATGACGCCGACGCGACCCGAAACCGGTTACGGTTATATTGAAGTCGGTGCTGAACTGAAAACTGTTCGGGGGGTCTACGATGTTTCCCGGTTTGTTGAAAAGCCAGATGCCGAGAAGGCCCTAACGCTTTGCAGCTCCGAGAAGTATCTCTGGAATTCTGGCATGTTTGTCGTGAAGGCTCGTGTCTTTCTCCAGGAAACCGAGCGCTACGAGCCGCGCATTTATGAAGCCGTTGGTCAGGCAGTTCGCAGCCGTCACACGGACATGGATTTTGAGCGGCTTGAAGAAAAGAGCTTCGCTGCGGCACCAGATATCTCGGTTGATTACGCGATTGCTGAACGGACTGAACTTGCAGCTGTTGTGCCGGGTAGTTTCGGATGGTCTGACATTGGAAGCTGGGATGCGCTCTGGGATCTGAGTACCAAGGACGCAGATGGTAATGCGGCTATTGGTGATGTCTTTCTGGACGGGGCGAAGAACTGCTACGTTCGATCTGACGGAATTGTCGCGACGGTGACGGGTGTCGAGAACCTGATTGTGGTTGTTACGCCGGATGCGGTCATGGTCTCACATCGGGACCGGGCACAGGACGTCAAGCACATGGTGTCCCGTCTGGTGCAGGCCGGGCGTAAGGAAGCAACTTCCCATAACCGCTGTTATCGTCCGTGGGGCTTCTACGAAAGTCTCATTCAGGCGGATCGTTTTCAGGTCAAACGGATTGTGGTGGAACCCGGAGCGAAGCTTTCCCTTCAGAAACATTTTCATCGGGCAGAGCATTGGGTTGTTGTCGGTGGCACGGCGCTTGTGACCCGTGATGATGATCTGGTTCTGGTAAGGGAAAACGAGAGCGTTTATCTGCCTCTTGGGTGCGTTCACCGTCTGGAAAATCCTGGAAAAATTCCGTTGACGTTGATTGAGGTGCAGTCTGGCCCGTATCTCGGGGAAGACGATATCGTTCGTATCGAGGATGTCTACGCACGGAGTTGAGCGATCTTGCGATCAGGCAGGTTGGTCTATCCAGCCCGCTCTGATCGCTTCTGTCAGTTGCTCGGGTGTATCGAGATCGTCCAGAAGTTCTGGAGCAGTTATTTTCAAAGGGAGATTGTTCTTCCAGAGATCCCGAAAGCCCTTGTCTCCCTGAAGTTCTGATGCTTTTGCAAGTGTGTCCGCCGTCAGACGCACAGGAATGCCCAATGCGCCTGGTCTGTATTCCGAAACGATATTATTGCGTTCTCCATTCTCAAGCAGTTGATTTAAGCGTGCGAGCGTCAGGCACGGCTGATCTGTTCCTGCGATCAGGACAGGCTCGGAGTGTCTTTGCAATGCTTGCGCTGCCACCTGAAGGGAACTGGCGAGGCCGGTCTCCCAGTCTGGGTTGCGGCAGATTTTAATAGGCAGATCAGTGAGTGTTGCTTCAACAACTTCAGCGCTTCCGCCTGTAACAATGATCAGTCGATTGGGACGGGTCTGTAGCAGCAGATCAGCAATATACCGTACAAGCGGCATCCCCTGTTTGAGGAGCAGTTGTTTGGGTTGCCCAAGACGTCTGCTGCCGCCTGCGGCCAGAAGAACGGCATTATGAGACATCACGACGGTCGATATGCTGTGACTTGAGAGAGAATTGACAGGGCAATTTCCATTGGGTTGCGGGCATTGATGTCCATACCAGCAGGTAAGTGAAGTTTTTCAAGAGCGTCAGTCGCAATGCCTGCAGCTTTGAGAGCGGCGAGGCGGCCAGCTATTTTGCGGCGGCTTCCGAGAATACCGACGCAGAAAGCATCGGAGTTCAGAGCGTTGGTGGCAATGGTCAGATCGGTATGGGCATCGTGGGTCAGAGTATAAACGGCTGTCCAGCGATCAAGGGTGAGATCGGAGAGAGCCTCTGTCAGGCGTCTGCGATCATAATGCTCTGCATCGACCATGCTGGGAGGGACGGCGGGTCCCAGCGGACGGAGCAGGACAGTCTCGATATTGAACTGTGGGGCCAGTTTCAGAAGTGCAAGCGTAACGGGGTCTCCCCCGGCTACGACAATCCTCAGTGGTGGGGAATAATGCCGCACAAATATTTTTCCCTCTTCGGATAAGGGCTGGGTGTGCGTGAAATGCATTATTCCTGTTTGCAGGTCCGTTACGAGGGCGATGGCCTGACGGCCAGCGCGGGCGTTCCGTAAGGCTTCGACATGCGTTGCCAAGTTTGCAATTGGCCGCACAAAAATACTGATCCGTCCTCCACAGGTGAGTTGGATATCCAGAACAGGACTGCCTGCGCCATAATCCAGAAGGCGAGGGATACGGTCTTGCAGGCATTGCAGGGCTTCGGCCGCAACTGCGGCTTCAACACAGCCCCCAGAAACATATCCCTGAACGTCTCCGCTGCTGGAGATGGCCATTTCACTGCCGAGGGGGCGGGGTGAAGATCCGGTAATGGACACGAGTGTGGCGAGGGCAGCCTGCTTGCCCTGTGCAAGCCATGTTTCCAGTATGGGAAGGAGATCATCTGTCAGGCCGTATTCCGGCCATTGGGGAAGGGGTGCAAGCCTGTCCGGCCCCATCATGAAATATCCTTTCCTTTACGAGCGCGAGAGACTAATCCCAAATACGATTATGACATAGCCTGTCATGAACAGGAGTTGATCCGCCCCGTAGTAGGTTTATATCGGCAGGGATAATCATTGGAGCAGAAATTGGTCGAACTCCTGAGTGTCGCACAGGCGGTGGATCTGGTTCTGGGGTATGCAGGTCACTTTGGGACTGAACAGGTTCCTCTGGCTGAGGCCTCAGGGCGTATTCTCCAGCACACCATCAGTGCGGAGCGTGCCCAACCTCCTTATGATCGTGTCATGATGGATGGCATTGCCTATCGCTATGGAACTGGTTCTGTTCTTGAGTGCCGGGGTGTTCAGCGTGCTGGCGTGCCGGGGCAGGAGCTTGCGGAAGGGGCTGTCTGCCTCGACGTCATGACAGGCGCGGTTTTGCCTCAAGGGGCAGATACTGTTGTTCCGGTTGAGCGTCTGCTTCGGAATGGAAAGCAGGTTCAGTTCGAAGAGGGCTACACTCCCGAGAAGGGCCAGTTTATTCATCGTAAAGGCTCTGACTGTGCGGCGGGGCATGAGCTGCTATCCCGGGGGCTACGGCTGAATGGGCCGGCCTTGGCCGTTCTGGCCGGGAATGGACATGCGACTGTTGAGGTCGCTGCTCGTCCCTCCATCGGAATCATCGCGACGGGCGATGAACTGGTTGACGTCGATGCTTCGGTGCGAGACTGGGAAATCCGGCGTTCGAACGAATACGCTCTGACAGGGGCTCTGGTGTCTCGAGGGTTCACCCGTCTTGAACGATCGGTTGTGCCTGATGATCTTGCCAGGACGATTCTGGCACTGGAAAAACAACTCGCCAGGCACGACGTTCTTGTCCTCAGTGGGGGTGTTTCCATGGGACAGTTCGACCATGTGCCGAAAGCATTGATGAAGCTCGGGGTGGAGCGTGTTTTTCATAAGGTCGCGCAACGCCCCGGTAAGCCTCTTTGGTTTGGTGTTGGTCCTGAAGGTCAACGTGTTTTTGGGCTACCCGGTAATCCCGTTTCCGCGACATGCTGTGCGACGCGCTATGTCATTCCCATGCTTCTGGCGGGACAGGGTGTTGTGCGTCCTGAAACATATTCCGTACAACTGGCGGCAGAAGCCTCCCGCGTTCCAACGTTGACCCGGTATCTGCCTGTTCGAGTAACGCATGATGAGGCCGGGCGCGCGATGGCGATGCCACATCCGATGCCGACTTCAGGCGATTTCAGTTTTCTGGCTGCAACTGATGGCTTTGTAGAGTTGGCGCCCGGCGAAGGCTTGGCTCCTGCTGGATCCAACGCTGTTTTTCATGGCTGGTAGCACGCCTTTGACATCTGTTCGGGATCGCTTTCAGCGGCCTCTGCATGATCTTCGGATCTCCGTCATGGACCGGTGTAATTTCCGGTGTCCGTACTGCATGCCGGAAGCAACGTATCATGAGCATTTTCGTTTTCTTGAGCCTAAGGAAAGGCTGAGTTTCGACGAAATCGTGCGGGTTGCTCGGGCGGCGGTTGCGTTGGGCGTAACGAAGTTGCGTCTGACGGGTGGTGAGCCGCTGCTGCGACCTGACCTGCCGTCTCTGGTCCGTCGTCTGGTGGAGATTCCTGGCGTTGAGGATGTGGCTCTGACGACGAATGGCGTTCTGCTGGACCGTCATGCTGTCGCTCTCAGAACTGCAGGGTTAGGGCGGGTTACAGTCAGTCTTGATAGTTTGGACCCTGCGATTTTTTCCCGCATGAGTGGTGGGCGCGCGCAGCTTGAACCGGTGCTCTCTGCGATTGAACAGGCAAATGCGCTTTCGTTCCCAGGTGGTGTGAAAGTGAATACTGTTGTGCAGCGTGGTGTGAACGATACGGGTGTGGAGGATCTTGCTGCCCGATTTCGGCATACTGGCGTTATCGTGCGTTTCATCGAATATATGGATGTTGGAACGCGTAATCATTGGGAACTGAAAGAAGTTGTTCCTTCCCGTGATCTTGTAACGCGATTGAATAAATTATGGCCTCTGGAGCCGCTAGGTGCCCAGTATCAGGGTGAGGTGGCCCGTCGCTACCGTTATCAGGATGGTGGTGGCGAAATCGGGTTTATTTCATCTGTGACGGCGCCCTTCTGTGGGGACTGTTCCCGTGCCCGTCTGTCTTCGGATGGGAAAATCTATACGTGTCTGTTTGCCTCTGAAGGTACGGATCTGCGCAGTCTTTTGCGGAGTGATGTTAGGGATGAGGCACTCCGGGAGCGGTTGGCGTCCGTGTGGCGGGCGCGGACGGACAGATATAGTGAAGAACGTGTTGCAGGTGAGACCAATTCGGCGTCACGCCGGATCGAGATGAATTATATCGGTGGTTAGATCGGGAGGCCGGGACAGATGAAAACGCTTACCCATGTCAATGAGCGTGGAGAAGATCCGCGGATGGTGGACGTCAGCGGCAAGACCGTGACGGAGCGCACGGCTCATGCGCAGGCGCGTGTTCTGTTTCCGACGGATGTGGCGAAGACCCTGAGCGATGCGGGGTTCATGACAAAGAAGGGCGCTGTTTTGACTGTCGCGCAGATTGCGGGCGTGATGGGCGTGAAGGCGACGTCCCAGTTGATCCCGCTTTGCCACCCGCTGTCTCTCAATGGATGTCGCGTTGAGATTACAATGGAAGGGGACGAAGCCGTGATTGATTGTCGTGTCTCCTGCCAGGGGAAGACCGGCGTGGAGATGGAAGCCCTGACCGGGGCCTCTGTCGCTGCACTGACGATCTATGACATGTGCAAGGCGCTTTCGCACGATATGGTCATCCGGGATGTTCGACTGATGGGAAAGGCCGGAGGAAAACGCGATTTCCAGCGGATCGAAGCATGAGACCGCTTTACGGGCTGGTTCTGGCTGGCGGGGTCAGTTCCCGCATGGGGCAGGACAAGGCTGCGCTGACCTATCATGGGGAACCGCAGCTTCGGAACGCTTTCGATGTGTTGTCTCCGCTAGTCGAGCGGTGTTTCATATCGGTTCGGCCTGCACAGAAAGACGAGCCTCTGCGTGCGGGGTTTCCTCAGATCGTTGATGCGGTCGATGTAGATGGTCCGGCTGCGGGTCTTCTATCTGCCCATCAGGCCTACCCTGAGGCCGCATGGCTGGTTTTGGCCTGTGACCTGCCCTTACTGGATCGTGTCACGTTGGAGACCCTTATCGGTGCTTGTCAGCATCAGCATACGGCGGTGGCTTATCGCAGTGAGCATGATGGTTTGCCTGAGCCGCTCTGTGCAATCTGGGAGCCTACGGCTCTGGAGGCTTTGGCGCGACAGGTGGCGGGCGGTCGGAACTGTCCGCGGAAACTTCTGATCAATAGCGATACCCTGCTTCTGTCTCCGCAGACGCAGGGGGCATTGGATAACATTAACACCCCTGAGGAACGCGAAAGCGTGACCCGACGGTTGGGAGGCCAGATGATCCGCCTCGAAGTGGAATATTTTGCTCAGATGAGAGAGTTAGCGGGGCAGAAGACCGAAACGGTAGAGACCGCTTTTGGGACTGTTGGGCCGCTCTATGAGCAGCTGAAGGAAAAATATGGCTTTCCCTTTGAGGCTTCTCGCCTCCGAGTTGCTCTGAACGGGGATTTTGCATCTTGGACACAACCCTTGATGACCGGAGATCATGTTGTGTTCATTCCCCCGGTGACGGGCGGATGACGCACTTTCTGATGGCGGATGCGCCAGTCGATCTGAATGCGTTGCGGGATGGTTTGCATCTGGCGGAAGCCGGAGGGTTCTGCACGTTTGAGGGATGGGTGCGGAACAGCAATGAGGGCCGCGCTGTGGATGGTCTTGAATATGAGGCTTATGCCGCGCTGGCCGTAAAGGAGGGCGAACGGATCATCGAGGAAGCTTTGGCCCGTTTCGAGATCAGCCACGCTGTGGCGATGCATCGCACGGGAACACTTCGGATCGGGGATGTGGCTGTCTGGATCGGTGTATCTGCGCCGCACCGGGATGCGGCTTTCCGGGCCTGTCGGTACATTATTGACGAGATCAAGCATCGCGTTCCGGTTTGGAAGAAAGAGCATTACCTTGATGGTGATGCCGAATGGGTTGCCTGCCATCACTGTCAGACGGCTCCTCGGGCCAGTGATGAATCGCATGACCATGGACATCATCACGATCACGGTTCCTGCGGTCATCAGCATTGAGTGTTTGCCCGATGACAATTGCTCAAACGTCATCGGGCACTGTTGTGCTCTTTCTTCGGAGATGAATGTGCGCCCTCTCTACTGAGGAATGGGCAGGACAGATTGTATTTTTAGATTGATATTGCAAATCATTCTCAACTAATGTGTCTCCGGTTCTGCTGATTCGGAGATTGATCATGACACGGACACCACTTTTCCTGTCTGACCTGTGCTGCTGTGAGCGTCTGGCGCTCTGGAGTATCCGGTGTCTGGTCAGTCGTTATCGACTGCCTTACTGCCATGAGACGCGCACGACGGATGGCATGTTCCCAGCGTCGTTCCGGCCTGTGCTGGATGCGGCCGAGCGGGCGTTCGAGGATGCCAGTCAGCATCTGAAAGCGATGGGAGCACCGCCTCTCGATATCAATCCGCCAGGATCGCAGGGCTTGAGCGCTATGGAAGAGCGTTTTCTTCAAGGCATTCAGACTGTTCAGAACGAAGGGCAGAAAGAAGTTTTCGCTCTTTTGGCGGATCTGTTTCCCGAACGCCTCATGCAGGGCTACGTCGTGACAGCCCTTGCGCTGATTTCGGATTGTATGGCTGGGATTGGCCACTGGCTTCCACGGCATGAACGGAAAACGGCTGGGGCAGGCGCATTGTCGTCTCTGGCCCGCTGGAAGAAGATTCATCCCGCAGACATGCGCGTTCTCTGGCCGCGTGATGTGCCTCCGTCATGGGCGGGAAGAACGCTGCATTAAACTGGCAGGTGTGAAGATGAGAAATACTTCTTACACACGCGGAGAGCTTGAAACAGCAGCGGTTTCGCTTTTGCTTCTCAGTCTTGGGATTCTGAGTTTCAGTTGGATTGCATGGATAGGTTTTGACCTGACCTTAGAAGAAATTCTGAATGCTTTCTGGGGACAGGGACAGGTCTGGTCGATGTTCAGGGAGTAGGGGATCAGTCTACCCCGACCATCACGCTGGAGGCCTTGATCACGGCATAGGTATCTTTACCAACGGCAAGACCAAGTTCATCAACGGCTTCGTTCGTGATGGCGCTTTTAATGATCGTGCCATTCACGTCGATCGTGATGTGAGAGGTGGTTGCACCTTTCACAATACTGGTGATGCGGCCTTTGAGCTGATTACGTGCACTGAGTTTCATGGGTCTGTCCTTGCTGATGGGGTTTCCTCAAGGTGGATAACGATCCAGTCAGGCACAAGATTGGCCCGAGAGTTGGCAAAGCCAGATCTCTCGGTGCGGAATCTTTCAGATGTAATGTTCACTCAGTGGTGGAAAGCCGTTGAACCCAACGGAGCAATAAGTCGAGACATAGGCTCCCGTTGCCAGAATCTCGATCCGGTCACCCGACTTCAGACTGTTGGGCAGTGGAATGCGGTTCTTCTCATAAAGAATATCCACACCATCGCAGCTTGGTCCGGCTACGACGCAAGGGGAGCGCGAACTGTCCGTTTCGTCATGGGGGGTGCGGAACGTGTAGCGAATGGCTTCGCCTTCTGTTTCTGCAAGTCCACCAAAACGACCAATATCCAGATAGACCCAGCGTGGATCTTTCTCGGCACCACCGCGGCGGCTGACGAGAATGACTTCGCTGGAGACCACGCCAGCCTGACCTACCATATAACGGCCTGGCTCAAGCAGAACCTCTGGCTCTCCATCCGGAAAGTGTTCGGCGAGTGCACCGCGGATAGCCGTACCGAACTCCTGCACGGACGGAATGTTTTCCCGATAATGCGTTGGGAAGCCACCGCCCAGATTGATCATCTGAAGATCGAGACCCTCCGCGCGCAGCTCATGATAAAGTGCTGCGGCTTTGGCGATAGCATGCTGATAGGCCGCGATGCCCGTCTGCTGGCTGCCGACATGAAAGGAAAGGCCGTAAGGGTGCAGGCCAAGCTCTTTCGCGCGTCGCATGAGATCGCCAGCATGGGCGATTGTCGTGCCGAATTTGCGTGAGAGAGGCCAGTCAGCACCTTCGTTTTCAACGGCCAGACGGCAGAAGACACGGGCTCCGGGCGCATTAGCGGCGATTTTCTCAAGCTCTTCCATGCTGTCCAGCACGAAGAGATCAATGCCCATCGCACGGGCCTCGCGGATCGCACTGACCTTCTTCAGCGTATTGCCGTAGGAGATGCGGTCCGCCGTTGCGCCTGCATCGAGGCACATACGGATCTCTTCCAGGGAGGCGGCATCGAAAGATGAACCAAGTGCGACCAGGCGCTTCAGAATAGCCGGGGCCGGATTGGCCTTGATGGCGTAATAGATCTTGCCCGACGGCAGCGCGTCATGAAGAGCACGATAGTTGTTTTCCACAACATCGAGATCAACGACGAGGCAAGGAGTTGCCGGCTGCTGCTCGGCAAGAAAACGGGTGATTTTGGGAGTCATGACACTCATTCCCAGAACCGGACTCGTCAGGGAAGAATGACACCCTGCGAGTGTGTTGCGAAACGGTCGAACGGACCAGCGAATAGCGGGGACCCAAACAAGCGGGACCCGGAAGGCCAGAACGCTTGACGTCGTTGCGTAACCTCGAGAGGGCCAGTGGCACGTGCGTTGCTGCGTGACGGGGCGTATGAGACCAAAGCCTTATCGTTGCAAGGGGTATTTTTGCATTATCTGCATTTAGGAAATAATGATGGCTGCGAAATCAGGGCAAATTCGGAACGTAGAAGGCTATTTCTGCGTATGAGCAGGGCTGATCTTTAAGTTTGAAGAGCAGCTCACTTTACAGTCTGCCCATAACAGGAACTGCCGAGGACCCCTGCGTGAGCCTATTCCCCGATTCTGCGTCATCTTCGGAACCTGACCGGAAAACAATCCAGAACGATATGGAGCGTGTCAGACAACTGACGCCGGAGCCGGATGAGGAGGATATTCGTCAGGCTCGCAAACTTGGGCCAGATGCGCCGGGAACCGGAGCTGCGTCTCCTCTCGCTATGCCAAAAGCGGGCTGGAAGATTGTCTTTCGCCAGGTCTTTTCTGAAGTGGGGTCTTCCCAAACCTCCTTGTCAGCAGCAGGCTGCGCTTTTTACGCGACGTTGTCGCTTTTCCCGGCCATCTCCAGTCTGATTTCGCTTTATGGGTTGGCGTTTGACCTTCAGACTGTTGAGCCACAGCTTGAAGTGTTGCGTCATCTGCTGCCACCCACGGCTTATTCGTTGATTGGGAACCGCATTCATGAACTGGTTTCTCAGCCGCATACCTCTCTGACGATAGGACTGATTTTTTCCCTGTCTGTGGCGCTCTGGTCTGCGTCGGCCAGTACAAAGTCGATTCTGTCTGCTCTGAACATGGCTTATAATGCGACCGAGACCCGGAGTTTCCTGCGCTTTCAGGCAACAGCACTGGCGACGACATTCATGGCTGTGTTTGGCGCAGCGCTTACACTGGCTCTGATGGTTGCGGCTCCTGCGCTTGTTGATTATCTGCCGCGCATTTTGGGTTTCCGGAAACCACCACCACCCTTTGACCTGCTGGTTTCCTATGGGGCACCGCTGGTGGTGCATACGCTCGCGCCGCTTCTGATGTTGCTGTTCGTGTTTGTGGCTGTGACGATGCTCTACCGTTTTGCACCGTGTCGTGATGCTGTGAAGTGGCGTTGGATCGTGCCCGGCTCTGCAATCGCGACAGTCCTGTGGGTTCTGCTATCCCTCGGATTTTCTTGGTATGTCGCACATTTTGCGAGTTATGGCGCAACGTACGGACCCTTGGGCGCCGTTGCCGCCATCATGATGTGGTTTTTCGTGAGTGCGTATGTTGTGCTGTTCGGTGCGGAATTGAATGCCGGGCTTGAAGAGCGGGCTCGGGGCGCACACCCGCGCATTGCCGGGCTGCCCCAGCCTGATCCACTAGTCGCTGAGGCTGTTACCGCAGAACATTCACCCTGATCGTTTCAGGGTGAATGTTTCTCTCCTCGCTTAAGGTTGGCGAGAAGCTTTTCTTGAAGATGTCTGACCCGAAGCAGCCTGAATGGCTTCTTCGCTGGTGTCATGCGATTCGGCTTCAGCCACTTCGCTTGCGGCATCCGTTGCAGGCTGGTTGGCAACTTGAGCAATCGTCACATGCGCGGTGCCGCTGTGCAGCATACCGATCCGTTCGGCTGCAGCATGGGATAGATCAATGATCCGGCTGTTGAAAGGCCCACGATCGTTGACTGTAACAATCACTGAGCGACCCGTATCTTGAGATGTGACAAGCAGCTTCGTACCAATCGGCAACGAAGGGTGGGCTGCCGTCATGTCATTGGTATTGAAAACCGCACCACTGCTAGTGCGATGCCCATGAAAATGGCGTCCATACCAGCTTGCAACACCATGCTGCGTCCAGGAGGCAGCTTTGTGCGCCCTGTTTGCCAGCGCAGTCCGAACCGAATCTGCCCAGCTTGTTCTGACTGTTCCTGCTGAACCATCCGGAGACTCGTCAGCCGCATGGGCGATCGAGGCGCCGCTCATTCCTGCCAGGGCGACAGCAAATGTCATGCCGCGCAGAGGAACCAGACGTAGGGACGGACGTAGGGCAGACAGGACAAATTGCACTAGACTGGTATCTTCTCCAGTTGACGAAAGCGGGCTCGAACCATGCTCGATAGCATAAAACCGAGGCCCTGTCCCCCTTTGAACCCTGCGAAGACGGCAGGAATAGGGCGATGACGCTTTCATGACGGCTCCGAAAGTGCTATCGCGCGGCCAGATGAAACGTCCTCTCATAGCCGTTCTCAACGGCCCGAACCTCAACATGCTGGGTCTTCGCCAGCCTGGAATCTACGGTCACGCTACGCTCGACGATGTTGAGCAGGTGTGCATTCAGGCTGCTGAACGCCTGGACGTTGCTATTGATTTCCGCCAGACGAACGGGGAGGGCGAACTCGTGTCCTGGGTGCAGGAATGTCGCGGCCGTGCTGATGGAATCGTGATCAATCCTGCCGCCTATGGGCATACCTCGATTGCTCTGCTTGATGCGCTTCTTGCCGTCGAGCTGCCAATCGTTGAAGTTCACATCTCGAATATTCACCGCAGGGAGCCATTCCGGCATCATACCTACGTCTCGCAGGCCGCCATCGGTGTGATCTGCGGCCTCGGCGTCAGGGGATACGCGCATGCGCTTCAGGCAATAACCGACATGATCGAAGACGAAGGATGAGCCGTATGCTCGTGGACAAAGATGCCATTCGGGCATTGGCCGATATTCTGACGGAAACCGGCCTGACCGAAATCGAGATCTCTGAAGCGGACAGCCGCATCCGCGTGGCGCGCAATGTCAACGTGGTTCAGGCAGCTGCTCCAGCTGTGGCTGCAGTTGCTCCTGTTGCCGCAGCGGCGGCTCCTGTTGCTGCGGCTCCGGCTGATCTGGCTAAGCATCCGGGTGTCGTCCCCAGCCCGATGGTGGGCGTGGCTTATCTGACGCCGGACCCCTCATCCCCGCCGTTTGCGCAGGAAGGCCAGCCGGTAACTGCCGGTCAGACGATTATGCTGATCGAAGCCATGAAGACTTTCAACCAGATCAAGGCTCCCCGCGCTGGCACACTGACGAAGTTCCTCGTCGAGTCCGGCAGCCCGGTTGAGTTCGGTGAGCCGCTGGCGATTATTGAGTAATGTTTTCCAAAATCCTCATTGCCAATCGTGGTGAGATCGCGCTGCGTATCCAGCGCGCCTGCCGAGAGATGGGCATCAAAACCGTAGCGGTTCATTCCACGGCCGACGCCGACGCCATGCATGTGCGTCTGGCGGATGAAGCTGTCTGCATTGGGCCGCCAAGCTCCCGTGATTCCTACCTCAATGTTGCTGCCATTCTTTCGGCGGCTACGATCACGGGTGCGGAAGCCATTCATCCGGGTTACGGCTTCCTGTCCGAGAATGCCGAATTTGCCGAAACGGTTGAAGAGCATGGTCTGGCCTTTATTGGTCCGACGGCACAGCACATCCGCATGATGGGCGACAAGATCACGGCCAAGACGACCATGCGTGAGCTTGGCGTTCCACTGGTTCCGGGGTCTGATGGTGCTCTGCCGGATCTGCAGTCTGCTCGTGAAGTGGCTGAGCGCGTCGGTTATCCTGTGCTGATCAAGGCCGCTGCTGGCGGTGGTGGTCGTGGCATGAAGGTGGCCAAGACGGCGGACGAGATCGAGGAAGCCTGGACCGTTGCCCGGACTGAAGCCCGTGCGGCTTTTGGGAATGACGAAGTCTACCTTGAGAAGTATCTCAACCGTCCGCGTCATATCGAGCTTCAGATCCTTGGCGATGCCCATGGCAACGTGGTGCATTTCGGCGAGCGTGACTGCTCCCTGCAGCGTCGTCACCAGAAGCTGCTCGAAGAGGCTGGCTCTCCGGCTCTGACGGATGCTGAGCGTGAAGAAATCGGCCGTACTTCGACCGAGGCTCTGGCACGCATGGGCTACCGGAATGCTGGTACTCTTGAGTTCCTGTATCAGGATGGCCAGTTCTGCTTTATCGAGATGAATACCCGCCTTCAGGTGGAACATCCGGTGACGGAGATGGTGTGCAGCGTCGATCTGGTCCGTGAGCAGATCCGGATCGCCGCTGGCGAGAAGCTTGGCTACACGCAGAAGGACATCAAGATGTCCGGCCATGCCATCGAGTGCCGTATCAACGCCGAGAACCCGGAAACCTTTGCGCCGAGCCCTGGCACGGTCAATGTCTTCCATGCTCCGGGTGGTTTGGGTGTGCGAATGGACAGTGCTCTTTACGCTGGCTATCGCATCCCGCCGTACTACGACAGCATGATTGCCAAGCTGATCGTTCATGCCCCGACCCGTCAGGAAGCCATCGCCCGCATGCAGCGCGCGCTGGACGAATGTGTGGTTGACGGTGTGCAGACGGTGATCCCGTTGCATCGGAAGATCCTTGCTGATCCGTCTTTCCAGAAGGGTGACTACACCATTCACTGGCTGGAAAATTTCGTCGCTGAGCAGACGAAGTCCTGATCTGGAGACCATGGCGATGAGTTACGCAGAAACTGTCTTTCTGGATGTTCAGGTCGGACACGTCCCGCAGGTTGTTTCTGCGCTCTCTGGTCTCGAAGGGACCGGAGCGTGGGTGACGGAGATCGGTCGGCTCAACCGGATCACACTGTTCCGGACGGCTGGAACCTATGCTGACCTTCTGGAAGGACGTCCGGAACTGCTGGCGTCTCTTCCGCACGAGCATCTGGTTCGGGTTGAAGTGACGTCCTGGCGCGTGATTACACCTGTCGCCGAGCCGGGAACTTATGGTGCTGTCTATGAATGGCGCTGCTATGAAGCTACGCCTGATGGTATGGCAGATCTGGAAGAGCGTTTTCTGGCTGCCGTCCCGGAACGGACAGAGCTTTCGGCATTGACGTGTACGTTGGTCTCGCTTGAAGGGACTCCGCGTTTTGCCCATTTGTGGCCTTATGTAGATCTGAACCAGCGTGCTGAAGTTCGCGCGGCTGCAGTTGCAAAAGGGACGTGGCCGCCCAAGGTTGCGCCTTTTCTGACGCAGATGGACAATGAAATTCTTGTTCCGCTTCCAGGATCTGCTTGGCGTTAAGGTTCACGCTGATTTAGGGAAAAAACCGGGCTGCAGGAATGCGGGCCGGTTTTTTTATGCCTTATCCAGCTGCGGGCTGTGTCCATTGAGCATACTGGCCCAGCCCGACAAATTTGGACGTTGCAGATTGTGCGTCACTCACGGGACTATGGCTTTCCCGCTCAATCTTTAGACCCTCTGCTGTGAGGCGGAACACAATATCTGCGTGGGCGATGGTTGCGGGGCGATGTGCAACCATAATACGTGTCGTGTTGAGCTGCCGCAGTGCCTTGGCCACTTTTGCTTCGGTGGCTTCATCCAGATGGCTGGTCGCTTCATCAAGGAACAGGATCTGTGGTGTGCGATAAAGCGCGCGGGCGAGAAGGACGCGCTGCTTCTGACCACCAGAGAGGCTGGATCCCATGTCACCGACAAGAGATTCATACCGCATGGGCATGCGCTGGATATCCTCATGGATAGCGGCCCGTTTGGCGCAGGTTTCGATCAGTGTCTGATCAGGGCTTTCGGAGAAACCGCAGATATTGTCTCCGATTGAGCCGGAAAACAGGCCATCATCCTGAAGTACGCCGGCAATCTGGGAACGGTAGCCATCCAGTGTGAGATTGCGGATCTCCGAGCCGTCCATGAAGATTTCTCCCTCACTGGGCTCCTGTAAGCCCATGAGAGTTTTCAGAAGCGTCGTTTTGCCACAGCCGGAAGGACCAACAATGGCTACGCTCTGTCCGGCAGGAATATCGAAGGACAGGTTTCGGAAAATCCAGGGTCCGTCAGGGCTGTAGCGTACGGAGAGATTGCGGACTGCCAGAGTACCGCGGCCTGTCTCATGAGACGATGGCGAAGGCAGAGGGATGCCTTGAGGTTCGGGATCGCTCATGACGATATCCGAGAGACGATCCGTCTGGATGCTCAGCATCCGGAGCTTGAAGCCGGTATTGATAAGGCTGCTGATCCGGCCTGCAAACTGGTCCTTGTAGGACAGGAATGCCACAAGCATACCGACGGACATATGCCCGCGCATGACCATATTGGCTCCCAGAACCAGCATGATCAGGCGGTCTGCACCGAAGATCATATCGGCGAGGCGGCCAAAAATCAGATCGAAGCGCTGTAGCCGTAGATGAATGTTCATCGAATCAATGACGCTGTTTAGCCACGCGGTCTGGCGGCGCTCCCGGAGGTTCAGGAGCTTGACGGTGGCCATGTTGCGCAGCGTTTCGATGAAATGCGTCTGGCTTTTTGCATCCTGTACGACGGCTTCTTCCGATGCGCGGCGATAGGTGCCGTAGGTCGTCAGGCGTAGAAGGATGTCCAGCCCCATGGCGATACAGGCAATGACGCCGAGCCAGCCTCCATAAAGGAACAGCATCACGCCCATCCCGACAGCCATGATACCATCCAGAATGGTCTGCACGAGATCGGTGGTCAGCGTGTGCTGAATGGCAGACAGCGCCCCGAAACGGGAAATGACGTCTCCGATGTGACGGCGTGCAAAATAGTCCAGCGGCAGGCGTATCAGATGCTCGAAAAGCGAGCTGTTCCATTTCAGGGAGACGCGACTGCCAAACATGACGACCGCCCAGCTTCGAACACTGGCCACCAGCATCTGGAGCAACAGGAGCACGACCATGGCGCAGGCGACGGTCGTAAGAAGATCGTGGTCGCCTGTGACAAGCACTTCATCAATGATGATCTGACTGACCATCGGTGAAAACAGAGCGATAACTTCTAAGCCTAAGGAGAGCGCAAAAAGGTAGGCAAGCGCAGGTTTGAGGCCTGAAACATGGCGGAACATGTCCCTTAGTCGTAGGGTTTTGCGTTCATCTTTTCGCTCAAAACGTTCAGTCGGTGTGACTTCCAGCGCGACACCAGTGAACTCCCGTGACAATTCCTCCGAACCGATTTCGCGCCGACCTATGGCAGGGTCATGAATAATGACTGTCTGTTTTCGCTGCTCGGTTAAAACCACAAAGTGGTTCATGCCCCAGTGCAGGATGCATGGTAGTGTCAGCTTATTGAGGTCTTCAATTTCCAGCCTGACAGC
This sequence comes from Gluconobacter japonicus, assembly GCF_015244665.1. NCBI lineage: Bacteria > Pseudomonadati > Pseudomonadota > Alphaproteobacteria > Acetobacterales > Acetobacteraceae > Gluconobacter > Gluconobacter japonicus. The sequence goes on from NZ_JABCQN010000004.1 coordinate 63,094, forward strand.
GCGGGCGTTGAGGCCTACACGACCTGCAACCCCTACGATTTCCCGCAGCGTGGTTCCTTGAGACGATGTTCCCTGCTGCCGACGGAAAGTAGCAATATCAATGGGGTGATCATGATACCCCATGACCATGGCGAGGCAGGCAAGGCCGCACTCCGCAGCTTCGGACTGAAGAACGACTGGGACATGGCGGCCAAAGCCGAACTGGAGATCACGCAGCATCCGGGTTCTCCTTATCGCGGGCCAATAGTGGTGGTGGTCAGGGTGTTACGGACGCTGATGACAGGATCAAGCAGCCACTGCCAAAGATGCCTGCGGTCTGTCGCAATATCGGCGGAGACCGTCATGCCCGCTTCAAGCGGGTGTCGTATTCCGTAGGTCTCGACATAAGCCTGATCTGGTTGGACGCGGATACGATAAATGTCCTGCGGAGAGCTGTTTTTCTGGTCGTTGTCCTGAGCAGAGCGGGGTGTCTGTTGTGCCCCGTTGGTGACGGGGGCATGCGTGATTTCCGCAATATGACCGTGATGAAGACCGAATTTCTGATAAGGAAACGCATCGTAGCGCAGGAGAACGGGTTCGTTTTCTTTAAGAAATCCGATCGAAGCACTGTTGACGTAGAGTTCAATCTGCAGAGCCTGATCTGTTGGCAGAAGGGTCACGAGAGGTGTGCCTGCTGCAACCTGTTCTCCAAGATAACCCCGGACACCCGTCAGGATACCGTCTTCCGGAGCAAGAACAATATTACTGCGACGGCCTTCGTTTTCGGCAGTTTGCTGATCGATGGCGGCAATCTGCTTATCCAAGTCATTCAGGTCGTGGGAAAGTTCGCTATCAAACCGGGCAAGCTTGGAGGCGAGGTCTGAAATCTTGCTTTCTGCGTCCGTGCGAGACTGAAGGGCCTGCGCGTGGGAACTGAGAAGCTGCGCATAGGTGTAAAGCTGGCTCTGGAACTGGGTCTCTGTAATCAGATGATTGTTCTGTGCCCCTTGCATTTTCGCGAGCGCTTTTTGCACCAGTGGCAGGACACTTTCGTCATTGGAAAGCTGTGCGGAGATCTGTTCCCTTTGGCGCGTCAGAAACTGGATCTGGTTTAAAAGAGCCTGATGCTCAATGGGAGCGGATTTTTCACGCAGGGTGTGCTGGTTCTCAAGAAGCGTTTTCTGTCGCAGAAGATCTGCCAGAACCTGCTTCTGGGTTGGCCCGGTCAGGGATGTTGTTTCCAGATCCTCTGTGAAGAGCACATCGCCTTTCCGGACGTGTTGTCCTTCTGTCGCGTGGATAGCTGAAATCGTTCCGGGCTGAATGGCGCCAAGTATCAAAAGGCCACTTTTGGGCATGACCTGTCCCGTTGCGTGAACGCGGCGGGTGTAGGTACCGAATATGAGCAGGAGTGCTGTTGCAAATGTCAGTGCCACACAACTCCAGGCCACAATCCGCACGGGAAGGGGCTGACTGATCTGGACCCGGCCAAGCCATGCGTCACGACGGGCATCCAGGGCTTCACGGCGGAAAAGAGAACTCATGGGTAACGATATGAACCAGAATAAATGAAAAGAAAGTAAAAGTGCCCAGATAACACTAAAGGCTCTCCGGCATTTAACGGAGAGCCTTTAAGGACAGGAGACTTCGTTCTGCTATGGCGAAGTCCAGGGAAATAGAAAAATCAGTCTACGGAAGGTGGAAATGTAATTTTTGTACCACCATTGGACAGGGAGTTCGAAATTGCACTTACGACGCTTTTGTAAATAGAGAGGCCGTTTGTTGCATTTTGTGCCCCGATCTGGGCGCCCAGCTGGACATAAGACGCAATGTTTTTGATATCTGTCGCGATAACGGACTGGCTTGCTGACTGAGCCAAATCAGCAAAAACGTTATAGACGCCAGCCAGATACCCGCTGTATGCGCCTAATTTTGTTGAATAAAAAGAGGCGTAATTTGAATAGTTGCAGCCAAAATTAAGAGAAACAGAGCCTACAAAATTATGATTATATCCAATGCAGCCTCCAGATACCTGATTTAATTCTGAAGAGGAGAGTTCTATCAGGGATGACATTGATATTAATCCTTAGGATTATTAAGTATTGCGCTGTAAATTTAATATTTACCTAGCTTTATTGAGAATTATTGAAAAAATTACTCAATCACAGGAGAATATAAGAACCGACAGCAGTTTTGTGTTGAATCATAGTACTGAAAGAGATTCCCAAAGATAATAAATCGTTAAAATGACAGAAAATGAAAATATTTTTCGAACACAAAGAATCGATATGGAAAAAATTACTCAAAAAACCGCATTATTCCGCCAAAAACGAGAATTTTATTAAGGTTAGTTTGGAAGAAGAAAATTTAAATCTGCAAAAAAATGGTTAAATATGAATTTTATTCGATAAAAAAACGTTAAAAATACCCTTTTACTACATTAACTCTTTATTCAAAAAAAATTAACGCTATCAGTTATGTGCGTGACGAAAGGTTTCTTTCTGTTGCCCTGACCTAGTTTTGAAATATGTGAAGGGAAATAAATATGTCGTCTCCTAAAAAAACCGGTGACAATTCCACAACTGCCATGGCGCGGGCAGTATCTTCAGCGCCCGTTACAAGTGGTGGGAGCGGGATAAAGGCTGATCCTTATATCCTCTCCGGTAATACGGGAACGATTACTCTTCAGGCTGGGAAATACTATATTGTTCCAGACGGTGTAACGATTGGAAAAGCTGTAACCAACAACGCTGCAAATAATGCTAGTGGGGGCATTAATCTTAACGGTGCCTACTTGGAAATTGCTTCTAAGGCTCATGTTAACGGTACAATCAACATGAGTGTTTCTGGGTCATCCCTGAAGCTGGATGCAACGCCAAAGTGGGTTTATAGCGATTACAACCCGGGTAAAGCAGGCGTTGGGCAGACGACATGGACATGGCAGTCCATTCAGTCTGCGGTTATCGATGGTCTGATTACGAGTGACGATAAACCTAATACCGCGGTGAGTATCGTTGCTGAGGGTGTCGCGAGCGACGGTTCTGTACGTGTCCTTGGTACCTTTGGAACAAGCACCAGTAATGGATCTGAAATGATCTATAACAAGGCGTTCAAACCTGCTGGCAGCAACAGTAGCGGCCATCTGGGGTTTGAGGTTCTTGTCCCGTCAAATAGCTCTGTTCTGCAGCAAAAGGCGGCGACTTTGCCGTCACGCGAGACGAGTGATGGTGCATACATTGTCGGGGATACGGGCTCGGATGTGTATGTCTGCTTTCTGGCAGGTGCAATGATCCGAATGGCTGATGGTTCTGAAAAGGCCGTTGAAGACATTCTGGTTGGTGACCGGGTTGCTGCGCTGGTTGACGGGCAATCTGTAGCGCGTGAGATCATCTGGACCGGCCGAAAATTTGCTTATACGCGTGCCGGGTGTCCTGCTGATGAAGCGGGTTATCCGGTTCGTATTGCCGCCGGGGCTCTATCAGAAGGTGTTCCTTCGCATGATCTGTTTGTCACGTCGGAGCATAGCCTGTTTGTGAATGGTGGTTTCGTTCCGGTTCGCATGCTCGTTAATGGCGGTTCGATTGCTTACGATCGCAGCCAGAGCAGCTTTTTTTATTATCATATCGAAACATCAGATCACTCTGTGATTTTTGCAAATGATTGTGCGACCGAGTCTTTTCTGGATACGGGGCACAAGAACATCTTTGACGGAAGTGACAATGTCATTTCCTTGCGAGCGAAAACGTGGGCGGATGCTGCGGCGCCTCTTACGACTGCCCGGGACGTTGTTGAGCCTCTTCATGCGGCTTTGGCTACACGCTCCATTGAGCAGGGTTTTGGTGAGCAGGGCGCTCCTGTGGTGACGGATGATGCTGATCTGCACCTGGTCACGACCGAAGGTGTAATGGTTCACGCGCTACGCCAAGTTGGATCGTGTGTGTCATTCATGTTGCCGCCAGGAACGCGTGGTGTTCATCTGGTGTCACGTGCCAGTCGTCCTTCTGATACGATTGGTCCGTTCGTGGATGATCGTCGTCAACTTGGCGTCCTTGTTGGTGGTGTGCATCTGGCGACGACTCATAGTGGTCAGCGGCAGATTGTTTCGCACCTGGATCGTCAGTTTTCTGGCTGGAATGCCCCTGAAGGCACGCATCGCTGGACAACGGGTTATGCCTTTCTCGCTCTTCCCGAGAGTGCAGCGGAGGCCAGCAGCATCCTGACGATGGAAATTGTGGGAGCTGGCCCGTACCTCGTTATTGATGGTGCAGAGGATGCTCAGGCGCTGTTTGCCTGATTGCTCTTTCGAGGCTAAATCGGAAAAGGCGACACATCTTTTGGTGTGTCGCCTTTTTTTATGAGTTGGTGTGTAGCGGGAAAAATTACTTGGCAGCTGGGTGTGTGTTGTTGGGAACCATGGTTGTTACGAAGTCTTCGGAAACAAATATGATGGAATTCAGCGCTTCGTTGAGAGCCTCTAAAGCTTCCTGTGGATGTCTTCCTTCTGTGAAGACTGTCGCACGGTTGATAGCGCCCTGAAACGGCGCGATGGGGGCAAGTGCGAGAATGAAGTCTGCATTCTGACCGACGACTTTCATCGTCTGTGCGGCGCTGGCTGTGTCGCCGTTCTTTAACTGCGTATTTGCGGATTCAACAGCGGCTTTTTGCTCTGGGGCAAGGGTTTCACTAGCAATGAATTCGCCGCCTACGGGTAGCCAGTCAATCTGGCCTGTAGAAACGTGATGTTCCGGGGATGCCGGATGACCAGGGGCGGTATGGAGGTCACTTTCAGCGGCCTGAAATTTCTGACTGGCCTTTGTGGCTGCGGCAAGACGCTTTTGCGCATCATAAAGAGCGGGAATGGCAGCGTCGGTCTGGCCGGCCGACAGAAGTTGGCGGGCTTTCAGAAGATCCGTCATGGTGTGCTGACCATCGCTGGACAGATGATGAAACGCCCGATGCGCTTTAAAAGACTCCCAATCCTTATGGAGAGAAGAAGCCTGAGCGGGGAGTGTTGAGAATGTTAAAACTGCAGATGTGGCTAAGGAAAGCAAGAGTTTCATAGAAAAATCCATAATCAACGGGTATATTCCACTCATATGTAAGGGGATTTAGGGCTCTTTCAATTGAAAGATGATTTATTTTTTGTCTGTAATGAGGATTATTTTTGTACGAATTATTTCTGTCTATTTTTGTTCTTATTTGATTTTGTAGCGAGCGTCATTGGAAAATGTCTGATTTTTAAAATGTCTGCATGACTTTTCTTGGTATTTTATTTAATTTTTTTATGGATTTTATGTTCTAAATGGAAAGAAAAAACTCAACGATAAGAAATAAAATAAAACTTTTTCACCAAAGTTGATGAGATGGTGGTTGCCGTTGAGGGGCTGGTTCCGTATGAACAGAGCCCCTTCACGAGGCTGTGTCTTGCAGCGGAAAGAGCTTTTTTCCGTCTGGCAGCGCGTGTGTCAGTCGAGCAGCGAGTGTTCCAATGTCTTTGAATTCCGTCGTCGAGAGTGTGACCGCCCGGATTATCGAGCGTTCGAAAGTCTCCCGTCGCCGTTATCTTGCTCTGATGGAGCGGAACCGGGCGAAGGGCGTTTCACGTCCCCGACTGGCCTGCGGAAACCTCGCCCATGCTATCGCTGCTTCCGCGTCTGATAAGCCGGAGCTCATGCGCCCCACGAGCACCAATCTTGGGATCGTGACGACTTACAATGACATGCTGTCCGCGCATCAGCCTTATGGCCGCTATCCGGACCAGATCAAGTTATTCGCCCGTGAAGTTGGTGCGACGGCTCAGGTCGCCGGTGGTGCGCCTGCCATGTGTGATGGTGTGACGCAGGGACAGGAGGGCATGGAATTGTCCCTGTTCTCCCGCGACGTGATTGCCATGTCCACGGCTGTCGGGCTGAGCCATGGCATGTTTGAAGGCGTTGCTCTGCTTGGCATTTGCGACAAGATCGTGCCGGGTCTTCTGATGGGCGCGCTTCGTTTTGGCCATCTGCCGACCATTCTCATTCCTGCTGGTCCAATGCCGTCTGGGCTTCCCAATAAGGAAAAGCAGCGGATCCGCCAGCTCTATGTTCAGGGCAAGGTCGGGCAGGATCGTCTGATGGAGGCTGAGAACGCGTCCTATCACAGTGCTGGAACCTGCACGTTCTATGGTACGGCCAACACAAACCAGATGATGGTTGAAATCATGGGTTTGATGATGCCGGATTCCGCCTTTATCAATCCAAATACGCCGCTCCGTCAGGCAATGACGCGCTCCAGCATTCACCGTCTGGCAGAAATCAGCCTGAATGGTGAAGATGTTCGCCCGCTGGCGCAGTGCGTGGATGAAAAGGCCATTGTGAATGCGGCAGTTGGGCTTCTGGCAACAGGGGGCTCTACCAATCATACGATTCATTTGCCAGCGATCGCGCGTGCGGCGGGTATCATCATTGACTGGGAAGATCTCAGCCGTTTGTCCGCTGCTGTGCCGTTGATGACGCGTGTTTATCCGAGCGGGTCGGAAGACGTGAATGCCTTCAATCATGTTGGTGGCATGCCGACCGTGATTGCCGAATTGTCCCGCGCTGGTCTGCTGCACACGGATATCATGACGGTTTCCCGCGGCGGTTTCGCCGACTATGCCTGCCGTGCCAGCCTGCAGGATGATGAAGTGGTGTACACGCACGCCAAGCCGTCACTGGATCGGGATATTCTTCGGGAGGTGAGTGCCCCCTTCAAGGCGGATGGTGGCATCAAGCTCATGAAGGGCAATGTGGGACGCGGCATTTACAAGAGCAGCGCCATTTCCGAAGAGCATCTGACGGTTGAGGCTCCTGCGCGCGTTTTCCACGATCAGCATGACGTGGCGACAGCATTCCAGAATGGTGAACTGGAGCAGGACGTTGTTGTGGTGGTGCGTTTTCAGGGGCCGGAAGCCAACGGTATGCCGGAGCTTCACAAGCTGACGCCAACCCTCGGTGTGCTCCAGGATCGTGGCTACAAGGTTGCGCTGCTGACGGATGGTCGCATGTCTGGTGCGAGCGGTAAGGTGCCGGCAGCTATTCACGTTGGGCCGGAAGCTCAGGTCGGCGGTCCGATTGCGAAAGTGCGGGACGGTGACATGATCCGCGTCTGTGCTGTTACGGGCCAGATCGAGGTTCTGGTGGATGCGGCTGAGTGGGATGCGCGTGATGTCGTTCCGCCGCCGCCGCCAGCACTTGGGACGGGCCGTGAGTTGTTCGCACTGATGCGTTCGGTGCATGATCCGGCCGAGGCAGGGGCGTCTGCCATGCTGGCGCAGATGGACCGCGTGATCGAAACCGTTGGCGATGATCTTCACTAAGGACGATTTTCATGACTGATACCGCAAAACTCGATGCCGTCATGACCCGCTGCCCGGTTATTCCGGTGCTGGTGGTCAATGATGTGGCACAGGCCCGTCCGCTCGCAGAGGCACTCGTTGCCGGTGGTCTGACCACGCTTGAAGTCACGCTGCGGACGCCCTGTGCGCTCGAAGTAATTGAAGAAATGTCCAAGGTGGATGGGGCCTTCGTCGGTGCAGGGACGGTTCTGAACCCGACGGATCTGGAGCGTTCGGTCAAGGCAGGCTCGCGTTTCATCGTCAGTCCGGGTCTGACGGCATCTTTGGCAGATGCGGCCCGTGACCATGATATGCCGTTCCTTCCGGGAGTGGCGAATGCTGGCGACATCATGCGGGGTCTGGATCTGGGCCTGACACGGTTCAAGTTCTTTCCGGCTGTGACCAATGGCGGCATTCCGGCTCTGAAGAGCCTGGCGAGCGTGTTCGGAAATGTCCGTTTCTGCCCGACGGGCGGCATTACGGAAGCGAGCGCACCGGAATGGCTTGCCCTTCCATCGGTGTCCTGTGTTGGCGGCTCCTGGATTACGGCTGGCGAGTTTGATGCCAAGACCGTCACGCAGCGTGCGACGGCTGCTGCGTTGCTGCGTCAGAGCTAAAAGGCAGACTGTTCGTGAAGACAAAGGCGATTCGGAAAAACACCGGATCGCCTTTTTTTATTGCTGCGACAGTGCTGGGCGCGCGCCATGAACGGATTAGGAACATCATAATGAGCCCTTTTACGGTATTTAAGGAATTTATCGTGAAAAAATAAGGGATTATCTCTTTTCTGAAGCGATGAAGCGGATCATAAGAGCGCGTGACTGGACGCTCTCATCTCCTGATCGGTGGTTTCGCCGTACTCTGTGCCATGCGCTGGCACATTCTTGCATCAGAGCCGCTTTCCGTGTGTACGGGGCTCCTCGGCAGTTTGCTGCCCGATATTGATACGGAACGCTCAATGCTTGGCGCGAGGGTGAAACTCCTGTCCCGCTTTCTGGCTCGAACGGTAGGTCATCGTGGACTGACGCATTCTGGCGTGGTCCTGCTTCTGGCTTCGTGTCTGGTTTCCGCGACGATGGGCAAGGATGCCCTGTATGGACCGATGGGCGCCCTCCTTCTGGGCGCTGCCACACATATTGCGGCTGATCTGCCTACCGGTGGTTGCCAGCTTCTCGCGCCGTTGAGCCGTTCCCGACTGTCTTTCTGGCCCTACGTCCGTACGGGCGGCGTGGGTGAGATCATGCTTCTTCTGCCTACCTTGTTTTTGTTGGGGTGGGCAGGGTTCGCGGGCCGTGATCCTTTCCTGGGTCATGCCCCTCCCGCCATGCATCACCAGCGGTTGCATGGACATGTTTTGAAGGATATTGCAGTTCCATCATGACTGAGACCCGACTCCCCGTCCGTCGCGCCCTTCTCTCCGTCTCTGACAAGACGGGACTGATTGACCTGGGGCGTGCACTTGCAGCCCACGGTGCAGAACTGCTTTCGACGGGGGGCTCGGCACGGGCGCTGCGTGAGGCGGGCCTGACAGTCAAGGATGTTTCCGAACATACCGGCTTCCCTGAAATCCTTGATGGTCGCGTCAAGACGCTGGTGCCGCAGGTACATGGTGGCATTCTGGGGCGTCGCGATCTTCCGGCTCATCTGAGCCAGATGGAAGAACACGGCATTGCCCCAATCGATCTCGTCTGCGTCAATCTTTATCCGTTCGCGGCGACAGTGGCGTCCGGTGCTGGTGACGAGGATTGCATCGAGAATATCGATATTGGCGGTCCTGCCATGATCCGTGCGGCAGCCAAGAATTTCGGGCACGTCGCGATCCTGACATCACCGGATCAGTACGGTGACTTCGTAAAGTCGCTTGAAGTTGGTGGAACCTATCTGAGCGAACGTCGGGATTATGCGGGCGCTGCCTATGCGCATACGGCGTCTTATGACGGCATGATTTCGCGCTGGTTTGCAGAGCGGGCAGGGGAGCTTCTTCCGCCAGTTCTGACACTGAGTGGTTCGCGGGACGAACTGCTGCGTTATGGCGAAAACCCGCACCAGAAAGCTGCTTTCTATCGGGATGGCAGCACACGGGCAGGGATTGCGACGGCACGTCAGATTCAGGGCAAGGCACTCAGCTACAACAACCTGAATGATACGGATGCTGCGTTTGAAGCGGTGGCAGAATTCGATGCGCCTACCGTTGTCATTGTGAAGCACGCTAATCCATGTGGTGTAGCTTCTGCGGCCACTCTGGAAGACGCCTGGATCGCTGCTCTGCGGTGTGATCCGGTTTCAGCGTTTGGTGGTATCGTTGCGGTGAACCGCACTCTTGATGCGGCTACTGCCCAGCGGATCAGCTCTATCTTCACGGAAGTGATTGTGGCGCCTGATGCAGACGAGCGGGCCATCGAAATTCTGTCGCGCAAGAAAAATCTGCGCCTACTGCTGACAGGTGGTATGCCCGATCCGACAGCGGAAGGACTGGCGTTCCGTTCAGTGGCGGGTGGTTTCCTGGCACAGAGCCGCGATGCGGGCCGTGTGACGGAACAGGATCTGAAGGTAGTCACCAAACGTGCGCCGAGCGCTCAGGAAATGAAGGATCTGTTGTTCGCTTTCCGTGTGGCCAAGCATGTTAAGTCCAATGCCGTCATTTATGTACGCGATAACGCGACTGTTGGTATTGGTGCCGGCCAGATGTCACGGGTCGACAGCGCACGCATTGCAGCGCGCAAGAGCCAGGATGCAGCAGACGTTGCGGGTGAAGCGGCACCTTTGACCAAGGGGTCTGTGGCGGCTTCGGATGCATTCTTTCCCTTCGCGGATGGTCTGGAAAGCGTTGTCGCTGCCGGTGCTGTCGCTGTGATCCAGCCCGGTGGTTCCATTCGCGATCAAGAGGTAATCGATGCTGCAGATGCGGCGGGTATTGCCATGGTCTTCACAGGCATGAGGCACTTCCGGCATTGAAAATTCTTCCTATCGCCAGTCTTCTGCTGGCTCTTTCCGCTCCCATAGTCGCTGAGGCTGCGCCCTGTCTTTATGACATGTCGCCGCTTCCAGTTACGAAGGGTATTGTCTCTCGCATCACGCCAAACGGTGTTCTGCTGAGGGACGGGACAACAGTCATCCTGCCAGAAGAACTCTTGGCAAATGTTCGACTGGCGCAGCCTTTGGCTGTTCGCGGTCTAGTAGCTCAGTCTACTCACATGGTTCAGGCTTTTGCTCTGGATGGCAATCCGCCTGTTTGCCCTAATCCTGCGACAGTGGCGCGCGGTCCTTTTCCAGGGTCGCCGGGGTATGATCACATTCAGAACTGAGTTCGTGAGACCCCTTTTATCAAGAGGGTTCTCGTAAACCTTTTCTTTACATCTGGTATGCAATTCTCCTCCTCGAGTGTCCGTTATTCGCAGTCGGGGAGGGCTTGGCATTGTCACAAATTCTACCCTCCACACATGTGGGAGAGGGGCAGAACTGGGCATCTGTTTCTGTAGGAGCGCAACTTGCGTCTACAGAGCGATTTCAGGATTTTCTCAAGAGCTACATTCACACTGCGGAAGAACCGTCCGTAAATAGACCTGCACGAAAGAATGTGGTGCAGGACGTAAAGAAGAAAGATCCAGATACATCCGCAGAAACGCGTCGTATCACTCGAACTGACAAAAACCAGAGCGCCGTAAGTTCAGGCCGCGAAAATCGGGTTGGGTTGGGTTCTCAGGTTAATCGGAAGGCTTCCGCAACTCCAGAGGTAGGAGCGGATATCCGGTCCATTCAGAGTGGGGCGGATAAAAGGTCATTGGCTCCGATAGCAACAGGCTCTTCGGTATTGAGTGAAGAGCCTATGCAGGGCAAACCATCGTCTCGACAGGAGGGACTGCAGAGCGATCCTTCAACGCCTTCTGTGGATGTTGATAATATTTCTGCGTCTTCTGCTGACAAAGGTGCCTCTGATCAGGCATGCAATTTTACGACGCAAATATCTGCCGAGAGCGAGCAGGTTTCGCTCTCTCAAAGTGTCCTGAAACAAAACTTGGCACTTGGGGGCGGGGCTCTGGCGATGACATTGCCTTCAGAGGAAACCATAAGTTCCTCTGTCGCTTCAAATGATCTGTTAGCAGAAAAAACTCTGAGTCCTGAGGATAATTTTTTTGTGTCTGAACAAGGTTCAGAACAGGAAAATATGTCGTTTTCTGAAACTGTTTCATCGCTTTCAGATGCTTCTGTTCCGCATCCGCGTATGGAAATTTCTGATGTGACGAATGGCCGTAAAGAACAGACGCATTTTAACGAACCGGTGTCTGGGCGTTCTGAGGTTCGTGTTGCTCTCGTACAGGATATGCCGATCATTTCCCATGCTTCAGCCGATCGCCGTCTCAATACGGAAATCGAGATGTCTTTGGGAGAAAGCGGGAGAGTTCATGTTTCCATTGAGGAGGCTGAAGACGGCGAGCGGCATGTTCATATCCGCGCTGAAAACCCTGATGTTCTTCAATCTCTGGCGGATGGCAAAGAGAGTCTTTTTGCCACGTTGAACCAGAGTATCATTCCAATTTCGACGGATCAGCCCGTTATTCCAACGGATCTGACGTTAAGCCTGATGGGTAATTTTTCTCAGAATTCTGAGAATGGATCTGCTCAGGAAAGACATTCGATAACAGAGGATGCCGAGCATCCTACATCGTCTTCAATTTCCAGAAACACGACACAAGCATCCATTCAATCGTCTCAAAGAATGCTTCGTAGCGTTGTTGATCTGACAGCCTGAAGGAAGGTTTTTTTATGGTGTCTTCTGTCAGTACCACGTCTAGCAGCACAACCTCGCTTCTTAGTCAGGCAGTTTCTGCGGCCAAGTCAAATGCTGCATCGCAAACATCCAGTGCGGCTTCGTCGACGTCTACGGCGAGTAGCGTTGCAAGTGCTGCACTCTCCTCTTTGGCTGGGAATTTCAATCAGTTCCTAACACTTCTGACAACTCAGCTACAGCATCAGGATCCAAGTAACCCGACGAGTACAGACAGCTTCACCAGTGAATTGGCTCAGTTCGCAGGTGTTCAGCAACAGGTACAGACAAACACCAATCTGACCAGTCTGATTTCGGCCACGCAGGATACCCAGATGACATCTGGTATCGGGTTGATCGGCAAAACAACCACAGCAACATCGTCCTCTCTGCCATTGCAGAATGGGAATGGTTCAATGAGCTTTACTGCGGCAGTAGCTGGCCCTGTTGCGATTGCCGTCACGGATTCAAATGGTCAGGTGGTCAAGACTGATACTGTGACAGCGCAGGTCGGTATAAATTCCTGGTCTTGGGATGGTGTGAGTGACAGTGGCACCAAGCTGTCAGACGGGCAGTATTTTGTTGCTGTAGAGGGGACGGATACGTCGGGAAGTGCCACAGCTCTTTCGACAACAGTTTCCGGTACGGTCACGGGGCTAACGCGCACATCCAGCGGACTGAATGTGCAGATGGGAGATACGTCGATTGCGTTGAGCAATCTTGAGGGCTTTTCGGGAACGTGACCACTCGGTGAGGAAAATGCTTTCGTTTTAAGTAGGCGTTAATCTTTCCCCGTCACAATGCTCTTCAATGATCGCAGCGTTAAAGGTGACACGCATGTTGGTGGGCAGAGTGCTGTTGCCAGGTAGAGTTTCAGGCGGTTTTGCCTTTACAGGGCGGAACTGCCAGTGAAGGCTTTTCTGGAAAACCTTAAGCAGCTTGGTCTGCCGCGGCTGGCCGCACTCGGAGGCGTGGGGGCGGCTATGCTGATCCTTCTGGGTGTGCTGGTCATGCATGGAACAAACTCAGCCAATTCGCTTCTCTACCGGGATCTGGACCCACGGGAAGCTGGCGAAATTGTAGATCAGCTTTCCAAAGAACATATTGCTTACCATCTTCAGGATCAGGGAGCCACGATCATGGTTCCGGACGAAGATGTCGCTAAAGCACGTCTCCTGCTCGCTAAAAACGGGCTGCCTTCTGGCGGTTCTGTAGGATATGAAATTTTCGATAAGGGCAACAGCTTCACCGCGACCCAGTTTGAACAGACAATTAACGAAACCCGTGCGCTGGAAGGTGAACTCGAGCGTTCTATTCGCTTGATTCATGGCGTCAGAAATGCACGTGTTCATCTGGTTCTGCGTCATCGGGAACTTTTCTCCACTGATGAACAGGGGGCGCAGGCAAGTGTTCTGCTCTCAATGGATGGTGCACGCCGCCTAGATGAAGAAAGCGTAGCAGCGGTGGTAAACTTGGTCTCTGCTGCCGTTCCTGGTCTTGATACCAAGAATATTTCTCTCGTGGATAATCGTGGGCACGTTCTTCTTCGCCAAGGTGGGGGTGGGCTGGATAGTAACCAGACGGCTGAAGCACAGCGTCAGGCGTTGGAGCAGCGTATCTCGCGCGAAGTGGAGGATATGCTGGGAGCTTCGGTGGGTATTGGCCGTGTACGTGTTGATGCCACCGTCGCAATGAACAACGATCACGTCAAAGAAACCCAGGAAAGTTACGACCCTGATCAGCAGGTTCTTCGGTCGCAGCAAACAAAGAACGAGAAGAACATTAATACGCAGGCGTCAAATAATACGACGGTCGCTAACAACCTGCCGAACGCCAATGCAGGCCAGCCACAGAATGGCAGCCAGAGCAGCCGACAGGAACAGACTGACAATTATGAGATCGGCAAGAAGGTTCGCACACTTGTGCAAGACCAGCCGCGTATAGCACGGATTAGTGTTGCTGTGATGGTGGATGGGGTTAATCAGACAGACCCGAAAGGTCAGCATCTTTGGCAACCGCGTAGTCAAGCAGAACTAGAGCGCCTGACAGCTCTTACAAAGAGCGCCATAGGTTTTGATCAGACCCGTGGGGACGTTGTTACGGTCATGTCCATGCAGTTTTCTGATCTGGATGCGGCGATGCCTGCCGCTTCAACGGGTTTCATGAATGGGCTCTTCAATCGCTCGAATGAAATGGAAGCCATTCGCTTTGGTATTTTCTCTTTGTGTCTTCTGATGGTTCTCTTTTTTGTCGTGCGACCATTGCTGAGCCCGGTGACAGCAGCCAGTGCTAACAATGTTGCTGCATTGTCTTCGGATGTGGGGGCAGGAGGGCTTGCCCTTGCGGGGCCTGCCAACCGCGCCAATGGAAATCAGAGCGCGAGCTTGATCAACGCTCCATACGATATTGTAGATGCTGAGCTCCAGGATGGAGAAGAAACAATCACTGTTAATGGGGTGGCGGGCAGAATTCGTGCGTCTTCGGTGCAGAAGGTTGTGGATCTGGTCGAAACGCATCCGACGGAAAGCATTGCTTTGATGCGGAGTTGGCTCATGCCTCAGCAGGAAGGGCGCTGAAATGATTGGAATGGAAAAAGCCGTTACGGGCGCTCAGAAGGCAGCCATTCTTATGATGGCGCTAGGCGAAGAAAACTGCGCGCGGCTCTTCGAGCAGATGCATGAAGAAGAAATTCGGGAGATTTCTTCCGCCATGTCGCAGCTTGGAATGGTTTCGGCTGAAACTGTTGAAAGCGTCTGTCACGAATTCAGTCGAAGCCTAGGGTCTTCCGAAGTGCTGATTGGCGATATTGAGACAACTGAACGACTTCTGAAGAATGCCCTTCCGGCGAGCCGGGCCGCAGCTATCATGGAAGAAATCCGTGGACCCGCCGGGCGGACTATGTGGGATAAATTGGGTAATATTTCTGAGTCCGTTTTGGCAAATTATTTACGTAATGAGTATCCACAAACAGTTGCTGTTGTATTGAGTCGTATCAAGGCGGCTCATGCAGCAAAAGTTCTATCACTTCTTCCGGAGGATTTCTCTCTGGATGTTATGACGCGCATGCTGAAGATGGAAAATGTTCAGAAAGGAGTTCTGCATAGCGTTGAGCAGACGTTGAGGTCGGAATTTGTTTCGAATTTGCCTCGAGGTTCTCATCGCGACAGTCATGAAGTCCTTGCAGATATTTTCAATAATTTTGATCGTCGTCTGGAAGCACGTTTCATGACTGCCCTTGACGAACGCAGTCATGATGACGCCGAGCGTATCAAAAGCCTCATGTTTACATTTGAGGAATTGGCTCAGGTGCCGCCTGAAGGACTTATGGTGCTGTTGAACCAGATTTCTAGAGAAATTCTTCCTGTGGCTCTGAAGGGCGCAAGCGAAAAGCTTAGGAGTGCATTTCTCGCGGCAATGTCCGAGCGGGCCGGACGTATTCTTATGGACGAAGTAGAAGCCTTGGGGCCGGTGCGTATCAAGGATGTGGATGCAGCGCAAAGTGAGATTGTTGGTATAGCTAAGGGGCTATTGGACCGTGGGGAAATTGAGCTTGTAGATCAGGAGCAAGCAGGTAATGAGATGCTTCTATGACTACGATGGACTACGAAAGATCAGATCGGGTTGTTGGCGTTCTTTACGCGGAAGATTTTGATCTGCCAGCTTTCAACGACGTCCCGGTGATCGAAGTTGAAGAGCATGATGATAGGCCGGAAGTTCTGTCTCCATCTTATACCGAAGATGATTTGGAAGAAGCACGACGTTTGGGGGAAGAAACAGGCAGGCGCGAAGAACAGCGGCGTTTGGCGCTTGAAAAAAAAGAGTGGCATCAGAGTCTTGAGAATAAGACACTGGATTTTATCGACCGATTGAATGCTCAGTCCGAAAATGTGGTCCGAAAAATATCGGAAGAAGCTGTTACGGTATTGATTTCTCAAATGTCTGCGTTGTTTCCATCATTGCTAAAAAGTATTGGAGTAAAAGAGCGTGATGCTGTTATGAATAAAATTCTCCCTTCACTTAAGCGATTAGCAAAAATTCGCATAGAGGCGAGAGAAGAGGAAATCAATTATCTGTCCAGTCTTTGTTTGAAAGCAGGAGATATGGAGTTGGATTGTCATGTTAATGATGCTTTGGCTCCTGGGGATTTTTGCTTTTCGTGGCCTGAAGGAAAAGTATTTCGAGATGCAGGAGTTATTGCTCAGAGTATTATATCTGAATTTGGAAAATTAAATTGAATAAATTGGGGTATTGATGATGTCTGATACGAAAAAAGAATTTGATCTAGATAATGTTGAGCATGTTGTCTCCCAAACAGCAGAGGCGCCTAGGTTTGCTCATGATTTAGAGGCAATTTATGACATACCTGTGACGGTCAGTGCTGTTCTTGGAAGAACAACGATGCAGGTAAGCCAGCTTTTGCGCTTGGGCCGTGGCGCTGTCGTAGAACTGGATCGTAAAATTGGAGATTCAATTGATATTCTGGTGAATAATAGATTAATCGCAAGAGGCGAGGTTGTCATGGTCGATGAATCTCGTTTGGGCGTAACGATGACAGAAATCATTAAATCCGAAAAAGTGAAAAATTAGGCAGTATTTTTACGAATAATTAAATTTGTGAGGGGATACTTCTTACATTCGGAGTGAAAATAGATTCCTCCGGTCTTTTTTGTGGCGGAGAGAGGCAGATGAGTGGTAGCGCGCGCGGTAATCTTCCTGCTGTTCTGAAAATGCCGGCGATTTCTGATGCTTTCCAAAAAATTCCCCTCCCCAATTGGCTGCGAGGGCAATCGCGTTGGCTTCCAGGGTCAGATGTTGGGCTGGCTCTTGCTGTCGTGGCGCTCCTGTCTGTACTGGTCTTGCCGCTTCCAACATTTATTCTGGATGTAGGATTAGCTCTTTCTGTTACTGCATCTGTATTGGTTCTTATGGTCGCGCTTTTTCTTACGCGACCTTTGGATTTTACGTCATTTCCAACATTATTATTGCTGACGACTCTGCTTCGTCTTTCTCTTGAGGTTGCCACAACACGCCTTATTTTGAGTCATGGATATGAGGGAGCTTACGCGGCAGGTCACGTTGTGGCTGCTTTCGGTGGCTTTCTTATGGGGGGCGATGTTGTCATTGGCGCTATTTTGTTTGCCATCCTTCTGGTGGTGAACTTTATGGTAATTACCAAGGGCTCAGGACGTATTGCCGAGGTCGCGGCGCGGTTTTCCTTGGATGCAATGCCTGGGAAGCAGATGGCGATTGATGCTGAACTGTCGTCTGGTGCAATCAACGATAGAGTGGCACGCCAAAGGCGCAAAGAACTTCAAGAAGAAAGCGGATTTTATGGTGCGATGGATGGTGCCGCCAAATTTGTGCGAGGCGATGCTATTGCCAGTTTGATTATTACGGCGATCAATATTGTTGGTGGCTTGGCCATTGGTATTGGCCGACACGGAATGTCTGTTTCTGATGCTGCATCGGCGTTTACAACGCTGACAATTGGAGACGGACTGGTCTCACAAATTCCTGCTCTTCTTGTTTCGACGGCTTCCGGTATTGTTGTGACAAAAGGAGGCACCGAAGGAGCCGCAGATGTCACGCTTGTTCGGCAGCTTGGCGGTAATCCGAAGCCATTAGCATTGGCTGCAGGTTCTGCTGCAGTTCTGGCTCTTATGCCGGGTCTGCCAGCTTTGCCTTTTCTCGCGCTTGCTGGCTTGGCGGGAGCTGGGGCCTGGTTTCGATATCGATCTCCGATTCAGGAGCAGGACTCCGATGGAGATGCTGTCAGTTTACCTGAAAACACTCAGTCTGCTGAAGCGCCGATCTCGGACAGTCTGCGTGTTGACTTACTGCGGCTTGAACTTGGATTTAACCTTTTATCGATTGCTAGTGGCGATGGTGCGCGTCTGACAGAACAGATCAAGGTTTTAAGGCGAACAATTGCTGGAGAAATGGGGTTTATTCTGCCCCCTGTTAGAATTCAGGATAATCTTCAACTTTCTGCAGATGCTTATTCTGTGCGGATAAGGGAAATAGAAATTGGTCATGGTGAAGTACAGATAAACCGCCTTATGGCCATGAACCCCAAAGGGGGATTGCCTGACTTGCCTGGTGATCAGACGCGGGAGCCAGCATTCAATTTACCGGCACTCTGGATTGATCAAAGTTTGCGCGAAAAAGCAATTATGCAGGGATACACAGTGGTGGATCCTGCGAGTGTGATCATCACGCATCTGACTGAACTCGTGCGCGAAAATATGTCTGATCTTCTTTCTTACACGGAGACGCAAAAGCTTCTTGATGAACTGCCCCGCGACCAGCAAAAGCTGATTGTTGATCTTGTGCCGTCCCAGGTTTCCGTCAGTGTCATACAGCGTGTTCTTCAAGGACTTCTTGCTGAAAGGATCTCGATAAGAGATCTGTCAGGTATTCTTGAAGCACTTCAGGAAGGATGTGGGCAGGGTCAAAAATCCGTTTCTGCTCTTACAGCGCATGTGCGTGTCAGGCTTGCTCGCCAGATCAGTGCGGCGGTGACCGGGCCTAAAGGATATATTCCGATCTTGACGTTAAGTCCGGACTGGGAAGTCGTTTTTTCTGAAAATATGGTTGGACCGGCGGATGATCGCCAAGTTGCACTTCCTCCGTCACGTCTTAACGAATTCGTAGGGAAGTTGCGCCAAGCTCTCGATATGGCGCTTGGTCAAGGTGAAAACCCGGTTATTCTTGTGGCAGGGGGTTTCCGCCGCCCGGTCCGGATGATTGTCGAGCGGATCAGACCGGCAACTATGGTTCTTTCTCAGGCTGAAATTTCAACCCGGGCAAAGATATATACCGTAGGGGTGATTCAGTGAGGCAAAGTATAAAGGAGAGTGGATCATGCGCATCAAGCTGATCCGAGGTGCCTCAATGTCTGTTGCAATGGCGACGCTACGTGAAACGCTGGGTGAAGAGGCTTTTATTCTTTCATCGCGTATTATGCCAGATGGAGAAATAGAACTGACTGCTGCGCTTGATCCGGAGGAGGAAGAAGCAAAAGAGATAATCAAGTCGCACTTTTCAGTCCAGGTAACTCCCAAGAAATCATTGCACGATTGGCATGGACTGGATCTTGGTTGCCTGGTTGGGAAAGAGCAGGATTTAGATTATGAAAAATTTCTTTCGGAAAATATTTCGTTTAAAACTTTAAATCTCTCAGTAAATGCGCCGCCTCTCATGGTTTGTGGTACCCCTGGTAGCGGGAAAACCTTGACAATTGCTCGTCTCGCCACGCGTTTGGCTCTAACGGGTGCGTCTCCTCTGGTTATGACTACGGATACGGAGCGATCTGGAGCACTTGAGCAACTGGCAGCCTGTACCAGAATACTTGGCCTCGACCTTATCGCGGTGGAAAGTTCTGAAATGTTGGAAAATCTTTGCCGTACAAAAAGAGGCAGGACGCCCATACTCATTGATACCGCAGCGACTGTTCCTTTTGATGAAAAAGGAATGAAAGTATTGGCTACATTACAGCGTGCTGCCCAAGCAGACCTCACTCTTGTGCATCCTGCCGGAGAGGACGCCATCGAGACAGAAGAAACAGTCTCATGGTTTCGGAAAAATGGCGTGCGTAAAATGATTGTATCCCGGACGGACTGCGCGCGCCGCTTGGGTGGAATTGTCAGAAGCGCGATGGCTGGTATGTCCTTGGTGGAAGCGAGTACGGGAAGCCAATTGATTGGAGGACTTCGTACTCTGGACGCCGCTAGTCTAAACGAATTGATGACGTTCAAATGGGAAGCTGCATCAAAGGTCGCTGCTGACGGTACGAGTAAGGCACTTTCGCCAAACTCTATACCTGTTGTTTCAAAGCGCCCGACCCACTCAGGTTCAGGCGTAATAAAAATGAACGCGTCCAGTGTGACGGGAGCGGCAGCCCTTATGAAACATATTGCTGCGCAGGGGAGTGTATGATGGCTCCCTTTATGGATCATTGCATGAAGGCGCAGGTACCTGATGCCGCAATGGAAGTCCCTTCTGCTTCATGCCGTACAAGAATTATCGCTGTGGCATCCGGGAAAGGAGGCGTCGGTAAAACGTGGCTTTCTATTTCATTGGCACAGGTTTTGGCCTGTTCCGGATACAAAGTTCTTATTCTTGATGGCGACTTTGGTTTGGCCAACGTGGATATTCAGCTTGGGCTTGTTCCAACGCATGACGTGGTGGATATTTTATCCGGAGATGTAACGATCAAAGACGGCGTTCAGCATTTTTGTGGTGGGACCGGAAAGACTGCTTATTCATTTGATGTGCTTGCAGGACGGTCTGGTGTTTCGGCTGTTTCCGGTATGAACCGTGATGCTCTTGATAAGCTGCTGCTATCTCTCAGGTTAGCCAGGCAATATGATTTTATTTTAGTGGATCTTTGTGCCGGAATTGATCCGATTACCCGGCATCTGGCGGCTATTGCTGACCAGCTTCTTGCCGTCACTACAGATGAGCCTACGGCTTTGGCAGACGTTTATGCCATCATGAAGCTCTATCTGCGGGATCGGCGGCGTGTGGGTGGTGATGATATGCACTGTCAACTCGTCATCAATCAGGCATCGAGCCATCGGAGTGGTGTTCAGACATATGAAAAACTTCTGCAAGCTTGTCGTTTCTTCCTGAAATGGGAGCCACAACTCGCAGGAACAGTGCGCAAGGATAGCAGGGTGCCCGCGGCAATCCGGATGCAGTCAAGTCTTCTGGAAAATTTTCCCGCTTCCCCGGCTGCTGTAGATGTTGGGCGTCTGGTGCGTCAGGTGGTTCAGGGCAGCCTACCGGCTGTTGCGTAAATCGCGGCTTACGTCTCTTTAAGGGATCGCTTATGGTTCGGGAACTACTGTTCCCAGGAAATGTATCAAACCATGCGCGTTGCCCTGATTCAGATGGCCCCTTCGGCTGATCGAAGTGCCAACATTCTTCAAGCTCAACGGCTGGTTTCAGAGGCTGTGCAAGCTGAGAAGCCTGATCTCGTTGTTCTTCCTGAAATATGGAGTTGTTTGGGGGGATCGCCTGAGACCAAGCAGGCGAATGCAGAAGGTTTTCCCGCGCCGGGCGGTACGGGAGGGGTGCTCTATGAAGCGTTGAGGGCAATGGCTCGCGAGCACAAAATCTGGGTTCATGGTGGGTCGATTGGAGAACTGGCTACACCGGACTCTGGCGACAAGCTGGCCAATACCTCACTTGTCTTTAACCCTGATGGTGAAGAATGTGGGCGTTACAGGAAAATCCATCTTTTTGACGTCGTTACGCCTAATGGGGAGGGTTATCGCGAGAGTGACAATTACGTTCCCGGCGAAACGGTTGAAGTTGTCGATATTGATGGTGTTCCGACGGGTTTGGCGATTTGCTATGATCTGAGGTTTGCTGAACTCTTTCTTGCACTCCGGGCCGCTGATGTGGAGATGATTATTCTGCCTGCGGCCTTCACACAGCAGACGGGTGAAGCACACTGGAACATTCTTGTTCGTGCTCGTGCCATTGAAACACAGGCATGGGTTATAGCGTGTGGGACGACGGGATGGCATGTCGATGGGCAGGGTAATCGACGCCAGACTTATGGTCATTCCATGATCGTCAGTCCGTGGGGAGACGTTGTTCTTCAATTGGGAAGTGAGGAAGGTTGGGGAGTGGCCGAACTGGATCTGGATGAGGTCCAGCAGGTTCGGCAGAGAATGCAGGTTCAGGCGAACAGGCGGTTGATCTGAACATCATGAAAATCGCTTTTACCGCTGCTGCTACTGATGCTGCGCAAGATGCACTCGCAACCTTCTCGGCTCGTTATGGCAATGTTCCTCTGGAAAAGGCAGATGTGGCGGTCAGTCTTGGGGGGGACGGATTTATGCTGGAGACCCTCCATCGGGTATTGGGTCTCGACCTGGCCGTTTATGGTATGAATTATGGGACCATCGGCTTTCTCATGAACACTCCGGACGAGGATAATTTACCGGAGCGTTTGCTCAACGCTCAGCCTTCTCTGCTTCATCCACTTCACATGACTGCCACAACCGTCAGTGGCGAAGTCGTTGAAGGGAAAGCTTTTAACGATGTGTTTCTCTTTCGTCAGACGCGGCAGACGTCCAGGATACGGATTGAGATTGACGGCCGGATAAGGCTTGAGGAACTGATCTGTGATGGGGTGATTGTTGCTACACCAGCAGGTTCAACGGCCTACAATCTGTCCGCGCATGGCCCGATTGTCCCTTTGAGTGCAAACATTCTTCCGTTAACCCCAATCTCAGCGTTTCGTCCAAGGCGATGGAGAGGGGCTCTTTTACCGTCAACGGCGGTCGTTCGACTGACATTGTTGGATACGGACAAGCGTCCGACAGCAGCAGTCGCGGATTTCAAGGAAATTCGGGATGTTGTGGAGGTTGTGGTCAAAGAGGACCGAAAGCAGCATGCTACGGTTCTCTTTGACCCGGATCATGGTCTGTCTGAACGGATTATCGCCGAACAGTTTTTACCCTGAGGTCAGAGGATTGGGGTTAGGAGAGGCTTGCCTTCAAAATGGGCTTTGAGGTTATCCACCATCAGATTGCCCATCAGTGTTCTTGTTTCTACGGTTGCTGAGGCCTGATGTGCTTGGAGTACGGCATTATCCAAAGTGAAAAACTCTGAATTGATATTGGGCTCGTTTTGGAAAACATCGAGGCCTGCTCCGAAGATGCGTTTTTGCTTCAGGGCCGCTAGTAGGGCAGCTTCATCAACGACTGAACCGCGTGCAATGTTGACGAGAACACCGTTTGGCCCGAGTGCGTCCAGAACATCAGCGTCGACCATGTTCGCTGAGCGTGGGCCGCCGGAAACAGCCAGAACAAGAACGTCGGACCATTCTGCCAGAGCCTTCAGGTCAGGCTCGAAGCGAAGTGTGCTTTCTGTCCGGGGGCGGGAATTGAAGTATGCTACTTCCATGCCGAACGCGGCGGCACGGTGTGCAATGGCCTGACCGATCTGGCCAAAACCTGCGATACCCATACGCTTTTTGGTAACACTTCTGGAAAGGGGCAGTGGTTGTTTTGACCATTGTCCCGCGCGAACGAAGCGATCATTCAGAACCGTTTCTCGCATGACGGAAAGCATGAGGGCTATGGCCATGTCCGCCACGTCGTCTGTCAGCGTTCCAAGTGTTGTTGCAACACCGATTTTGCGCTGACCGGCTTCTTCCAGATCAATTTGGTCAGTGCCTACGCCGTTGACTGAAATAACCTCAAGAGCAGGTAATGCATCCATGATAGGGCGTGGAAGACCTGAACCGCCTCCCGTCGCGACGCCGCGGATTTTGTCTGCATAAGAAGTAAGAGTCTCGATCCCCTCATAAGGATGGACTGTAAACAGGCTTTGCAGTCGTTCTGTAATGGCTGGAGGGAACTGATCGATTGCCAGAATGTCGGGACGGGAAGACAAAGCGGTTCTCCAATCTGGGATGTTAAGCCTCAACCGGGCCAAGTTCTTTTTCGGCAAGATGATGGCAGGCGGCTTCGACTTCCTGCCAGGTGACATCAAAGCCTTCATCCGAACCGTAATACGGATCGGCGACAGCATCCCCGTGACGGCCGGGAAGGTGATCCAGCATCAGGGAGACGCTGGCTTTGCTGCCATCGGGCTGGAGATCGCGCAGGTAAGACAGATGAGAATGATCCAAGGCAAGAATATGATCAAAGCGCTCGAAGTCTTCGCGTGTCACCAGTCGCGCCCGAAGATTTGACGCATCCAGTCCATGCTGCCGTGCGACGCGGCAGGCTCGGGGGTCGGGAGGGTAACCGAGATGCCAGTGGCCCGTTGCGGCGGAATCAATATCGAGTGTCAGGCCTCGGATCATAGCTTCACGGCGCATGGCAAGTTCTGCAAGTGGGGAGCGACAGATGTTGCCTGTGCAGACAAACAGGAAACTCTTCAAGCGCCGGTGAGCCATATAAAAAATGCCATTGTTGCGATGGAACTGAGTGTTCCGAAAAACAGGACCGATGCGATTTCTCTTTCGAGCACATGATAGCGCATCGCCAGGATAACGTTGATGGAGGCGCTCGGGATTGCCATCGTCAGCACACTTTCCTGAAGCGCTTGTAGGGGAAGGTGCCACAGACGGGCGAGAATGTAGATTGTGCCTGGGATCACAATGTTTCGAACGACGACAATCGTGCCGACCAGTGGGCTGAAGCGGACCTGTCTGGTAAACAGCACAACGCCGGATGCGAAAAGTGCTGCACCGCCTGTGGTCCGTCCCAGCAACTGGAGAGAGCCTTTCAGGAAGTGCGGAATGAAAGCGCCTGCACTGACAAGGACCAGGGCCATCAGCGGAACCCAGACGACGGGTTCACGACAGGAGTGCAGAAGGTGCCCGACCAGTTCTTTCAATTCGTCGCGTCGTTCCGCCGAGGGGGATCGGGGTTGGCGGCCTTCATGATCATGACCCATCATGATGAGTGTGATGGGAAGCTGGATCAGGTTCATTGCCAGTGCGGCGATGGAAATGGGAACGCCGCTGGCTGCGCCGAAAATCTGCCCAAGGACCGGAATGCCAATGAAGGGTACGGAAGGCCCTGTCACGGTCATGGCGATCATGGCTGCTTCGCTCATGCGACGTTTGAATGCAAAACGGAAAATTGAAAAGACAATAAAATACCCGCCGATCATCGCAAGCAGGATGAGGGCGGCAACTGGTCCGGCGGAAAGGACTTGAGCTTTTGGTGTGCTGAGAATGGACACCAGAAGCTCAAGTGGTAGGGCATAGAGCATGACCAGTCGCGTCAAGACGCCTGCTTGCTGGGCATCGAAGTCTTTACGATAAGCTGCGAAGTAACCGAAGCCGAGCGTGACCAGGATCGGAAGGATTGCTTCGACGATCGTGAGCAGCAGGTTGGGAGAACTGGTCATGTGATGCTCATAAAAATACGGAAGTTCCAGCTGTGTCAGGGTTCTTTCGTAATGACATCGTTACCATCCGTCCATCCCTGCCGGGCCAGGTAATGATTGACCTGATGGCCTGGAAGTGTCTTTTTGGAGCAAATCTGTCCCATTTCTTTTACGGTCAAATCATGCAGTCCATTCTCGATACATTGGTCGGCTTTATTCTGATGCTGATGGGGCTGATTGTGGCTGCGATCAGCTTTGTCGAAGTGATTGCGCGGAATGCGCTGAACAGTGTTGGAATTCATGGGACGATCCAGACGATCGTTCTTCTGCTGCTGTTTGTTGCCCTTGTTGTTGGAGCGTTCCGTGTTTTTGGCCGGTTGCTGGCCGTTCTCCTTCTGGCAGCGTTCATCGTCTATGGTGTGCATGCCCTTTTGGGGATACCGCACAATATTTCCGCGCAGGTTGTGCCGCAGGAAAAAACGATTAATTTTTGACGGTTATGTGGTGTCCGCGAGAGGATTCGAACCTCCGGCCCCAGGATTCATACCACTTCGACTTTCGCCGCCGCACTCATGATTGAGTGCGTTCGTGGTCTGGACTGTCTCTTCGCCAAGGCCTTTTTTCAGGTCTAGGCGTCGCCCGTACAGTCTCTACACCTTCTTTCTGCCGCAACAGAAAGCTTGGCTCGGGATTGGCACGACCCGAGAGGGTCAGAGCGTTCCCCGAATTTGAGCGAATCCACTATGGAGTTTCCAACCATAGCGCCCAATTCAAACTTAGGAATCCTGTGCTCTATCCTGCTGAGCTACGCGGACACACGCTGCGAGTGTTATCGCACGGTCATATTTTTCGCAAGGTAATGAAGAGAGAGCTAGAATATGAAAAAATACGTTAGGAATAAAAAAACCTAATTTTCTCAAACATTATTTCGGATGGGAACATATGAAAATTAAATTACCAATTTGTCTAAGTTTACTAAAAATTATTTCAAAGCCTCTAATGGCAAAGGGTAATTTTGCTAAAAATATGCCGCTTTGACGGGGGGATGATTCTTGCGCTTTTGTTTTTGCTGTGCTTCCAGTCACCGTCAGCCTGCAAGGCTTTCTGATATTTAACCTATAGAAGCGTTATATATCGAGAAGCTGGTTTCAGGTGACTTTCTGAGAGTAAGTTGCTTTCCGGCAGCATCGTACGAAAGAAATCGTCTGGAGGGCCTACCTGTTCATCCTGTTCCGATGATGTGCAGTTTTTGAACCTCCAAAAAAAGGCCGCAATCCATCGTGAGTTTGAAGCGCGTATGGCGGAGAGGTGGCCGTTAGGTATGGTCAGCATTTGGGTAGGAAGGATGGCAACGCCGCAACCCTGTTCCTACAGCGTGCGCTTTGAGGCGCAGCTCCAGGTTTGCTTTGATTGAAGGTGCTTGTCATGAGTTCGTATCAGATGTCTGTTCAGGGTCGGTCTCATTTTCGTCCGGAACCATGTTCTGATTACGGGCATTGATGGGTATGACCAAAATGCTTTCCGGTTCCATACGTCAGGCTCGCGAAACTGATCCCACATTACTTCGCCTCAAACTGATTGGTCAGATGGAGGCGCGTACCCTGACAGGAGAGAGTGTTCTTCCTGTGGGTGGGAAAACGCGTGCGCTTCTTGCTATTCTTGCCCTGTCGGACAGAAAGCCCGTTCTGCGATCGCGGCTTGCGGAGTTGTTGTGGAGCAGGCGGCCGGAAGATATGGCTCGTGCTTCACTGCGGCAGGAAATACACCGCCTTCTTGATGCGTTGAGCCCTGTCGGGGTGGAGCTTCTGGATGTGCAGCGTCATTCCTTGACGTTGAAGCCTGCCCTGACATCTGTAGATGCTGAACGTATTCTGACAGCTAGCGTCCGGACTATTGATAGTATTCCGGCTCCTGAGGAAATTCTGCTTGGTGAACTGAGTGGCATAGATCCGGCTCTTGATGAGTGGCTGGAACAACAACGGACAAGGTTGTCCCATCATCTGCTGACGCTTTATGAAGGCTGTCTGCGGGAATTGACGGATCCCGAACAGGTTGATGATGTGACAGATCGTCTTCTCAAGGTTGATCCACTCAATGAAGCTGCTTGGCGCGCCAAGATTCAGAATGCTCTGCGGAGGGGGGAACATGCTCGGGCTATGGCTCTTGCAGAGCAGGCTACGCGGGTTCTGGGTCAGGAAGAAGGGTATATTCTTAATCCCCTGACCCATGGGGTGCTGGCAGGGGTTCTGAATGGGCCTGCTTTAGATGGGGCGGTCACGGTTTCGGAAGCTGTCGGGCCAGAAGATGTTTCGGTTCAGTTCTCGGGAGAAGAAAACCAATTCTCGAGAGGCCCATCTTATCAGCGACCTGACCCCATGCTGGCGTTGCCCTTGCATCTTGCCAGAGCGGCTGCAGGGCAGGTGCGTAAAATTTCTCTGCTGATTTTGACACCTTTTGCAGTGGATGGAGGCAATGACACGGCACTGAAATGTGCCATCAGTCTCGGGGATCAGTTCGAACTATTGTTCGTCCATGTCGAAACGTTCGATATTGTTGCAAAGCCCGAGGGGTTCGTGGCTGATCCTGTGAACCCTATGGCGTCCTATCGTAGCCTTGGTGCGGATTACGTTATCACGGGAGCTGTTCGTGCTGGAGCTTCGGATCATGCGCTTCGCCTGATCTTGAAGGTTATGGATGTGCGTGCGGGTGGTGTGATTGTCTGGGGCGCGCATTACGATCTTCCGGATGGAGATCTGAAGTCGGTAGCCTCCGGATTGATTGGTCCGGCAGCGGCGATGCAGTGGGGGCTGTTGTTGGCTGAAGCGCGGAGGGTTGCCAATCGGGCGGATGGCGAGCTTTCAGCTCTTGGAAAAGTTGCTCGTGTTTTCAAGCTTCTGCTGAAAGGCAGCAACGAAGTTTTTCCCAATGTCAGCCAGCTTCTGGATATGGCTGCTGCAGAGGATCCTCGGGAAGGTAATGTCGCCCTCATGCGGGTCCTTTACTGTCTGATCCGTTATGAAAATGACTGGAGCGACGAAGGGACGGAACTGCTGGCGGAAGGTGTTCGGTTTGCGCGGCAGCTTGTCACTCTCAAACCCGATGCGTCGGGAGGCGCGCTTCTTCTTGCGACGTTGCTGATGCATGACCGGGCCTCTTTTCCGATGGCGCGGTCTATTGTCCGGATGGAGGCAAAGGCTCTCGAGGAGCTGGAATGTGGGCGCGGCCTTCCGGACTATTTGCTGTGTCAGTTGCTGCTGCGTTTGTTTGATGAAGATTTGAAAGGAGCGGCAGAACTTGCCGGGCAGCTTCGAAACAATCCGTATCATTCGCCTTTGTATATTCTGATCCGACCATTTTTCATGATGGTTATGATGCTGGGTGGCGAACGTCGGGATGTTATCGAAATGGGTCGTCTGATGGCGGGTCTGTACCCTAATTACCCGAGCGCTCTGGTCTACTATCTTGTTGCTCTTGTTGAAGAAGATGAAAGTGCGGAAGAAATTCGGCATGTTCGGGATCATCTGGCCAGACTGGTTCCGGATCTGACGATTGCAAAGATTTTGAGCCGTTTTCCTTATCTTGGAGATGAGAAAAAGGCTGAACTCCATCAGGCTTTTCTGACCGCAGGTCTGTCATAAGGTCTCTATAAATCGGCAGGGCGCTTGGCCTTGTCCGATGGGCGCGATATGAACACGGAATTGATGTTGTCCGGATGCAGGTTTCGCCAGTCTGTATCCATGCCCGTGACGGCCTTGGCCCGGCCCGCAGGACCCCCATGATGTCTCGTACACAGATGACTGTTTCCCGCTCTTTCCACCGCTCCGCAGTTCGCGTGGCTCTCGGTATGCTTGCACTCGGAACTGTCGCTGCCTGCGGCGGCGCACGTGATCCCAGCAGCCTGACCGCGCCTCGCAATCATCTTCTGGGTGTCGATCGTGGCGCGGAAGGTGGCGCTGATCAGCTCAAGGGCGGTGTGAACGCCTATCTCTGGCGTGGGGCGATTGACACTCTGTCCTTCATGCCGCTGGCATCAGCCGATGCTGTTGGTGGTGTTATTCTGACGGACTGGTATCAGCCGCCTGCCAGCAAGGATGAGCGCTTCAAGATTGCAGCCTATGTGCTTGATCGCCGGATGCGCTCCGATGCCTTGCGCGTTTCCGTTTTCCGTCAGGTCCGTCAGGATGGAGAATGGCAGGATACGCCGGTCTCCGCGACAACGACTTCCGATATTACCACCCGTATCCTGACCCGTGCCCGCCAGTTGCGTGCGGAAAATGGCGAGCGGGGCAACTGAGTTAGACATGAGCGATTCCACGACCCCGGCTTTCGATTTTCACTCAAGAGAGCCGTTCTGGCAGGCCGAATGGAAACAGCGGAACGTCTTTGCTGTTCCTGACGTACCTCCTGCTGATCGTCCGAAGTACTACGTCCTTGAGATGTTTCCGTACCCTTCCGGGCAGCTTCATGTCGGGCATGTGCGGAATTATACGCTTGGAGACGTCGTAGCGCGTTACAAGCGTGCGCGTGGCTTCTCTGTGCTGCATCCGATGGGATGGGATGCGTTCGGACTTCCAGCGGAAAATGCTGCCCGGGAGCGGAATGTACACCCTGGCAAGTGGACGATGGAAAACATCGCCACCATGCGTGGAACATTGCAGCGTCTGGGTTTCTCGCTGGACTGGGATCGTGAAATCGCGACCTGCCTGCCGGAATATTACGGCAAGCAGCAGAAGCTGTTTCTGGACATGCTGGCTGGCGGTCTGGTCGAACGTCGTGATTCGTCGGTCAACTGGGACCCGGTGGATCAGACTGTTCTGGCTAACGAGCAGGTCGTTGAGGGGCGCGGCTGGCGTTCAGGGGCACTGATTGAGAAGAAGGTTCTCTCGCAGTGGTTCCTGAAGATTACGAAGTTCGCGGAACCTTTGCTCGACAGTCTGGGGCAGCTTGATCGTTGGCCCGAGCGT
Organism: Gluconobacter japonicus; assembly: GCF_015244665.1. NCBI lineage: Bacteria > Pseudomonadati > Pseudomonadota > Alphaproteobacteria > Acetobacterales > Acetobacteraceae > Gluconobacter > Gluconobacter japonicus. The sequence continues at coordinate 93,020 of NZ_JABCQN010000004.1, forward strand.
GTCCGCACCATGCAGGAGCGCTGGATCGGTCGTTCTGAAGGTGCGCGGGTGCGGTTTGCGCTGCATAATCCGCCTGCCGGATTCGACATGGATCTGGACGGCATCGAAGTCTTCACGACGCGTCCTGATACACTGTTTGGTCTGAGCTTCGTTGGCATCGCTGCGGACCATCCGCTCGCGGCCAAGGTTGCGAAAACCAATCCGGCCGCTGCCGAGTTCATCGAAGAATGCCGCCGTCTCGGAACATCCGAAGAAGTAATCGAAGCGGCCGAAAAGCGTGGTTTCGATACTGGTCTTCGTGTCAGCAATCCGCTGGACCCGGATCAGTCTGCTCCGATCTGGATCGCGAATTTCGTACTCATGGATTACGGAACAGGCGCGGTATTCGGTTGTCCCTGTGGCGATCAGCGCGACCTCGATTTTGCCCGTAAGTATGATCTGGCTGTTCCGCAGGTGCTGCTGCCCTCTGGCGAAGATGCCGAGACGTTCACGGTTGGCAAGAAAGCCGTCACCGGAGACGCGAAACTCTACAACTCGGGCTTTCTTGATGGGCTTGATGTCGCTGTCGCCAAGAAAACGGTCATTGAGCGTCTGGAAGGCATGGGTGTCGGGCACGGTGTCGTAAACTGGCGTCTGCGTGACTGGGGCATTTCGCGTCAGCGGTACTGGGGTTGTCCGATCCCAGTCATTCACTGCGACAGCTGTGGTGCGGTGCCGGTTCCTGATGATCAGCTGCCCGTTGTCCTTCCTGAAGACGTGACGTTTGAGCGCCCGGGCAATCCGCTGGATCATCATCCGACGTGGAAACACGTTGCCTGTCCGAAGTGTGGTGCTGCTGCGACCCGCGAGACCGATACATTCGATACGTTTGTCGATAGTTCCTGGTATTTCGCGCGATTTACGAGCCCGCATGCTGCGACCCCGACGCTGCCGGAGGCCGCTAATGGCTGGCTCCCGGTTGACCAGTATATTGGTGGTATTGAGCACGCGATCCTGCATCTGCTGTATGCGCGTTTCTTTACCCGGGCGATGCATGAGACGGGTCATCTTGGAATTGATGAGCCGTTCGATGGCCTGTTTACGCAGGGCATGGTGACTCACGAAAGCTACAAGGATGCGAGCGGCTGGCTCTATCCGGAAGAGGTTGAGCGTCGTGGAGAACAGGTTGTTCGCCGCGATAACGGAACACCGGTTCAGGTGGGCCGGTCAGAGAAAATGTCCAAGTCCAAGCGCAACACGGTTTCCCCTGTGGAAATCATTGAGCGGTTCGGCGCGGATACGGCCCGTTGGTTCGTGCTGTCGGACAGTCCGCCAGAACGCGATATGGAATGGACGGCGTCCGGTGTTGCGGCTGCGGCCCGTTTTGGTCAGCGTCTGCATCGTTTGGTCTCAGCAGTTGCGGGTGCGGATGCCATTGACAGCGCCCATGGTGTCGCAGGAGATGATCTGCGTCGCGTGACACATCGGACGATTGCAGCTGTCACAGAGGCGCTGGAGGCTTTCACGCCTAACGTTGCGGTTGCAAGGTTGCACGAATTGACGTCCGCTCTGGCTGAGGCGCAAGGCAAGGATGGAGAAGGGCTGGCAGCGGCCCGTCGTGAAGCTGCGTCGACTCTGTGTCTGCTGACCGCTCCCATGATGCCGCATCTGGCGGAAGACATGATGGCCGTACTTGAGCCGAATGGTGATCTCGTTGTGGACAGGGCGTGGCCGGAAGCCCAGGATGAATGGCTGGTGGTACAGAGCGTCACAATTGGTGTTCAGGTTCTTGGAAAGCTGCGTGGCACCATCGAGGTGCCGCCGGATGCGCCGAAGGACCAGGTGCTGGCTGCCGCGAAAGCCGAGCCGAACGTGGCCCGAGCGCTCGAAGGCAAGCGTCTGGTGAAAGAAATCCACGTTCCAAATCGGATCGTCAATTTTGTAGTGGCAGGCTGATCGTGAAGCGTCGCAGTGTTCTGACCATGGCAGGCTTTCTGATGTTGGGAGGGTGTGGCTTCACCCCTCTCTATGGAAAGCTCTCTCCGACAACGGATGTTTCCGCTGAACTTTCACAGGTTTATGTGGCGAATATTCAGGGACGCTACGGTCAGCAACTGCGTTTGGCTCTTCAGAAAAATCTTTCAGGTGCAGGACCTGAAAACCCGCAGCGTTACACACTGCGGGTCAATTCCGGAGCCAATACGGAAGCTATTGATATTCACCAAGACAACACGTCTGGTCGAAATCGTGTAACGGGTAACGCGCATTGGCAACTCTTCACGGTAGAACAGTCTCCCCAGCTTCTGACGCAGGGAGATGTCAATACGCTGGATGGATACGATACGACGTTTGAGCAGTACTTTGCCCAGACGCTGAACGATGAAACGGTCAAAGGGCGCGTTGCTCAGACTCTGGCGCAGAATTTGACCCAGCAATTGGCAATCTGGTTCAGATCCCATAATACTCCTTCCAAAAATACTCAGGAAGATCTGCCGCGTTATATCAATACCGACAGAATGCCTTCTGATAACGGCACTTCAACAGAAAAGGTGGGTGCTGATGGCTTCCCGGCATCGGCAACGGGACGAATTTCTCAGGGAACCATCACCAACTAATGAAGGTTGAGACCCGTAATATCGGGCGTGCCTTGGCTGATGCGGGGACATGGCGCGCCATTCTCCTCCATGGAGAAGATTCTGGCCTGATCCGTGAACGTGCTGCACACTCTGTTCGTCTGGTAGCAGAAACGCTCGATGATCCTTTTCGTGTGGCGCAGCTGGACCGGGATACTCAGGACCGTCTGGAAGATGAAGCAACGGCGCTCTCCCTGATTGGTGGGCGACGTGTGGTCTGGGTGAGGGACGCGCAGGATTCCGTAACGCCTCTTTTGGCGCGGGCTCTGGAGACGCAAACGGATACTCTCATTGTCATTGAGGCGCCGGGGCTGTCCTCCCGGTCCAAATTACGAGCCTTGGCGGAAAGCCGCAAAGATGTTGCCTCCATCGCCTGTTACCCGGAAGAGGGACGTGCGCTTTCCCAGACTGTTACGGAAGCTTTGTCACAGGCGGCAGTTTCGATTGATCGGGATGCCTTGACCTGGTTGATGGGGCGACTGGGGGCTGACAGGAGCGGAGTCCGGGGCGAAATCGAGAAGCTTGTTCTCTACGCAGGCGCTAACGGACGGCTGGATCTGGATGCGGTTCAGGATTGCGTGGGAGATGCCGGAGGAAGCTCTCTGGAAGATGCCGTATTCGCGGCATTGTCTGGCAATCGGGAAGAGGCAGATCAGGCTCTTGAGCGTGCTCTTGCTGATGGCGCGAACCCGGTCGCTGTGGCTCGTGCTGTTCTGGGAGTTCTGGTGCGGTTGCAAAAGGTGGCGCTTGCCGTGAAGAGCGGGCAGGGACGCGCAGAGGCGATGAAATCTCTTAAGCCGCCTGTGTTTTTCAAACGGACGGCCGCTTTTAATCACGCACTTGATCGCTGGACGAGCGATTCACTGGCACGGGCCATGCGGGAAACGCAGGCTTTTGAGCTGGCCTGTAAGCAGAGTGGGACGCCTGATATTGCGCTCTGCCGGAGGCATATTGCGTCTCTCTGCGGGATCTGGAAGCGCTGATCCGTTTTTCCCAAGATATTCTTAAAATAATGGGGTGTTGTGGCTGTAACCGAACGATGTGTCTGTGTGCAGCGACAGGGAAAAAAAGCGCCTTAATTCAATAAAATAAAGTGCCAGTCTCGGACAGCACAGGCGTCCGATGTGGACGCCGAAAATGTTTGAGAAGACTGACGGAGAAGAGAGTCTCCGCCAGTCTGAAGGTGTTAGAAACGGGCGGAAACGTCGAGGTAGTAATAGCCTCCCGTAATTCCGAGCTGATTGGTGCTCATGTAATATTTTGGAGCACCGAGGTAACGGTTTTCTTTTGGTACGGCGGATGGGTATGCGGCGAAGATGTTGTTGCCACCGATCGTCGCGCTCCAGCGCGTGTTGATGTTGTATGTGACGGAGGCGTTGGTCGTCCATTTCGGGGCATTCTGGAACTCACGATAGTTCGTGGTCGAGAACGCATTGGGGCCTGTGTAGTAAGTCAGGTTCGATGTGGTCTGGCCATAGCGGATCTCGTGAATGGAGACGGCCCATGTGTTGTTCGGGGAGTGCCAGCGGCCGCCAAAAATAATCTTGGAGCGTGGGTAAGCCGTTGTCAGATAGGCGACATACGGCACACTCAGCAGGGCTGCACCGGTGGTGCTGGTGCCCTGATGACGCAGGCGCGTGCGGTTCAGGTTGATGGCGACATCCCAGTCTACGTGCCCAAAGCGACCGAATTCGCTCGGATAGGTCGCATTGATATCGAGACCCTGCGTGCGCGTGTTGGCGACATTGGCAAACCAGTATGTAGAGAGCTGACCCGCGCTCCAGTTCTGTGAACCGTCTGGCAGAGGGAAGTTGTTGGCCTGAAGCGCCTTGTAGGCCTGCGCGCCATAGATGTTTCCGCCTGGCTGGATACGGTCGCGCAGATCGATCTGATAGGCATCCACTGTTACATGCAGCTTGCGGATTGGTTCGACTACGATGCCGCCTTCCACACTGGTGGCCTGTTCCGGCTTCATCTGAGAGGCGCCGTTGGCCAGTGCGCCGGGGGAGTTGGCTGCAATCAGGCCACGGGCGGCCGTTGGTGAGACAGCCAGAGCGGAATAATGCTGCTGGGCCAGTGTCGGTGCGTGGAAACCGCTGCTGAAGGTTCCGCGTACGGCAAAGCGCGGGCTGAAGTCATACCGTGTGGAGATCTTGCCGGTCTTCGCGTTGCCCACATCCGTGTAGTGTTCAATGCGCCCAGCCAGGTCGACCTGCCAGTTCTTCATCAGATGCGTTGCGATGTCGATATAGCCGGACGCTACATCACGCGACCAGTTGCCCGCATTATATTTTGTCGTGCCAGGAATGCCGTCAGATCCTGAGCCTGCTGTGCTGTCGGCTGACCCTGTTCCGATGGAATAGGATTCATACCGGTAGGCTGCGCCGCCCGCGATATTGATGCTGTGCGGCCAGAAGGAAAAATTGAGCTTCCGGGACAGGTCGAAGCTGCTTGTCCACTGGGAGTTGTTGTATCCCTGAGCGTTGTAGAAGTTCGTGGGCGTGCGACCATCCGCTTTGTAAACAGCGCTGTTGATCGTGCTCAGAGCGTCGAAACGGTCAAAATCGCGACCGTAAACGGTTGAAAGATCCCAGTGCCAGCCAGCCAGCATGCCCTTGAAGCCAGCGGTGAGTTCATAATCGTTTTCCTCAAGGCCCATGATCGGTGAGTAGCCATAAGGATATTTTGCGGCGTATCCCGGATAGGCGGTGAGGGTCGTAGGCAGGCGGTAGTTCTGGTAGGATTCTGCATGGCGATGCGCATAGGTCGCGCTGGCATAGGCCTGTACGTTTTCGGTCAGGTCATACCCTGCGGTGACGGCTACGCTCTCACGCGTTTGCTCTGGTGTGCTCAGGAGCTGGTTGGCATAGGTGTTCGTCCGGCTGTCTTTTCCGGATCGGAATGCATGATCCTGATGAACGAAATCGCCACCGATATGCACGTAGCCGCGGTTGTTCAGATTGAAGCCGCCATCAAGATAGACGCCTTGCTGAAAGCCGTCTCCATCACTGGTAATGCCCGTGTTGGAGCGCATGCTCAGGCCGTGGTCCTGCTTTTTGGTGATGATGTTGACCACACCTGCGATGGCATCAGAGCCATACTGGGCAGAGGCGCCATCACGCAGGACTTCGATATGATCGATCATGGACATTGGCAGCATGTCGATATCGACAGGCGTTGCACCCTGTGACGGACCTGGATCGGCATAGATATTGGCTGTCGTATGACGGCGCTTGCCGTCCACGAGCACAAGCGTCTCGTTGGGGTTGAGGCCGCGCAGGGCAATCGTGTCTGTCAGGGCGCCTGCGTCGAAGCCAGCTGTTGGAACTGTCAGAGACGGCAGCAGGAGGGACAGGGCGTCACGCAGGGTTGGCTGACCTGTGGCTGCGAGTTGCCGGTTTGAAACAACGTCGATCGGGGAAATCGAATCGCGTGCTTTCTTGCCGAATTCGCGTGTGCCGGTGACGATGACAGACTCATTGCCACCGGAAACATCCCTGATCCGGTTTGACGAGACGGATGTACGGTTTTTTGTCTTCTTGTGTGGGGTTTCGGCTTTTGCCGTAGGCGCTGCACAGAGTCCTGTAACCGGCATGGCAAGGGAGGAGCCAAGAAGAGTGGTACCTAGAAGCACGATATGCCGGGAGGAAAAACGTACAGACACGATTTCACGATCTCACAAGAGTGAATTAACTATTAGACAGATTGCTATCGTGTATCGGTTTGGTCAACGGAATTTCTTCCGTTTCAATAACATTTGCGTATTTCTTGCTTCAGTGTGGCGCCGTTCCATCACTTGAAGCGTTATGACACAGAAATGTTGTAATGAAAAATGGGAGTTTGATCTGTGAAACGTCGCCATTTTCTGCGAACGGCCTCGATAGCCCCTGCATCTCTGGCCGCTGCGCCATGGGGAATGTCTTCTGCTTTTGCTGATTCAAATGAAGACAGGGGAACTGTGCCGCATGGTATTTTCGAAGTTGTTGCAAGGTTTGATGGTCCTGGTCCGTCCGGTGTTGTGGTGTTGCCAGAAGGACGCATTTTCGTTGGCTTTCCAAGACATGCCGTGAACCATAAAGGCGCGACGCTTGGAGAGTTGGTGAATGGAAAGGTAGTACCTTATCCCTCGAAAGAAGAAAGCCTTCCCAGTCATCGTTCTGATGCAGAGTGTCTTGTATCCATTCACGGAATGACTTTGGATCGTAATGGACGGGTCTGGGCCATTGATGATGGAAAACGAGCTGGTCATCCGATTGGGGCAGGGGCAGCAAAAATTGTCTGCATTGATCCGAAAACCAACACCATTGTGCACAGGATCCTCCTCAAAGCGCCTGTTCTGCTTTCTGACAGCCACATGAATGATCTGCGTGTCTCTCTGTCACATGGGGCGGAGGGAACGGTTTTTGTGACGGACTCTTCATTTGGCACGAAGCCTGCTCTGGTCGTTGTGGATGTCGCAACGGGGCAGGGACGACGGGTTCTGGCCCAGAGTAGGGCTATTCTGCCAGAGCAGGGCTTTCTGGCGATTGTTGAGGGAGAGCCTCGCCAGTATCTGCCTAAAAAGCCACAACTGGTTTCTGGTGGGGTAGATGGGATCGCCCTTACAAAGGACGAGCAGCGGCTTTATTTTGCGCCTCTGACAAGTCGACGTCTTTACAGTCTCCCCGTAGATCTTCTGGCAGATCCCGCGTCAGATGACGCTAAACTCGAAGCGGCTATTCGTGATGAGGGGGAAAAAGGCGTAGCGGATGGCTTAGATTTTGACAGTCATGATCGTCTGTATACCACCAATTATGAACATGACTGTATTCTGCGGCGGGACCCGGATGGATCGTTCAAACTGATGCTTCGTGATCCCCGGATAGTGTCGCCGGACGGGATCTTTGCGTCCGAGACGCATGTTTACTGTACGTTTGGTCAATGGAACCGGCTTGCATCTTTCAATGATGGGAAAGACCGGCGGGAGCCCCCTTATCTTCTGGCCCGGTTCCCCATCGAAGAGCCGGAATCCTACAATGCCTTGCCTGATGCGGCTTTGACCAAGGCTGGAACGCCAGGGGACTGAATGAAAAAGCTCCGACCAAGGAATGTTGGTCGGGGCTTTTTAGACTTTTCAGGCTGTCTGCTCTGGGGGAACCTGTGTGTCAGTCGTGTGCTGATCCACCGCTGCCGGAAGAAGCTGGGCCAGAGCCGGAAGGATTGTCGCTGCCGGTAGGCCCGTCTTGGAGACGAGCATCTGGACCTGCTGATCCGTCAGCAGGTTGCGAAGTTCATCCGTGGAAATGGGCAAATTTTCACCGTTCCCAATCCAGGAATGGATCTTCTCTTCAAGTCCAGCACTTTTAGCCTGATTGATAAGCATGTTCAGGCCTTCGCCTTTGAGCATGTCACCAAAGCTGCCACCGAGTTTGTCACCCAACTGGCCACCAAGGGCGCCCATGGCTTGATTGACGATGTTTCCGAAGAAGCCGCTCATAAATGTGTTCCGTACTCTAGTGCGACCAAGTGGCCGCTATGGAAAGATCGCCTGCTGTGTCAGGCCTGCTAGATAATCAGGATGCGCGCTTGTTGCTGAGTTCCTGCGGGACTTCGACGTCGATTTCCAGCATGGAGCATCCGCTGCCACGGTCCAGTTTGATCTGGACCTTGTCCTGATCGACGGCAACATGGCGTGCGATGACTTCCATGATCTCTTTATGAAGCTGCTTCAGGAGGTCGGATTCACCTTCTTCTCCCGCACTGCGTTCATGAGCCAGAAGGATCTGGAGCCGGTCACGCGCAACAGCGCTGCTGGACTGCTGCCGTCGCGTGAAAAGGTTTGCGAGAAAGCTCATGCCGCACCTTTCTTGCCAAACAGCCAGTCGAGAAAGCCGCGCTTCTCAGTCGGCACGGAAACATCAATTTTTTCACCAGCCAGACGGCGAGCGGCTTCAAAATAGGCTCGGGCCGGGAGGCTTTCAGGAGAAGATAGTGTGACAGGGGCGCCGACATTCGACGCCTTCAGGACATCTTCGCTTTCCGGAACGATGCCCACGAGCGGGATGGACAGGATTTCCAGGACGTCTTCAACGCTCAGCATTTCCTTGCGGGCTGCGCGGGCCGGATCGTAGCGGGTCAGCAGCAGGTGCTTTTCAATCTTCTCGCCGCGCTCTGCTTTCTCTGTTTTGCTGTCCAGCAGACCGATAATGCGGTCTGAGTCACGGACGGAGCTGACTTCTGGATTGGTCACGATGACTGCAGCATCGGCATGATACATGGCAAGCTGCGCGCCACGTTCGATACCGGCCGGGCTGTCACAAATGACCCAGTCAAACTTTTCGCGAAGCTCTTCCATGACGCGGGCCACGCCTTCGGATGTCAGGGCGTCCTTGTCGCGCGTCTGGGAGGCGGGAAGGATGGAGAGTGTTTCGCAGCGCTTGTCGCGGATCAGGGCCTGTGGCAGGCGGGCGTCACCCTGTACGACATTGATGAGATCGAACACCACACGGCGTTCTGCGCCCATGACCAGATCAAGGTTTCTGAGACCGACATCGAAATCCACAACGACAACATTTTGCCCGCTCTGTGCGAGTGCTGCGCCGAGGGCAGCAGTTGATGTCGTCTTGCCGACGCCACCCTTGCCTGAGGTGACAACCAGAACCTTGGCCATGAAAACTCCAAAAACTGCGTCTGCGGCCATTTGCCGCGTCCTGCACGAAAATCGCGCCTATTCCCTGTATCCTATGGGATAGTGAAGCCTTCCGGCAACACGGGAATAGGGGCAGTTTCGTGGCATGAGATCACTTTGATAACGGATCAGCCAATTTCTCAGCGCGGAAGTGGGAGGACCCTGACCCTGTCTTCATCAAGAAGTGCCTGCGCGGCCTGTCCGAAAACGGTGGGGTCGATATCTTCCGTAACGGCGTAGAAACCATCCAAGGCCAGTAATTCGGCTTCCATTCGGGAGGCAAAAATTCTGGCATCTGACTTGCCGCCGACCCCCGCGATCGCCCGACCTCGGAGGATGCCATAAACGTGGATTGATCCTGCCGCCACGATTTCTGCTCCAGACGAGACGGCTCCCAGGATAACGACGTCTCCTTGCATATGCTGGATGCATTGGCCGGAACGGATCGCGCCTTCCAGAACCAGGGTTTGCCCACCTGATACGGATGACGCTGTGGCTGTGTCTGCTTCTGTTGCCTGCTCCGGGAGGTCAACTTCGCCAGACGGACGACCACCTTCGAAGGACGCTGGCCAGTCCCAGCCGGCAACGGCGGGCCAGGAGCGATCACCGCCCTCAATGCTGATGATACGAACGCCGCGGCTGCGGATGTCGTCAAGGAGGGTGGTCAGACCGGTCGTGTCCGCTGCAAGAAGTCCGAGGTCAAGAATTACCGGCTTCCCGCTGAAAAGGCCGCCGGATCGTACGATCTGCTGGTCGAGGCCAGCCAGCCAGAGGTTCAGTGGCGCTTCTGGCGACAGGACGAGCGCCAGAAAGGAACGGCCACGGGCGCGGATACGCATCGGGGTGGCGGCGGGGGAAGCGGATGCAGTGTCTGACATCGGAAAATTCGTTGGCCCTGTAAGGAAAGCGGTGACGGAGGCTCTTGTGAGCGGGTAGTGGCTGACTTAGAACATGAAGTTATGCGTATCCTGCATCACCTTCCACTCTCCCCGCAATGCCGTCTGGTCCGGCTTGTGCTTGGCGAGAAGAGACTGCCCTGTGAACTCGTGATTGAACGGGTCTGGGAACAGAGTGAGGAATTCCTCGCTCTGAATCCGGCTGGCGAAGTTCCCGTCCTTGTTGAAGAGAATGGTCTGGCCGTTCCCGGAGGACGGGTCATCTGTGAATATCTGGATGAAGCCTATCCGGATACACCCCTGATGGGACGCACATTGGCAGAACGTGTTGAGGTTCGCCGGTTGATGGACTGGTTTGACACGCGCTTCGCACAGGAAGTCACACGTAATCTGCTTGGTGAGAAAGTGGACAAGCGGTTGTATGGACGTGGTCATCCGGATGGCAATGTGCTGCGGGCTGGTTACGGCAACATGCGCTTTCATCTGGATTATATTGGCTGGCTTGCGGAAACGCGTTCCTGGCTTGCGGGGTCATCCATTTCCATGGCTGATTTTGCCGCCGCCGCGCATTTGTCAGCACTGGATTTCATCGGAGACGTGAACTGGGCCAAGGCGCCTGCTGCCAAGGACTGGTATGCACGGGTTAAATCCCGCCCATGTTTCCGCGGACTTCTGACAGACCGGATGAGTGGCATCACCCCGCCCGGCCATTACGCTAATCTGGATTTCTGAACAGGAATTTGCTTGTGACGTATGATGTGGTGGTCCTTGGGGCTGGCGCGGCTGGCCTCATGGCTGCTGCGAGCGCCGGGCAAAAAGGTGCAAGTGTTCTTGTTCTGGATCATGGGCCCGAGCCGGGTCGCAAGATCCTGATTTCGGGTGGTGGCCGGTGTAATTTCACGCATCTGGAGACCGGGCCGAACTGCTTTATTTCCCAGAATAAACATTTTGCCCGGTCCGCGCTGGCCCGTTACACGCCGCGGGACTTCGTAAAGCTGGTCGATCGTTATCGCATCGCCTGGCACGAGAAATCCAAGGGCCAACTGTTTTGCGATGGGTCTGCCCGTCAGATCGTGGACATGCTGATTTCCGAATGTCAGGCAGCGGACTGCGAAGCGCGCATGCAGACGCGAATTCTGGACGTTCGTTCTGATGGAAATGGCTTTGTGGTGCAGACAGATGCAGGGGATGTTCAGGCGCGATCTGTCATTCTGGCGACGGGTGGCCTGTCTATTCCCAAGCTGGGAGCCTCTGATCTTTCTCTGCGGATTGCAAAGTCATTCGGTCTGAAGATCGTGCCGACGGCACCGGCACTTGTTCCTCTGGTGCTGGCGGATGCTGATCCGTCTCTAGCTGGGGTGTCTCTGAATGTGGTCGCCACGACGGGCAAGAAGGGACCGCGTTTTGAAGATGGTATGGTCTTCACGCATCGTGGCGTCTCTGGCCCCGCGATCCTTCAGATCTCGTCCTATCTGGACAATGGCGGCTCAGCTCAGATCGATCTGCTGCCGGGAAAAGATGCGTTGAAAATGCTGCTTGAGATCAAGCAGGCGCGTCCGAAGGCTTTGCCTCCCAGCCTGCTGGATGCGCTTCCGTCTCGCCTTGCCAAAGAGCTTGTTGTTGATCTCGGGGATACGATGCTGGCTAATCAGCCGGACAAGAAACTTCGTGCATTGGCGGATCGTCTGTCCCGTTGGGAGATATCTCCTTCTGGAACCGAAGGGTATGCCAAGGCGGAAGTCATGCGAGGAGGGGTCGATACCAGCGGTCTTTCGTCACAGACGATGGAAGCACGTGATGTGCCAGGGCTTTATGTGATTGGCGAAGCTGTGGATGTGACGGGCTGGCTCGGGGGGCACAATTTCCAATGGGCTTGGTCTAGTGGCGTTGCGGCAGGGCAGGCAGCGGCTGAGCGCAAATAAGCTGGAACAATTACGCCACAGGATTGCCATACCGGCGTAGGATGCCCGCAACTGACGCAGTGGAAATCCGTTTTCCGCTCATTCATGTTGTCTTGAGAGGGTCATGCCGATGTCTCGTTCCATTCGCCGTTCTGCACTCCGTGTCGCAGCGGGACTTTCTTTTCTTGGGCTGGGCGCCTGCGTGGGAACGGCCGCTTCAGGGCCTGTGAACCCGTCTGCTCCGGTTGCCGGCTATGGGTACACCTGTAAGGCTGGGATCTACACCTGTAAGATGCCAACTCAGGTCCCTCTGGGCACATCCTGTTCCTGCCCGGGCCTGGGTGCCGCCAGTTACGGCAATGTGCACCAGCCATAATCCCTGACATTGGCCCTTTGGGCTGAAGGGGATAGAACCGCGCCATGCAGGATGGGATTTCCGGTATGGCGCAGTTTGTTCCATGGATTATTGTCGCAGTTTCGCTCGCTGTTGCGGCTCTTGCGATCATGCGGGGCGGGAGTGGCGACATTGCGCGCCTTCTGGACCGCGAAGCGGACGAACGGGCACGGGATGCCGAGTATCAGCGCGCTCATCTGGCAGACGTCGAGCGGGCTCTTTCCGGTCGGATGGATCAGCTTCGGCTGGAAACCAACGATCGTCTAGGAGATCTGACCCGGAGGGTTGGGCAGGATCAGGCTGAAGGGCGTATCCTGCTGTCCGAAGCGCTACGAGACATGGCTCAGACCCAGAATGTGCAGATTGAGCGCATTCGTGTTGCCGTGAACGAACAGCTTCATGGTGCTGTCGAAAAACAGATGCAGACCAGCTTTCAGCGTGTGGTTGAGCAATTCAGCGCCATGCAGAAAGCTTTGGGTGAGGTGACCAACGTCACGGCGCAAATTGGTGATCTCAAGCGTCTGTTTTCCAACGTGAAGACGCGTGGTGGCTGGGGCGAGGCTCAGTGTCGTGCCATTCTGGATGATGTTCTGCCGGAAGGGAGCTACGACACGAATTTCCGTCTCGGGGAGGGTGGAGAGTCTGTAGAATTCGCTATCAGGATGCCGGTGAAGGGCCATGTTGCGCCTCGTCTGGCTATCGACAGCAAGTTTCCGACTGAAGCTTATGAGCGCCTGTTGAATGCAACTGAGCTTTCGGATGTGAGTGCTGAGAAGGTGGCTCGGAAGGAACTTGAAGTCACGATAAAGTCTGAGGCGCGCAAGATTGCTTCCAAATATATCTGTCCGCCGATCACGGTTGAATTCGCGGTGCTCTATTTGCCGACTGATGGCCTCTATACGGAAATCGCCCGAATGCCTGGCGTCATTGATGAAATCGGACGTTTATATCGCGTGATCGTCATGGGGCCGTCGTTGCTTCCTGCCATGCTTCGGACGGTTCATCTCGGTTATGTGACACTCGCGCTTGAGGAGCGGACGGAAGCGATTGCCAGTCTGCTTGGAGCGACGCGACAGGAGATGCTGCGGATGGACCAGGTGCTGGACAGATTGCAGCGGAATGCAGGGACAATGGGCAACACGATTGAGGAAGCGCGTCGTCGGACACGCGTTCTTGGACGTCGCCTGAGGGCGCTGGATGGGGTGGAAAATCTCGAAGATGCGCAGGATGATCTTGAATTTCCGGAAGTTTAAGACTGATTTTAATGGGATGACATCTGATATTCCCCCATGTGACAGTCATGAGCATGATGCCCGTATCTGAACACGAGGCGGCCTCCCGCCCGATCGAGTCTGCCATTCGTCTGCTTCTGATTGAGGACGATGACAGTATCGCCATGGAAGTGGCTGAGGAACTGACGTCCCGCGGTTATGCCGTGACGCGCGTCGATAACGGTCTGCGTGGTCTTGAAGAGGCTCAGTCTGGCCGATACGACCTGATGATCGTGGACCGGATGCTGCCGGAGCTTGACGGGCTGAGCGTCATCGAGTTGCTGCGGCGTCAGAAAATCATGCTGCCGGTTCTGGTTCTGTCGGCGTTGTCAGCGGTGGATGACCGGGTCAATGGCCTGAAGGCTGGGGGAGATGACTATCTTACCAAGCCTTTCGCCATGGAAGAACTGGCAGCTCGTCTTGAGGCTCTGCTCCGACGGCCGACCGATAGCCGAGAGACGGTTCTGCGGGTTGGCCCGTTGGAGATGGATCTCATTGAACGGAAGGTGTTCCGGAACGGACGTGAGATCGAGTTGCTTCCGCGCGAGTTTCGTCTTCTGGAATATATGATGCGCCGACCGGGAACGGTTCTGACGCGCACCATGTTGCTGGAAGACGTCTGGAATTACCGCTTTGTTCCGCAGACCAATCTGGTGGACGTGCATATTGGTAAGCTTCGCCGAAAGATTGATGTCGCAGGAGAGCCTGCGTTGATCCAGAGCATCCGTGGCGCAGGGTTCAGTCTGCGTGTATCGGACTGACATTTTCCGGACCGCCACGTTCCGCCTGACGCTGGCGTTCGTGGTGGCAATGATTGGCGGTATCCTGCTTCAGTTCGGGCTCGTTTATGCCCAGATGAATGGGTACGAGAGTGCGCGTTCCAGTGATCTGCTTCGGCGTGAGGCGGCTCTTCTGGTTCAGGAAACGCCTGAGCGACTTGAAGATGAAGTTCGCGAGCGGAGCAAGACAGATCTGCGCGTCATCCTCAATGGCGCCAGTCTGTTCGATCTGAACCATAACCGGATTGTTGGAGATATCCGTCACTGGCCGGAAGGACTGGAAGTTTCTGATAGGACCCGGCGGCTCACGGTCGCTCCTCCGGGGGATACGCCTTACGAGATGCGCTATCTGGCCATCGAAGTTCCTGGTCCAGATGGAAGCAGCGGGGATCGCATTTTGGTTCTGGCCCGTTCGATGCATATGGCAGATGAGCTGCGGTATATCATCAAGCGTGCAGCCCTGATTTCGGTCATTCCGATGGTGCTGTTTGCGTTGCTGGCCGGTCTGTTTCTCAGCCATCGTGCCTTGGGGCGCGTCAAGGAGATGCGGCAGGCAATCGAGCGTATTATGGCGGGTGATTTGCATGAGCGTCTGCCTGCCGGGCGGGAGTGGGATGACATCGAGCGTCTGGCGGGTGCGGTGAACCGGATGCTGGATCGCCTTGAGCACCTTCTGGATGAAATCCGGGATGTGGGGAATGATATCGCCCACGATCTGCGAACCCCTTTGGCTCGTGTGCGGGCGCGTCTTGAGCGGGCGCTGTCGTCTCAGGATGATCCAGAACATCTCAAATCCATCATTCTCCGGGCTACGCAGGATCTGGATCAATGTTTCTCTGTCATTACTGCGCTGTTGCGCATTGGTGAGATCGAGAATGGTCGTCGTCGAGCGGGCTTTACGATGATGGATCTATCTGAGTTGGCCGCAGGTATTGTGGATCTTTATGAGCCTATTGCCGAGACGCAGGGACTGGCTCTCACGGTTGGCGGCATCGACAGACCGATTCCTCTTTATGGTGATACGGATCTGTTGAACGAAGTTCTTGCCAATCTGGTTGATAATGCCATCAAGTTTACGCCGCCTGGCGGTGAGGTTGGCCTGATCGCTGGCAGCGATGATGCAGGTTGTGCCTGGCTGAAAGTGTATGACACAGGCATCGGTATTGCGGAGGATGAGCGAGGCGCCGTTCTGGGGCGTTTTTACCGTTCTGACAAAAGTCGTCATATTCCCGGAAGTGGTCTTGGTCTGAGTCTGGTTTCTGCCATTGTGGATTTGCACGGAGCATCTTTGAAAATCAGCGCTTATCGCCCGAACAGAGAGATGACAGGATCAGTATTCACCATCCATTTCTCCGCCAGGAATGGCGTGGATCAGTCCATCAATATTACATGACATTTCTGTTTCAGGGCTGAATCCGGGCGTTCTTAAACTCAATTTTGCTTGTCGCACCACATATGTCCGGTATGACTTGTCTCAATTTGAAGGGGACGCCCGTTGAGACTGACCAAGACTGACGCAGCCGTGCAACTCCTGTCATTCAGGAACAGGAGCACCGTAGGCGTATGAATGCCATCGTCGTAACTGCCCTTAAAAGGCCTTACACGTTCGTAGTTCTGTCGATCATGATCCTGATTTTCGGGATCAAGGCGATCGTCTCGACGCCGACGGACGTTTTTCCTTCCATTAAAATTCCAATTGTTGCGATTGTCTGGTCTTATACCGGGCTTATGCCGGAAGATATGTCCGGTCGTGTCGTTTATTACTATGAGCGGTCCCTCACGGCGACGGTCAGTAATATTGAGCACATTGAAAGTTCGTCTTATTACGGACGAGGTATTGTAAAGGTTTTCTTTCAGCCTGGGACGGATACCGCTGTCGCCCAGACGCAGATTACCTCTGTGTCTCAGACTGTTATCAAACAGATGCCAACGGGTGCGACGCCTCCGCTGATTATTGCGCTGGATGCATCGTCTGTCCCGGTTCTGACTCTGCAGGTGAATAATCCCACCATGTCCGGGTCGGAAATTTACAACATGGCGTCCAACCTGATCCGGCCTGCGCTGGTGCCGGTTGCGGGGGCGGCAATTCCAAATCCGTATGGCGGTCTTGCTCCGGACATCATGGTGGACATTGATCCCATCAAGCTTCTGGCGCATCGGCTGTCTCCCGAAGACGTGGCGAACGCTTTGAACCGGCAAAACATCGTCCTGCCTGCTGGTGACCAGAAGGTTGGTGCGATTGACTGGATGGTAAAGACCAACTCCACGCCGCTGGACCTGTCAGTCTTCAACAAGATGCCGATCAAGCAGGTTGGTAATTCGGTCATCTATTTGCGTGATGTTGCGTGGGTGCACAGGGGAGGACCGCCACAGATCAACGCGGTGCTGGTGAAGGGCCAGCAGGCTGTTCTTATTGTAATCCTCAAGAGCGGGGATGCATCTACGCTTTCTGTTGTGGCAGGCGTGAAAGCCCTTCTTCCTCAGATCAAGGCAACGCTTCCGGCTGGAACGACCCTGAACGTACTGACGGACGCGTCAGGTTTCGTGAAGGAATCCGTGTTTGATGTGGTCCGTGAAATGATCACGGCTGCGATCCTGACGAGTTTGACGGTTCTGCTTTTTCTGGGATCCTGGCGGTCTACGGTGATCGTCGCGACCTCCATTCCACTGGCGATGTTGTCATCCATGATCGGCCTGAGCATCGCTGGGCAGTCGATCAATGTCATGACACTGGGTGGTCTGGCTCTTGCCGTTGGTATTCTTGTGGATGACGCGACGGTCATGATCGAGAATATTGATGCTCACCTTGAAATGGGGAAAGAGCTTGAGGATGCGATCATTGACGCATCCAACCAGATCGTTGTGCCAACCTTCGTTTCGACCACCTGTATCTGTATCGTCTGGCTGCCGTTGTTCGAACTGACGGGCGTTTCGGGCTGGCTATTCATGCCTATGGCTGAAGCCATCATCTTTGCGATGGTTGCGTCGTTTATTCTGTCGCGGACGCTGGTGCCGACGATGGCGAACTGGCTGCTTCCGGCTCAGGTCCAGATGCATCGTGATCCGGAATGGCATCATCGCAAGCCCGGCATTTTCGGACGTTTCCAGCGGGGTTTCGAAAAGCGGTTCAGCAGCTTCCGGGAGCATTACAAAGGCGTTCTGTCTGGACTGATCGCCATTCGCGGGCGGTTCGTGACAATGTTCCTGCTGGCTGCTGTGGCCTCCATGGCGCTGTTGCTGTTCGTCGGACAGGACTTCTTCCCGGAGATCAAATCCGGAACGATCCAGATGCATATGCGGGCGCCCATCGGAACCCGTATTGAAGAGACGGGTAAGATTGCCGGTCTGGCTGAGAAGCGACTTCGCAAGATTCTGCCAGGTCAGGTCGAGAATGTGGTGAACAACTGTGGTCTGCCGTTCAGTCAGCTGAACCAGGCCATGGTGCCTTCTCCGACGACGGGAGCACAGGACTGTGACATCACCATCCAGCTGAAGAATGATGAGAGTCCGATTCCAGAATATCGTCAGAAAATCCGTAAGGGTCTGACCGATGCTTTCCCTGGAACGATCTTTACATTCCAGCCAGGAGACATGACGGCGAAGATCCTGAATTTTGGTTTGCCGTCCCCAATCGACGTACAGATTTCTGGACGTGACCTGCAGGCAAATTTTGCTTTTGCAACGCGTCTGGCCAAGAAAATGCGTCATATTCCTGGCATTACGGATGTATCGATACAGCAGCCGATGACGCAGCCGACGCTGATGGTGAACAACCGTCGAAGCTTTGCGCTTGGTACAGGCATCACGCAGCGGGATGTGGCGCTGAACTCGCTTGTGACGCTGTCGGGTAGTGCCCAGGTTGGTCAGACTTACTATCTGAATGCGCAGGGAACTTCACAGCTTATCGATGTGCAGACTCCGGCGAACTATCTTCAGACGATGAACGATCTCGAAATCGTTCCCATTGACAAGGGCGATGGCAATCCAACGAACCAGACGCCTCAGCTTCTGGGGGCTCTGACTGAGCTTCAGCAAACCGGGACGCCAGCAGAGGTCTCGCATTACAACATCATGCCTGTGTTCGATATCTATGCTGCCCCGGAAGGTACGGATCTCGGTACGTTGTCCCGCACTGTAAAAAGTGTGGTGGAAAGTGAGCGCAAGAATCTGCCGCATGGCTCGACGCTTGTCGTGCGCGGTCAGGCGGTAACGATGAACGATGCCTATGTGCAGTTGATTGGTGGTCTCGCGCTGTCCATTGCGCTGGTTTATCTGATTATCGTCGTAAACTTTCAGTCCTGGCTTGATCCGTTTGTCATCATCACGGCGCTTCCAGGTGCTTTGGGTGGTATTTCCTGGAGCCTGTTCCTGACGCATACTGCCTTGTCGGTGCCGGCGTTGACGGGTGCCATCATGTGTATGGGCACAGCGACAGCGAATGCCATTCTGGTGGTCTCATTCGCCCGTGAACGTCTGGACCATCATGGAGATGTTCTGCTGGCCTCGCTTGAGGCCGGGTATGAACGTATCCGACCGGTTCTGATGACGGCGCTTGCCATGATGATCGGCATGATTCCGATGTCGATCAGTAATTCTTCCAACGCCCCCTTGGGCAAAGCTGTTATTGGCGGCCTGTTGGTAGCAACCATTGCTACTCTGCTGTTCGTGCCCTGTGTTTTTGCCCTGATTCATTACAAGCGGCCTGCTGGGCCAGAAGGAGACCGCGCGTGAACCATTCTTCTGAACAGGGCCAGATGATGCCTCAGGGGCAAGAACCGAAGAGTGGCAGCGCTCTGCGTAACAGGTTGATCCTGCTTGGTGTCGTTCTCGTGGCCATTATCCTGGCGGCATGGGGGATCATCGAGCGCGGTGTGCACTATCACTCGTTGTCTGGTGTTACCGAGGAAGCGGCCATTCCACCGGTAACGCTGATTTCTCCGCAGGATGGTCCAAAGACACGACAGGTCGATCTGCCAGCTAATCTCGCGGCCTGGTATGAAGCGCCGATCTACGCACAGGTCTCTGGCTATGTGAAAATGTGGTACAAGGACTATGGTGCGCATGTGAAGCGTGGCGATGTTCTCGCCGAGATCAGTACGCCAAGCATTGATGCCCAATTTCAGGCGGCCAAAGCTCATTACAATGTTATTCTTGCCCGCTATAACCTTGCAGTTATTACGACGCAGCGTTGGACGGCGTTGAAGGGGACGCAGGCAGTTTCCCGGCAGGAAGTGGATGTTCAGGCTGCTAACGCTGCGGCGCAGAAAGCCGAGCTTGAAGCTGCTGAACATGAGGTCGAGCGTTTTCAGGCGCTGGAAGACTTCAAGAAGATCGTTGCGCCGTTTGATGGCATCGTGACCTCTCGCCTGGTCAATGTCGGTGATTATGTTAATGCGGGCGGCGGCAACGTAAATTCACGTGGTTCAGCATCCGAACTGTTTTCGGTGGCGGACGTACATCGGATGCGTGTGTTCGTATCGGTGCCACAGGACTTTGCAAGCGTAATTTCCCCAAAAATCACGGCTGATCTGTCTGTTCCGCAGTATCCTGGCCGTCGTTTCAAGGCGACTTTCCTTGCGACGGCCAACGCGTTCAATGCGGCGACCCGTACAGTGACGACAGAGTTGACGATTGGGAACGAAGATAATCTGCTGTGGCCGAACTCCTATGCAACAGCCCACATTTCGGCGCCTGGCAATCCGGATATTCTGATTCTGCCGGAGGGTGCGATTATTTTCCGGGCACAGGGTATGCAGGTTGCTAAGGTCATTAACGGACATGTGCATCTGGTGAATGTAACGGTGGGAATCAACTTCGGCACGACGGTTCAGATCCTGAGTGGTGTGACGAAGGATGACCAGCTTATTGCCAACCCGACGGCTGATCTGCTGGAAGGGGATGAGGTTCGCGTTGTCCCGACAACGCCGGGCTACAATGTTCCGACCAAGGCCCAGCAGGAAGAGGATCAGAAATCGGTGCGTTCGCATGATGCCAATCCGGATGAGGCTGGATCCCGTTGATGAGACTGACCGATCTGAAGCGCGGATATTTTACGCGGCCGCGCCGTCATGTTGTGACGGCTTTGGCAGGCGTCCTGTCCATTGGGCTGGCGTCCTGCAATCTGGCGCCGGACTATCATCCTCAGAAGTTCCTTTATCCGGAAGGATGGGAAGGAAAGGGGGTCATGGCCAATGCTCATCCTGCGGATGACATGATCCGCAGTGATTGGTGGACCATGTTCCATGATCCCATACTGAACGGCATGGAAACCAAGATGCTGCAGGTCAATCCAGATCTGCAGGTTGCGGCAGAAGCGTTCACACAGGCGCGTGACGTGGCGAGGGAGGCGGAAAGCAAGCTCTACCCTCAACTCACTGGCTCTGCACATATGAGCTACAACAAAGGCTCTCTTGGGCGGCTCTTCAATAACCCGAACAGAAGTACGTCGCTCGTTTATGAGTCCAACCAGGCCTATAGCGGTGCTGCGACGTGGGAGCCAGATTTCTGGGATTCCATCCGGAACTCCACACGGATGGAAAAAAATCTCGCTCAGGCGACGGCCGCTGATTACGCGCTGGCCAAGCTGAGTCTCGAGGCTGAACTTGCCAGTGATTATATCGCGTTGCGGGGGTTGGATGCCCAGAATGCGGTCTACGAAGACTCGATCCATTACTTCCGGGCTGCTGTAGAAATCACGGAGTTGCGTCAGGCTGGAGCCATTGGTGCTGGACTGGATGTGTCCCGTTCAGAAAACCAGCTTTACTCAGCCATGGCGGCCCAGAGCAATCTGTTGGCAGAGCGCAGGGTTATGGAGAACGCGATTGCCGTTCTGCTGAATACCGCTCCGGCAGGCTTCCACATTGCGCCGGTTCGCGATGTGAAGATGCATTTTGGTGTGGTGAAGGTGAACCCGGGTCTGCCGTCGTCTCTCTTGGAGCGTCGGCCTGATATTGCTGCTGCCGAGCGGAGAATGGCAGCTGCGTCTCGTGCTATCGGAGTGTCTCGTGCGGCGTTCTATCCTCGCATTACGCTGAGTGCGGATGGCGGCTTTGAGGATGGCGGCTTCGATCTCGCCAGTATTTCGCGTGCTTTCTGGAAAATTGCTGTGCAGGCTGTGGAGCCTGCCTTCACTGGTGGTCTGCGCCGTGCAGCATTGCAGCGGTCCTGGTCTCAGTATCGACAGACTGTGGATGAGTATCGTGGGATTGTGCTGTCTGCATTTCAAGACGTGGAAAATGGCCTGACGCAGAGTGGTCAGTACAAGATTGCGCAGGATCAGCAGCAGCGTGCCGTGGAAGCTGCCCTTCGGACGCAGAGTATGACGATGGCCCTCTACACTGGTGGTCTGTCAAACTATCTCGATGCACTTGTAGCTCAGCAGGATGCCTTGCAAGCTCGTCTTGCTTTGGTCCAGACGCAAACGTCCCAAATCCAGGCAACAGTGCGTCTGGTGCGGGCTCTGGGCGGTGGCTGGGATTCCAGTGAACTGCCGGGTGTAAAGCAGATCGATCCGTTTGGTGCGTTCCAATACGAAGGACTGCATAAGCCTCAGCCTGTCGCGGGGATAGACAGCCATGAATCCGCAGTGGACAATGATCTGCGCGGCGATCATGCGGATAAAAGCTTGACGCATTAGGTGAAAGCGGTCTAGGGGACCGCCTCACTTCGAACGCGGGAGGAGGCGGGTCAGCCGACTCCGTTAAACCGCGGTTCGGGAACGAAACAAATGGGGAGTCCCGGATATGGCCAAAAAAGTTGTTGGCTACATCAAGCTTCAGATCCCGGCTGGTAAAGCCAACCCATCTCCGCCGGTTGGTCCGGCACTGGGTCAGCGCGGCCTGAACATCATGCAGTTCTGCAAAGAGTTCAACGCGAAGACGCAGCAGCTTGAGCCAGGTATGCCGATCCCGGTCGTCATCACCGCTTATGCAGACCGTACGTTCTCCTTCATCACGAAGACCCCGCCGAACACGTACTTTCTTCTGAAGGCTGCCAAGATTTCCAAGGGTAGCCAGACCGTTGGCAAGTCCGCTGCGGTTGGTTCCGTGACGACGGCTCAGCTTCGCGAGATCGCTGAGACGAAGTTCAAGGACATGAACGCCAACGACATCGATGGTGCTGTGCGCATGCTCGCAGGTTCCGCCAAGTCGATGGGCCTGAACGTGGTGGAGGGCTGATACCATGGCAAAGAACAAGCGTCTGAACGCCGCACAGGCAACTGTCGAGCGTAACAAGCCGTACACTCTTGCTGAAGCTGTGGCTCTGGTGAAGAGTAATGCCAAGGCAAAGTTCGACGAGACGATCGAAATCTCTCTGAACCTCGGCATCGACCCGCGGCATGCTGACCAGATGGTCCGTGGTCTGATCTCCCTGCCGAACGGCACGGGCAAGACTCTGCGCGTTGGCGTGTTTGCACGTGGCGCCAAGGCTGAAGAAGCTCTGGCTGCTGGTGCAGAAGTTGTCGGTGCAGAAGATCTGGCTGAGAAGATCCAGGCTGGCGAAATCAACTTCGACCGCTGCATTGCAACGCCTGACATGATGGCTCTGGTTGGTCGTCTTGGTAAGATCCTTGGTCCGCGTGGCCTGATGCCGAACCCGCGTCTCGGTACGGTGACCATGGACGTCAAGGGTGCCATCACGGCTGCCAAGTCCGGTCAGGTTGAATACCGTGCCGAAAAGGCTGGTATCGTGCATGCCGGCGTTGGCAAGGCATCTTTCGATGAGGCCAAGCTGATCGAGAACATCAATGCTCTCGTTGACGCTGTGCAGAAGGCACGTCCGTCTGGCGCCAAGGGCACCTACATGAAGAAGGCAGCACTGTCTTCCACGATGGGTCCGGGCGTTCGCGTTGACGTTTCCAGCTTCGAGGCTTGATCGAAGCGGGGGCTTTCTATAGAAGGCCCCCAACAAGGAATGACACCATGCTTTGGTATGGTGGCGTAGGGGCGGCGCGCTAGCGGGTCGCTTCCAAACCTGTCCAAGACCGCGCGTAACATTTCGATGTTTTAAGTGCTTCTCATGAAGCGGCGAGCGTCAGGCGGGGCGCCAGTGTTTTGGTGGTTTTACCACGATGCGCTGGGTTCGCTCACTTCTGTGGACAGGCGAGCGGAGGATCTTCAGCAATGAAGGTGCTCCATGGGTAACCTGGTCTGGATTATTCCAGGCTGACGAGGAGACAGGTTATGGACCGTACGGAAAAGCGGGCCTTTGTCGAGTTCCTCGCCGATGTGTTTGGCAGCACGTCCATGGTCATCGTCACCCAGAACAAGGGTCTGACGGTTGCTGATGTGACCGAGCTGCGTCGACGCATTCGTGCGGCAGGTGCGACATACAAGGTTGCGAAGAACCGGCTGGCCAGCCGTGCTCTGGATGGGACCCAATTCGACGGCATCGCGCCGCTGCTCAAGGGGCCGACGGCTCTTGCCTGGTCTGAAGACCCGGTTGCAGTTGCAAAGGTGATTGTCGAGTTCGCCAAGACGAATGACAAGCTTGTAGTTCTCGGTGGATCTCTTGGTTCGCAGACGCTTGGCGTCGACGGAATCAAGACTCTTGCCGAACTGCCGTCTCTGGATGAGCTGCGTGCAAAGCTGGTGGGTATGATTCAGACCCCCGCTACGCGTATCGCAGGCGTTGTTCAGGCTCCGGCAGGCCAGCTTGCTCGCGTCTTTGGCGCCTATGCCAAGACCGGCGAAGCCGCTTAAGAGTAAAATCAACGCTGCGGCGTAGATTTGAACCCATTCAAACAGTGCATCACTTAGGATAAGACCATGGCCGATCTGGCAAAGATTGTTGAAGAGCTGTCCGCTCTGACCGTTCTCGAAGCTGCTGAACTTTCCAAGCTTCTCGAAGAGAAGTGGGGCGTTTCTGCTGCTGCTCCTGTTGCAGTTGCTGCTGCTGGTCCGGCTGCTGGTGCAGCTCCAGCTGAAGAGCAGACCGAATTCACCGTTGTTCTGGCCGCTGCTGGCGACAAGAAGATCAACGTGATTAAGGAAATCCGTGGCATCACGGGTCTGGGTCTGAAGGAAGCCAAGGACCTGGTCGAAGGCGCACCGAAGACCGTCAAGGAAGGCGTGTCCAAGGACGAAGCCGAGAAGATCAAGAAGACCCTGGAAGACAACGGCGCCAAGGTCGAAATCAAGTAATCAACTTGATCGGGCCGCTTTCTCTCTGAGGGGCGGTCTCTGCGAAAGCAGACGGATAGGGCGGGGATCGCATGCGGTTCCCGCCCGATTTGCCGTTGGTGGAAATAAGAGTATAATACGCGGCTCGCCACGTATTGAAATTACTGAAAGCCGGTCGTTCCGGTCGTCCGTGTCGTGTCAGGCGGTTGTCTGTCAGCGAAGTCCCGGGCGACTCGAAGGTCTGGTGCAGAGGGCAAGATAGATGAACGCGATCACCAAATCGTTCACGGGACGCAAGAGGATCCGCAAAAGCTTCGGGCGCATTCCCGAAATTGCGCCGATGCCCAATCTGATCGATGTGCAGCGCGCCTCCTATGAGGCATTCCTGCAGATGAATGTGAGTCCTGACGCACGTCAGAACTCCGGTCTGCAGGAAGTTTTCCGCTCGGTTTTCCCAATTAATGACTTTGCTGGTCGCGGTCGTCTGGACTTCGTATCTTACGAGTTCGAAGAGCCGAAGTACGACGTTGAGGAATGCATTCAGCGTGGTCTGACATACGCAGCGCCGCTGAAGGTCATTCTGCGTCTTACGACGTGGGACATTGATGAAGATACGGGTTCGCGCTCCATTCATGATCTGAAGGAACAGCCGGTTTACATGGGCGATATGCCGCTCATGACAGACAACGGTACCTTCATTATCAACGGTACCGAGCGCGTCATCGTATCTCAGATGCATCGTAGCCCAGGTGTCTTCTTCGATCACGATAAGGGCAAGACGCATTCTTCGGGTAAGTATCTCTTTGCTGCCCGTGTGATTCCATATCGTGGTTCATGGCTCGATTTCGAATTCGATGCCAAGGACCTGATCTACGTTCGTATCGATCGCAAGCGTAAGCTTCCTGTCACTACGCTTCTGTACGCACTTGAAGGTGCGAACTACATCGCGCAGCGTGACCAGAAGATTGCGGAAGGCGGAGATGTCGAAGGTCTCGACATTCGCGGTATGGATCAGGATGAAATCCTGTCCTACTTCTATGACATGGTTCCGTTCACCCGGATGGGGGATGGCTGGGCCCGTCCTTTCGAGCCAGAAGCATTCCGTGGCCAGAAGCTGCTCAGCCCGCTGGTTGATGCTGACACGGGTGAAGTGGTCGCTGAGGCAGACGCCAAGCTGACTGCCCGTATGGTCCGCAAGATTGCGGAAAAGACCCGTGTGGTTCAGGTTGGCCGTCTGGATGTTCTCGGTCGCTATCTTGCCTATGATCTTGTCAATGAGCACACAGGTGAGATCTACGGTGAAGCTGGTGAGGAACTGACGGAAGATCGTCTTGTCGCTCTTGAAGAGCTTGGCATCACGGAACTTCCTACGCTTTCGGTCGACGGTTCGCATGGTCCGTGGATCCGCAACACGCTTTCCGTTGACAAAAATACCAGCCGCGATGAAGCGCTGATCGATATCTATCGCATCATGCGTCCAGGTGAGCCGCCGACCAAGGAAACCGCTGAAGCGATGTTCCGTGGTCTCTTCTTTGATCAGGACCGCTACGATCTGTCGTCTGTTGGTCGTGTCAAGATGAACATGCGTCTCGATGTCGATGCGCCGGATACCCTTCGTGTGCTGCGCAAGGAAGATATCCTGCGTACGATCAAGATCATGTGCGACCTGAAGGATGGTCGCGGTCAGATCGACGATATTGATAACCTTGGTAACCGTCGCGTTCGTTCTGTGGGCGAACTGATGGAGAATCAGTATCGCGTCGGCTTGCTCCGTATGGAGCGTGCCATTCGTGAGCGTATGGGTTCGGTCGATATTGATACGGTCATGCCGCATGACCTGATCAATGCAAAGCCGGCTGCTGCTGCAGTTCGTGAGTTCTTCGGCTCATCACAGCTCAGCCAGTTCATGGATCAGACCAACCCGCTCTCCGAAGTGACGCATAAGCGTCGTCTTTCGGCGCTTGGCCCGGGTGGTCTGACCCGTGAGCGCGCAGGGTTCGAAGTTCGTGACGTTCATCCGACGCATTACGGCCGTATCTGCCCGATCGAGACGCCTGAAGGTCCGAACATCGGTCTGATCAACTCGCTCTCGACGTATGCCAAGGTCAATAAGTACGGCTTCATTGAAACGCCGTATCGTCTGGTTAAGGATGGCGTTCTTCAGGATGGCTGGAAATATCTTTCTGCCATGGAGGAAGAGAAGCTTGTTGTTGCACAGGCTGATGCCAAGCAGAGCGCCGATGGCCACCTGACGGACGAACTGGTTTCCGTTCGTAAGTCTGGTGACTTCCGTGTTGTTCCGCCTGAGCAGGTTACGGCTTGCGACGTCTCCCCGAAGCAGCTTGTGTCTGTCGCGGCGGCTCTCATTCCGTTCCTCGAGAATGATGACGCCAACCGTGCACTCATGGGTGCAAACATGCAGCGTCAGGCTGTTCCGCTGGTGAAGGCCGATGCCCCGCTGGTTGGTACGGGCATGGAAGCGGCTGTTGCGCGTGACTCCGGTGCGACGATCGTCGCTAAGCGTCGTGGCATTATCGATCAGATCGATGGTGCACGTATCGTTGTCCGTGCGACTGATGATGCGGGTTCGACGCAGGGCGTCGATATCTATCGTCTGCGCAAGTACATGCGTTCGAACCAGTCTACCTGCATCAATCAGCGTCCGCTGGTGAAGGTTGGCGACACAGTTCACGCTGGTGACATTATTGCTGACGGTCCGTCCACCGAGCTTGGCGAACTGGCTCTGGGTCGTAACGTGCTTGTCGCGTTCATGCCTTGGAACGGTTACAACTTTGAGGATTCAATCCTCATTTCCGAGCGTATTGCACGCGATGACGTCTTCACTTCGATCCATATCGAAGAATTTGAAGTCATGGCTCGTGATACGAAGCTGGGTCAGGAAGAAATCACACGCGACATTCCAAATGTCGGTGAGGAAGCTCTTCGTAACCTTGACGAGGCAGGCATTGTCTATGTCGGCGCCGAGGTGAATCCGGGTGATATTCTTGTCGGCAAGGTGACGCCAAAGGGTGAAAGCCCGATGACGCCGGAAGAGAAGCTTCTTCGCGCCATTTTCGGTGAGAAAGCTTCTGACGTTCGTGATACGTCCCTGAAACTGCCGCCTGGCACGACCGGTACGATTGTTGATGTTCGCGTTTTCTCACGTCGCGGCGTCGATAAAGACGAGCGTGCGATGGCAATCGAGCGCTCCGAGATTGAACGCCTGACCAAGGACCGGGATGACGAGCGTTCAATTCAGGAGCGTAGTTTCCACAATCGTCTGCGTGAGCGTCTGGTTGGCCAGGTTGCTGGTGCTGGCTTCAAGGGAATTCGTTCCGGTACGCCGATCACGGTTGAAGTTCTGGATGAGCATCCTCGTGCGGCATGGCGCAACATCTCGGTCTCTTCTGATGAGGTGACTGCTGAACTCGAAACACTGCGTTCCGAGTTTGATGAAGCTGTCCGTCGCATCACTGCGCGCTTTGACAACAAGGTTGAAAAGCTGCAGCGCGGTGATGAACTGCCGCCTGGTGTGATGAAGATGGTTAAAGTCTTCGTTGCCGTGAAGCGTAAGCTTCAGCCAGGTGACAAGATGGCCGGTCGTCACGGTAACAAGGGTGTCGTTTCCCGCGTCGTTCCTGTCGAAGACATGCCGTTCCTTGAGAATGGTCAGGCGGTTGATATCGTTCTGAACCCGCTGGGTGTGCCGTCGCGCATGAACATCGGTCAGATCCTTGAAACCCATCTGGGTTGGGCTTGTGCCAATATCGGTGCAAGCATCGGTGAGATGGTTGACGAGTATCAGCGGACTGGTGAGCGCAAGCAGGAACTGCTTGATCGTCTGCGGGACGTGTACGGAGACGAAATCTTCGAAACCGACGTTGCTACTCTGCCGAACGAGCAGCTTATCGAGCTGGCCAACAACCTTCGTAAGGGTCTTCCGATTGCTACCCCGGTGTTCGATGGTGCTTCCATCCCGGACATCGAAGGCATGCTGGAAAAGGCTGGTGTGAACAAGTCGGGTCAGTCTCAGCTGATCGATGGTCGTACGGGCGAGACATTTGAACGCCAGACCACCGTTGGTTATATCTACATGCTGAAGCTGCATCACCTTGTCGATGACAAGATCCATGCACGTTCCATCGGTCCGTACTCCCTGGTCACACAGCAGCCGCTGGGTGGTAAGGCGCAGTTCGGTGGTCAGCGCTTTGGTGAAATGGAAGTCTGGGCGCTCGAAGCATATGGTGCGGCTTATACGCTGCAGGAAATGCTGACGGTGAAGTCGGATGACGTTTCCGGCCGTACCAAGGTCTACGAGGCTATCGTGCGCGAGCAGGACGACTTCGAAGCCGGCATTCCGGAGAGCTTCAACGTTCTGATCAAGGAACTGAAGTCTCTCGGCCTGAATGTCGAACTCGAGCAGGGCGAGATTTAATTGTCTCGCTCCCCTCTCGCTTCACGGTTCAATTTTGAAGTGCCCGCGGGACGCCGCGGTGCACATTGGGGTTTCGGCGCATGAACGAACTCATGAAAATCCTGGGTCAGGCTGGTCAGTCAGTCAGCTTTGATCAGATCAAGATCCAGCTTGCTTCCAGTGAGCAGATCCGCTCCTGGTCCTACGGCGAAATCAAGAAGCCGGAGACCATCAACTACCGTACGTTCAAGCCAGAGCGTGACGGGCTTTTCTGCGCACGTATTTTTGGTCCTATCAAGGACTATGAATGCCTGTGCGGTAAGTACAAGCGCATGAAATTTCGCGGCATTGTCTGCGAAAAATGTGGTGTTGAGGTCACGCTTGCCAAGGTGCGCCGTGAGCGCATGGGGCATATCGAACTTGCTTCCCCTGTTGCGCATATCTGGTTCCTGAAGTCGCTGCCGAGCCGTATCGCCACGATGCTGGATCTGCCGCTGAAGGACGTTGAACCCGTTCTGTATTTCGAGAAGTTTCTCATTCTCGATAAGGGTGTCTGTGATTCCGATCAGATCGACTCTTACAAGAACGGCAAGAAGCGCGATCAGTATCTTCTGGATGAAATCCGCTGCGAAGATCTACTCGACGAATATCCGGATGCGGGTATTGACGTTGGGATCGGTGCCGAGGCGATCAAGCGTGCGCTGTCCAGCTACGACTGGGGTATTCCGAATGCCGAAGAGCGTGAGCTGAGTCTGGCTGCCAAGGCCAAGGGTCTTCCAGATCCGTTCGACTATGACGCTGAAGTCATGGAAGGCGATTCCGAGAAGACGATGATGCGCAAGAAGCTGCGCAAGGCCACGTCTGAAGCTGCTCGCAAGAAACTGGTCAAGCGTCTGAAGCTTGTTGAGGCATTCGTTGAGAGTGGCTCGCGTCCGGACTGGATGATCATGGACATTATTCCGGTGATCCCGCCGGAACTGCGTCCGCTGGTGCCGCTGGATGGTGGTCGTTTCGCAACGTCCGATCTGAACGATCTTTACCGTCGCGTCATTAACCGTAACAACCGTCTGAAGCGTCTGATCGAACTTCGTGCGCCGGATATCATTGTCCGCAACGAAAAGCGTATGCTTCAGGAAGCTGTTGATGCACTGTTTGATAACGGTCGTCGTGGGCGTGCGATTACGGGTGCCAACAAGCGTCCGCTGAAGTCCCTGTCTGACATGCTGAAGGGCAAGCAGGGTCGTTTCCGTCAGAACCTTCTCGGTAAGCGCGTCGACTACTCTGGTCGTTCGGTTATCGTGGTCGGTCCGGAGCTGAAGTTGCACCAGTGCGGCCTTCCGAAGAAGATGGCGCTCGAGCTCTTCAAGCCGTTCATCTACTCCAAGTTGGAGAAGTACGGTCACGCCACCACCATCAAAGCTGCAAAGCGCATGGTGGAGAAAGAGCGTCCGGAAGTCTGGGATATCCTTGAAGAGGTTATCCGCGAGCATCCCGTGATGCTGAACCGCGCCCCGACGCTTCACCGTCTTGGCATTCAGGCGTTCGAGCCGACCCTGATCGAAGGTAAGGCGATTCAGCTTCACCCGCTGGTCTGCACCGCGTTCAATGCCGACTTTGACGGCGATCAGATGGCCGTGCACGTTCCGCTGTCGCTCGAAGCACAGCTCGAAGCGCGCGTGCTGATGATGTCTACGAACAACATCCTCAGCCCTGCAAACGGCAAGCCGATTATCGTTCCGTCTCAGGATATCGTTCTGGGCCTCTATTACCTGAGCCTTGAAGTTCCTGAGTATCGTGAGACACCGGATGAGGCCGTCATTGAAGGCGGTAAGGTCGTCAAGGCGGCTCCACCGGCTTATTCTGATGTAGCAGAAATCGAGAGCGCCATGCTCGCTGGTTCTCTGCAGCTTCATGACAAGATCCGTCTGCGTCTTCCGACCGTTGATGAAAACGGTAACCCGATCCGCCAGACGATTCTGACGACGCCGGGACGTGCCCTTATTGCGCAGATCCTGCCGAAGCACCCCGCGATTCCGTTCAGCCTGATCAATAAGCAGCTGACGAAGAAGAACGTGTCTGATGTCATCGATACGGTCTATCGTCACTGTGGTCAGAAGGAAGCTGTGATCTTCTGTGACCGTCTCATGGGTCTTGGTTTCAAGCATGCTGCGCGTGCTGGCATTTCCTTCGGTAAGGATGACATGATCATCCCGGCCGAGAAGGCAACGCTGGTCGGCAAGACATCGGAAGAGGTCAAGGAGTTTGAGCAGCAGTATCAGGATGGTCTGATCACGGCTGGCGAGCGTTACAACAAGGTTGTTGATGCTTGGTCGCGTTGCACGGACGAAGTGCAGGCAGCCATGCTGAAGGAAATCTCCAAGCAGGTCATCGGCAAGCCGACGAACTCTGTCTGGATGATGAGCCACTCTGGTGCTCGTGGGTCGCCGGCTCAGATGAAGCAGCTTGCGGGTATGCGTGGTCTGATGGTGAAGCCTTCGGGCGAGATCATCGAGCAGCCGATTATCGCAAACTTCAAAGAAGGTCTGTCGGTTCTCGATTACTTCACGTCCAGTCACGGTGCCCGTAAGGGTCTTGCTGATACGGCTCTGAAGACCGCGAACTCTGGATACCTGACACGTCGTCTTGTTGACGTTGCGCAGGATTGCATCATCGTTGAGCCTGATTGCGGTACAGAGCGCGGTCTGACGGTGCGTGCGGTGATGGATAGCGGCGAAGTCGTTGCATCTCTTTCCGAGCGTATTCTGGGTCGTACGACGTCCAAGGATGTGCTGCATCCGGTGACGCACGAGGTCCTTCTGCCTCGCAACACGCTGATCGAAGAGCCCGAAGCAGAGCTCATTGAAAAGGCTGGTGTTGAGAGCATGGAAATCCGTTCGGTTCTCACATGTGATAGCCGCGTCGGAATTTGTGCACACTGCTATGGTCGTGACCTTGCTCGCGGTACACCCGTGAACATTGGTGAAGCTGTCGGTGTCATCGCCGCACAGTCCATCGGTGAACCGGGTACACAGCTGACAATGCGTACCTTCCATATTGGTGGCGCGGCTACGCGTGGTGCCGAGCAGTCCATGGTTGAGGCATCTCGCGACGGTGTTGTGACGATTAAGAATCGTAACGTGGTCGAAAACTCTCAGAAGGTTCTGGTTGTGATGTCGCGTAACTGCGAAATCCTGCTGACCGATGAGAATGGCGTTGAGCGTGCTCGTTATCGTGTGCCCTATGGTGCTCGACTGATGGTGGGTGAGGGCGAAGCGGTTGCACGTGGCCAGAAAATGGCCGAGTGGGATCCGTACACCCTTCCGATCATTACCGAGCAGGCGGGTACAGTCGAATATCTTGACCTGATCGACAGCATCACGCTCGTCGAGCGTATGGATGAGGTCACAGGCCTCAGTTCCAAGGTTGTTGTTGACTACAAGCAGGCTTCCAAGGGTGTGGATCTTCGTCCGCGCCTGCAGCTCAAGGATGCTGCAGGGAATGTGGTCAAGCTCGCCAATGGCAACGACGCCCGCTACTTCCTCTCACCAGACAGTATTCTGTCTATTGAAAATGGTGCGGAAGTTCATGCTGGTGACGTTCTTGCCCGTATTCCGCGTGAAGGCTCCAAAACGCGTGACATTACCGGTGGTCTGCCGCGTGTTGCCGAACTCTTTGAAGCCCGTCGTCCAAAGGATCATGCAATCATTGCCGAAGGCGATGGTCGCATCGAGTTTGGCAAGGACTACAAGTCCAAGCGTTGTGTCATTGTCAAAAATGACGAAACCGGCGAAGAAACCCAGTACCTTATCCCGAAGGGCAAGCACGTTTCCGTTCAGGAAGGCGACTTTGTTCAGAAGGGTGACCCACTGGTCGATGGCCCGCGTGTGCCGCATGACATTCTGAAGGTCATGGGTGTCGAAGCGCTTTCGGATTACCTGGTCAATGAAATTCAGGATGTCTACCGACTGCAGGGCGTGAAGATCAATGACAAGCATATTGAGGTCATTGTTCGTCAGATGCTGCAGAAGGTTGAAATTCTTGAGCCAGGTGATTCGACCTATCTGATTGGCGAAACCGTTGATCGGATTGAATACGAGATTGAGAATCAGCGCCTTCAGGAAAATGGCGATACCCCGGCAGTGGCTATGCCGGTCCTTCAGGGTATCACCAAGGCTTCCCTGCAGACGCAGTCCTTTATCTCGGCAGCCTCCTTCCAGGAGACCACACGCGTGCTTACTGACGCTGCTACGTCCGGCAAGGTCGATACGCTTAATGGCCTCAAGGAAAACGTCATTGTGGGTCGTCTCATCCCGGCAGGTACGGGTAGCGTTATGAACCGTCTTCGTGGCATCGCTGCCAGTCAGGATCGCCATCGTGTCGGCCGTTCCACGGCCGAAGTGGAAGACGCAGCAGAGTGATGAAAACCTCTCTGTTCTCCTCTGAAGGGAAGGGCAGAGAGGGTAAATGTGCCGATTCCAGGAACTCTCTCCTCAGAATCGGTTCATTTCTGGCCGAAACACTTGACTCAGCGCGGAACCCTTCGTAGGTTCCGCGCCCTCGGCTACTCCCGCCTGAAGAGGCGAAATTAAAGCCGTCGAAGACAAAGAATCGCATGTGGTGCCGCTAACCTGATTTCAGGGAATGCCAAGGCCGCAGGCTACAAAAGGAGGGAAATGGCTTCAGCTGTTTCCCTTTCCAAATGTGGGATAGGCAGGCGGTTCAGCCGCATGTCGATTTGAATAAAATGTCATGGCAGAAAGTCTGGTGCTTTCTGTCCGGAATAGGACAAGGATTGGGAAGGGCGCATGCCGACCATCAACCAGTTGATCGCGAACGGCCGTGAGCCGGCCGCAAAGCGGAACAAGGTCCCTGCACTACAGGGATGCCCCCAGAAGCGTGGCGTTTGCACGCGCGTGTACACGGTAACGCCAAAGAAGCCGAACTCCGCTCTGCGTAAGGTCGCCAAGGTGCGTCTGACCAACGGGTATGAGGTCGTGAGCTACATTCCGGGTGAAGGTCATAACCTTCAGGAGCACAGCGTTGTGCTGATCCGTGGTGGCCGCGTGAAGGATCTTCCTGGTGTGCGTTATCACATCCTGCGAGGCGTGCTTGACACGCAGGGCATCGCAAAGCGTCGTCAGCGTCGTTCGCTGTATGGCGCGAAGCGTCCGAAGTAAGAGGTATTTGGAATGAGTCGCCGTCACCGCGCCGTAAAGCGCGAGATCCTTCCCGATCCGAAATTCGGAGACATCGTCATTACGCGTTTCATGAACGCTCTGATGTACGATGGAAAGAAATCCACCGCCGAGGGCATCGTTTACGGTGCGCTTGAGGTTCTGCGTCACCGTGGTGGTGCAACTGCTGACCCAGTGGCTATGTTCCACTCGGCTCTGGACAACGTGAAGCCGGCTGTTGAAGTCCGTTCACGTCGTGTTGGTGGTGCTACCTATCAGGTGCCTGTTGAAGTGCGCGCTGAGCGCCGTCAGGCTCTGGCGATCCGGTGGCTGATCGATGCCTCCCGCAAGCGCGGTGAGAACACGATGCAGGAGCGCCTGTCCAACGAACTAATGGATGCGGTCAACAATCGTGGCGCTGCTGTAAAGAAGCGCGAAGACACCCACCGTATGGCTGAAGCCAATAAGGCATTCAGCCACTATCGCTGGTAATCAGAACCCGCTAAAGGGCTTCCGGCAGCATTCGGGAATCTACCGGATGCTCACTGGAAAGAACTTTCAGTCTTATCTCTGCCTCGTGGGAGGCAGGGTTTTGGAGATAGACGATGGCAAAGGCTAAATTCGAGCGGACGAAGCCGCACTGCAACATCGGCACCATTGGTCACGTCGACCACGGCAAGACCTCGCTGACTGCTGCAATCACCAAGACACTTGCGAAGAGCGGCGGCGCCGAATTTAAGGCGTATGACCAGATCGACGCAGCTCCTGAAGAGCGTGCACGTGGTATCACCATTTCCACGGCTCACGTTGAGTACGAGACGAAGAACCGTCACTACGCTCACGTCGACTGCCCTGGTCACGCTGACTATGTGAAGAACATGATCACGGGTGCCGCTCAGATGGACGGCGCAATTCTGGTTGTGTCCGCTGCTGACGGCCCGATGCCGCAGACACGTGAGCACATCCTGCTGGCACGTCAGGTCGGTGTTCCGGCTCTGGTTGTCTTTCTGAACAAGGTTGATCAGGTTGACGATCCAGAGCTCCTCGAGCTCGTGGAAATGGAAGTTCGCGAACTTCTGTCTTCCTACCAGTTCCCTGGTGACGATATCCCCATCATCAAGGGCTCCGCTCTTGTGACGCTTGAAGACGGTGACGCCGCTATCGGTGAAGATCGTGTTCTTGAGCTGATGGAAGCTGTTGACACGTACATTCCGCAGCCGGAGCGTCCGGTTGACCGTCCGTTCCTGATGCCAATCGAAGACGTGTTCTCGATTTCTGGTCGTGGTACGGTTGTGACGGGTCGTGTCGAGCGTGGCGTGATCAACGTTGGTGATGAAGTTGAAATCGTTGGTCTTAAGGACACGACGAAGACGACTTGCACTGGCGTCGAAATGTTCCGTAAGCTGCTTGATCGCGGTGAAGCTGGTGACAACATCGGTGCGCTGGTTCGTGGCACGAAGCGTGAAGACGTTGAGCGTGGTCAGGTTCTTGCAAAGCCGGGTTCCATCACCCCGCACAAGAAGTTCAAGGCTGAGGCATACATCCTCACAAAGGAAGAGGGTGGCCGTCACACGCCGTTCTTCACGAACTACCGTCCGCAGTTCTATTTCCGTACGACCGACGTCACGGGCGTCGTGACGCTGCCAGAAGGCACGGAGATGGTGATGCCGGGTGATAACATCGCTATGGATGTCGAGCTGATTGCTCCGATCGCCATGGACGAAGGTCTGCGTTTCGCAATTCGCGAAGGTGGACGTACCGTGGGTGCAGGCGTGGTTTCTTCCATCAGCGCCTAAGTCCTACGTTTCGCCGTTGATATGGAAGCCCCGGTCAGATTTATTTCTGGCCGGGGTTCCCTTTCAGATGCAATGGCAGTAGGACGAGACCCGAATTTTTGAGTTGGACGAATTAAGACTATGGACAACCAGAACATCCGCATTCGCCTTAAGGCGTACGATCATCGCGTGCTGGACAACAGCACCAAAGAGATCGTAAACACGGCGAAGCGTACGGGTGCGCGGGTTCGGGGTCCGATCCCGCTGCCGACGCATATCGAACGGTTCACGGTGAACCGTTCGCCACACGTGGATAAGAAAAGCCGCGAACAGTTCGAAATTCGGACTCACCGCCGGCTGCTCGACATTGTCGAGCCGACCCCGCAGACCGTGGACGCCCTCATGAAGCTCGACCTCGCCGCTGGCGTTGATGTCGAGATCAAACTCTAAGGTCCAGACGATGCGTACCGGATTGATTGCAAAAAAGCTGGGGATGACCCGGCTGTTTAAGGAAGATGGCACTCATGTGCCTGTGACAGTTCTGCATCTTGACGAAGTTCAGGTTGTAGACGCTCGCACGAATGAACGAGATGGCTATACCGCCGTTCAGCTCGGTCTTGGTAATGCCAAGGTGAAAAATGTCACCAAGGCAAATCGTGGCCACTTCGCCCGTACCAAGGTTGAGCCGAAGAAGACCCTCGTAGAGTTCCGCGTTGCGGAAGATGCTCTGCTTGAGGCTGGCACGAAGCTGTCTGCGAACCATTTCGTGGTTGGGCAGAAAGTTGACGTCACGGGTCAGAGTAAGGGTAAAGGCTTTGCGGGTGTTATGAAGCGTCATAACTTCGCTGGTCTTGAAGCCTCCCACGGCGTGTCCATCAGCCATCGTTCTCATGGTTCTACGGGCCAGCGCCAGGATCCTGGCAAGGTCTTCAAGGGCAAGAAGATGGCAGGTCACATGGGTGATGTGCGTGTTACCACGCTGAACCTTGAAGTGGCTGCCGTGGATGAAGAGCGTAATCTGATTATGGTCAGAGGCGCGATTCCTGGTGCGAAAAACAGCGTTGTGCTGATTCGCGATGCAATCAAGAAGGCACGCCATGCCGATGCGCCGTATCCGGCTGCAGTCGTGGCGGCCGCCGGTTGAGGGCGAGGGGCATGGAATACGATATCAAAACCCTCGATAATGGCAGCGCAGGCTCAGTCGCGCTTCCAGAAGAGATTTTCGCGGTTTCTCCGCGTGCTGACATCATGGCGCGTGTTGTTCACTGGCAGCTGGCAAAGCGCCGCGCTGGTACGCATCGCACCAAGGGCATGGGTGAGATCTCCGGTACAACCAAGAAGCCTTTCCGCCAGAAGGGTACGGGTTCTGCTCGTCAGGGTTCGCTGCGCGCCCCGCAGTTCCGTACGGGTGGCGTTGTACATGGTCCGGTTGTGCGCGATCATGGCTATGACCTTCCCAAGAAGGTCCGCCGTCTGGGTCTGATTTCTGCTCTTTCGCAGAAAGCTGCCGATGGCAAGCTGGTTGTGCTTGATACAGCAAACGGCGTCAGCAAGACGCGTGAAGCTGCTGCAAAGCTGAAGGCACTTGGCTGGTCGTCCGCTCTGATCGTCGATGGCGCAGTTGATGAGCAGTTTGCTCGTGCAGTTGCTAATCTGCCGAAGATCGACGTGCTGCCGACAATCGGTGCGAACGTCTATGACATCCTCAACCATGATGTGCTGGTTATTACCCGTGCAGGTCTTGAGGGTCTTAAGGAGCGCCTGGCATGACCCTGTCTATCGTCATGAACGCACGTAAGACTGCTGAGAACATGTCTCAGGAAGCTCTGTACGATGTGGTCCGTTCGCCGCTGATCACGGAAAAGGCTACGCTTCTTTCCGAGCGTAATCAGGTTGTTTTCAAGGTCGCCACGACTGCAACCAAGCCGCAGATCAAGGCCGCTGTCGAGAAGCTCTTCAACGTCAAGGTTACCGGTGTGAATACGCTGGTCCAGAAGGGTAAGACGAAGCGCGTCAAGGGTCGTCCTGGTCGCCGCTCTGACATCAAGAAGGCGTATGTGCAGCTTGCAGAAGGTCAGTCCATTGACCTTACAGCAAAGCTGGGCTGACGCGGGGTAATCAACCATGGCACTAAAGCACTTTAATCCCACGACGCCGAGCACACGCGGCACCGTGCTGATTGATCGTAGCGAGCTCTGGAAGGGCAAGCCGGTCAAGCAGCTGACGGAAGGTAAGAACAAGTCTGGCGGCCGTAATAATCACGGTCGTACGACAGTTCGTTTCCGTGGCGGCGGGCACAAGCAGTCCTATCGTTATGTCGATTTCAAGCGTCGCAAGTTTGATGTTGGTGCAACGGTCGAGCGTCTTGAGTACGATCCAAACCGTACGGCGTTCATCGCACTGATCAAGTATGATGACGGCGAGCTGGCCTACATTCTGGCTCCGCAGCGTATCAAGGCTGGTGACCGCGTTATCTCTGGTGCGCACACTGACGTAAAGCCAGGCAATGCGATGTCCCTCGGTGCGATGCCGGTCGGTACAATCGTGCACAACATCGAGCTGAAGCCAGGCGCTGGCGGCAAGTTGGCTCGTTCTGCTGGAACGTATGCACAGCTGGTCGGTAAAGATGCCGGTTACGCTCAGATCAAGCTGCAGTCCGGTGAACTGCGTCTTGTCCGTGGCGAATGCATGGCAACGGTTGGTGCTGTCTCTAATCCAGACAACATGAACCAGCACATGGGTAAGGCTGGACGTTCCCGTTGGCTCGGACGTCGTCCGCACAACCGTGGTGTTGTCATGAACCCGGTCGATCACCCGCATGGTGGTGGTGAAGGTCGTACCTCTGGTGGCCGTCATCCGGTTACTCCATGGGGCGTTCCGACGAAGGGTTACAAGACGCGTGTTAACAAGAAGACGGATAGCCTGATCATCCGTCGCCGTAAGTCCGGCAAGTAAGAGGGGGCAAACAGAGATGGCACGTTCCGTCTGGAAGGGCCCGTTCGTTGACGGGTATCTGTTCGGCAAGGCAGAAGCAGCTCGTGCTTCTGGTCGTAATGAAGTGATCAAGATCTGGTCACGTCGTTCCACGATCCTGCCGCAGTTCGTCGGGCTTACGTTCGGCGTTTATAATGGTCACAAGTTCCTGCCTGTGCAGGTCACGGAGAACATGGTCGGTCACAAGTTCGGTGAATTCTCACCGACACGGACCTACACCGGTCATGGCTCTGACAAGAAGTCGAAGCGGGGCTGAAAATGAGCAAGCCGAAGCACATCCGCACGCTCGCTGATACGGAAGCGCAGGCAATCACGCGCAATATCCGTGTTAGCCCGCGTAAGCTGAACCTGGTTGCGGCCATGATCCGTAACCAGCCAGCTGACAAGGCTATTGCCGCTCTGACCTTCTCGCGTCGTCGTATCGCGCAGCAGGTAAAGAAGACTCTTGAGAGCGCCGTGGCCAACGCTGAGAACAATCATCAGCTGGACGTTGACCGTCTGGTTGTGAAGACGGCTGAAGTCGGCAAGTCCATTGTCATGAAGCGTTTTCACGCCCGTGGCCGTGGTCGCTCGGCTCGCGTTGAGAAGTTCTTCAGCCACCTGAAGATTGTTGTTGCCGAAGCTGCAGAAGTCTCGGAAACAAACGAAGAGCAGAAGGCAGCTTGATCCATGGGACATAAGGTCAATCCAATCGGGCTTCGGCTCGGTGTTAACCGTACCTGGGACAGCCGCTGGTACGCAGGTGCAGACTATTCTCGTCTTCTCCATGAAGACTTGAAGCTGCGTGCATTCCTGCGTCGCAAGCTCTCGGGTGCCGGCGTTTCCCGCGTCGTTATTGAGCGTCCTGCCAAGAAGCCCCGCGTGACGATTTACGCCGCCCGTCCGGGCGTCGTAATCGGCAAGAAGGGTCAAGACATCGATGCACTGCGTAAGGAACTGAGCCGTATGGCGAAGACCGACGTAGCGCTGAACATCGTTGAGATCCGTAAGCCGGAAATCGATGCAACGCTAGTAGCTGAGAACATTGCTCAGCAGCTGGAACGTCGTGTTGCTTTCCGTCGCGCCATGAAGCGCGCAATCCAGTCTGCAATGCGTCTGGGCGCCCAAGGCATCCGTATTACTTGCAGCGGACGTCTGGGTGGGGCCGAAATCGCACGTGACGAGAAGTATCGTGAGGGACGTGTGCCACTGCATACGCTTCGCGCTGATATCGACTATGGCACGGCGACGGCCAAGACGACTTATGGAACCTGCGGCGTGAAGGTCTGGATCTTCAAGGGTGAGATCCTGGCTCATGACCCCCTGGCACAGGATCGTCGTGCCGCGGAGCAGGCTCCGCAACGTTGAACTGTAGGCGCAAGCCTACAGCTCCATTGCTGGTGCTGATTGAGGATTTAACAACATGCTTTCCCCAAAGCGGACAAAGTTTCGTAAAGCCCACAAGGGCCGTATCCACGGCCTGGCGAAGAGCGGAACGCAGCTGAACTTCGGTGCATATGGTCTGAAGGCTCTTGAGCCAGAGCGGATCACTGCCCGTCAGATCGAAGCGTCCCGTCGTGCTATTACTCGTGCGATGAAGCGTGCCGGTCGCGTGTGGATTCGTATTTTTCCAGACCTTCCGGTCTCGACAAAGCCTGCAGAAGTGCGTATGGGCTCCGGCAAGGGTTCCCCAGAGTACTGGGCAGCTCGTGTTAAGCCAGGTCGTATCCTGTTCGAGATTGAAGGCGTTCCGCCGGAAGTCGCCCGCTTGGCACTGAGCTTGGGAGCTGCAAAGCTTCCGATCAAGACCAAGTTCGTTCAGCGTATCGGAGACGCGTAAGATGGCCGACACGTACAAGCCTGCAGATCTGCGCGCGAAGAGCGAGGACGAGCTGAATGCTCTGCTCATCGACCTGAAGCGTGAACAGATCAACCACCGTTTTGCGGCTGCCACGGGGCAGTCGGAGAACACCAGCCGCGTTAAGGTCGTGCGTCGTGCCGTCGCACGCATCAAGACGCTGGCTCACCAATCGAAGAACCGTGCGGGCGCCCAAACGTCCGCCGCAAAGTCCTGAGAGGAGACGGACGATGCCAAGGCGCGTCCTGACAGGGCGGGTAACGAGCGACAAGATGGACAAGACGGTTACCGTTCTTGTTGATCGTCGTATTATGCACCCGCTCTATAAGAAGTTCATCCGCCGCTCCAAGAAGTATGCGGCTCATGATGAAGCCAACGTCTGCCAAATTGGTGACCTGGTTCGCATTGAAGAATGCGCTCCGATCTCCAAGCGCAAGACTTGGTCTGTCGTCGCACGCAACGGAGAGGACATGGCTTCGGCTTCCTCTTCCGTCAGCGCATAAGGGGGTAGGCACATGATTCATCCCGAGACCAACCTTGACGTCGCCGACAATTCCGGTGCGCGTCGGGTGCAGTGCATCAAGGTGCTGGGCGGCTCCAAGCGGAAGACTGCCTCGGTCGGCGACATCATTGTCGTATCCGTAAAGGAAGCCATTCCCCGCGGTAAGGTGAAGAAGGGTGACGTCCATCAGGCCGTTATCGTTCGTACATCCTACCCGGTGCGTCGTGCAGACGGATCTGCGATCCGTTTCGATAAGAATGCTGCTGTGCTTATCAACAAGCAGCAGGAGCCAATTGGCACGCGTATCTTTGGCCCGGTCGTTCGTGAACTGCGTGCTCGCAAGTTCATGAAGATCATCTCCCTGGCGCCGGAGGTCCTGTAATGGCTGCACGTATTAAAAAGGGCGATCAGGTCCTCGTTCTCTCCGGGAAGTCCCGGGGCGTTCGTGGCGAAGTTCTTGCCGTCATGCCAAAAGCTGAAAAAGCTGTCGTGCGTGGTGTGGCTGTCGCCAAGCGTCATACGAAGCCCAACCGTATGGGTGGAGAAGGTGGAATCATCGAGCGCGAAATGCCGATCCATCTTTCTAACCTGAAGCTGGTTGATCCCAAGAGTGGCAAGCCAACGCGTGTTGGTTTCCGTGTTCTTGAAGACGGTCGCAAGGTTCGTGTTGCCAAGGCAACCGGCGAAGTGATCGAAGGCTGAGGAACGCAAAAATGAGCGATAACAACACCGCTTTGCCGCGTATGCAGCAGCGTTACGAAGAGCTTCTTCGTAAGCAGCTTCAGGAACAGTTTGGCTATGCAAACCCGATGCAGGTTCCCAAGCTCGAGAAGATCGTGCTGAACATGGGTGTCGGTGAGGCTGCTGGCGATCAGAAGAAGCTGGATGCAGCTGTTGCTGAAATGGCAGCTATTTCAGGTCAGAAGCCTGTAAAGACGCTTGCTCGTAAAGCTATTGCTGGCTTCAAGATCCGTGAAGGTCTTCCGATCGGTTGTAAGGTTACTCTGCGTCGTCAGCGTATGTATGAGTTCCTTGACCGTCTCGTGACGATCGCTATGCCTCGCATTCGTGACTTCCGTGGCCTTCCGGCAAACAAGGGCTTTGATGGCCGTGGCAACTTTGCCATGGGTATCAAGGAGCAGATTGTTTTCCCGGAAATCGAATATGACAAGATCGATGCTGTTCGCGGCATGGATATCATCTTCGTGACCACTGCAAAGACCGATGCTGAAGCAAAGGCTCTGCTGAAGGCCTTCGATCTGCCATTCGCAGGTTGATCAGGTAATTTTTCAGACCGATCGCGACTAAAATAAGGATTCGGCCTTCCATTGGGAGGCCGCTTTCCTTTATAGACACGCTGATTGGAAAACCGTCGGGATAGGCCTGACAGGTTCCGGGAGAAAATTCGAGATGGCGAAGATCTCAGCGGTTAACCGTAATAACCATCGCGCAGCTCTTGCGAAGCGCGATAAGGAAAAGCGGACCGCTCTTAAAAACATCATCAAGGATCGTTCCCTTTCGGTTGAAGACCGATTTGAAGCGACTCTTAAGCTGGCACAGATGCCACGTAACGGATCCGCAACGCGTGTTCGTCTTCGTTGCAAGCTGACCGGTCGTCCCCGTGCTAACTATCGTAAGTTCGAGCTGTGCCGTATCGCTCTGCGTGATCTTGCGTCTGCCGGCCAGATTCCTGGCATGGTCAAGTCGAGCTGGTAAGGGATAGATCGAATGTCGTTGTCTGATCCACTGGGTGATATGCTTACCCGGATCCGTAATGCTCAGCGTGCCCGTCATGCTGCATGCGTTGCGCCTGCTTCCAAGCTTCGCACGAACGTGCTTGAGGCTCTGAAGCGTGAAGGTTACATCCGTGGTTTCTCCACGGAAGAAGTCCGCAAGGGCGTATCCCAGCTCCGTATCGAGCTGAAGTACGTTGAAGGACAGCCGGTCATCAAGGAAATCCATAGGGTTTCCAAGCCTGGCCGTCGTGTCTATTCGAAGATCAAGGAACTTCCGCGCGTTTATGCCGGCCTTGGTGTGTCGATCCTGTCCACCCCGCGTGGCGTCCTTTCGGACGTCGAGGCCCGCGCTGCCAATGTTGGCGGCGAGGTTCTCTGCCGCGTCTTCTGAGGAGGGTCGCATGTCTCGCGTAGGTAAATATCCTGTAGAAGTTCCGGCAGGCGTTCAGGTTGCTGTTGTTGACGGTGTTTTCACCGCCAAAGGCAAGCTGGGTGAACTGAGCTTTCCGGTTTCCCGTCATGTGGACGTGACCATTGAAGCTAACTCTGTTGCAGTTGCTCCGGTTGGTCGTCGCTCCCGTGATAACTGGACGATGTGGGGAACAACCCGCGCTCTGATCGCTAACATGGTCAAGGGTGTGTCTGTTGGCTTCACCAAGGGGCTTGAAATTCAGGGTACGGGTTTCCGTGCTGCTGTTCAGGGCTCTAATCTGGTGATGAACCTCGGCTTCTCGCACGATGTCGTTTATCCCATCCCGGCCGGTATCAAGATCACAACGCCGCGCCCAACCGCTATTGTCGTTGAAGGTCACGACAAGCAGCGCGTTGGTCAGGTTGCTCTCGATATTCGCAGCTTCCGTAAGCCTGAGCCTTACAAGGGCAAGGGCGTCCGTTACGAGACGGAAGTTCTGCGTCGCAAGGAAGGTAAGAAGAAGTAATGGCATCGCAGCAAGGATTGCAGGAACGTCGCCGTCAGCGGCTGCGTTTCCAGCTTCGTCGCAAGAGCGGCGGCCGGCCGCGTTTGTCGGTCTTCCGTTCCAGCAAGCACATTCACGCCCAGATCATCGACGATGCACAGGGTCGTACGCTCGCCAGCGCTTCAACGCTGGAAAAAGAGCTTCGCGGCAGTGGCAACACCGGTGCCAACGTGGATGCAGCTTCAGTGATCGGCAAGCTGATCGCAGAACGTGGCCTGGCAGCTGGTGTAACAGCCGTCGTGTTCGATCGCGGCGCCTATGTCTATCATGGCCGGGTCAAGGCCCTGGCAGAGGCTGCCCGCGAGGGCGGGCTCTCGTTCTAAGGAGGATCACACATGGCACGTGAGCCAAGAGAAGGCGGCCGTGGTGGTCGTGAGCGCGAGCAGGGCGATGATCTGGTCGACAAGCTCGTAACCATCAACCGTGTTGCCAAGGTTGTTAAGGGTGGCCGTCGCTTTGCTTTCGCAGCGCTGGTTGTCGTTGGCGATCAGAAGGGGCGCGTTGGTTACGGTGCAGGTAAGGCCCGTGAAGTTCCGGAAGCCATTCGTAAGGCAACCGAGCGTGCAAAGCGCACAATGATCCGCGTACCCATGAAGGAAGGTCGTACCCTCCATCATGATACGTTCGGTCATTACGGCGCTGGTAAGGTGGTTGTCCGTGCGGCTGAGGCTGGTACGGGTAT
Organism: Gluconobacter japonicus; assembly: GCF_015244665.1. Taxonomy (NCBI): domain Bacteria; kingdom Pseudomonadati; phylum Pseudomonadota; class Alphaproteobacteria; order Acetobacterales; family Acetobacteraceae; genus Gluconobacter; species Gluconobacter japonicus. Next base: position 137,752 of record NZ_JABCQN010000004.1, read on the forward strand.
CATCGCTGGTGGTCCGATGCGTGCGGTTTTCGAGAGTCTGGGCGTTAACGACGTTGTCGCCAAGAGCCTCGGAACGCGTAACCCGCATAACATGATCAAGGCTACTTTTGCTGCCCTTGAAAAGGCAAGCAGCCCACGTAACGTCGCTTCGCGTCGTGGCAAGAAGGCTGCTGAGCTTTTCGGTAAGCGTGAGCAGGCCCAGACTGAGGAGGCTGCAAATGTCTGAAAACGGTAAGACCGTTCAGGTGACGCAGATCGCTTCTGTCATTGGTCGTAAACCGGGCCAGGCAGAGACCATTGTTGGTCTCGGTCTGCGCGGTATCGGTTCCACTCGTACGCTCGAAGATACCGCTGCCGTACGTGGAATGATCCGCAAGGTTGCCCACCTCATCAAGGTGGAGGGTTGAAATGAACCTTAACGAACTCCGCGATAACGAGGGTTCTCGTTATCGCAAGAAGCGTCTTGGACGTGGCATCGGTTCCGGCAAGGGTAAGACCTCCGGACGTGGTGTTAAGGGTCAGAAGGCTCGTGAGGGTGTTTCTCTCAATGGCTTCGAAGGTGGTCAGCTCCCGCTGTATCGCCGTATGCCCAAGCGTGGTTTTGTGAACATCTTCCGCAAGGAATATGCTCCGGTGAACCTTGGTGCTATTTCGAAGGCTATCGAGGCAGGTAAGCTGGATAAGGCTGCTCCTGTTACGGAATCTACTCTGCGCGCTGCAGGTCTTGTCAACGGCAAGACCCATGGTGTTCGCCTTCTTGCGAAGGGTGAACTTACGCATGGTCTGACCATTGAAGTTGACGGCGCTTCCGCAGCAGCTCTTGCTGCTGTTGAGAAGGCTGGTGGCTCCGTAAAGGTGCTTGCACCGAAGAAGGAAGTTCAGGCTGAGGCCTGAGTTCTCCTCTCCCGGATTTATCCGGGGTATGGTTAGATAGTGAACAGCGTCCCGTGCAGATGTGCGGTGGCGCTGTTTTCATGAAAGGACAGGTGGATGGCTTCCGCAGCAGAGCAGCTCGCCGCCAATCTCAATATGAGTTCCTTTGCCAAGGCGACTGAACTCAAGAAGCGTATCTGGTTTACGCTTCTGGCTCTCATCGTTTACCGACTGGGAACATACATTCCTGTTCCTGGTGTTGATGCGACGGTGATGGGTCAGCTGCTGGCACAGCATCAGGGTGGCATTCTGGGCATGTTCGACATGTTCACGGGTGGCGCTCTCGGACGCATGACTGTGTTCGCCCTGAACATCATGCCTTACATCAGTGCCTCCATCATTATTCAGCTTCTCTCTACGGCTTTACCTTCGATGGAAGCCATGAAGAAGGAAGGTGAGGCCGGTCGTAAGAAGCTTAACCAGTATACGCGGTATCTTACTGTTTTCATCGCGCTGTTCCAGGCCTATGGCATCGCCGTCGGACTGGAAAACATGACGTCTCACGGCGCCAGCGCTGTGGTTATGCCTGGGATGTTCTTTATCGCCTCCTGTGTTGTTACGCTGGTAGGCGGGACGATGTTCCTGATGTGGCTCGGTGAGCAGATCACGTCTCGCGGGGTTGGTAACGGTATCTCGTTGATCATCTTCGCAGGCATTGTTGCAAACCTGCCGCACGCTCTGGCCAGCCTTTTTGAGCTCGGTCGGACAGGCGCGCTGTCGCCGATCTTTGTTATGATTTTCCTTGTGCTCGCGATTGCGACCATAGCGTTCATCGTGTTCATGGAGCAGGCACAGCGTCGGGTTGTTATTCAGTACCCGAAGCGTCAGATCGGCAATCGCATGTTCGGTGGAGATTCCACGCATATGCCGCTGAAGGTGAATACTGCAGGCGTCATTCCGCCGATTTTTGCCTCTTCGGTACTGCTGATCCCAGTGACGATCTCAGGATTTATGAACGGCCATAATATGCCGGGCTGGCTTTCTGTTCTTGGGCAGCAGCTTGGGCAGGGACAACCGCTTTACATGCTGTTCTACGCAGCAATGATCCTGTTTTTCTCGTATTTTTATGCTGCTGTGACATTCAACCCTGAAGAAACGGCCGAGAATCTGCGCAAACAGGGTGGTTTCATTCCCGGTATCCGTCCAGGGGCAAGTACTGCATCCTATTTCGATCGTATTCTGTCCCGATTGACGACTATCGGCGCACTTTACCTCGTCGTTGTCTGCCTTTTGCCGCAGATTTTGATCAGCAAGTATAACGTGCCATTTTATTTCGGTGGGACAAGCTTGATCATTATCGTGTCGGTTACGATTGATACGGTGACACAGGTCCAGTCCCATCTGGTAGCACATCAGTATCAGGGATTGATCCGTAAGCAGCGCAGTCGTGGATCTAGAAGTTCTGGTCCAGGGGGAAGCAAGCGTCGATGAATATCATTCTTCTAGGCCCTCCTGGTGCAGGGAAGGGAACTCAAGCGAAGCGTCTGGAGCAGCTATACGGTCTGAAGCAAATCTCTACTGGAGATATGCTTCGTGCTGAAGTTGCTGCGGGAACGCCGATTGGGCAGGAAGCAAAAGCGATCATGGCGCGGGGAGAATTTCTCCCCGACCCGATTATGGTCAAGATGATCCAAGGCCGTATTGCACAGCCTGATTGCTCGCAAGGCTTCATTCTGGATGGATTTCCCCGCACTGAAAGCCAGGCAGAAGCACTTGATGCCATGCTGGGTACGGATGGGCTGAAAATTGACGCCGTCATTCTTCTGGATGTTGCTGAGGATCAGCTGGTAGAGCGGATCGCTTCCCGGACTGCTGAGGACGGTACGCGTCGCCCGGATGATAATCCGGACGTTGTTCGATCGAGGCTTGATATTTATCGTCGTCAGACTGCTCCGATCCTTCCATATTATGAGAAGGCTGGACGCTTAAAGCGTGTGGATGGGATGCTTGATGTCGATGAAGTTGGTGCTGAAATCGATGCGATCCTCGGGAAAACGATAAAAAATTGATTGAATGACCAATGATCACGCAAAAGTGATCATTGGCATTTGACTCAAGGGGGGTGCCCGGTATATTGCGCGCCCTCGACATATCTGCAGCGTGAGTGCGGCCTGGGTTCCGGAATCGGACTGGGACTGACGTCAGCTGCGATGCAATCGATCCGGTTTCGGCCGGGCATGAAACAGGCTGACGCGGCCTTGAAGGCTGCGTCGATGGGAGAATTGGCGTGGCACGTATTGCCGGCGTAAACATTCCGACCAACAAGCGGGTGGTCATCGCCCTGCGCTATGTCTACGGCATTGGCCCGTCGACGGCACAGGCAATCTGCAGCAAGCTCGGGATCCCCGATGCGAAGCGCGTAAACGAACTGTCTGACGACGAGATCGTGAAGGTCCGTGAACTGATCGACGGCGAATACCGCGTCGAAGGTGATCTGCGTCGTGAGACAGCCATGAACATCAAGCGTCTGATGGATCTGGGCTGCTACCGCGGTCTGCGTCATCGTCGCGGTCTTCCGGTCCGCGGTCAGCGTACGCACACGAACGCCCGTACCCGTAAGGGCAAGGCTGTTGCGATTGCTGGCAAGAAGAAGGTCACGCGCTAATTCGCGCCTGATGGCTTCACTCTGACGCTTTTCGCTAACTTTTAGGACGACCTCTATTATGGCCAAGGCCGCAGCACCGCGCATTCGTAAGAAAGAGCGCAAGAATATCATCTCTGGCGTTGCTCACGTGCTTTCCACGTTCAACAACACCATGATCACGATCTCCGACGCGCAGGGTAATGCAATTGCATGGTCCTCCTCGGGCGCACAGGGCTTCAAGGGCTCGCGTAAATCCACGCCGTATGCAGCTCAGGTTGCTGCAGAAGACGCAGGCCGCAAGGCTCGCGAGCACGGCATGGAAACGCTTGAGATCGAAGTGTCCGGTCCGGGTTCGGGGCGTGAAAGTGCTCTTCGCGCGCTGCAGGCTGTTGGCTTCACGATTACGTCCATCCGTGACATGACACCAGTCCCGCACAACGGCTGCCGTCCGCGGAAGCGTCGTCGCGTCTGAGTGATGCTGTGCTGCGCATTGTTAAAGGTGCGCAGCATGTTTTTTGATTGCATCTTCTACCGCACGATCCGTGCGGGCCAGGTGCCGCCAATTTTGTTGGCGGGCTTCGTTGTTTGAAAGGCCACGACCTTGGTTCTCCAGAAAAACTGGCAGTCCCTCATCAAGCCGGAGAAGCTTGAAGTCGAGCCCGGCCCGGTTGCTTCGCGCATCGCCACCGTTGTGGCGGAGCCGCTGGAGCGCGGCTTCGGTATGACGCTCGGCAACGCGCTGCGTCGTATTCTTCTGTCTTCCCTTCAGGGCGCGGCAGTAACTGCCATTCAGATTGATGGCGTTCTGCACGAGTTCTCTGCAGTTCCTGGTGTGCGCGAAGACGTGACGGACATCGTCCTGAACGTTAAGCAGCTCGCACTTCGTATGCATGGTGAAGGCCCGAAGCGCATGATTCTCACGGCAACTGGTCCGGGAGAAGTAACGGCTGGGCAGATTCAGGCTGGTCATGACATTGAGATCATGAATCCTGACCTCGTAATCTGCACTCTTGATGATGGTGTGAAGCTCGGAATGGAGTTCACCGTCAACATGGGCAAAGGTTATGTTGCCGCCGCTGCAAATCGTCCGGAAGACGCACCAATCGGTATGATCCCGATTGATGCTATCTACTCGCCGGTTCGTCGCGTGTCTTACAAGGTCGAGCAGACCCGTGTTGGTCAGGTCACTGACTATGACAAGCTGCTGCTGACGGTGGAAACGAATGGTGCTGTAACGCCAGAGGACAGTCTGGCTCTTGCTGCGCGTATTCTTCAGGATCAGCTTCAGCTGTTCATCAACTTTGATGAGCCGCGCCCGGTCCAGCATGAAGAGCCGCAGGATGACCTGCCGTTCAACCGTAATCTTCTTCGCAAGGTTGACGAGCTTGAGCTTTCGGTGCGTAGCGCCAACTGTCTCAAGAACGACAACATTGTTTATATCGGCGATCTGGTGCAGAAGTCCGAACAGGAAATGCTCCGTACGCCGAACTTCGGGCGTAAGTCGCTCAACGAGATCAAGGAAGTTCTCACCGGTATGGGGCTGTCGCTCGGCATGAGCGTTCCGGCCTGGCCGCCCGAGAACATCGAGGATCTGGCCAAGCGTCTCGATGAGACGTTCTGAGAACTTCTAAGGTAAGGAAAACTAGCAATGCGTCATGGTGTGAGTGGGCGTAAGCTCAATGTCACCTCTTCTCACCGCGCTGCCATGTTCCGCAACATGGCTGTCGCACTCATCAAGCACGAGCAGATCACGACGACGCTGCCGAAGGCGAAGGAACTTCGCCCGGTTGTTGAAAAGCTGATCACACTCGGCAAGCGCGGTAACCTGCACGCTCGTCGTCAGGCTTTCGCTCAGCTGCGTGATGAGGCTGTTGTCAGCAAGCTCTTCAGCACCGTTGCTGAGCGTTATAAGGCACGCGCTGGCGGTTATTCCCGCGTGCTGAAGGCTGGCGTTCGTTACGGTGACAACGCTGACATGGCTGTCATTGAACTCGTCGAACGCGATGTCGATGCCAAGGGTCAGGACAGCGGTCCGAAGCCGGTTGCAGAAGAGCAGGAAGCCGCCTGAGGCTTTGTTCTTCGGAAACAGGAAAAGGCCGGTGCAGCAATGCACCGGCCTTTTTTTTATTCTAAGGTTCACAACTCTGTGCCGAGTGTGTAGTTTTGCCACATCTCTTGCAGGACGATTCACGTCCGGTTTTTTGACCGGCTGTTTTTCTCTCGCCCTTTAGGGCGGGGAAAGTGCCTTTTCTGAGTGTCGGCAAGTTGCTGTCCTCGCTGTCCTGCATCATTTTGAGAAACGGGTCCGAGCACTCTCGTAGGGCCCGCAACGACGCATCCCATATCTGTTTCGGCAATGAGGTCGAAGCAGGTTCGTGACGCGCCTACGCCTGGAGAGCATGAACATGTCCGAAACAGCCGCACCAAAACGCGGGCTAGCGGAAATTCTTGGCATCCCACGCGCCCTTTTCTGGGCTTTTGTTGGTCAGCTTCTATTCATGGTCGGGGACGGTGTTGAAGCCGGTTATCTTGACACTTACATGCTGCATCACGGTCATTCCCAAGGCTTCGTCAACGAACTTTTCACTTTCTACGGCATCACGGTCATGATTGCGGCGTGGTTTTCAGGCCCGCTGTCTGATCTGATGGGACCGAAAAAAGTTATGTGGCTGGGTCTGATTCTGTGGGCCATTCTGGAAGTCGGTTTTCTGACGTTCGGTCTGGGTCCAAACAATGGCCCGATGATCCTTCTTTTCTATACGTTGCGTGGGTTTGCCTATCCGCTATTCGCGTATGGTTTTCTGGTTTGGATCGCGGCTGCAACGCCTGCGGCCATGCTGGGATCGGCTGCGGGTTGGTTCTGGTTTTCGTTTTCTGCAGGTCTTCCAACGTTGGGATCGCAGTTCGCTCGTTACACCATTCCCCAAATTGGCGAGCTCAAGACGTTCTGGTGTTCGTTGGGGCTGGTCATTATTGGTGGCTTGGTAGCGCTCCTGTTTACACATGAGCCAACGGGGAAAAAGCGTCTGCTGCCGGATCATATTCCGACAAAGGACATTTTTTTCGGTTCTCTTAGCATCATGTGGCGTGAGCCGAAGACGACGATTGCGGGTATTGTTCGTATCATTGATACCTCGTCTGAATATGCTTTTCTTGCCATTATGCCAGCGTTCTTCGTGGATCAGCTACACTTCACTCTTGAACAATGGCTGAACCTGCTCTCGTTGATCTTCCTGAGCAACATCCTGTTTAACCTTGTGTCTGGTATGGTTGCCGACACCTTGGGGCACCGGTTTGTTGTCTCGGTTTTCGGTGGCATTGGTGGCTTCGTTGCCATTCCTCTGTTCTATTATGTTCCGCTCTGGTTCCCGGGGAATTTCTGGGCCGTTGCTGCTGCAGGTATTTTCTACGGAGCAACAGTGGCTGCGTTTGTCCCGCTTTCTGGACTCATGCCGCAGATTTGTCCTCGTGAAAAAGCCGCTGCGCTTTCCATTCTGGGTCTGGGCGCGGGCGCGTCTACATGGGTGGGGCCTGCTATCGTCTCCCTGTGTGGGGCGATTTTTGGTCCTGGCATGAGCTATGTGATCTGGACATTCGCGGTGATCTATCTTGCCTCGGCGGGTATGACTTTGGCCCTCAAGATTTCTCCTGAGGCTCGTCGGTATACAGAAGAAGCGACGGCGCGCGGTGAGGCTACGACTGCTGTCGGCCACTGAGGCCATCAACAACAGATTGTTGCTCGACCGTCAAAGAGTGGGGGCAGTTCGTTTTCGAACTGCCCCTGTTTTTGTATGTATTGGATACGTTGATTATGGAGTGCAACATTATGGATGCAGATCTCGCATCATATCTGGACGAAACGGTTTCTTCTTTGCAGGACGGTGCTGATCGTCTCGTAGATTGTGACAGCATGAAGAAAAAAACGTGCACATTTCTAAAAGAGAGCCGTGCTCTTATGGCAGACCTGATGGCGGATCAGCCGTTTTTCTTGCTTTCGGCCGCATTCGCCAGTGGGTTGCTCTTGGGGCGAGCTGTTTTTTCGGGAAAGAAACCTTCCTGAGGCATAGGACGTTACGACATGACCACGACCTGTTATTCAAGGATCATGTTCCATGCTGCACTATGCTATCGTTTTCTTCATCATTTCCATCATTGCCGGCGTATTCGGCTTTTCGGGAATTTCCGCAGCAACAGCAGGTATTGCGAAGCTGTTTTTCATCATCTTCCTGGTTCTGGCTGTTCTTGCAATTCTTGCAGGTGTTGCCGGACTTCATGCTCTCTAAGGGCATGTGTCAGTGCCCTAAGCGGGTATAAAAAAGGGCGGGTACCGGAAGGTCCCGCCCTTTTTATGTTTATCGGCCGTTCTTGTCTTTCTGGATAAAGGACGGAAGAAGCGGGTTGTCCATTTGGAGAGACGCTTTGGTCGGAAGGTCTTTTGTGCTCCAGCCGCCCCCGAGATCTGTCAGGAGCGCCACTTCGGAATTGAATTGCTGCTGCCGGATATTGAGCTGGGTCTCTTCGTATTGCAGCGCGGTCTGCTGGGCGGTGATGACGGTGGTGTAGATCTGGGTGCCAGCAAGATATTCATTCATGGACACGCGAACGGCAGCCTGAGCGCTCTCAACGGCCTGGTTCTGAAGTGTCAGTTGCTGGGCCAGATAATGCAGGTTGGACATATGGTCTTCCGTGTCCTGCATGGCTGCCAGAACGGTCTGACGATATGTGGCCACCGCATTATCGTAATCAGCTTCGGCTTCCCGGACTGCGGCGGTTCGTGCGCCGCCTTGAAAAATGGTCTGGGTCGCGGCAGCGCCGAGGCCCCAGGTTCGCGTGGCTGTCTGGATCAGTTGCTGAAGCGGATTGCCGCTGTAGCCGTAAGAAGCAGACAAGGTAATTTCGGGGAAGAAGGCGCCAATCGTGTAACCGATTTCTGCATTGTACGCTTCCATGTTCCGTTCAGCCTGAGCAACGTCTGGGCGGCGTTCTAGGATCATGGAGGGGAGGGCGACAGGCGCTGGGGGCAGGGTCTTTGGAAGAAGAGCCGTTGCGATGGTTACATCTGCTGGTGCCCGCCCTGTTAGCATCGCAATGGCGTGTTCATATTGCGCGCGTGCGATATGGGCGTTGGCCAGACTGGCTTCGGTTGATTGCAGAAGATATTTGGCCTGTAGGACACTGGTAGGATCTGCAACGCCAGCGTCGAGCTGATTTTGCAGGATTTTCAGGTTGTCCCGATAGAGACCGACATTGCGCGCATACAGATCGATCAGGCTGTCCTGATAGCGCAGGCTGAAATAATCCTGTGCCAGCGTCAGTTGGTAAGACAGGCGCATACTGGCAACAAGGGCTGCATCACCTTGTGTGGCCGCAACCTGCTCCTGGATCTGTCGGCGTACTTTGCCCCAGACGTCCACGGTCCAACTGGCAGACGGGCCAGTGGCCCATGTATTGCTCGTATAGGATTGGGAGGAACTGTAGGTGAAGCCGCCACTGGTGCTGGTCGCGCTGCTGCCCTGAGAATTGCGATTGAAGCTGAAATTGCCGCTCAGGGTTGGGTACAGGCTGGCTTTGATGGAATTGATGGTTGCAGCAGCCTTTCGATATTGTGCCTCATATTCCTTCAGGCTCTGGTTAGACGTTGCGACGCGTTCTTCAAGATCGTTCAGAAGGGGATCGTTGAAGATTGTCCACCAGTCTCCTTTGGGCATAAGGGCCAGATCTGGCTGTGCTTTGTTCCAGCCCGCAGGAGGGGGGGCTTCCTTGAAATGTGCGGAGATCACTGCCGAAGGACGATGATAATTCGGTCCGACCATGCAGCCGCTCAGGAAAGGCAGGGATGCGGCTCCCAGAAGAAGGGTGCGCAGGGAAGGCATGCGAAGGGCGGTCATCAGATTTCCGTTTCCCGGGGCGAGATGTGAAGCAGGGTGGCAAAATGATGCCGGACGCGACCGAGCATCTTTCCAAAACGATCGAGATAGAGAAACACGACGGGCGTGCTGTAGAGCGTTAGAAGCTGGCTGACCATCAGGCCGCCGAGAATGGCAATGCCGAGAGGCCGCCGTAGTTCGCTACCGTATCCATTGCCGAAAACAAGCGGAACAGCACCAAAGGCGGCAGCAAGAGACGTCATGAGGATAGGACGGAAACGCAGGACGCTGGCTTGATGAATGGCTTCCAGTGCCGTCGCTCCTTCACGTTGTGCCACCAGGGCGAAATCGATCAGCATGATGGCGTTTTTCTTCACGATACCGATCAGCAGAATAACGCCGATCATGGCCATCAGTGAGAATTCTTGCCCGAAGACCTGTAGAGCGAGCAATGCGCCAACACCTGCGGAGGGAAGTGTCGACAGAATGGTCAACGGGTGAATGAGGCTTTCATAGAGGATGCCCAGAACGATGTAGACCGCAGCCAGTGCCGCGAGGATGAGCAAAGGCTCATCGCTGACGGATTTCTGGAACGCAGCCGCATTCCCTGCAAAGCCTCCATGAATGGTGGGTGGGACATGAAGTTTGACCATGGCGGCTTCGACGGCCTGAACGGCCGGGCCCAGCGAGGCGCCGGGCGCCAGATCGAAAGACACCGTTGTGGCGACGGACAGACCATCATGATTCACTGTCAGCGCCGTATTGGTCATGCGTTGATGACCCAGTACCCCAAGAGGAACCATCTTTTCGGAATTGGTCGTTACAGCAGATCCGCTTGACGCAGATTTACCGCCAGCGAGTGCGTTGGCCACGGAGTTCAGGTAAGATTGTTCGCTCTGGGAGAGTGTGCTGGATGTCGTGCTGGCTCTGACGCGGAGATTGTTGGAGGATGTTCCCCCTGTCGCCGTACCGCCGGATGCGCTGACCCACATCTGCTTCAGCGTTTCGGAGTTCTCCCAGTAATGCGGCGCAACTTCCATAACCACATGATACTGGTTCAGGGAGCCGTAGATGACGGATGCTGAACGCTGTCCGAAGGCATCATAGAGCGTGTTGGCAATCAGCTGTGGAGTGATGGAATATCGGGAACTCATATCGCGGTTGATGGCAATCGCGATAGCCTGACCGCCTTCTTCCACGTTGGATGACACATTCATCAGCAGGGGAATTCTGGAGAGGGCGGCCACGATTTTGGGCGTCCACTCGTAAAGCTCTTCTGCCGAAGGCCCTTCCAGAGAATACTGATAGGACGCATCTCCAGAGCGTGCGCCGACCCGGACGGCCCCCGGTGCCATCAGGCGCAACTGGGCTCCCGGGACATTGGCGAAAGCTCTGTTGAGGCGTTGAACGGTTCTGGCCAAGCTGTCCTTGCGTTCTTCTTTGGGTTTGAGAGCAATGAACATATTGGCTGAATTCGCGGAGCGGCCGCCTGCGCCGCCCATGACTCCAGCCACATCCCGATCCGCGGCCACGACTTTCATGGCGCGAGCGGCAAGCGCTTTCAAAGACTGGAACGACACGGACTGGTCCGCGACCAGTCGACCCATGAGTTGCCCCGTGTCTTCAGACGGGAAGAAGCCCTTGGGCATTTTTACAAAGAGAATGCCTGCCAGAAGAAGTGTGGCGGGAAGGGAAAGAACAATCAGGAAAGGGTGTCGCAGACCCCAGCCCAGAGAGCGATCATATCCTTTGGCAATACCGTCGATCGCTCTTTCCAGAAGAGAGCCGATCTTTCCCCAAAGTGTCTGACTGTTGGCGGGTGTGACATTGAGGATCATGGCGCTCAACATCGGAGTCAGCGACAGCGACAGCACCAGTGAGATGGTCAGGGTAATGACCATCACCATCGCGAATTCATGGAACAGACGTCCGGCAACGCCCCCCATGAACATGATGGGGGCGAACACGACAACCAGGGATACTGTGATGGAGAGAACCGTGAAGGCTACTTCACTGGCCCCAAGGATGGAGGCTTCCACGCGTTCATGGCCCATCTCCATGTAGCGGGTGATGTTTTCAAGCACGACGATGGCATCATCGACCACAAAACCTGTGGAGATGGTCAGGGCCATGAGAGACATGTTGTCGAGCTGGTATCCCATCAGCGCCATGGCGCCGAATGTTCCGATAATGGACACAGGCACGACGACGGCCGGGATGAGAATGGCCGAGAAGCTGCGCAGGAACAGCAGAACCACAATGACTACGAGCACAACAGCAATAATCAGGGTCTGCTTCGTATCGTTCAGAGATGCCCGGATGGTTTTTGACCGGTCGATCATGACGTTAAGATGAGTGTTGCCCGGCAATGCAGACTGAAGAATGGGCAGACGGCTGCGGATACCATCCACCGTCTTGATGACGTTCGCACCTCCCTGCGTGAAGACTGTGCAGATGATTGCGCGCTGGCCGTTGTGAAAGCCCGTCTGTCGCAGATCCTCGACACTGTCATTGACGTCTGCAACATCTGTCAGGCGCACAGGCTGATTGTTGCGATAGGCAATGACCAGTCCGCGATAGTCTTCGGCTTTGCTGGCCTGATCGTTCGTGGACAGCATCAGGCGGGTGCCGTGTGAATCAATGAAGCCTTTAGGGGTGTGGGCATTTGCTGAGGCGAGAGCCGCCCGGACATCTTCGAACCCGATACCGTAGCGAAACAGGCGTAAGGGGTTCAGCTCGACACGAACGGCGGGCAGGGAGCTGCCTCGAATTTCAACTTCTCCAACGCCTTCAACCTGGCTGAGCTGCTGGGTCAGGACATTGCTTGCAAACTCGTAGAGTTCCTGCGGAGTCCGGGTATCGGACGTCAATGTCATGGCAACGACTGGAGGCCCGTTGGAATTGGCCTTGTCGTAGGTCGGGTTGGTGCGAAGAGTAGAAGGAAGGTCCTGTCTTGCGCTCTGCAATGCTGACTCTACATCCCGCGCCGCGCCATTGATGTCTCGGGAGAGATCGAACTGGAGTGTGATGCGCGTCTGGTTGACGGTGGATTCAGACGTCATTTCCGTGACGCCTGAAATCGCACCCAGATGGCGCTCCAGCGGGGCGGCCACCGTGCTGGCGATCTCGGAAGGAGAACCGCCAGGCTGGTTCGCCATCACCATGATGACTGGAAAGTCCACGTTCGGGAGGTCAGCAACGGGAAGGCTGAAATAGCCCAGAATACCGGCGATCACGAGCGCAACGGCCAGAAGGGTTGTCCCGACTGGCCTCATGACGAAGAGGCGGATCAGGTTCACGGGTTGCTATGCGGGCTTGGGGAAGGTGTCCGGCTGGCCTGATAGCGTTGTAGCAATCCACGGGTTCTGCGGCCGATACCGTCCATGAACAGGTAGATGACCGGTGTGGTGAACAGGGTCAGCATCTGCGACAGCATCAGGCCACAAACGATGGCGACGCCCAGAGGGCGGCGCAGTTCTGATCCGACGCCATGACTCAGCATCAGAGGCAGGGCACCGAACAATGCGGCGAGTGTTGTCATCAGGATGGGGCGGAAACGCAACAGGGCTGCCTGACGAATGGCTTCCAGTGGCGTATGTCCTTCAAGACGCTCCGCCTCAAGCGCGAAGTCGATCATCATGATGGCATTTTTTTTCACGATGCCGATCAGCAGCACGATGCCGATGATTCCCATGATGTCGAGATCCATCCCGAACAGGTACAGACCGATCAGCGCCCCGATCGCTGCGGAGGGTAGGGTGGAGAGGATCGTGATGGGATGGATGAAGCTCTCATAGAGAATACCCAGCACGATATAGACCGCGATGACGGCTGCCATGACCAGCCAGATTTCATTGGTCAGGGACGAGCGGAATGCGGCTGCTGTTCCTTGGAATGCGGTCTGGAAGGCAGGCGGCAGGCCGATGCTCTGCTCTACACGCTCAATGGCATTCGTCGCTGCCCCCAGGGAGTATCCCTTGGCGACGTTGAACGAAATGGTTGTGGCCGGGAACTGTCCGTAATGGCTGATGAGCAGAGGAGCCAGACTGTGCGTGATGGTTGTGACCTGCTTGAGGGGCACCAAACCAGACGTTGGCTGGCGTGTAGGTCCTGATGTGCTGCCTCCGGCTTCGGACGAAATTCCTGGCAGATAGAGCTGATCCAGAGACGTCAGATCGTTCTGAAGCTCGGGCAGAGCTTCCAGAATGACACGATACTGGTTGGCCTGTGTGTAGATCGTGGAGATCTGGCGCTGGCCGTAACTGTCATAGAGAAGGTTATCGACCGTCTGTGGGGTGATGGAATAACGTGCGCCCGTGGCCCGATCGAGGGAAAGCTGGGCCACCAGACCTTCGGCCTGAAGATCGGATGTCACATCCGCGAGGGAGGGTTCTTTCTGTAGTTCAGCCACAAACTTCGGCACCCACGTTTTGAAGGTGTCATAGTCCGGGTTTTCCAGCATGAACTGGTACTGGGTTGCGGAGATCGAGGAATCCAGTGATAGATCCTGAATAGGCTGAACGAAAAGCTGCGTTCCAACCACATTCTGGCCGAGCTGACCCAGACGGTGAAGGATGGTTGTCAGGTCAGATGTGCGATCGGTGCGGGGTTTCAGATTGATCAGGAAACGCCCCACATTCATCGTCATGTTCTGGCCATCGATGCCTACAAAAGACGAGATGCTGGCGACGTCAGGGTCTTTAAGAATTTCCGCCCCAAGGGCCTGCTGACGGTCCTTCATGCCTTCAAAAGAAATCGCCTGCGACATGACCGAGATACCCTGCACGACGCCGGTATCCTGAGTTGGAAAGAAGCCTTTCGGGATCGTATAGGCGAGAGCACCCGTCAGAATGATTGTTCCCAGCGTAACCAGAAGCGTCAGCCCGCGGAAACGAAGCACAACATCAAGCCAACGGCCATAAAGCGCGATCATGCCGTTGATACCGCGCTCGGTTGCGTTGGACAGACGCCCCCAAAAGCCGTGGTTTGCGGAGGGAGCGTGCGTATCCGTCAGCATCCGGGCGCACATCATCGGGACCAGTGTAATGGACACGATGGCGGAGATGACGATGGTGATCGACAGCGTCATGGCGAATTCGTGGAACAGACGCCCTACGACATCCTTCATGAACAGCAGCGGGATCAGTACTGCTATCAGCGAAACGGTTAGCGAGATGATCGTAAACCCGATTTCGCCGGCACCCTTGAGGGCGGCAGTATAACGGTCTTCGCCAGCTTCGATGTAACGCGCAATGTTTTCGATCACCACGATGGCGTCATCGACCACGAAGCCTGTCGCAATGGTCAGGGACATCAACGACAGATTGTCGAGCGAGAAGCCAAGCAGATACATCGCCGCCATCGTGCCCACGAGGGACAGTGGGACCGAGAGGCTTGGAATGATTGTAGCGGGGACGTTGCGCAGGAAGACGAAAATCACGCCAACAACGAGCACCATGGCTAGGCCAAGCTCGTATTCCACATCTTCGACAGAGGCTCGAATGGTTGTGGTCCGGTCCGTCAGTGGTGTGATTTCAATACCGGGCGGCAGGTCCTGTTTGAGTTGCGGAAGAATGCGCAGAACATTGTCCACAACTCCGATGACGTTAGCGCCGGGCTGGCGCTGCACGTTTAGGATCAGGGCAGGCGTTCCATTCGACCATGCTGCAAGCTGGCTATTCTCGGCGCCTTCCACAACGGTGGCGACGTCTCGCACGCGGATTGGACCATTGTTCTGATAAGCAATGACCTGATTCATCAACTGCGCCACGGATTGGATCTGTCCGTCGATACGAAGGGATGTCGAGCGCTTGGGGCCGTCAAACGTCCCTGTTGGAGAGTTGACGTTGACGGTTGTGATGATGGTGCGCAGGGTGTCGATGGCGATGCCGTAGGAGGTTAGCTTCGGGATGTTGACCTGAATGCGATACGCCTTGCGATTGCCGCCAGACAGGGTCACGAGACCAACGCCGGAAATCTGACTGATTTTCTGCTCAAGACGCGTGTTGACGTAGTCTTCCACTTCCGGAAGCGGCATCGTTTTGGACGTGATGCCGAGTGTCAGAACGGGTGTGTCTGCTGGGTTGACCTTGGCGTAGATCGGGGGAGCAGGCAGATCTGTCGGGAGCAGGGACGTTGCGTTGTTGATCGCCGCCTGAACTTCCTGCTCCGCCACATCCATGGACATATCGAGGCCAAAACGCAGGGTAATGACCGATGCGCCGCCAGACGACTGGGAGGTCATCTGGTCCAGGCCGGGCATCTGGCCGAGCTGCGTCTCAAGCGGGGCTGTGACGGATGTGCTCATCACGTCTGGCCCAGCGCCCGGATAGGAAGTCGAGACCGTAATCGTCGGATACTCGACCTGCGGAAGCGCTGAAACAGCCAGAAAATGGTAGCCGAGCAGACCGCTCAGCAGGATGGCGAACATCAGGAGGCTGGTGGCAACCGGACGTTCGATGAACAGGCGGGACGGATTCACGGTCTTGCTGTTCCCTGTGAACGGTCAGTGAGTGCCAGCGGCATCGGGGGCAGAAGGATCATTGCTGTGCTTGGCAGCATCCGTGCTCTGCTGGCCGTTGCTGTGGCGATGATGGGTTTCGGCCGTCTTGGCTTCTGCGGCAGCGGTCTGGTTGGTGGACGTATCCGGGATCGACACCTTCTGGCCAGGGCGCAGATGGCTGACACCGTCGGTCACCACACGGTCTCCAGCCTTTACACCGGAAAGGATGACGGCATTGCTGTCGTCGGTCTCACCCACCTTCACGGGGACGTCCTTCACCGTCATATCTGGCTGGACGACGTAGAGGAACTGACCGTCCGGACCGGTCTGAAGCGCATTGCCTGGAACAATCAGAGCATTATGCAGCGTCTTGACAAGCAGGTGTGCGTTGACGAATTCGTTCGGGAACAGGCGCTCATCTTCATTGGTGAAGATGCCACGCATACGGACCGTACCGGTTGAAGTGTCGATCTGACTGTCCAGAGCCTTCACGGTGCCATCGGCGATTTTTTGGGTATTGTCGCTGTTCCAGGCTTCGACTGGGAGTTCACTGACGTCATGCAGCCTGTCAGCAACGGGGCCGATCTGATTCTGCGGAACGGTGAAGATAACGGAAATCGGTTCCATCTGAGTCAGGATCGTCAGACCGCCAGACTGGCCTGCCGCAACATAGTTTCCTTTATCCAGCACGCGGATACCGACGCGCCCATCAACCGGTGCAATGATGTGGCAGTACATCACGTTCAGTTCGGCATTGCGGACATTGGCTTCGTCGAACTTTACGGTGCCTTCCAACTGCTGGACTGTGAATTCCTGATCCCGTGCCGTCATGGCTGATGTGGAGTTTTGACGGATCAGCTTCTGGTAACGCGCATTGTCCACGCGTGCCTTCTCAAGCTGGGCGCGATCTGCGGCGAGAGTGCCTTTGTATTGCGCCAGTGTCGCCTCATAGGGGCGTGGATCGATCAGTTCCAGTTCGTCGCCCTTCTTAACGTGCTGACCTTCCTGGTAATATACGTCCAGAATATGGCCGCTGACACGAGGGGTAATCGTGACGTTGGTGACGGGGACGACCGTGCCGAGAAGCTGAAGAACTACTGGCATGTCGCCGGTATGAACTGTGGCGACGGCGACCGGCTGTGTATCGCCGGATTGGCCCTTGTGTCCGCCTCCCGCGTTCCTTCCGTGCGGACGGAGGACCGCAAAAAGAATCAGCAGGAGAACAAGAACGACGATCCCCCAGAGGAGCCAGCGCCGACGGGGACGTCGGGCGGCGGGAAGGGGCTGGGCATTGCTGCTCTGGTGGCGGTCGCTGGAGCCGGCCGTCTGCTCGTCCATAATCGTTCTGTCTTTCCCGTACACTTGGATCCGGATGTGCTTGAGAAGGGCACCCCTTTGTCAGTCATTCTTCTATAGTGCAGGCTGTGCAACCCTGCCATGACAAGACCTTAAATCCTGTTCAGGTTTGGAAACGGTTCTGAAACCATTGGCCTTAACAAGTTGCTTTTTCAGGATATTACTCTCTTGCTCCATTTCATGATCGCACCATATTCTTGAGGCAACCCTATGGTTCGCAGGTCGTTAAGACCAAGAACGGATCATATCCGGAGACAGGAGAGACACATGGCTGATACGACGACAACCAAGGCTGAAGGCCTTCTCGACGAAGCCAAGGGCAAGATCAAGGACGGTATCGGTGGTTTGACCGGCGACACGGCAACGCAGGCTGAAGGCAAGTTTGACCAGCTTTCTGGTATGGCGCAGCAGGAATTCGCTGACCTGTATGATGAAGGTGAGACAAAGCTTGAGGCAGCCACCGCGTTTGTGCAGGATCGCCCGCTGATTTCCGTCGTCATTGCGACCGTTGTTGGCATGATTATCGGTGGTCTGCTGTTCGGTCGTAAGAGCAGCTAATTTCGCGCACGAATGACTTCGTGTGTTAGAAGCCTTCCGGAGTAATCCGGGAGGCTTTATTTTTATGGACTGGTTTTACGAGAGCAATGGGCAACAGTCTGGCCCTGTTTCCCGTGAAGAAATTTTACGTCTGATCATGCAGCAGCGTATCCGGCCGGAAACACTGGTCTGGAATCCGTCGTTTGGCGATAGCTGGCGACCAGCTTCAGCTGCCGGACTGGTGTCCCCGTTGACCGGCTTTCTGAGGCCGAAGGCGGAAGTGTCGGAACACTGGGCCTGGGTGCTTCTGGTTGGCCCATGGCTCATGGGACGAATGACACTTTATATCATGGACTGGCGACATGTTCCTGAGGCCGCTCGCATGAATACTAACGGCATCGTCGGGCTTCTGGTTCTGGGGTTGTTTTTTACAGCATTTACCTTGGATCGGAATGCCATCCGGGAAGCAGGAAATACACCGCCGGGTTTCTGGTGGTGGCTGTTTCTGCCTGGCTATTTCTGGCGTCGTCGTCAGGTTGTTGGGAAAGGGATGTCGTTGCTGGTGGTCAGTCTGGTTCTTCTGGTGTTCAACATTGGAGATACGATTGCCCGTTTTCCCGAAATTCGTGAGCAGGCACGGCATGCCCACCACACATCAGGATCTGTTCAGTCAACGGCACCGGCGGAGGGAGACGGAGACCAAGAGAACCTCTGAAGCGGCTGGAAAGAGTCTTTCGGAACACACTTGACAGCTTAATCTGAAAAATAACCCATTTTTGGGCTTCCCTTTCGAGTCGCCATGATTCAAAACCGATTCGGTAGTCAGTTTATTGACCGGATCGGTCGGGGAGCAGTTCAGGAATGCCAGATTATGCCCTTGAAGCCGCCCACGGAGGGCTGGTCGTCGGGATCGACGAAGTAGGGCGTGGTCCTCTGGCTGGGCCTGTAGTTGCTGCTGCTGTTGCTTTTACGTCCGAGCCTGATGAAAAACTCTCGGTTCTGCTTGATGATTCCAAGAAGCTCACGGCAAAGCGGCGTATGATCGCCTATGACCTGCTGATGCAGGCGCCGGATATTCTGACGGGTATCGGCGCTGCCTCCGTAACCGAAATCGAAAAAATCAATATTGCTCAGGCCTGCCATCTTGCGATGCGTCGGGCATTGGACCGGCTCGGCCGGATGCCTGACCTTGCTCTGGTTGATGGCAAGCACGCACCGAAGCTGCCTTGTCCCATCCAGATGGTGATCGGCGGAGATGGGATCAGTCTTTCCATCGCAGCAGCATCCATTATTGCAAAAATTACACGTGACCGCCTGATGGCCCGTCTTGCTGTTCGGCACGACGCGTATGGGTGGGAGCGCAATGCCGGTTACGGCACTGCCGTTCATATGAGTGGTCTGAAAATTCGGGGTGTCACGCCCCATCACAGGCGCGGATTTGCGCCGATCCGAAACATGATTGAAGCAAAGGCGCACGCAGCATGACCGGCGAACTTCCCGTGGACCAGATCCTGCGTGGTGAATGCGTGGAAACGATGAAGACCCTGCCGGACGGCAGCGTGGACTGCATCTTTGCCGATCCGCCATATAATCTTCAGCTTCGTGGCGAGTTGCGTCGTCCGGATGAGACGGTTGTCGATGGTGTTGATGACGCCTGGGACAAGTTCGACGATTATTCCGCCTATGACAAGTTCACGCGAGAGTGGCTGTCCGAAGCGCATCGTATTCTGGACAAGGATGGCACGATCTGGGTGATCGGCTCCTATCACAACGTGTTCCGCCTCGGTGCCATCCTTCAGGATCTTGGTTTCTGGATCCTGAACGACATTATCTGGCGCAAGTCTAACCCCATGCCGAATTTCCGTGGGCGTCGGTTTACGAATGCTCATGAGACAATGATCTGGGCGGCGAAAAGCCCGCAGAGCCGTTATCGGTTCAACTATCAGGCCATGAAGGCGCTGAATGATGATCTTCAGATGCGGTCCGACTGGTATCTTCCGCTTTGCACAGGCAATGAGCGCCTGAAGAACGAGCATGGTCTGAAGCTGCATCCGACCCAGAAGCCAGAAAGTCTGCTGCATCGTGTGCTTGTGGCGTCCACGAATGTGGAAGATGTCGTGCTGGATCCGTTTTGCGGAAGCGGTACGACACCCGCCGTCGCCAAGCGGCTGGGACGTCATTATGTCGGCATCGAGCGTCATCCGGATTATGTGAAGGCTGCGCGGGAGCGTGTGGCGCGTGAAGAGCGCCTGACGTCTGAGCAGATTGCTGTGACGCCAGCAAAGCGCGAGATGCCGCGTATTCCGTTTGGAAGCTTTGTGGAAACGGGTGTTCTGCCTGCGGGAACCGCTCTTTATGATCGTCAGAAACGCCTGAAGGCGACGGTGACGCCGGATGGAACACTCGTGTCTGGCAATCAGCGAGGGTCCATTCACAAACTCGGTGCAACGCTAACGAATGCGCCATCCTGCAATGGGTGGACGTTCTGGTTTTTCGAGCGTGACGGGCAGATGGTGCCGATTGATATCCTGCGTCAGGAGAGTGTAGCCCTCCGAAACGTGGGCTAATTTTCCTTAGACGCCACTGCAACTTCAAGAGCTGCAGAGAGCTGCTTGTACGGCTTCTGAAACGTGTTTGGAGGTTACCATGCACGTGAGCCGTACCCGGCCCCTGCATGGGGACGAAAATATTAAGTATGGTGGTGTTCGTCCGATCTTTCGGAACTGATGACGCATAGACCGATGAATAAAAAAAGCCGAAAGGAGAAAATTCCTTTCGGCTTTTTTTGTGTCTCTGAAAATGAAGGGATTAGCGACCGGCGAAGCCCAGGAAACCGGAAGCCGGATCAGTGCTGGCACCCTTTTCATCGAAACGTGGAGCAGCCTTCTTGCGGCTTGAGGTGGCAGCGCTGCCGCCGATTGTAAGATGGCCGCTTCCGCCTTTCATCTGAACGCCACTATCCTGAACACTTGTTTCCAGACGGCCATCAGGATTGTAAGTGCGCATGGAGAGCAGCAGGAACATGATGTCGTTGCGATTCAGATCGATGGCCATGTCGAGGGGCGTCTGATCGAGAATGTTGTGCGCGTTCATGTCCGCACCGCGATTCAGGGCTTCCTTGGCCGCGTTCAGTGAACCGCGATTGACGGCATCAAACAGGGCCGTTGTCGGGTTTGTATCCGTACGGGCATGGCCGGCATCATCGTCGGAGGCTTCAGCACCAGGCAATGCTGATGGAGGCGCTGCCCGCTTGGCAGCTTTGCGGGCCTCAGCCTTTTTGGCGGATTCCTCGGCTTCCTGTTCAGCCTCTGCGTCATCGGCGTCCTGCGCATGGGCAGAGTGCCAGGGCACAAAAATTGTCG
Organism: Gluconobacter japonicus; assembly: GCF_015244665.1. Lineage (NCBI taxonomy): Bacteria > Pseudomonadati > Pseudomonadota > Alphaproteobacteria > Acetobacterales > Acetobacteraceae > Gluconobacter > Gluconobacter japonicus. The sequence continues at coordinate 158,893 of NZ_JABCQN010000004.1, forward strand.
GTGTGGCTGCCAGGGCGGCAATCAGCAAAAGGCGGGGAAGGGTCAGAGGCAGTCGCATAGGGTCAATATACTGCGATCTGAAGTCCTGTGCGAGTCTCCAGAATCGTCGTCCCCAACTTGTCACACGTCGCAACATCAGCGTCCTTCCCGCCACCAGCCAAGCCCAAGACATCCAAGAGCGAGAACAAGCGCGAGCCATCCAGGGATCAGGTCCTGGGTCCGCGTTTCTCCGGCGACCGCAGCCTTGCTGACGGGAAGGCCAATCCAGCCGGATCCAGACAAATCCTGTCCGGCCTGAACCTGTCGAAGATGCGGGATTGCAAGCCCTGTCCAGTTGTGGCTGCCGCCCAAGGTGTTGGCGGTTGCTCCCATGACGGTCGCCGTTGCGCGGAGATCCTGCCGTTCCAAAGCGTCCTGAGACACGGGGCTTGCGAAAGCGACAAGGCCATCCTGCCGGATAGTCCAGATTCCGTTCCCACTGACGGGGAGCGTGCCAGTCCACAGTCCTTTTCCGCCCGTCATGGAGAGGGGTTGGGTCCGGCCATCCGGGAGTGTCACCATGGCCTGCGGTGTGATGGTCGTCTGGCCAAGAGCATGACGCTCTACAAGAAGCTGTCCATTTTCGATGCGCGCCGTTAGGCGATTTTCTTCAAGGTCTGGCTCTTTCATGAGCCAATGAGACAGGCGACGAAGCAGTTCCGCCTGTGGGCCGCCACCGCCTTCACCACGAGACCAGAGCCAGAGCTGATCAGACAGAAGCATGGCGACGCGGCCCTGTTCCACACGATCGAGTAGAAGAAGAGGAGAGCCGTCAGGCCCGCTCATCAGATTCTGCCCATGAGACTGATCAACTTTGGCAGACCGATACCAAGGCCCCCAGTCGCTGCTGTTTCCAAGACCTGTGGTGACAGGATGCGCCTTACCGAGATCTGTAAGGCCGGGGCGGAAAGGCTGGGTGACGATCCCGTCCGTTGGGACATGAGCGGGAAAAACCTGCGCCAGTGTCGTGTCCTGCAAAGACCCGTCCTGCACGAATTCCGGACCGGCCGTAACAAGCAGGCCGCCTCCCTTGCGCACATAGTCCGCAATGTTGGTGAGATACTCTTCGGGCAGGATATTGCTGTTTCGGAACCCATCCAGAATGATGAGATCAAAGCTGCGGATCTTTTCCTGGAACAGTTCCCGAATAGGGAATGGAATCAGCGCGAGATCGGAAAGCGGTGTGCCGTCATCCGTGTTGGGAGAACGCAGAATGGTGAAGTGGACCAGATCAACAGACGGGTCAGCTTTCAGAAGGCGGCGCCAGACGCGTTCGCTTTGGTTGGGCACTCCCGAAACCAGCAGGACGCGGAGCCTGTCCCGCACGCCGCGGATCCGGATGACATCAGAGTTGTTGAGTTGTGAGGCTTCACCAGGAAGGGCGGAAACAGACAAGCCAACCAGCGTTTCGCCGGGATGCTGAACGGGGACAGTGATGTCCTGTGGCTGGCCGGTCTGGATTTCGCGTGTCGCAGGTTGGGAATCGCCAGCGCGAACAGTCAGCGTGGCTGTTGTCGTGGCGGGTGATCCGAGATCGTCCACCTGAAGGCGAATGGTTGCGTTCTGTCCGACGATGGCATAGGGCGGCGTGCTGAGAATACGCAGTCTGCGGTCTGTTTCTTCTCCCTTGGCCGTCACAAGGAGATGCATCGGCAGCGTCTGCCCATTTGGGCCGTGGAAGCGCGCAGGTAGGTGCGCGGGCACGTCATGGTCCATCCCGTCCGTGACAACAATTGCACCGGCAAAGCGACCCTGCGGCAGGTCAGCATGATCTATTGCGTCGAACAGACGTGTGCCGTGCCCGTTGCCTCCGGGAACATCGACCCGGTGTAGGGTCAGGCCGGGGAGGTGGGCGGCATCCTGCATGATCTGGCTGGCTGTCTGATCAGCAAGTGCAGTTCTCTGGCCAACCTGCATGGACGGAGAGCGGTCGACAATCAGGAGCGCATCCTGAGGAACAGGTTTAAAAACCGGATGGAGCGAGCGTGGTCCAGCCATCCAGCCCAGAAGCACCAGAACGGCAAGAGCGCGCCAGATCATCCCGCGTGCGCCACGGATGAAACCGTACACTGCGCCTATGGTAATGACGGCTGCGATCGTGATGAGCAGCCAGAGTGGCAGCATGGGGGCGAGATCGAACGTCATGGTGCGTCCTCCTCGTCTTCATCCGTACTGCCTGTGTTCGCTTGTCCGTCTGGATTGTCCTGTCCCAGTCGGCGCAGCATTTCAGGGTAGTGAGCCTGATCGCTTTTGTAGTTTCCAGTCAGGGCGTAGAGCACCATGTTGACCCCAAATCGATAGGCCTGTGTGCGCTGGTCTTCTCCACCGGGCAGGACTGCATAAGGATGGTTGCCGGATGCATCGACGGCCCAGGCATGTGCCCAGTCTCCATTGCCGATAATGACCGGGCTGACGTCATCATTCGCCTCGTCCCCATTGCGGGCGACATAAACGGGCTGACCGTTGATCCGGCCCGGAAAGCCGCTGTGTAGAAGATAGAAGGTGTGTCCCAGAACGTGTTTGTCCGTCAGTTTGGCAAGGGGGGGAATGACTAGCCCATCCGTGACGCGCTTCAGAGCTGCCCGGACTGCGCCGCCGGATCCGGCATCCATATCCGTGCCTGCGCCCTGTTGATCGATCAGCAGGATACCGCCGTGATCCATGAAGGCATTCAGGGCTTTGGTCCGAGCAGCATCGGGCTGGGCATCTGCGGTAATGGGCCAGTAGAGCATCGGGTAGAACGCGAGATCATCCTTGCCGGGTGTCACGCCATCCGGATGGCCGAGAGCCGCTGAACTCCGCGCACTGGTATAATCGGACAGGCCCTGAAGGCCTTGTTTTGAGGCTTCATCCACATCGTCATGTCCGGTCAGGACATAAGCGAGGCGGGTTTCAAGGGCTGCTGGTGGAGCTGAGGCCGGGAGGGCTGGCGGAGCAATGGCTGTCTGCGCCTGTGCCTGCGGCATGGTGATCAGAACCAGTATCGCAGCTATCGGTCCGAGCAGGCCGCGGCGTCTGAGAGACAGGGCAAAGTCTACGAGTAGCACCAGAAGTCCAGCCGCCAGAAGCCATGGCCCGATCGGTCGGTCCGGATGCGCGCCATCCGGCGTAATGCGCCTACCGAGCAGTGGTTCTTCATTGAGAGGAGCAGAGTGATTGAAAACATTGAGCGCACGGGTGCCATGTGCGGGGCCGTAAAGACCCGGAGGGTGGGTCACGCTGATGCTCGTCTTTGAAAGATCGTTCCCATGAATGGAGCGTGCGGCCTCAGGTGGCATGACGAGGCCGCCCTCGCTGTCGAGCATACGCCATGGAGCAAGATCGGTTGGTCCGCTTCCGGCCACACCGGCTGAGCGTTCAATCAGGCGTTCCAGCATTTGTGGGAACAGCCCGGAAATGGGCAGGTTGGACCAGTCGGGAGATGCTGTAACGTGGAACAGGATGATTTCCCCGTTTCCTTCCGTACGGGCGGTAACAAGGGGTGTTCCGTCTGCCAGCGCGGCCCAGACATGCTCCTGAAGGCCGGTTTCAGGCTTCGCGAGGACCTGACGAGAGACGGTTACGTCCGCTGGAATGGTCAGATCGGCAAACGGGGACGAGGCCGGAAAAGGCTCCAGGGCCTGCGGTTTTCCCCAGGACATGGGGCCGCCAAGCTGGCGCATGCCGTTCATCAGCGGGACGGGAAGGAGCGGATCGGCAGAAGATGTGTCCTGCTGGGAGGACGGATCTGCGGCAAGGCCGGGACCTGCAAAGCGGATCAGCATTCCCCCGTGGCGAACCCAGTCCAGAACACGCTTGCGGGTCTGGTCGCCAGACAGCGCGCCATCTGTTGCGACCAGAACGGAAAGGGACGAACCGAGCAATGCATTCGCGTCACCGTTATGACGCTCCGACACTGTATCGAGGGCGTGGTTCAGGAAGAATGCCGAACCGATAAGAGGAGTGGTATCGCCCGGTGTCTGTAGCAGGCCGACCGGGCGGCGATGACCGGCGTCGCCGAGCAGAACGGTTGTAGCTGGTCCTGTCATACCTTCGAGCGTGAAATGATCGAGCTGGTTTCGTAGAAGAGCCGGGAGTGCGAGGGTTTTGTCCTCGCCAACCTGTGCGGGGAAGGCAGCAAGCGTGCCTCCATTGGCGGCAACCGCGCGAATCGTGACAGTGCGGGAAGGGCAGTTCAGGCCTTCAGCTTTGGCGTGAAGAGCGCCGTCGGCATTAGGGCCTGCTGACAGACGCAGGATATCGCAAGGGTTCCAGCGCATATCCTGTACGGAGCGCGATTTGCCTAACGCTGTCTGAAGGACTGCATCATCGGGGGATGCAAGCCCATCAGACAGAACGACGACATGCTTGTCAGAGAGATCAACTCTCTGGAGCAGGTCTGCAAGTGCAGCGCGATCCACGGGCCAGGAGTGTGCGTGCAGATGCTCCAGATGTTCGGACAGGGCGTGTCCATCCTGCGTCGTGAACGGTTCAGGCATGGCGCCATCTGAAGACCGGGTGGCATGAACGACCGTGACGGGGTTGCCATTGCGAAGAGCGGTTTGCCCTAAAGACAAGGCTGCCGCCACACGTTCATTCCAGTGCGGGATGGATGCCCAACCATCGTCGAGAACGATCAGGAGGGGGCCGTTCGTTGTGTCACTCGTGTGTGGAATAAAGACTGGTCGGGAGAGGCCAAAAATAACGAGGGCAACCGCCGCAATTCGCAGGATGAGCAGCCACAACGGTGAGCGCGCTGCATCTTCACGCCGGGCTGTCAGTCGCTTGAGCAGCAGCAGGGAGGGAAAGGTTTTTTCCTGCGGGGCTGGCGGCGTGGCGCGGACGAGCCACCACAGGGCGGGGAGCGCCAGCAGGCCCAGAAGCAGAAGCGGGGACAGGAAGATCATCGGCCGCCTCCCATGGCAAGATGTAGGGCTAGAAGCGCCGGGAGCGGGTCCTGTGAGGTGTCATGCATGATGCAATCCGCGTGAAGACGGCCTGCGCTGCTTTGAAGGGCGGTGAGATGCGCGGACATGGCCTGTTCGTAAGCTGGCCCGAGGCTCTCAACTGCGGGAAGGGTCAGAACGCCACCTTCAAGCCCGGAAAACCGGATACGTCCCTTCTGGTCGAGGGAGCGCTCACCGGGATCAAGAATACACAGCAGATGCGTCCGGACCGGTCGGTTGGCGCAGTGCTTGAGAACGGCATCAATCCGATCTTCTTCCCATAGAAAATCACTGATGAGGACGAGATCTGTTTGCGGCTGGATACCGTCCAGAGGGGGGAGTTCTGGTTCATCTGGTGAGGAATGGAGAAGAGCTTCACCAAGACGACCCAGCACCTGACGGCCAGCGAATGTGCGTCCCGCTTCCGGCCCCGTCAAAAGCCCGGCCTTTTCCCCCCCTCTGAGGGCGGCGCCCGCAAGAGCCAGCGTGCAGAGTTGGGCGCGTTCGCGTTTGGTGGGGAGTGTGCCAGCGGAGCGCCAGTCCATGGACGGAGACGGGTCGCACCAGACCAGCAGGGACTGTGCGTTTTCCCGCTCCCGTTCCCGCACCCAGAAGGTGTTGTCAATCGGGGACCGGGCGGATTGCCGCCAGTCAATGGTGGTTGCGGGTTCACCAGTATGATATGGCCTGAACTGCCAGAAGTCTTCGCCGCTGCCAGCCCGTCTGCGCCCATGCGTGCCAACCTGAAGGCTGGCGGCAATTTTTTCGGCATGCAGCAGAAGGGCCGGCAGGGCTAGACGCTCTGCCGGGGCGGTCATGGACTCTGAGGAGCGGCTGTTCTTGCGGGAGAACAGACTGCGGAGCGCTTCGGTGGGACTTTTCACGGGGTTCAGAGGATCGTCTGGGCCTGTTTGCGGATCAGGGCCTCGACCGTCACGCCAGAAGCTCTTGCACCGAAGCCAAGCCCGATACGGTGAGACAAGACTGGTTCAGCCAGTGCCACGACGTCATCAAGGCTTGGTGCCAGACGGCCGTTCAGAAGGGCGCGGGCGCGGGTTGCGATCATGAGGGCCTGTGCGGCACGGGGGCCTGGTCCGAAAGAAACGGCATCCCGCACATCGCTCGACGCAGAGGAATCCTCAGGGCGCAGAGACCGTGTCAGGGCCAGAATGGCATCGACGATCTTGTCTCCCACGGGCAGGCGTCGAACCAGCTTCTGGGCAGCCAGAAGGGTTGTCGCGTTCATCAGAGTGGGGGCGTGGGCGGTTGTGGCGCCCGTTGTTTGCAGAAGCATTTGACGTTCTGCATCCCGATTTGGGAAATCCAGCGGAATGCGGAGCATGAAGCGGTCGAGCTGGGCTTCCGGCAGCGGGTAGGTGCCTTCCTGCTCAATCGGATTCTGGGTCGCGAGAACGTGGAAAGGCGACGGCAGAACGTAATCCTTGCCACCCTGTGTCACGCGGTGTTCGGCCATCGCCTGAAGAAGGGCAGATTGGGTGCGTGGGCTGGCACGGTTGATTTCGTCGGCCAGAACAAGCTGTCCGAAGATCGGGCCGGGCAGGAATCGGAAGGCGCGCTGTCCGTTGGCGTCCTGATCCAGAATCTCCGCACCTGTAATGTCGGACGGCATGAGGTCAGGCGTGAACTGGATGCGGGTCGCATCAAGGCCCAGCACGCGGGACGCTGTGTTGACGAGAAGTGTCTTGCCGAGACCGGGTGCACCCATCAGAAGCGCGTGACCGCCAGAAAGGATCGTGACGAGAACCTGCTCGATCACACGGTCCTGTCCCAGCACAATTCCGCCAATAGCCTGATGGACATCGCGGAGAACGGGGGCCAGACGGTCGGCCTCGGCCACATCTGCTTCGCCCTGGAGGGTTCCGGCGGAGACGCCGGTAGAATAATGCTGCTCGCTCATATCACCAGTCTGACAGGTGTGGGGGTTTCATCAAGGCTCGATTGCACCCAACTTGGTGTGAGAAGAGAAGTTTTCATTTTAACCGGAGGGAAAATTGAGCGCGCATGATTGTCGGGATGCCTCCCGATCAGACGTTTTCCCCGCGACAGGGGCATCCGAAACCATTTCTGACGCAGGTCAAGGCAAGGGTGTGCGCCAGTTGCCCTTTCTGATCCGTCGGGATGGAACATGGCTCTATCGCGGTTCTCCGGTAACGCGGAAAGCGATGCTGTGCATGTTTTCGTCCATGCTGACCCGGGATGCGGAGGGCACGTACTGGCTGAAAACACCGATGGAAAGCGGTGTTATACAGGTGGAGGATGTGCCCTACATTGCCGTGGAAATGGACTTCAAAGGAAGCTGTGGGCGGCGTCAGACGCTCTGTTTTCGAACAAATATGGATGAACTTGTCTGCGTCGGGCCGGACCATCCGATCTCCTGTGACTGGGATCGGCCCGCTGATGACTGCGGTTCTATTCCCTATGTGCATCTGAGAGAGGGTGAGGGCGATTTTCCGATCCTTGCGCGAATCAGTCGCTCTGTTCATTTCGAACTCGCGGCGTTGGCCGTACCGGGGCATGCGGAAGGCAAACCCTGTCTGGGCGTCTGGAGTCAGGACTGTTTTTTCCCGCTTTCACGTCAGCCATGAAAGAGGCTTCGGGACTTCTGGCCCGCGTGAAGGATCGGCGCGGTCTGGATGAGGTGTGGCGTTTGTTGCCAGAGGCACGACTGGTTGGTGGGGCCGTGCGGGATCTTCTGCGTGGTGTGCCGGTTCATGACCTTGATATGGCAACCCCTGACGCTCCCGAAGATGTCCTGAGCATCCTGAAATCCGGTGGAATAAACACCATCCCCACCGGGCTGGCGCATGGCACAGTGACGGCTGTGATTCGAGGGGAACCTTACGAAATCACAACTCTGCGCCGTGATGAGGAAACAGATGGCAGACACGCTGTTGTTTCCTGGACGGGAGATTGGGCTGAGGATGCGGCGCGTCGGGATTTTACTATCAACGCCATGTCACTGGACCGGCATGACGTTCTTCATGACTATTTCGGTGGTTTAAAGGATCTTGCCGATCATCGTGTTCGGTTTGTCGGAGAGGCAGGACGACGGATTGAAGAAGATGCGTTGAGGGCGCTTAGATTTTTCAGGTTTGACGCCCGATATGGTCATGGGGAGCCTGATGCAGAGGCCTGTCAGGCGATATCGGAACGGCTGGATCTGATGGATGCGTTGTCGGCCGAACGTATTGCTTCTGAACTGCTGAGAATTCTGACTGGGCCACGGGTCGTGGAAACGCTTTCCGTTATGAAAGAAACAGGGCTTCTAGAATGCCTTGTTCCAGCTTCGGATGTTCAGGCGCTGCACAGGCTTCTGGTGTGTCAGGCTCCTGAAGATGCGCTTCTGCGGTTGTTTGCGCTTTGCCATGCAGACTGGAGTGATTTGGGGGAGCGGCTGAAACTGTCGAATGCGGATCGTGACCAACTGCGGCAGTATGCTGAAAATACGCCTGTTCTTGACACGGCCATGCTGGAAGATGATCTCCGTCGGGCTCGGTTTCGGCAGTCTCTTCCTGTTCTTCTAGGGAGAAGCTGGTTGACACAGGCTTCTGTTCTCGGTGTGCCGGATAAAGAGTGGGATCGTCTGAGGACGCGTTTGCAACACATGCCCCAGCCGGTTTTTCCATTGACTGGGCAGGATGCAAAAGACGCCGGATTGTTGCCCGGGCCTGCCATGGGAGCGTGGCTGAAGGCCGGGCAATCCTGGTGGCTGGAACAGGGCTGTCAGCCTGACAGAAAAGCCTGTCTTATGCATCTGGCGGGAGCCTCCGAAGTTCTGAAAAAATCAGACTAAAGCCGTCTGGTTTCGCAGTTTTCAAGAGGCCTGCTAAACCCCCACGCATGAGCAGAAAGACAGCCCTTGATACAGATAGCCAGATTCTGATCCGCAGGATCTGGCGGGACGAAATGCGTCATCACGTTCGTCAGATCGTGACGGTGATTGTGCTGACCGTTCTGATGGCCAGTCTGACCGCGCTGTACCCGGTCGTCATCAAGCGCGCCGTGGACATGTTTGCCGCGCAGGACCCTCGGATTTTGTATCAGGTGCCAGCGCTGGTCGTGATTGTGACCACACTGAAAGCGGCTTCCCAGTATGGGCAGACGATTGCCGTTCAGGGACTTGTTCTGACGGTGATCCGCGGGCTGCAGTCCCGCATGTTCAGACATTCCCTTCAGACTGATGTGTCACGCATTGAGCGCGAAGCCCCTGCCCAGTGGGCTGCGCGCTTTACAACGGATGCCGTTTCCATCCGTGAAGCCATGGTGCGTGTTGTGAATGCGCTGGGTGATGCCGTGACGGTCGTAGGCCTGGTGGCCGCCATGATCTGGGCTGACTGGGAACTGAGCCTTATTGCGTTGGTGTTGTACCCCGTCGCTGCTGTTCCGATCCAAAAGCTGGGCAAGAAAGTGCGTCGGGCGTCCGGCGGAATGCAGGAGCAGATTGGTGAGACGTCTGCACTTCTGAATGAAAGTTTTGCGCTGGCACGCCAGGTGCGGATTTACCGCATGGAGGACCGCGAGAGCAGTCGTGTCGACCAGTCGCTGGATCTGCTGCACACCGCGTTTCTACGCATTGCAAAAGGGCGCGCGCGTGTTGATCCGGTTCTGGAGGTTCTAGGTGGAACGGCTGTGGCTGTCGTGTTGGGGTTTGCGGGTTGGCGTGCGGCCATGGGAGGGGCAACGCTTGGGGATTTTACGGCGTTTATTACTGCTCTTCTGACAGCCGCTCGGCCCATCCGTGCGCTGGGTTCTCTCAATACGGCAATGCAGGAAGGTCTTGCCGGACTGGCGCGGGTTTTTGCCGTCATTGATGAGCCGCCTGCGGTTGTTGACCGCACGGATGCCGTGTCTTTGCCGGGCGGCAAGGGGCATCTTGTTTTTGAGCAGGCATCCTATCAGTACGAGGATGGCCGGGTGGGGCTGGCTGGTCTGACGCTTGATGTGCAGCCAGGTCAGACTGTGGCTCTCGTTGGGCCGAGCGGAGCAGGAAAATCAACGGCACTGTCCCTGATACCGCGTCTGCATGATGTGTCGGGTGGGCGTATTCTGCTTGAGGGGGTGGATATTCGGGATGTGCAGGTGGCGTCTTTGCGTGATGCGATTGCGTATGTCAGTCAGGACACCACACTGTTTGATCTTTCGCTGATCGAAAATATCTGGATTGGTCGGCCAGATGCGAGCCGTGAGGACGTAGAAGCGGCCTGCCGGATGGCGGCTGTCGATTTTGCGGACAATCTTCCGCATGGCTTGGAAACACGTGTTGGTCCAGGGGGGCGCCGTCTTTCGGGGGGGCAGAGGCAGCGTGTAGCGCTTGCGCGTGCTCTTCTGCGTGATCCCCGCGTTCTGCTTCTTGATGAAGCGACAAGTGCGTTGGATTCAGAAAGCGAGTCTCGGGTGCAGGGGGCTCTCGCAACTCTGCGGACCGGGCGCACCACGGTGATTGTGGCGCATCGCCTTTCGACGGTTCAGTCCGCAGATGTGATTGTCGTGATGGACGAAGGACGGGCTGTTGAGGCAGGGTCGCATGCCGATCTTCTGAAAAAAGACGGCCTTTATGCCCGGTTGGTGCGCAGCCAGTCGCTGGAAGCAGCCTGATAGAGGGTTTTTAGTTCTGGCAGGAGTTTTTCGTAAAGCTCCTGTTTGAAGCCCAGATTGCGTTGAAGCAGGTCTTCCGGCTCTATCCATTCCCAGAGATCAAACTCTGCAGGAAGATGCAGATCCAGCCGGATGTCGCTATCTGTTCCCTCGAAACCGAGAACAAACCATTTCTGTGTCTGCCCGCGGTATTTCCCTCCCAGTGCCCGGCCGATCAGTCCTGTTGGTAGATCATAAGTCAGCCATTCGGGACGTTCTGCCAGGACTGTCGCCCGTGTGCAGCCTGTTTCTTCTGCGAGTTCACGCAAGGCGGCAGTCCGAGGGTCTTCTCCTTCGTCTATGCCACCTTGTGGGCATTGCCAGATCTCTCCTGGCAGATCTGCGCGCCGGGCGACAAACAGCTTTCCCTCCCGGTTAAAAAGGGCGACCCCAACATTGGGACGGTAAGGGAGATTGGAAAAATCGGTCATAGGGGAGCCGTCTGAATGTCTTTGGGCTGTGCCGAGGCCTGTTCGCTCGTTGTACCATTGTCTGCCAGTGCGGAAGGCGGAACGAGAACAAAGCGGTTTGCAACGGGGCCACTGAGCCAGGTTGCAAGACGATCGATCGCTACTGGCGTCAACGGACCAACCATCAACAGGATATGTGTGGGTTTTGTACCGTCTGGAAGCAGGGCGGCAAGCTGTGCATCAAGCGTTGCGGCATCGGTGTCACCGTTGATCCATGCCGTCGCAGTCATGCCCCGGATATGACGGTCTTCCTGAGGTGATCCGCTGAGGTAAAGCAAATCATGGCTGGCGATGATGTCTTCAATCGGATGGAAACCAGGCGTGGTGGCATATCCGCCACCGGGCTGGCTGTCTCCGGCTTCGGAAGCATCAGTCAGGCCTGTTGCACCTTCTGCGCGGGACAGGCACCAGTCCAGCTCACGGCGATCATCGGCTTCGGAATTGCCATTGCCCAGTGCGTGCGGGCCTTCATCAACGTTTTCTGGATGAGCGCTCTGCATCGGCAGCGTGACAAAGATTTCTCGATGGGCTGCACGGGCGCGGGACAGGACATCCGGGAGATTGCCAATATAGGGCGATATGCCGACCGCGACCGGCGCTGGAATGCGCGAAAGCACATCGTAGGTCATGGCATCTGAATAGCCGAAGCCCTGAAGCACGATGGCAAGGGCCGTCTTCCCGGATGCTGTGATTGAATTCAGATCGAAAGTGGGTGTTTGTGCAATCGGCGGCGGCATCTGCGGAGATTTGATCGTTGGCGCCGATGGAACCGGAGCTGTGACAGGAACGGGTTTAGGTGCGGACGTATTCTGCGCCTTCTCGACTGGTATCACGGGCGGGCGCACTGAATGATTATCGGCCACTGCATCCGGTTGATGAGTACCGGGGACGGCAGGTTGGTTGTTTGCCGTGCGTACCGGGGTGGAAGGCTGGCTCTGATGCCGGAGCATCAGAGCTGCTGTCGTGCCACCTACAAGAACAAGACCCCAGAACGCGACCAGAAGGCGTCCGATAACGGGAAGACGGCTCCATCGCCCGGGGGCGCGGGGTGAAGCGGGACGGTTCTGCACGATCTGGACTGTCCTTCTGGTTTTATGAATTTAGTGCGACGGAGGGGTAGCCGGTGCGGCCTTCTTGTCAGTTGGAGGCGCCTTGACTTCGGTGGCCTGTTCAACCGCAGGGGCCGGGTTCGAAATGCCTGCCATGGCATTCACGACCTTGATCGCCTGTTGAAGCTGGAAGTCCGTTGCAGGTTTTGTCAGATCGAACTTCGGCCAATCCGCAGGGGGAGCCTTCGGAATGGACTTGGAAACCTCCGGAAGGTCCGTGCGTGGCGTCTCGGCCGTGCGGTTGCCGCCCACATTCGTTAGGATATGGGACAGATCAGCCTCACGATAACCGTAGCCATCGTCATCCTTGGTTTCTGCAACCGTAATATCAGGCGTAATGCCCAGTCCCTGAATGGAACGGCCGGATGGCGTATAGTAACGGGCTGTTGTCAGGCGGACAGCGCCTTGATCGCCGATCGGGATCAGCGTCTGGACGGACCCCTTGCCGAACGTCTTTTCGCCAAGAATGACCGCACGGCGATGATCCTTCAGGGCACCGGCAACGATTTCGCTGGCCGAGGCAGAACCGCCATTTGTCAGGACCACGATCGGCAACCCGTTGGTGATGTCCGTTCCCTTGGCATCCCAGCGCTGGTTGTTTTCCGGGTGACGTCCACGGATGGAGACAATCTCGCCTTCCTTGATGAAATCATCGGAGACGGCGATGGCCTGATCGAGCTTGCCACCAGGGTTCGACCGTAGATCCAGAATAACGCCCGTCAGCTTGTGGGCAGGGCTTTTGGCGGCTTCTGCTTTCAGCTTGTCGAAAGCCGTATGCATTGCACCTTCGAGGTCATCATCAAATTCGGTAAGGCGGATATAGGCCGTGCTGCCGTACAGGGCGGACCGGACGATCTGGACGTGAACGATTTCGCGTTTCATGTCGAAAGTCAGGGTCTTACCTGTCTTTGGGCGCACGACGGTCAGGCTGATGGAGGTTCCCGGATCACCACGCATCTTGCGAACGGCCTGATCGAGCGTCAGACCATCAATGCTTTTGTGGTCGACCATGGTGATGAAATCACCCGTCTGGATACCCGCGCGGGCAGCAGGTGTGCCGTCGATTGGTGATACCACACGGACATGGCCGGATTCTGCCTGAACCTGAAGACCAAGGCCGCCGAATTTGCCGGAAATCTCGGTCTGCATGTCCTTGAACTGGGCGGCCGTCATGTAGGACGAATGCGGGTCCAGTTCTCCGACCATGCCATCAAGCGCGTTGTTGATGAGGTCTTTGTCCGAAACCGGATGAACGTATTCGGCCTTCACGACGTCCATGACCGTCCCCAGGAGGGTCAGGAGACGAACGGTTTCAGCGCTGTTGTCATGAGAGACGTCGCGGGCGAGGGCGGCGGTAGGGAAAGTGCCAGCGGACCCGACGAGACGCAGTGCGCCCGGTCCGACAGCCAGTCCGGCCAGAAAGGCGGTGCCCAGCAACAGGCCAGTACGGAACTTCATGTGATCTCCATCCTCGGGAACGGGCGTGCTTCCGGCGTCTCTTGCTGTGCAGGACTAGCGCGAAACGGGTTGCCGAAATGTTAAGACGTGATCTTACAGTGTCCTGTCCTGTCAGAAAACAGGGTCAGAGAAACGGAGCAGGGCTGACGATCTGTGCGCCATGGCGCAACTGGACGAAGAGCAGGCCGTCAGAGGCAGGCATTTGCCCAAGTGTGGCGGCTTTTCTAACGCTTTGACCACTCGAAACTCCCAGAGAGCCGAGGCCGGAAAGAACAAAGCGATAATTCTGCCCGCAATCCAGGATCAGCATCTGCCCGAAGGACCGGAAAGGACCGGAAAAGACGATTCGTCCGCTGCAGGGGGCCTGTACGGCGGCGGATGACGCTGCTGCGTAAGTGATGCCAGTAGCGGGACCAGCCTCTGTGTCCTGTCCCCAACGGACGGCGACATGTCCCGAAACCGGGGCATGTCCGCTGCCGGAAGAGACGCCATTGCCAGCTGACAGGGCTTTCGCCTGTGCGCGTGCCTTGCGGGCCTGCTCCATCTGGTGCTGCTTTGCTAGCGCACGGGCCTCTGCCTCAAGTTCGGCTTTGGCCTGTGCTTCCTGCCGGGCGATGGTTTCGATTTCAGCTGAAAGATCAGCAGATGCTTTCATGGCTTCGGCGACAGCGGATCTGGCGCGTTTTGCAGCCTGATCCGAAAGCGTTTCCTGACGGGCCGCGACCTTTGTTCTGGCCGCTGCGACATCGCGCTGGCGTGTCTGGGATTTCAGGAGACCATCCAGTTCTTTCTGACGGCTATCAAGCGCGTCTTCGACTGTTTGGAGTTCGTTCTGTTTTGCCTGAAGATGCGCGGCCCGCTGCTGGGTCAAGCGTGAGAAACCGCCAAGAATGGACAGGGCTGTTACGCTGTCTGTTGCGGCGGAGGGGGAGGCGAGAAGCGCGGCATCAGGCGCAATGGACAGGCGGGCTGCAACGGGCAAAAGAGGCTGCAAGGCCTCGTTTTCGTGGGCAATATCCTGCCTGATACTAGCCTGTTTCTGTTTCAGATCATCAATTTCCGCGTTCAGAGTGTCGATACGGGAGCGTGTTGTCTGAACGGCTGTCTGTGCTGTGCGTGTCTGTGCGGCAAACGCGACTTTGCGGGCATTGTCCTGAAGCGCTTTTTGTTGCGCCTGAGTGGCCGCTTGCTGTCGCGCGCGTAAAGTGGCTGCTTCCTGCGCCTGCTGGGCTTCGAGCGCTTTTCGGGCGGCCTGCGCTCGCGCAAGCGCTTGTTGTCCCGCGCTGGCAGCAGATGAATGGTGAGTATGCGCGGCGGCTCGATGATGGGCGTGATCTGCCGGAGAGGCCGCCATCAGCCATGGCGAGATCGCCAGAGCCAATGGCAGCAGTCTGGCTGGATCAGACGTTTTCAAGCAGGGAAACGCCTGTCATGGCTGCGGGCTGAGGCAGGCCGAGGAGCGCAAGAAGGGTCGGAGCCAGATCGGCAAGGCGTCCGTCATGGATGGTCTTGCCTGTAGCGTGAGCCAGAATGACCGGAACGACGTTGAGGGTATGGGCCGTGTGAGCGCCACCGGTTTCGGGGTCGCGCATGGTTTCACAGTTGCCGTGATCTGCAGTGACGATCAGTGTTCCCCCCGCGCGGGTAATAGCGTCGTTGATACGGCCAAGGCCTTGGTCAACCGTTTCGCAGGCCTTGATGGCTGCCGGAAGGGAGCCGGTATGGCCGACCATGTCCGGATTGGCGAAGTTCAGGATGATCATGTCGAACCGGCCTGAGTCGATGGCTTCCACAGCGCGATCTGTCAGTTCAGGAGCCGACATTTCCGGTTGCAGATCATAGGTGGCGACTTTTGGAGACGGGACGAGGATACGCTCTTCACCCGGAAGCTGGACCTCTCGACCACCGTTCAGGAAGTAGGTGACGTGCGGGAATTTTTCTGTCTCGGCCATGCGAAGCTGTGCCTTGCCGGCTTTGGACACAACGTCTCCCAGAAGATCGTCGAGGGGGATCTTCGGAAAGAGGACCGTCATGTATGGGGCAAGATGGTCAGAGTAGCGCGTCATGCCACTGACAGCGGCGAAATTGATGCGACTGCCACTGTCGTAACCGTCAAAATCCGGCACGACCAGAACATCCAGAAGCTGGCGGATACGGTCTGCGCGGAAATTGCAGGACAGAATACCATCTCCGTCTTTCATGCCTGCGTAACTGCCGAGCACTGTCGGAATGACGAACTCGTCTCCCTTGTCTTCAGCATAGCTGGCTTTGAGGACGGAAAGAGGATCGTTCGCATGCGGGCCGTTGCCGTCCCGAATGGCATCGACAGCCAGTTTGACGCGTTCCCAGCGACGATCACGGTCCATGGCGTAATAGCGTCCGCTGATTGTGGCGACCTGCACACTTTCGGGGAGTTCGCCCAGCAGGGCGGGGATGTAGTCCTGACCGGACTGAGGGGCGGTGTCGCGGCCGTCACTGAAAATGTGCAGCGCCACAGGAACACCAGCCGCGCTGACGATTTTGGCGAGTGCAAGGACATGGTCCTGATGGGCATGAACACCGCCGGGGGAGATCAGGCCCATGAGATGGCAGGTGCCGCCGGAGACTTTCAGGGCGTGGATGAATTCTTTCAGAGCCGTATTTTCAGCGAGGGAGCCGTCCCGTGCGCTCCGCGAAATGCGCGGGAGTTCCTGCATGACAACGCGTCCAGCGCCGATATTCAGGTGGCCGACTTCCGAGTTGCCCATCTGACCGTCAGGCAGGCCGACGTCTTCGCCACAGGTTTTGAGAAAGGCATGGGGGGAGTTAGCCCAGAGGGTATCGAAGGTTGGTGTGTTGGCCAGTCTCACCGCGTTATCGGAGTTCTCCTCACGCCAGCCGAACCCGTCCAGAATGACGAGCATGACAGGGCGGCGGGGGGATGAAGCGGTGGAGGACATGGCTGTTTCCTGTCTTGCGGGAGGAGGAAAGAAGAGAGGGCCATTATGTCACCTTTCCCCACAAATGCGAACGCCCGCCGGAGAGGCGGGCGTTGCATGTTTCATGACAGTGACGTGAGCGTCAGATCTTGTCGACACCCTTTTTGACGGCGTCCTTGACGTCGCCTTTGGCTGTCTGGGCCTGACCCTTAAGGTTCTGGACGACGCCTTCACCTTCAAGCTCTTCGTCATTCGTGACACGACCAACTTCTTCCTTGATCTTGCCGACGACCTTGTTGGTAGCACCTTTGATTTTGTCTTCGATGGAGCTCATGATGATCTCCTCCTGAAAAAGAGTTACGGACTTCAAACGGCTCTCGGCAGAAGAAGTTTCGGTCGCAGCTTCAGATATGCGTGACAAAAGGGGATGTGGCTTCCATATATCGGAAACTGAAAACCTCAGATTTTCTGGAGACTGACCATGACCCAAGGCTGCGGTCCCGTTAAGGGCGCCAATGGTGGCGGATGTGGTGTTGGCCTTACCCCGGAACAGCGCCGTATTCTGCTGGAGCATGGTACTGAATATCCCGGTTCCAGCCCGCTGAACGACGAAAAACGTTCTGGGATTTACGCCTGTGCCGGGTGTGGCCGTGATCTGTTTTCGTCCGTGACGAAATACGAAAGCGGAAGCGGGTGGCCATCGTTTTTCCAGCCTCTTGAAGGCGCTGTTGAAACGACGCGGGATGGGAGCCATGGAATGGTTCGCACGGAAGTGCACTGCGCGAACTGCCAGGGGCATCTGGGGCATGTCTTTCCCGATGGGCCACCGCCCACGGGATTACGGTATTGCATGAACGGTCTGGCGCTCGATTTTCGCCCGGCCGCAGGAGAAAAAGCATGAGTCAGGCGCTGCCGCCTATCGTTCTCGACCATCCGCTGGTGCGCCACAAGCTGACCCGTCTGCGTGATAAGAACACATCCACAGCGGGCTTTCGTCGCCTGACCCGTGAACTCAGTCTGCTTCTGGCTTATGAAGCCACGCGTAATCTGTCTCTTGTGCCGCGTCAGATCGAAGCACCAAGCGGGTTCATGGAAGGTGAGGAACTGGACGGCAAGAAGCTCTGCTTCGTCTCCATCCTGCGTGCCGGCAACGGCCTTCTGGATGGAATGCTGGATCTCGTGCCGTCTGCGCGTGTCGGTCATATTGGTCTTCGCCGGGACCATGAGACGCTGGAAGTCAGTGAATACTACTTCAACATGCCGAGTGATGTTCCGGGCCGGACCTGCATTGTTCTGGACCCGATGCTGGCCACCGGGCACTCTGCTGCTGCTGCTGTCACGCGTGTTAAAGAAGCGGGAGCAATCGCACCTGTTTTCGCCTGTCTGCTAGCAGCTCCGGAAGGAATTGCTCACATGACGGAGCTGCATCCGGATGTGCAGGTCGTGACGTGTTGTGTGGATCAGAAGCTTGATGAGCACGGCTATATTGTCCCCGGTCTGGGAGATGCTGGCGACCGTCTGTTCGGGACGCGCTAATAGACGCAAATATTTGGCACACGCGCTTGTGTGCTGAATGTTACGCCGTTTTGTGGCCGGTTATGGATCATCATCCTTTTCTCGGGAGTTTCATCCATGACCGCCTACGCTATTTTCATTCGCGACAAACTGACAGATCCCGCTGAATTTCAAGCGTACTCAGATACGGTTGGGGAGACCTTCAAGGGCCATCCCGCCAAAATTCTGGCTGCTTACGGAAAGCAGGAAAAGCTTGAAGGTATTGAGCCGGACGGTGTGGTCATTATCGAATTTCCGGATATCACTTCTGCCCGTGCCTGGTACGACAGCCCGGAGTATCAGGCTGCCGCAAAGCATCGCTGGAAAGCCGCGTCTTACAATGTTGTTATTGTAGAGGGCGTTTGAGCTGTTGCTCTAAATCGTGAAATCAACGTGTTCGATGTGATTGGGGACGGCAATATTTTTGCCGTTCCTGCGGGCAGGGACATAACGCATACGTTGCACGAACTCTAGCGCCGAGGCGTTAAAGTGGGGGTTGTTCGACTTCGCGATGTGACAGTTTGAGGGAGTGCCTGCTTCGCTGATGTCGCAGGAGACTTCAGTCTTGGCAGTTTCACCATGTTCAAAGGCTTCAATAGGATATTCTGGCGTCCCTGCGCCGGGCTTCTGCTGAAGGTCCGAGTTTTCTGGAAGATTGGGGCTACCTGCGAGCATGAGGCCTGTGGCGGCAGCCAGTATGAAAGAATACATGAGTTTTTAGTCCCTGCGTACGATGTAATGCCGGGACAGATCGGTCTCGATCTGTTTGGCATGCTCCGTATCGCGGGCTTCAATCATCACGACCAGTTCTGCCGTTTGCACGGATGGGGAGGCGAACAGACGGTGATGGGACACTTCGATGATGTTTCCACCGTAATTGCCAATCCGGGCCGAAATATCGGCCAGCATGCCGGGTCGGTCGGGGATCTGGAAAATCAGGCGTAGGATGCGTCCGTCCCGCAGAAGCGAGCGCAGGATTGTGTTTGCCAGAATACGGGCGTTGATGTTGCCACCAGACAGGGGAAGGGCGACTTTTCGATCCTTGAACAGTTCCGGATTGGCGATAACGGCAGCCAGTCCCGTGGCCCCGGCTCCTTCGCAGACCTGTTTGGCTTTCTCGGCGAGCGTGGTGATGGCGCTTTCGACCTGAAGCTCATTGACTACCAGAATTCTGGAAATCCGGTGGCGGAATGCGTTCAGGCAGTGTTCGCCCATCGTGGTAACGGCAATGCCTTCCGCGATCGTGGAGCCGCCGAGCGTCGGGCCTCCCTCTTGAGGGAAGGCAGCCAGGGATGCATAGGCCTCGACCTGTACGCCAATGACTTCCACGTCCGGCCGTAAGGCCGCCATCACGGTTGCAAAGCCACCAATCAGACCACCACCACCAACTGGCACAACGACCGTGTCAATCTGGGGGGCGTCCTGAAGCAGTTCCAGAGCCGCCGTGCCCTGTCCTGCAATGACGGCAGGATCATTGAACGGATGGACGAGGACGCGTCCTTCCGTTTTCTGAAGGTCTTCTGCTGTGATGCAGGCCTGCGCAAAATCGTCGCCAGCCAGAACCACGTTTGCGCCCCAGGCCTGCGTTGCCGCAACCTTTGATGCTGGCGTAAAGCGCGGCATGACGATGGTGGCGTCGATACCAAGAAGACTGGCCTGACGGGCCACTCCCTGCGCGTGATTGCCTGCCGAGACGGTAATCACGCCGCGTGCGCGTTCTTCAGCCGTCAGGAGCGCCATTTTGTTGGCAGCACCCCGCTCCTTGAAGGAGCCAATGGCCTGAAGGTTTTCGAGCTTGAGCGTAATGTCCGCGCCTGTCAGACGGGACAGGGCGGGGCAGGTAATCGTTGGCGTGCGTACCACTGTGGACGCGATGCGCTCATGGGCGCTCTCGATGTCCTGGATGGTAACGACAGGGGCGGTGGACGTCAGGACGTCAGACATTAGCGGTATGTGACTTTCAGGATCTCGTAGGTGCGGTCGCCGCCGGGAGCGGGAACGGAGATGGTATCGCCCACATCCTTGCCGATCAGGGCTTTGGCGAGCGGGGACGAGATGGAGATCAGGCCCTGCTTGATGTCGGCTTCATGGACGCCGACGATCTGGTAGGCGTTTTCCTTGTCTGTCTCTTCATCCACGACTTCGATATGCGCGCCGAAGCGGACCTTGGTGCCTGTGAACGTGGAAGGATCAATCACGTCGGCGGAGGAGACGATGCTTTCAAGCTCAAGCACGCGTCCTTCGATGAAGGACTGGCGGTCACGAGCGGCATGATACTCTGCGTTTTCAGAAAGATCGCCGTGTTCGCGTGCTTCCGCAATGGCGCGAATGACTGCGGGACGATCGACGCTCTTGAGAGTTCGCAGTTCGTCTTCGAGACGCTGTAGTCCCTGCGCGGTCATTGGGATCTTCTGCACTCTGAAATCCTTGAGAAAGCATAGCTGAAATTGAATGAATAGCCAGACAACATAGGATTTCAGGGGGTTTTATGCAAGGTAGGGTGTTTTTATTTATCGATTAGCGATAATAAAACAAAGCGCCAAGGGTAAGGATTCAAGATCCTGATGTCAGGAAAACAACATAGGAAAATATGGTCTGTCTCAAGTAGAGGAACTGTATTTAAGTTAGGTAACCGGCTTCAATCTGAAATAGATGAGGTCATCTGATGCCTGTCCGGATCAGTCTGGATGAGCTTCTGAAAGAGCGGGGCATGTCTTTGACGGAGTTGTCGGAGAAGGTGGGTCTGACGCTTGCCAACCTTTCCATTCTCAAGACTGGCAAGGCAAAGGCGATCAGGTTTTCCACTCTGGAGGCTCTATGTCGCGTGCTCGACTGCCAGCCGGGGGATATTCTTCGGTATTCGGGCGAGTAAGAACAAAAAAGCCCGCCAGATTATTCTGACGGGCTTTTTTGTTATGAGGAGATGTTAGAACTCGCCTTTGAAGTAAGACTGGAGTGGCGCAACGCCCAAATCGCCTTCTTTGAGGACGGCGATTGCGTATGTTGCAGCGCGTGCACCGGCAATCGTTGTGTAATGCGGGATACCCATTGTCAGGGCGCCGCGACGGATGTCGTAGCTGTCACGCGCCGCCTGACCGCCCTGAGACGTGTTGATGACCATCTGCACGTCGCCGGAGCGGATGGCATCCACGCAGTTCGGGCGGCCCTGCATCACCTTGTTGACGCGCTTCACGGGAATGTTGGCCGCTTCAAGGCGTGATGCCGTCCCACTGGTGGCAAGGATGGTGAATCCCATTTCCACAAGCTTGCGGGCCAGCGGCTGGACATGCCCCTTGTCGCTGTCACGGACGGATAGGAAGACTGTTCCGGACAGAGGCAGCTTCACGCCAGCAGCAAGCTGCGACTTGGCAAAAGCGCGTTCGAAGCTGGAATCCAGCCCCATGACTTCACCCGTGGAGCGCATTTCCGGACCAAGGATCGTGTCAGCGTTCGCAAAGCGATGGAACGGGAAGACGGCTTCCTTGACGGCGACATGCGGGGAGACTGCGCCGCCATCCAGACGGAACTCGGACAGGCGCGCGCCAGCCATGACACGGGCACCAATCTTTGCAACCGGAACGCCTGTCGCTTTGGCGACGAACGGTACGGTACGGGATGCGCGTGGGTTCACTTCAAGAACGAAGACTTCCTGATCCTTGATGGCGTACTGCACGTTCATCAGGCCACGGATGCCAAGCTCACGAGCCATGGCTTCCGTCTGGGCGCGGAGTTCTGTCACCAGCGCCGGGGAGAGCGTGTAGGGCGGGAGGGAGCAGGCCGAGTCACCGGAATGGATACCGGCTTCTTCGATGTGCTCCATGACGCCGGCGACATAGACCGTCTCGCCGTCGGCAATGCAGTCCACATCGGCTTCGATGGCGTCGTTCAGGTAATGGTCGAGCAGGATCGGGCCGGTTGAAACTTCCGGTCCGGCAGCACGAAGAACCGTGTTGAGGTAATGCTTCAGACCAGCATTGTCATACACGATTTCCATCGCGCGTCCGCCCAGAACGTAGGATGGGCGGGCAACGACCGGATAACCAACTTCTTCCGCAACCTTTTCAGCGTCTGCGGGCGTGCGGGCGATGCCGTTGCGTGGCTGGCGTAGACCGAGCTTGCGCAGCATGGCCTGGAAACGTTCGCGGTCTTCGGCGCGGTCAATCGCATCGGCAGGGGTGCCGAGGAGTGGGATGCCTGCCTCTTCCAGTGCGCGGGAAAGCTTCAGCGGGGTCTGGCCGCCATACTGCACGATGCAGCCCAGAACCTTACCGCCACGCGCTTCCGTGCGGATGAGGGCAATGACGTCTTCGGCTGTAAGTGGCTCGAAATACAGGCGGTCGGACGTGTCGTAGTCCGTGGAGACCGTTTCCGGGTTGCAGTTGACCATGACTGTTTCAAAGCCAGCTTCTCGCAGGGCGTAAGCGGCATGAACGCAGCAGTAATCGAACTCGATGCCCTGACCGATCCGGTTCGGGCCACCGCCCAGAATGATGATCTTGTCGCGGCCTGTCGGCTGGCTTTCACATTCCGGTGTGCCGAACCCGCCTTCATAGGTGGAGTACAGATACGGCGTGTCGGAGGCGAACTCGGCGGCGCAGGTGTCGATGCGGCGATAGACTGGTACGACGCTCAAAGCTTCGCGCTGTGCCAGAACGTCTGCTTCGTTTTGACCTGACAGGCGGGCAAGCTGACGGTCCGAGAAGCCCTGAGCCTTCAGGCGACGGAAGCCGTAGGCGTCCTTGGGGAGGCCATTCTTCTCAACGTCACGCTCTGACGCGATGATGTCTTCAAGCTGGCGCAGGAACCATGGTTCGAACTTGCAGGCCTGCTGAACTTCCTCAACCGTCAGGCCAGCGCGGAGCGCCTGTGCGGCCATCAGGATACGCTCGGGGCGTGGTTCTGCGAGGGCAGCCAGATAGGCGTCCTTGGAGCCGTCGCCGGGTGCTTCAACCGGGTCCAGACCGGTCAGGCCCGTTTCCATGGAGCGGAAGCCCTTCTGGATGGCTTCGGCAAAGGAGCGGCCTACGGACATGGCTTCGCCGACCGACTTCATGGACGTCGAAAGCAGGGCCGGAGAGCCAGGGAACTTCTCGAACGTGAAGCGGGGAATTTTGGCGACAACGTAGTCGATCGTCGGCTCGAAGGAGGCCGGGGTCGTCTTGGTGATGTCGTTCTTGAGTTCGTCCAGCGTGTAACCAACGGCCAGCTTGGCGGCGATCTTGGCGATCGGGAAGCCGGTTGCCTTGGACGCCAGCGCGGAAGACCGGGAGACGCGCGGGTTCATTTCGATGACGACCATGCGGCCATCAGCCGGATTGACACCGAACTGCACGTTGGAGCCACCGGTCTCGACGCCGATCTTGCGCAGGCACGCCAGTGAGGCGTCGCGCATGCGCTGGTATTCCTTGTCGGTCAGCGTCAGTGCTGGTGCGACGGTAATAGAGTCACCGGTATGCACGCCCATCGGGTCGATGTTTTCGATGGAGCAGATGATGATGCAGTTATCCGCGGTGTCGCGGACCACTTCCATCTCGTACTCTTTCCAGCCGAGAACGGACTC
The DNA here is from genome assembly GCF_015244665.1 of Gluconobacter japonicus. Lineage (NCBI taxonomy): Bacteria > Pseudomonadati > Pseudomonadota > Alphaproteobacteria > Acetobacterales > Acetobacteraceae > Gluconobacter > Gluconobacter japonicus. Next base: position 182,581 of record NZ_JABCQN010000004.1, read on the forward strand.
TTCAATCAGAACTTCCGTCGTCGGGGAGGCATCGAGGCCGCCCGCGACGATCTGGTCAAACTCTTCACGGTTATACGCGATGCCGCCGCCAGCGCCGCCCATAGTGAAGGACGGGCGAATAATGGCGGGCAGGCCGACATCGGCTAGCGCTGCGCGGGCTTCTTCCAGTGTATGGGCAATGGTGCTGCGCGGGCTTTCGATCCCGATCTCGTCCATGGCCTCGCGGAACTTCTGGCGGTCTTCCGCGCGATCAATGACCTCTGCGTCCGCGCCGATCAGTTCCACATTGTGCTTCTTGAGAAAGCCGGACTTGTCGAGCGCCATGGCGGCGTTCAGGGCTGTCTGGCCACCCATGGTCGGCAGGACGGCGTCGGGCTTTTCCTTGAGGATGATGCGCTCGACGAATTCCGGCGTGATCGGCTCGATATAGGTCGCGTCCGCCAGGCCCGGATCGGTCATGATCGTGGCCGGGTTGGAGTTGATGAGGATAACGCGATAGCCTTCCTCACGCAGGGCCTTACAGGCCTGTGCGCCAGAGTAATCGAACTCGCAGGCCTGTCCGATAACGATCGGGCCTGCGCCGATGATCAGGATGGACTTGATGTCTGTCCGTTTTGGCATGGCTCAGGCTCCTGCTTTGGCGCGACGGTCCATGACCGCGACGAAACGCTCGAAAAGATAGAAACTGTCAGACGGACCAGGGCTGGCCTCGGGGTGATACTGAACGGAGAAGGCATCCTTCGCGGTGGAAGCAATGCCTTCGTTGGAGCCATCGAACAGGCTCACATGCGTCACTTTCACATCGGCGGGCAGGGACTTCTCATCCACGGCGAAGCCATGGTTCTGGCTGGTGATTTCCACACGGCCACTTTCGATGTCCTTGACGGGCTGGTTGGCGCCGCGATGGCCACGATCCAGCTTGTAGGTCTTTCCGCCGAGGGCTTGTGCGAGAAGCTGATGGCCAAGGCAGATGCCAAAGACTGGGACGTTGGCATCCAGAACGCTCTTGATGGCCGGGACGGCGTAGGTGCCGGTTGCTGCCGGGTCGCCCGGGCCGTTGGACAGGAACACACCTTCGGGCTTCAGTTCCAGAATTTCCTCAGCCGTAGCGGTCGCGGGCAGAACCGTGACGTCACAACCAGCGGTCACGAGGCAGCGCAGGATGTTGTCCTTGGCGCCGTAGTCCATGGCGACCACGCGGCGTCGGTTCTCGGTACGGGCCGGACGTGTGCTTTCCCATACGCCTTCTGTCCAGACGCGCTTTGGCTGCGTGACCTCTTTTGCAAGGTCCATGCCTTCGAGGCCGGGCCACTGGCGGGCGCGGTTCAGCAGGCTGTCGGTGTCGATCCGACCATTCGCCGGGAAGGCAAGAATGGCAGTTTGCGGGCCATTGTCACGCAGGGAGCGGGTTACTGCGCGGGTGTCTACTCCGCTGATACCTGCGCGGCCATGCTGCTTCAGCCAGCCATCGAGGGATTCCATGGAACGCCAGCTTGCCGGAGCGGTGACGTCTTCCTTCACGACGGCGCCAAGAGCGGCCATCTTCGGCGCTTCATTGTCGTCCGTGTTCGTGCCGACATTGCCAATATGCGGGAAGGTGAAGGTCACGATCTGCCCGGCGAAAGACGGGTCCGTCAGGGTTTCCTGATAGCCGGTCATGCCGGTGGAGAAGCAGAGTTCACCGACGGCACCATCGGTATGGGCGCCGAAGCCTCGGCCCCACAGGACCGTGCCATCTGCAAGGACAAGGGCGGCATTGGCGCCGGCAGGGCAGGAATTGGACACGTCCGTCTCTCTTTCTTGCGGGGTTTCAGCGGAAGTCAGGTCCTGGAGTTCGATTCCGGGAACGCGTAGCAGGGCGGGCCAGTGCTTGGTCGGCACGGTTCGCGACTGACGCCACTTGCGGACGGCTTCGAGGCCGACGCCGGCAAGAGCAGCGATCTCGTCTGCACCTCCGGCTTTTTCGATGATTCTGTCGATGTCCATGGTCGCCCGTTCCTGGCTCCGTGTTCACTTTCAGGTCTGATAAGCGATTAGGAAGCGGATGGGAAGTTTTTTCCCATGTGATTCTCGGTGGACCAAAAAAGGGTGGGAAAAAACTTCCCTTAGCAGGGCTTCCATTGTTGGACGTCTGCTTTTGTGCGAGTTTGCGGCCATGAACAGGCACTGAGGCTCTCGGGCCTCTGAACAAATGGGAGAAGGCGCATGTCACTTCGTGCACAGATCATGGACGATCTCAAGGCTGCAATGAAGGCAGGTCAGTCTGAAAAGGTGGCGCAGATCCGTGGCATCACGGCCAAGCTCAAGGACCTTGAAGTTGCGGCGCGTGCCAAGAGTGGGGAGGTAACGGAAGCAGACATGATTTCGGCCCTGCGCTCCATGATCAAATCCCGCACAGAATCTGCAAATATGTACCGTCAGGGTGGTCGTCCGGAGCTTGCCGAGAAGGAAGAGGGCGAGATCGCCACGATCCAGTCTTATCTGCCTCCTGAGCTGGATGAGAATACTCTGAAGGCTGCGATTGATGAGGCTGTGACGGCTGTTGGTGCCGCGAGCATGAAGGATATGGGCAAGGTCATGGCGGTTCTGAAAGAGCGCTTTGGTGCTGATCTTGATCCGGCCAAGGCTAGTGGTCTGGTGAAGGCTCGGCTTGCTGCCTGAAAAGGCAATTATGCCCGTATGCAAAAGGCCGTCCTTATTTAAGGGCGGCTTTTTTTGTGGCGATCTGTAATGAACCCGTGACGGTCCATGGGGTTTGACGCAGACTATTCAGGGGCTCAGTTGGTCCTTGTTCACGGAAATGAGGACTTCATGTCTGCTGGTGGTTCAACGAAAGTCGTTTTCATCGCGTTGGGTGTCAATTTTGGCATTGCCTGCGTGAAAGGCGTGGCAGCACTTCTGACAGGCTCGGCTGCCATGCTGGCTGAAACGGTTCATTCTTTCGTGGACTGTGGAAACCAGATCCTGCTGCTTGTTGGTATGAAGAGAGCTACGGCTCCGGCAACCAAAGAGCACCCGCTTGGATATCATCGTGAGCTGTATTTCTGGACGATGGTTGTAGCGGGTGCGCTGTTTGTGGGCGGTGGCGTTGCGTCTTTGTACGAAGGCTGGGAAAAAGTCATGCACCCGGCGGAGATGCAGCCGGTGCATCTGCTGGGGCATGTTTTTCCGGGCTGGTGGATGAATGTCATCATTCTGGCGATTTCTGGCAGCATGGAAGGATATGGTTTCTTTGCGGCTGTGAAATCCCTGCCTCGGAGCGAGGGTGTTTCTTTGTGGCGAATGATCCGTCGAAGTGCAGATCCGGGATTGTTTGTCGTATTATTTGAAGATGGGGCTGCTCTGGTCAGTCTGGTGATTGCTCTTCTGTTTACGGTGCTTTCCGTTGTAACGGGGCTGCATGTTCTGGACGGGATTGCATCGCTTTTGATCGGTGTCGTGCTGGTCGTCGTGGCAGGTTTACTGACCAATGAGACGCGCTCTCTTCTTGTGGGCGAAAGTAATCCGGAAATTGATGCGTTTGTTCGCGCCGAAGCGCAAAAGCTTCCGGGGATTGTTGGAATCAATGAAGTTGTGACGGAGACCCGGGGGCCTGACAGTATTATCGTGCTGCTGTCTCTGGATTGGGATGATGCGATGTCAGCCGGAGACGTAGAGCGAGGCGTTTCGATGCTGGAGAAAACAACACGCGCGCGATATCCGGCTGTCTTGCGGATGTATATTGAGGCTCAGGACAAAAGAGACGGTATCCCTGCAGCTCTCAATTCACCGGGGCTGCTTTAGTGTGAAGCCAGAAAGGGCGTTACAGCGTTCAGAAATTCCTCGGGGCGCTCAATGCCTGGGGCATGACCTGAGTGTGGAATGATGACCAGATGAGCGTTCGGAATGTGGGCGGCAAAATCGTGGCCGTCCGATAGGGGAATAACCTGATCATTCTGGCCCCAGATCACGAGCGTTGGGATCTGGATGGCTGCCATGCGGTTATCAAGAAAAGTGTCTGGCGCATTGACGTTTCTTGCAAAACTTTCCTGTGTGTATTGTGCGCCTTCGGCCATCCGGGTTTGAAATGTTGCTTTCACCAGGTCATCAGTAATGAGGGCCTTGTTGTAAAACAGGCCTCTGAGTCCTGTACGGATTCCGGAAAATGAGACGGGGCCGAAAAGAGGTAATCCGTGCTCGACGAGTGATCGGTGACCCGCTGCATCGCTTAGGACAAGACGACTTGGCATGGCCATGGAAGAGTCTTGTGCGGCTTCGACGACGTAAAGCCCCGCGATCCAGCCCCCAAGGGATTCCCCGGCAAGTATAAAATGTGTGATGTGTTTGGCTTTCAGAAAGCCATCCAGCATGTCCACCCATGTTTGGATACCGTAGGCGATTAATGGCTTCTCGGATGATCCGAAGCCGAGTTGGTCCATAGCGATGACATGATAATGCTGGGCCAGCCCAGGGATGACTTTGCCCCAGTCCATTGTGGCGCTACTTCCCAAGCCGTGGACCAGAACAAGATCCGGGCCTGTTCCGGCTTCCAGAAAGCGGATTTTCTGCCCGTAAACGGAGATGCTCTTTAAAGGTGGGAGAGTCTGCGCCTGACTGGCGGGACAAATGCCGACCCCTGCGAGAGCAATGGCAAGTATGGAAGCTTTTAGCAGTCGGTACATAGGATAAAAGTCTCCGTTCCCATTATTTGTTTCTTATGTGGAATAAGAATATCTGGCCACTCGGGATGGTTTCAAGAACTCTCTTCAGGAATAAAAATAGGGTGCCCTGACGGCGGAAACGGAAATATTTTCTGCGCTATGGAAGCAGGACAGCCGCGCCTTCAAAGCGGCCATGGCGCAAATCATTTAGAGCCTGATTGGCGTCTTTGAGGGCATAAGGCGTATTCGTGACCTTGATGCCGATCTCCGGAGCCAGCTTCAGAAAATCCAACCCGTCCTGCCGGGTTAGATTGGCAACGGAGACGATTTCACGTTCTTCCCAAAGCGTATCATAGGAAAAAGACGGGATCGGGCTCATGTGGATGCCGCCACACACGACCTTTCCGCCCTTGCGAACGGCTTTTAGCCCGGCTGGAACCAGCGCGCCGACAGGCGCAAACAGGATTACGGCATCAAGTGGTTCGGGGGGAAGTTCGTCTGAACCGCCTGCCCATACGGCGCCAAGGGAGCGGGCAAATGCTTGCTTCTCTGTGTCTCCGGGGGATGTGAAGGCATAAACCTCGCGTCCCTGCCAGCGCAGCACCTGAATGATGATGTGAGCGGCGGCTCCGAAGCCATACAGGCCGATCTTTTTGCCGTCTCCAGCTTTGCTGAGACAGCGCCAGCCGATCATTCCAGCGCAAAGCAGGGGGGCGAGATCCTTGTCTTCCCCCTTGTCACCCATGGGAAAGGCATATCTTGCATCAGCAACCGTCATGGTTGCGTAGCCGCCATTGCGGGTGAAGCCTGTGAAAAGGGGATGGTCGCAGAGATTTTCCATCCCGTGTGTGCAGTAATAGCAATGCCCACAGGTATGGCCGAGCCACGGGATACCGACCCGTTCCCCAACACTCAGGCTCGTAACGTTGCTGCCGAGTTTATCAATTCGCCCGACGATTTCATGGCCGGGAATAATCGGAAGGGTGGGGTTGGCGAGTTCGCCGTCCACGACATGCAGGTCTGTGCGGCAGACGCCGCAGGCCCCCATGCGGATGCGGATTTCGTCCGGTCCGGGTTCGGGGTCTGGCAGCTCCACCCATTCCAGAGGCCGGTGGTGTTGGCGGAGCTGCATGGCAAACATGGGCTGTGCTTTCTAAGGTCTCAGGAACGGAAATCCAGAACCGTGCGGCCCTGGAGGCGTCCATTCTTGAGGTTGTCGAAGATCGTGTTGATGTTCTCGATCTTGTCTGCGGTGACGACGGATTTTACTTTGCCGCGGGCAAAGAAATCCATGGCTTCGATCATGTCGAGCCGTGTGCCGACGATGGATCCGCGAATGGTTGTGCCGTTCATGACCATATCGAAGATCGAGACCGGGAAGTCTCCAGGTGGCAGGCCGTTCAGAACGATCGTGCCCCCACGGCGGGCATAGCCCATGGCCTGCGAGAACGCGGTGCGGCCCACAGCCGTGACAAGAGCACCGTGAGCGCCGCCAACTTCCTGCTGGATAAAGGCTGCCGGGTCCTTGTCCTTGGCATTGACGGTCAGGGCAGCGCCAAGCTTTTTGGCAGTGGCGAGCTTGTCGTCATCAATATCGACGGCCACGACATTCATGCCCATGGCGACTGCGTATTGAACGGCCATCTGACCCAGACCGCCAACACCTGAAATAGCCATCCACTGACCGGGGTGAGCCTCGGTCATCTTGAGGCCCTTGTAGACAGTGAGACCGGCGCAGAGGACTGGTGCTGCCTGAAGCGGGTCAATGGTGCTGGGCAGGTGTGCGACATAGTTCGGGTCTGCGACGACATATTCGGCGAAGCAGCCATTGACCGTATAGCCGGTGTCATCCTGATCCTTACACAGTGTCTCCCAGCCACCCAGACAGTGTTCGCAGTGACCACAGGCGGAATAGAGCCAGGGCACGCCGACCATGTCTCCAACCTTGGAGTGTTTGACCTGGCTGCCAACTGCAACGATGTGGCCGACGCCTTCGTGGCCGGGGATGAACGGAGGATTAGGCTTTGCAGGCCAGTCTCCTTCCGCAGCATGAAGGTCGGTGTGGCACACGCCACAGGTATCAACCTTGACGAGGATCTGGTCGGGCCGGATCTCGGGGATGGGAAGCCTCTCAACGGAGAGAGGCTTTCCGAACTCGCGGACGACGGCAGCTAGCATTGTATCAGCCATTGAAGTGTCTCCTTGAGAACTGGTTTACGATGTGCCGAGCGCCTTGACGGCTTCGACCATCTTGCTGAGGACGGCCTGCGCGTCGCCGAAGACCATGGCGCAGTTGTCCTGGAAGAAGAGCGGGTTTTCGACAGCAGAATAACCCATGCCCATGCCACGCTTGATGACGAACACCTGATGGGCCTTGTCGGCATTCAGGATCGGCATGCCGTAGATCGGGGAGGACTTGTCGGTTCGAGCCGACGGGTTCACTACGTCATTGGCGCCGATAATGAGGGCGACATCCGTGTCAGCAAAGCTGTCGTTGATGTCTTCCATATCGTAGATCATGTCATACGGGACGCCGGCTTCGGCGAGCAGCACGTTCATGTGGCCCGGCATACGACCGGCGACCGGGTGGATGGCGAACTTGACATCCACGCCTGCGGCCTGAAGCTGCTTGACGAAGTCGTACAGCTTGCCCTGAGCCTGAGCGACGGCCAGACCGTAACCCGGAACGATGATGACAGACGAGGCATAGCGCATCGTCGTGGCAGCATCGCCCGGAGCGACGGATTTGGCTTCTTTCTGCGGACCTGTGGCCGTGGAGGCAGAAGCTTCACCGAAATTACTGAACAGCACGTTGGAAATGGAGCGGTTCATGCCTTTGGCCATCATGACCGTCAGCAGTGTACCGGCAGAACCCACGACCATACCGGCGATCATCAGGGCCGGATCGGCCATGACATAGCCTTCGAGGCCGACGGCCAGACCCGTGAAGGCGTTGTAGAGCGAGATCACGACCGGCATGTCTGCGCCGCCGATGGGGATCGTCATGCAGATACCAGCCAGCAGAGCACCGATGAAGAACAGCAGCGTGGCGATACCGCCGCCATCCTGATGGTACAGGAAGGCTGCCATGATGCCGAGCAGGACGGTCAGCATAAAGACGGTAGCATTGACGATACGTTGGCCGCCAAAGCGGATCGGCTTGTTCATCCGGCCATCGAGCTTGGCCCAGGCGATGATGGACCCTGACAGGGACATGCTGCCGATCAGGCCACCGGCGACGGTGACGAGAAGCGGAACGATGCCTGTTTCTTTCGGGCCAGTCAGAGCGATGACGGACACTGCTGCGGCAGCACCGCCACCCATGCCGTTGAAGAGAGCGACCATCTGCGGCATGGCCGTCATGGCAACGCTGCGGCCTTTCCAGCCAGCCCAGCCACCACCGATGACGAGGCCAAGAATGGCCAGAATGACATTGATGACCAGATGCGGCTTTGCAGCTTCAGAAACGCTGAAAATGCCGAGGAAGCTGGCAACTGTGACGAAGAGCATACCCCAGCCAGCCGTCACGATGCCGGAAACGGCCGTGACGGGAGAGGACATGCGCTTGAGACCGTAGACCAGCAGGCCGGAGGCGATCAGGGCGCTGATGGCGACGATATATTCGAGGAGAATCATTTCTGTGCTCCCTTCTGCGGAGCAGCTTTGTCACTGGGTTTGAACATGGCCAGCATGCGGTCTGTCACGACGTAACCGCCGACGACGTTACCGGCACCCATGACGACGCCAAGGAAGCCGACGATCTGTTCAAGGACGGAAGAGGCGTTGAACAGGGCTGTCAGCGCACCTACGACCACGATGCCGTGCACGAAGTTCGAGCCGGACATCAGCGGTGTGTGCAGAATGGAGGGCACGCGGCTTATGACCTCGTAGCCCGTGAAGGCGGCGAGCATGAAGATGTAGAGCGCGATGATGAAGGTCATTGCGGTGATCATCGTGCGGCCTCCTGTCCTGAAGCCTGTGCCGGTGCGGCGGGAGCGGCAGCCGGGGCAGGGGGTTGCGGTGCGGGCGGTGCCGGGGAATTCGGATCGACGGCCGTGCGGATGCCTTCGTTCGTGATGTAGCCATCATGAGTGAGGGCGGTGCCGGAAATGACTTCGTCCGTGAAATCCAGCTGGATCTGACCGTCTTTGGTCAGGATCTGCTGGAGCAGATGCATGATATTCTTGGAGTAGAGTTCACTGGCCTGAAGAGCGAGCATGGACGGAACATTGATCGGGCCCACGATCGTGGTCGGGCCAACTTGAACCGTCTGGCCAGCCTGTGTGCCCTCACAGTTGCCGCCGCCTTCTGCACCAAGGTCGATGATGACGGAGCCGGGTTTCATGGCCTTGATCTGCTCGGCATCAATCAGGCGGGGGGCCTTCTTGCCGGGGACTGCGGCTGTGGTGACGATCAGGTCAGCACGGGCAATGTGATCGCTGATGGCCTTGCGGACCGTCTGCTTTTCTTCGTCCGTCAGTTCGCGGGCGTATCCGCCGGTTCCTGTCGCATTCACGCCGGTATCGACGAATTTTGCACCGAGAGACTGGGCTTCTTCGCGTGTCTCAGGTCGGACGTCATAGCCTTCTGTCACCGCGCCAAGGCGCTTGGCAGTGGCGAGGGCCTGTAGGCCAGCGACGCCAAGGCCCATGACCAGAACCTGTGCGGCCCGCAGGGAGCCAACGGCGGTGGTCATCATGGGAAGGATCTTGGTCATGTGCACGGACCCGAGCAGCACGGCGTAATAGCCTGCGAGGGTTGCCTGACTGGACAGGGCGTCCATGGCCTGTGCGCGGGAAATGCGGGGAACCAGTTCCATGGCGAAGCAGGTTACTTTCTGGTCGCGCAGGGCCTTGACCAGATCTGGATGGTTTCGGCCGTAGATGAAGGACACCAGAATGGCGCCGGGCTTCATGGCCTGAACGGTTTCAATGGTTGGCGGCTGAACGGCGAGGACGATGTCCGCGTCGCTGAGCAGGGCCTTCCGGTCTGTTGAAAGGGTTACGTCTTTATAGGTTTCATCCGGATAGGAAGAGGCGGCACCGGCCCCGTTTTCCATCGCGAAAGAGACGCCGAGGCTGCTGAGGCGCTCGACAACCTGCGGGATCAGGGCGACGCGGCGTTCGCCACCTTCGTCCTGTTCTTTTAATACCGTGATTTTGACGGTCATAGGTTGAAATCCTGCGTCTTTAATCTTTTGTGAAGGCGCGACTCATCCACCCCACTAAAGGGATGCAGGGGCTGCGCCTCGTTCGACTGCCATATTGACGCTATATTTGCCTCTCTTCCCTTGATGGGTGTCAAAAGAAAAAAAGTTTCTTTCATTTGACATAATGTAAGCGGCGACAGGCCGAAAAGCAGTTACGATTATTTCTGAAACGGGTGGTTCTGCCTGTAACCAGCAGGTTTGCTCAGATTGGGGATGATGGATTTTCTTTTCCGCTCGCGGTAAGACGCATCCTTCCTGACAGAATTGATTGAAAGGCTCCTGCTGCCCCATGGCATTTGATGCTGCCTTTCTGGATGAACTCCGCAACCGGACGCCCCTGGCCTCCCTGATCGGGCGGCGGAACAAGCTCGTTCGCTCGGGCCGGAACTGGAAAACGTGTTGTCCTTTCCATGGGGAGAAGACGCCGTCTTTCTACGTCTATGACGACCATTTCCATTGTTTCGGCTGTGGCGCGCATGGCGATGCGATTTCTTTTGTCATGCAGAGCGATGGCCGAAGTTTTCCGGAGGCTGTGGAGCAGCTCGCCGCTGAAGCCGGACTTGAAGTTCCGAAGCAGGACCCACGAAGTGAGGCGCGTGCGCGGGAGGTTAAGTCTCTTGGGGATGTGCTCTCCCTCGTTCAGGCGAGCTACCGGCGTCGGCTTTTTCTTCCGGAAGGCCGGGAAGGGTTGGCTTACCTTCGTGGACGTGGGCTGAGTGACGCGACGATAGAGCGGTTCGGATTGGGATGGTCCGGCGATGGGCGGCATCTGGTCGAAGAACTGCGTGCTCATGATGTGACGCCTGAGATGCTGGTGCAGGCTGGTATTCTGCGTGTGGATGATAGAGGGCAGCCCAAGGGTGAGCTGTTCTTCAATCGCGTGACGTTTCCAATCCGGGACCGGCGCGGGAAAATCATTTCCTTCGGCGCACGGACTTTGGGTGATGGTCAGCCGAAATATCTGAACGGACCGGAAACGGCGCTCTTTTCCAAACGACGAACCCTCTACAATCTCGATTTGGCCCGTGAGGCTGTCCACAAGGGCGCCGAGTTGGTTGTGGTCGAGGGGTATATGGATGTCATTGCTCTGGATCAGGCCGGGTTCGGGGGAGCGGTGGCTCCTTTAGGAACTGCGCTTGGAGAAGAGCAGCTTGATCTTCTCTGGCGCATGACGCCGTCTCCCATTCTGTGTCTGGATGGGGATGCGGCTGGTGCGCGTGCGGCTTTGCGTGTGTGTGAAGTGGCGTTGCCTCTGTTGTCGCCAGAAAAGACGCTCCGCTTCTGCCGTCTTGATCCGAAGGATGACCCTGACAGTCTGATCCGTTCGCGCGGGGCTGGCGCGATGGGGGAGGCATTATCGGGCGCGACCTCTCTGGCAACGGAACTGTTTGGGTTGATGACGGGGAATATGTCGGACCCCGGTCCTGATCAGCGGGCGGCGCTTCGGGAAAAGCTGGTAGCGCTTTCGAAGCTGATTCCGGATCGTGCCTTGTCTTCCGAGTATCGCAGCACGTTTCTGGATATGTTCTTCGCGCGTTTCCGGCGTGGTGGAGGCGGTGGGAAAAAGCCGTTTCAGAAGAAAGGTGCGCCGCTGCCCCTGTCGACGCAGGCTCCGGGAGAGATGCGTCATATCGAGCAGGGCAGTGTGGAGCGGCTGAATATCCTGACAGCACTGCTTCTGCGATATCCGGACATTCTTCCCGAAGTGGAACAGGCTTATAGCAGTCTGGCGCTTCCCGGTGATCTGGATCGGATTCGCGCGGCCCTTCTGGACTGGGCCTGTCAGGACGAGGATCTGACGGAAGAGAACTGTCAGCGCTGGATTGAGAATCATGGCCTGACGGATATCGTGACCGCCGTTACGGAAAGCCCGATGCCTCGTGAAGTGGGTCTTGGAAAGGACCGGGACGATGTCCTCAAGGTCGACGTTGTTGAAAGCTGGTGGCACTTTTACGGGCTTGTAAATTTCCGAAATTTCGAGCGTGAAGTGGCCAATGACATTCAGGCAACCATCATGCAGGTTTACTCTGGAGGAGGAAGCGGAGACGGTTCTTTTCCGGAAAGTCTTCTGGCCCGGATGCGTGTTCTGGAGGCGTTGCGTCGGGGTGAGGATGTGGAAGAAGAGAGCTGAAAAAGGTCGGCGGTAACGTTTTTTCTTGCCTTGAAGTTGCATTCTTTTTCGTCTGAACCTTGACTTACAGCTCAGGATCGACCACCTGCACGCTGCCGAATTGCTTGCTTTCGGTGGAGTTGAGGGAGAGACGCATGGCGACGAAAACAGCCTCTGGTACGGATCGGAACGCGCAGGAACAGGAGGGGGATGCCACTCTTCTTGATACGCAGTCCGCTGCCGTAAAGCGGCTGATCGCCAAAGGGCGTGAGCGTGGCCACATCACGTTTGACGAGCTGAACGCCGTTCTGCCGCAGGACCAGATGTCCTCTGAGCAGATCGAAGACGTGATGGCAGCTCTGTCGGAAATGGGCATTCAGGTTCTCGAGAACGAAGAACAGGATGAGGCTGAGACGACTCAGGACGAGGCCAAGGAAGAAGCTGAAGAATCCGATGAGCCGCAGGGTGGCAACATCGACGCTGAAGCTGCCAGCCGGACAGATGATCCGGTGCGCATGTACCTGCGCGAGATGGGCTCGGTGGAGTTGCTGTCCCGCGAAGGCGAAATTGCCATCGCAAAGCGGATTGAGGCTGGTCGGGACGAGATGATTGGCGGGCTTTGCGAAAGCCCACTGACGATCCGTGCCATCATTTCCTGGCATGAGCGCCTCAAGGACGGCGAGATGCTACTTCGCGATATCGTGGATCTGGAGGCCAGCCAGTCTGGTGGTCCAGGACCTGAAGACGAAGAGGGTGAAGAAGGCGACGAGCCTGCTGACGACGATAGCGATGATGATGCCGAGGATGGTGACGGCGAGCAGCAGGAAGGCAGTGGCCTTTCTCTGTCCGCTCTGGAAGAGAAGCTGAAGCCGGAAATCTTGGCCCGCTTTGAAGCCATTGAGCCGCTGTATCACAAGCTGCGCCAGCTACAGACCAAGCGTCTGGAAGCATTGACCGCTGGTGAAGAATCAACGGACAAGTCCGAGCAGGTTTACGAAGAACTGCGTCGCGAACTGGTGACGCTGGTTGAGCAGGTTCATCTGCACAATAACCGGATCGAAGAACTGGTTGCGCAGATCAAGGTTCATGTTCAGCGCCTAAATACTCTGGAAGGCCGGATGCTGCGTCTTGCGGAAAGCTGCAAGATCACGCGTGACGACTTCCTGCTGAAGTATCGTAACCGCGAGATGGATCCAACCTGGATCGATTTCATCTGCACTCTGCCGGGCAAGGGCTGGAAGACGCTGACCACCCGCCATCTGGAGCAGCTTCATAGTCTCCGTGGAGATCTGTCTGCGCTGGCGCATGAGACGGGTCTTCCGGTTGGCGAGTTCCGTCGTGTGTATGCGACCATTTCCCGTGGTGAGCGTGATTCCACGCGTGCCAAGAAGGAAATGATCGAGGCCAACCTGCGTCTCGTGATCTCGATTGCCAAAAAGTACACGAACCGTGGTCTGCAGTTCCTGGATCTGATTCAGGAAGGCAACATCGGTTTGATGAAGGCGGTGGACAAGTTCGAGTACCGTCGCGGCTACAAGTTCTCGACCTATGCCACCTGGTGGATCCGTCAGGCGATCACGCGTTCCATCGCGGATCAGGCCAAGACGATCCGTATTCCGGTGCACATGATCGAGACGATCAACAAGCTGGTGCGGACGTCCCGTCAGATGCTGCACGAGATCGGGCGTGAACCTGCTCCGGAAGAGCTGGCTGAAAAGCTTGGCATGCCCCTGGAGAAGGTTCGCAAGGTTCTGAAGATCGCCAAGGAGCCGATCTCTCTGGAGACGCCGATTGGTGATGAGGAAGACAGCCATCTCGGTGACTTCATCGAGGATAAGACGGCCGTCATTCCGCTGGACGCTGCGATCCAGACGAACCTGCGTGAAGCCACAACCCGCGTTCTGGCATCCCTGACGCCTCGTGAAGAGCGTGTGCTTCGCATGCGTTTCGGTATCGGTATGAACACGGATCACACGCTTGAAGAAGTTGGGCAGCAGTTCAACGTGACCCGTGAGCGTATCCGTCAGATCGAGGCGAAGGCGCTTCGTAAGCTCAAGCATCCGAGCCGTAGCCGTAAGCTGCGGTCCTTCCTCGACGATAACTGATCGTCGGGGGTATGGTGCCGGACTGGCTCAGTCCAAAGGGGGCATCCACCCGGCTTGAGGTGGATGTCACTTTTCTGGAAACGCGTACGTCCTGCGCGTCTCCATTGCTTCCGGATGGTTTGTCCCTTGAACGGGTTCTACCGCCGGCTCTCACACTTTATCGCCAGCTCTATCGCGATGTCGGAGAAGACTATTGCTGGTGGATGCGGCGCCCGATGCCGGATGCGCAGCTCGCGGAAATCCTGCATGATCCCTCCGTCTATTTTATGGTACTTTGGGATGCTGCCGGAGTTGCTCTTGGGTTTTATGAACTGGATTTGAGAGACCACGGAGATGCCAATCTGGCCTATTTCGGTCTGGTGCCTGCTGCGATCGGTCGGCGGCTTGGGCCTGTTTTGCTGAATTGTGCGGTTTCTCAGGCGTTTGACGCAGGAAGCTGGCGGCTGCGGGTGAATACCTGTACCCTCGATCATCCGCGGGCTCTGACCAATTATCAAAAGGGCGGCTTTGTGATCCGGCATGTCGTGCAGGAAGTCTGGGATGTTCCGGATGAATATCTGCCGCCGAGACTGCGCCGACTCTGAGTTTATTCTTGATTTTCGAAGGTCTGCGTGATTAATGCAGCCTTTCCCTGCCGGGCGATGTGGCGTCGCGCCGGCTATACCCACGCTTTCCTCAAGATTGCACTGTCTCCGGCACGGGCTGGACCAGTTGGGTTGACCTCATCCGAAGGGAGTTTTCATGCCACTGTACGAAAGCGTGCTTATTGCACGTAACGATGTGTCCCAGGCACAGGTCGAAGGCCTGGTCGAGACCATTGAAGCCCTGCTGACCGAACATGGTGGTTCCATCCAGAAGCGCGAATTCTGGGGTCTCCGTTCGCTCGCATATCGCATCAAGAAGAACCGCAAGGGCCATTACGTCCTGCTCGGTATCGACTGCACCCCTGACACGCTGCGTGAACTCGAGCGTCAGCTCGGTCTGAACGAAGACGTGCTGCGCGTTCTGACGCTCCGCGTTGACGAGATCGACGAGACCCCGTCTCCGGTTCTGGCTCGCAAGAACGACGACCGTGGCGAGCGTGGCGGTTTCCGTGGCGGCTCCAAGCCGGCTGGCCGTTTCGAGAGCGGCCGTGGCGGCCCGCGTCGTGGCGGTGAAGACCGTGAAGAGTATCGTGCACGCGGCGAGCATGACGATGCTCGTGAGGCGGCTGGAGCGGAGTAAGAATCATGTCCGAGACAACCACCCCAGAAGTGAACCCGGCTACCCGTCGCACCGCAGTTGGTGCACGTCGCCCGTTCTACCGTCGTCGCAAGTCCTGCCCGTTCTCCGGCCCGAATGCGCCGAAGATCGACTACAAGGACGTGCGTCTGCTGAGCCGCTTCCTTTCCGAGCGCGGCAAGATCGTGCCGAGCCGCATCACGGCCGTTTCGGCCAAGAAGCAGCGTGAGCTGGCGCAGGCTATCAAGCGTGCCCGCTTCCTCGCCCTGCTCCCCTACGTCGTGAGCTGAGGAGAGCACCATGTCCCAGACCGCACTGATCCTGCTCCAGCGGGTCGAGCATCTCGGCCAGATGGGTGATCTTGTCCAGGTGAAGCCGGGTTACGCACGTAACTTCCTGCTTCCGCAGGGCAAGGCCATGCGTGCCACGGCTGCAAACCGCAAGCGTTTCGACACGGAACGTGCGCAGCTTGAAGCCCTGAACATCAAGAAGCGTGAAGAAGCCGAGCGTCTTGCCGAGCGTATGGACAGCCTCTCGGTTGTTATCATCCGCCAGGCCAGCGACAGCGGCAGCCTGTATGGTTCCGTCAGCACGCGCGACATCGCTGTTGCTGCTACGGATGCCGGCCTGACGGTTGCTCGTCAGCAGGTTATTCTGGCTCACCCGATCAAGGTCCTTGGCCTGACGGAAGCCCGCATCGTGCTGCACCCGGAAGTGTCCATTCCGCTGACAGTCAACGTTGCACGTTCTGCTGAAGAAGCTGAGCGCCAGGCCCGCGGCGAAGCCGTTGGCGTGGAAGAAGAGGATGAAAACATCCTCGGCGAACTGCAGGCCGAGAACGCAGCTGAAGAAGCTGCTGCCGAAGCTGCTGCTGCGGAAGAAGTCGAAGGCTGATTTCGCTGGCATAGCCAAAACAGAGAACCCGGCCGGGTATTCCCGCGCCGGGTTTTTTGTTGTCTGCTCTTCTGGTCAGGAAACTGACAGATGTGTCACGCTTTGTCGTGAGGCGCGTGAACAGGAGGGAGGCAGGTGTGAAACCCATTCTCGATTTCGTTCTGAAGAAATTTATTCAGGTTGGAGTGCTGAGAGTCACGTTCAGTGACGGTATTGTTCATACTTACAGAGGCCCCAAACCCGGCCTTGAAGCAGGGCTTCATCTGAAAACGAAGCAGGCCGAACGCTCTCTGGTCATCAATTCAGGCCTGGCGTTTGGCGAAGAATATATGGCGGGAGAACTCGCCCCTGAAGGATGTACGCTTGAGACCTTGATGAGGGTTTTGATGGCCAACATCATGGAGGGTGGCCACGTCTTTGAAGAAATCGAGGACCGACTCCGATATTTTGCGCGTCCCCTCAAGGGATTAAACTCTCTTAAAAAATCACGTCGCAATGTTGCGCATCATTATGATCTGAACGGTCGCCTTTACGACCTGTTTCTCGACAAGGACCGTCAATATTCCTGCGCTTACTTTGCGCATGACGATATAACCCTTGAAGAGGCACAGACTGCGAAGAAGCGGCACATTGCCTCCAAACTCAAACTGGATCGACCGGGGCTTGAGGTTCTGGATATCGGATGCGGATGGGGTGGGCTGGCTCTGACGCTGGCCAAGGATTATGGCGCCACTGTTGTGGGCATTACCCTCTCGAAAGAACAGCTGGAAGAGGCGCGCCTGCGGGTTCGGGAAGAGGGGCTTGAAGGGCAGGTTCGCTTCGAACTCATGGATTATCGAAACGTCCGGCATCAGTTTGATCGTGTTGTCTCGGTGGGGATGTTCGAGCATGTGGGCAAAGCCCAGTTCGAGCGGTATTTCCGGGGGATTAAGGATTGCCTGAGGCCTGATGGTATTGCGTTGGTTCATTCCATCGGTCGAACGGACGGGCCCGGAACGACCAATGCATGGCTTCAGAAATATATTTTCCCAGGCGGATACTCTCCTGCTCTGAGCGAGACACTGGCAGCGGTTGAGCGGTCAGGATTATGGGTGACGGACTGTGAAATCCTTCGTCTGCATTATGCCAAAACGATTGCTGAATGGCGGAAGCGATTTGATGCGAACCGTCAGAAAATCATAGACCTTTATGACGAGCGGTTCGTCCGGATGTTCGAGTTGTATCTAATTGGAAGTGAACTGGCGTTTCGCCTGCAGGGGCACATGAATTTTCAGATACAGTTGACGCGGTCGGTGGACGCTTTACCGCTCACACGGGATTACATGTACGAGACGGAGCATAAGCCTTCAGAGGTCTGAAGAAACCTCTCTTTTCGGTGTATAGCGAAAGCAGGATGGGTCATGGTCGTGCACCAGGCCCACGGCCTGCATCCATGCATAGACGATGACGGGCCCGACGAAACGAAAGCCACGAGACTTCAGTTCTTTTGAAATTTTCAAGGATAGCGGAGACTGGCTCAGGACCGTTCCACTGGGATTATGAAGCGGAGCGTCAGGAACCAGTTGCGAGATGAAATCCGCAAAATCTTCGCCATTGTCTCGCATGGCGAGATAGGCGCCGGCATTCCCGATGGTCGCTACAATTTTGGCACGAGCACGAATAATGCCTTCATCCTGCATCAGCCGATCAACATCGGCATCTGTAAACAGGGCAATTTTTTCCGGGTCAAAACCGGCAAAAGCACGTCGGAACCCTTCTCGACGACGCAGGACAATCAGCCAGGACAGGCCGGCCTGAAAGCTTTCCAGAACCAGAGTTTCCCACAGGAGGCGGCTGTCCCGGACAGGGACGCCCCATTCTTCGTCATGGTACTGACGAAGAAGCGGATCTGTCATAGCCCAGCGGCAACGTGGGTGGTCAGGACCGGGAACGGGCAAGGTGCAGTTCTGCAAGGCGTGCGAATTCTGCGACCGAAAGGGTTTCGGCGCGTCGGGTTGGTTCGATCCCTGCTTCGGCCAGAAGAGCTTCTCCGCCAATGGGCTTGAGGGAGGAGCGGAGCATTTTGCGGCGCTGTCCAAAAGCCGCTGCTGTCACTCGTTCCATGGCACGAAAGAGAGCCGGTTCCGGCTGTTCTGCATGAGGGATCAGGACAGCAACGGCAGAATGGACTTTTGGCGGCGGCGAGAAGGCTCCCGGGGGGATACGGAGGGCGACGGAGCAGGAGGCACACCATTGAGACAGCACGGCCAGCCGGCCATAGGCCGATGTGTCTGGGGCCGAGCAGATACGCTCGGCCACTTCCAGCTGAAACATCAGGGACAGACGTTCCCAGGATGCGGCCTGCTTCAGCCAGCCTACGAGCAGAGGTGTCGCGACGTTATAGGGCAGGTTGGCGATAATCTGACGCGGGGCAGGAGCAAGGCTTGCTGCATCTAGCTTCAGGGCATCCTGACGAACGACATGCAACCGGTCGGGATAATAGCCTGCCAGTTCGTCCAGCAGAGGCCAGGCCCGTTCGTCAATTTCGACGGCATCAACACGCGCTGCGGGACTTTCAAGCAGAGCGCGGGTCAGACCACCGGGTCCCGGGCCAATTTCCACAACGCTGCGGCCCGTCAGATCTCCGCCGAGAGAAACAATCCGGGCGCAGATGCCCGGATCGAGAAGAAAGTGCTGACCGAGAGACTTTTTGGCATCCAGACCATGGGCCTGAATGGTGTCTTTAAGGGAAGGGAGGTTCACGTCAGTTCAGCGCCGGTTTTGCGGCAGGGCGGATGTCGATGATGGAACGGCGCTGCAGATCACGCTGAAGCTGGCGGGACGCCTGTTCCACGCGCTCGTTCATGAGCTGATCGGCAATTTCGCCCGGTGTTTGCTGGGCCAGATTTTTCTGCTGTCGGTCACAGACCATCAGCAGGGCAATTCCATCCATGGAAACCAGCGGGCGGCTGACTTTGTTGACGGGCAGCGGCTCGATAACAGAGCGCATCTGGGGGGCGAGACGCTCCAGAACCTGGGTTCCTGGATTGCTGGGGCGCTTTTCCCCGAGAGACTTGTTCAGGGCTTCCAGAGCGTCACAGCTATGAATGGTCTGGATGGCCTGTGTTGCCTTCTGCAAGGAGGCCTGCTGCTGCGGCGTTGGGTTTTGCGGGTTCAGAGGCGCATCGAATGGGAAGAACGCCTGTCGCAGTGCGACCAGTGTTCCCATCTGCTTTCCTACAACGCGTTTGGCCTGAACCGTGGCAATGACGAAACCGCCTGCAACCTGAATGGGGTTGGAGATGGCGCCGATCGGCATCTGGCGTACGATGTTCACAACCTCTGGGTCGAGATTGTCTTCCTGAACCCATCCCATGGAGCCGCCATCAAGCGCCGACTGTGCCTGGGAGAACTGAGCCGCCACAATGGGAAAGGGCGCGCCATTGCGAAGCTGGGTAATGATGGTGCGGGTAAAGGCGAGTTCGTTCTCGTCGTGGCGGGGGTCCGCCACAGGGACGAAAATTTCGCTCATCATGTACTGTGCGCGACCCTGCTCGGCCTGAAGCGCCTGCTCACGCTGGGCAATCTGCGTTGCCGTAATGCGGCCGCCTTCGCCAAGCTGTTCACGCAGAACCTGCATCCAGCCGATCTGAACACGGATCTGGTCAATCAGGGTGGTCAGAGACACGCCATCAGAAGCAAGACGGTCGCGCAGGGCATTCTTGGGCATGCCGTTGCGCTGTTCGATGTTGCTGATGGCCGCGGCAATCTGCTCTGGCTCGACATTGATGTGTCTCTTGAGCATTTCCTGCGTCTTGAGGCGTTCATCAATTAGCTGATGGATGATCTGTCCGCGCATGCGGTTCATGACGTCCGGGCTGACGGGCAGGCCGGTTGAGAGCACAAACAGTTTCGCGCGGTTGTCCACGTCGCGCTGCGTCAGAACCTGGCCGTTGATGACGGCGAGGATCTGATCCTCCGGCGGGGGCTTTGCCGGAGCTGCTGCTTTCTGGGGCACATTTTTATGTGCTGGAGCGGGATGGGCCAAAGCGGCGGGTGCTGCGACAGAGAGAGCCAGCAGGGCAGCCAGGGCCGTAGATGCGGTGCGTGGGGTCTTGGACATGCTCAGCCGTTGATTCCGAAGGTGCCGATCGTTTTGAACGTGAAGTTGAACATCACTGTGGTGTTCCGCTGCTCGCCGCCGATCCGTGTGTACTGTTTGATATACATGATATCCAGCCCGAAGCAGTCGTTGGAATAGCCAACATCCCCGCCATTTGCGACGAACTGTTTCCGGGAGAGACTGCGGCGGAAGAAACCGGACGCATGATACTGACGCCAGTGCGTCGATACACCGCCCGTGATCTCATTCGTTTTCACAGTATAAGGCGTATTGACGCCACCAGTGCGGTAGTTCGTCGCATAGTAGTAGTATGGCGTCACTGGGGCATAGATATAGCCAGCCGTGAACCGCAGGGCAGGGATGCCCGTGCTCAACAGGCCTTCGCCGTAATCAAGCTTATGCGTCCAGGGGTTGTAGCGGCCTCGTGCCGTGACATCGACATACTGGTTGGGAGAAATTCGCAGTCGACCGACGGGATCGGACAGATGATGGTCCAGGCCGGAATAGGGGATACGATTGTGGGTGATATGCTCCTGAAAGCTTTCACCGACGAGCATATCGATCGTATGTCCGTTCCACACCCAGTTCTGGTGCACACCAACATTGGCGCGCAGGCCGCCATCGAGGCGATCCGTGCCATTATAGCGATTGAGCGAGAAGAGTGTCGTATCCGTGAATTCGTAGGTCAGACTGTCTTCGTTCGGCATGTAGCTGTTGGAAGAATTGCCTGTGTTGGGGGCTGCAATCGCCTGTACGATGGGCTCGAAGATCTGTGAACCACGCCCATGTGCGAAAGAACGCAGGAATGGCCAGTTCATCTTAACAGCAATTGTTGGCAGGACCTGCCCTGTAAACTTCGTGCCCTGGGCTGTGTAGTACAGGGGCTGCTGGTAGGACCGGGTGGCACGATAGATATTCGAATCCAGGCGTGCCGTGACCAGAAACTGTTGACCCCAACTGTTATGGAACGGGCGGTCCCATTGCATCTGAAGCTGACCACGTTGATCTGAGACGCCGTTTACACGGTATACGTCAAAATCTGTGGTATTCAGGCTGAACCGCCCGCCGAGAGCATCGGGTTGCCCCTGGAAAGCATAGGTAAAGCGGGGCAGGACCCAGGGAAGATCCGAGTTCTGAATGACGCCCTGGTTCAGGCCCTGATAAGCCTGCGCATCGACGCGCGCGTAAGACCCGATGCCATATCCTTCAAGGAAGACATTCGAGTTCAGCATTTCGTTGCCGTAGCCTGGCACGCGATAATCACGCATATAGTTGGCGGATGTTGCGAGATTGACATTCGCACCTGCCAGCCAGTTCTTGCTGAGGGAAACTTCCCCTCGGCCGAAAATATACCCTTGAAGGCCGTATTCGCCTGATGAGTTGACGTTGTTGCCAAAAGTATTGGTGTAACGGCTTTCCCGGTTGGTGTCGTAGGCGCCACCGGCGGTAATGTCCAGCGTGCCGAAGTTGAAGCGATTTCGATATTCGGCTGTAATTTCCGGACCGGTTTTTGAGGAGACGAGCCCACGGACTGTCAGATCCTGATGCTCGTCGATTGCCCAGAAATAGGGGAGCGTGAAGTAGGTGCCGAGATATCTGTCATGTGGGCTGATGCCAGCCATCAGGAAACCGCTCTGGCGCTTTACGGACGGGTCGCTCATGGAGAAAAACGGGAAGTAGAAGACGGGTAGCCCCAGCATTTTCAGCCAGGCATGATCAAATTCTATCCGCTTGTGTTGAGTGTCCTGTGTCGCACCATAGGCTTGGAATTGCCAGAAAGGTGGTGCGTCCGGGCGTTTGGCGCAGATTTCACAGGCCGTATAGACGGCGTGTGACAGATCGTTGATGAGGCCGTTCGTGCGACGCATTCCGTTCCCGGCCAGCTTCGCATTGTCCTGCATTCTCATGTAGATGGATGTGCCAATTCCATCATGCATGCCATGGCTGAATTCCATATAGGCGGCATAGGTGGTGCTGCCATCGGGTTCCATGATGGCGACGTGACCGGTTGCTGCCAGAACGCCTGTATTGCGATCATAGGTGATCTTGTCGGCCCGAAGCGCATGGTCGCCTTGCCAGATCCGGACATTGCCTTCCCATGTGACAAGGCCGTTCTTGGCATAGCTTTCGCTATCGGCAAGATAGGTCAGGGGATCGCGTTCAGACGTAGGTTTCCCAATAACGATGATATGCGTGTTGTCGCGCTGCATCGTATTGGCGAACATGTCCTGCGGCGCCACGAGCGCTGTTCCCGTCAGGGCGGCGCTTGCAAGGGAAACGTACCTGCGAGCGCGTTTAGGGAGCCACCGGGGCACCGACATCAACCATCCTCCATGTGCAGCAGAAGCGCGACCGCAAGACAAAGCCCTGCGCCCGTAGGTGCCCATGCTGCAAGAACCGGCGGCAATGCACCGGATTCACCAAACTGTTCAGCCACTTTCGAGATGGTAAAAAGTGCAAAACCTGCAGCAATTCCCGATCCCAGCATCCGGGCTACCCCGCCGCGCCGTGTGGGGCGCATCGAAAACCCTGCGGATACCAATGCCATTGTACCAGCAAGGATGGGAAGAGCCAGAAGCGATTGGAAATGTAACCTGTGACGGATCGACGGGAAACCGGAGTGTTCCAGCAGGTGGATGAATCCCGGCAAAGTAAAGACAGAGAGCGTATCAGGAGAGGCAAAACTCTCTTGAATGCGGCTGACCGTCAGATCCGACGGGAGCGTCAGGGCACCAATTTTCTGAGGAAGATGATCGGGCTTCAGTACGGCCGAATCATTGAGGTGCCACTCCTGATTGGCCAGAATACCCAGCGGTGATTCAACGCGCACAATCAGACGGTCACGGTCATCCAGGCGGAAAATGGTAACGCCTGAAACTTCCAGAGTGCTTTTGTTCAGACGCACATTCTGGGCATGGAGAATGGCAACGCCGTGTGGAACGAGCCCTTCATCAGCCTGCCGAAGCCATAATTCGCCGCCCTGCATCGTGAGGGGACCGCCGCCCGTTCGCAGGTAAGACTGATCCAGGAATTCTGCCTGCCGGTACATGGTGGACGACAGGGCGGAAATTCCCGTGGTTGTGAAAAGTCCGATCATCAGCGCGCAGGCCAGCGGACTGGCGAGGAACTGCCATGCGGAGATGCCGGCGGCACGGGCCACGATCAGTTCCGAAGACCGCGTCAGGCGCGAAAAGCAGACAATTCCGCCCAGCAGGATGCCAAAGGGCAGCACGTAGATGATGTAGTACGGGATGTGCAGCCCTGCGATTTCCAGAATGAGGCTGGTTGGGACGTCGGGGCGCGTTGCTGCACGGCGAAGCAGGTCGATGAAGTCGAACAGGGAGACGAGCCCGGTCAGGGCCAGCACCATGGCAAGCGTGTTCAGTGTAAAATGACGGGCAATATAGATTGCCAGCGTCGTGGAGAAACCAACCTCGGTTTCCTGAGGACGCAACGTATGGAGCAGCGTGGAGAACCAGCCGCGCCGACTGTAGAACATGCGCTTCATGAAGACTGCTTCGCCTGCTGGGATGTGCCAGTCCATTGTTCGGCAAACAGCAGCGCCGCGCAGATGAAGCTGGGAAGAAGGGCAGCCGCCCAGATGAGCGGAACAAGTGCGAGATTTCGGCCTGCAAGGTTCTGAAGCATCAGGGTGAGAGCCTGAAGGCCCACAACCGTCAGAATGGCTGTCAGGGGCCTGGTGATGTTGCCATGACGGGAAAACGCCCCACGCAGAACAGCCACAAGACCGATCATGGCGAAGGACAGGACGGTCAGGGGTGCTGTCAGACGGTGCCACCCCTCCACGGCGAACTTTCCACGATCTCGTTCCGAGACTTCGGCGGGATTGGGGTGGAAAAGTTCGTGGAGAGACATTTCCGCTGCATCCCGTTCCTCGTGATTGTTCTGATGGGATGAGGTGAGGTCAACGGTGTTTCGGCCGAAGGTCAGAACGTTCAGGCGGCCGGTATGGTGGTCAATTTCCTCGCGGGAGCCGTTATAAAGCACGACTCTGGGTTTATCGTTGACTGTGACGATGGTGCCTCGCTCGGCCAGAATGGTGGTATGGGCGTCCGGGTCACGGTCATCTTCCACCAGAACGCCGTGGAGGAGCCCGTTGGCATCCCGTGAGCGCACATAAACGGTCATGTCCCCCGAAACCTTTGTGAATACACCTTCCTGTAACAGGAAGGCGGCCATCTGATTGCGGATCTGGAATTCGTACCGGTGGAAGGCGTGGTACGATACAGGGGCCAGCCAGAGCGTCAGAACATAGCAGAGTGCGACGGATGTGACGCCACAGATCAGGCCCGGGCGCGCCAGTTCAAGTGGCGAAAGACCGGCTGCGCGCATGACAGTCAGTTCGCGGTCTCCGGACATGCGCTGATAAGTGAAGAGCACCACAAGAAAAGTGGTAATCGGTAGGATTACGGCCACGAAAGACGGCAACATTAGCGACGTCAACTGCAGGAAGACGCGCAGGGACAGTCCATGCTGAACAATCATCGAGACGAAATGTAGTGACTGCGTCAGCCAGATAAGCGCCACGGCACCGCCGGTCAGGGCGAGCAGAGCGATCAGAAGCTGTCGAAGGACATAACGATCGAGAAGGGGCAGCAGGTGTCGCACTGAAGTGCCGGGGGAAGAGGCCATGGCCCTTCGTGTATCCTTAGCCTGTGACGGGAGAAAGGCGAAAAAGCGGTATTTAGCGCAAGTAGATCGATCGATCGATCGGGGGAGGGTCTGTCAGGCTGTGATAAAGCTGGGTGGCAGCGACACCCAGCAATAACCCTGCACTCACCCCGAAGGCAATTGCTATGTAACGCCATGGTTGTTGTGCCTTGTTGGTCACCACTTCTGCCTGGAGGCTGTAAGCATCCCTCTGTGTGCGGCTCAGGTCGGCCTGAACAGTGCGGACTTTAATCTGCTGTGTCCTCAGTTCGCCTTCAAGGCGCGCAATGACCTGTCTAAGCTGGGCTTCACGGGCGCTTGCCCCGGTGCGCATTGGGTCTGTCGCCAGACTGATGAAGAGGTTTTTGAGGGCGCCACCTGTCAGAGCGTTGCGTTGCGCGCGTGTTCGCAGGGCATCCAGTGCGTTCTGGGCGGAGCCGGACGACTCTTCCAGCACGAGTGCCAGAATGTCGGACAGCACCTTGATGTCTTTTGGGTCGAACGCCTCGCCCATATGTCAGCCGAGAGAGGTGGAAGACGGTCGGGGCTCGGCGGCACGACGTAGCCGATCCCGGATGGCCAGACCGAGTCCGTGTCGTGGAATGGGCTGGGCCGCGATCCGTGTTAGCCCTCGTTTTGTTCCTTCTGCATCGAGAAAGCGCAGTCCTGCGAAAAGCCGGGCCGCTGCTTCTTCCAGATCCCCTGTTTCACTCAGGTTCCAGGTCAGGCCTGCTCCCGGCAAGGCTGGTCCGAAAGCGAGCAGGGCTTCGTCCGGCTCTACCTCATAGGCATCCAGCCGGACGGGCAGGGATGGAGCATAATGGGAGGCCAGACGTCCGGGAGAGGCGGGGAGGGCTTCCGTAAAATCATCTGGATGATGGATGCTACCGCACAGAGCTCTCAGTTCTTCCAGTGTGACTCCGCCTGGACGGAGCAGAACAGGCGTTTCCCGTGTGAGATCCAGAACGGTGCTTTCGACGCCGACCGAACAGGGGCCGGAATCAAGAATGGCGTCAATCCGGCCATCAAGGGAGCGCAGGACATGCGAGGCCTCTGACGGGCTGACGGTGCCTGAGATGTTGGCCGATGGGGCTGCAATCGGGGCGCCGACTTCGCGCAGCAGCGCCAGAGCCGTCTTGCCGCGAGGAACGCGCAGGGCCAGCGTGTCCAGCCCGGCGGCAGCGAGGTCCGAAACCGTGGAGTTTGGAGACCGGGGAAGCACCATTGTGAGCGGGCCGGGCCAGAATTTTTCTGCCAGCGCATGGGCGATGTCTTTTGTCCGGCCCTGCAATTCGGCTTGGGCAAAGGCGCTTTCCGCATCGGCCAAGTGGCTGATGAGCGGATTGAAACGGGGCCGCCCCTTTGCCGCAAAAATACGGGCGACGGCAGTATCCGATGAGGCAAGAGCGCCGAGGCCATAAACGGTCTCGGTTCCGAAAGCGACCAGCTTGCCTGCTTTCAGGAGTTCAGCGGCGCGGCGGATGCCGTCAGGGTCAGCGGCCAGACGTTCGGTATGAAGGGTCTCGCTCACGAAGCGCCTCCCGTGCAGTAAAAGGATGAGTTCAGACGGCCGGGTTTGCCGTAACGAAGGGGCTGACCGTGTTCATCCAGAAGGCTTCCGCCAGCGGCTTCCAGAATGGCCTGTGGGGCGGCGGTATCCCATTCCATGGTGGGCCCGAAGCGGGGATAGAAATCTGCTGCACCTTCCGCAACGCGCATGAATTTCACGGATGAGGCCAGCTTGTCGATGGAGGCGACTTTCCGGCCTGCAAGCCAGCGTTCCAGAAGTTCTGTGTTGCCATGATGGCTGGACGCCAGAACGCGCAGGCCGTCTTCGGATGGGGCGGCAGTATGGATGGGGGTACTGACTGCCCCGTCAAAACGATGGGCACCAAGACCCTGTCCACCGCTGTAGATCAGTCCATAACCGGGGAGAGCAACGACGCCGAGAACGGGTTTGTCGCCTCGCACGAGACCAATATTCACGGTGAAGTCTCGCCCGCCGGATGAGAAGCCGCGTGTGCCATCAAGAGGGTCGACCAGCCAGTAGGCTTTTCCGGCGTCAACTTCGATCCCAGCGGACATTTCCTCTTCACCGATGGCCGCAAGCGACGGGCAGGCGGCTCGCAGGCCGCGCAGGATGTGCTCCTCCGAAGCGCGGTCAGCTTCCGTGACGACGGAAGCGTCTTTCTTGACTTCCGTGCGAAAGCCGCGGGCGCGGATCTCGTTGATGATGTCGGCGGCTTCCGAAGCGAGGCGGAAGGCTAGTGACAGCAGGGCGCGGTCATCATCAGGGGAGACCGTTTGAAGAGGAGTTGAGGTCATGCCTGCAAGGCTACTTCATGAAAGACGTTTCGTCATGTGTTGATGCGTCGTCTAATGCAGGCAGCCGTCTGCGGACGGTGCAGGGCCAGCGTCTGCTGAGAGGGGCAGGCCGGTGGCGACCTTCAGGGGCGTATCGGAACTGCAGAATGTTCCCGGAACAGGAATTTTTCTAACAAAGTGAAAGTAGGATGGCGTCCAGCCCGGTGTGCCGTCCGAGTGTGTCAGGCTGTAGATGTAGACGACTGTCGGGGCCGGGGATGGGACCGAATGCTCTCCGGGATCGCGGATGGCCTCCCTTCCAGTCTTCCCTTAGCGAATTGAAAGGTTGCCAAGGCATTTTCTCCGGTATGCGGCGCGTCACTCAGGTGGTATCCCCACGCATTTCCATTGTCGCGCCATGTCTGGAACACGGAAAATGGTCCGTCTGGATCGTTGAAACTGTTCATGCTGTCATGCAGCGGCAAGGGTGTCAGTTGCTCCAATTTTGGGGCGGCAGACTGTGCCCTGTCGGCCAGTGCCGGTGTGCGAACCATGACGGCACAGACCAGCAGGATGGAAGCGGCGACGTAACGCATCCCGTTAATCATTGCTCTGGACCCTCTTGTGTGGAGGCACGCTGTTCCCGATAACGAAGAAACTGAAATGGTTCGGCCATGCAAAAGGTGTTTTATGCTCGATATTTCTTTCGGTTCGTTCCCTGCGCTGAATGATGGTGCGCCACAGGCTGTTGCGCTGATCTGTCACGGCAAGGGAATGGCCGATGACGCGACGTTCAAGGCGATTGACGAGGCAACAGCTGGCGCACTGGGGCGCGCTGTTTCGTTCAAGGGCTTCAAGGGGGAAGCGGGGCAGACTCTTGTTCTGACGGCCCCGTCAGCATCGCTGTCTCAGGTTGTTCTTGTTGGATGTGCGGCCAAGGATGGTTCGGCTGTGACGTCCGTTGCTGTTGAAAACGCTGGTGGCACGGCAGCCAAGGCTCTGGATGATGTGGAAAATGCTGTCCTGGCTCTGACGGCGGATGTTGCCGGGTTTGCGGCAGAAGCTGCTTCGGGCGCGCGCCTCGCTCGTTATGATTTCGATCTTTATCGGACGAAGAAGTCTTCTGATCGTGCGTCCCTGAAAGCCTTGACGGTTGCGACGTCCGATGTGGCTGCTGCGGAAAGCCGCTGGGTGGCTCTGGATGCCGTGTCCCGCGGTGTGTTCCTGACGCGCGATCTGATCAGCGAACCGGCCAACATTCTTTATCCCGAGACGTTCACCGCGCGTATTGAGGCGCTGCGTGAGATCGGTCTTGAGGTTGAAGTGCTTGATCAGGCAGCCATGCAGGAGCTCGGGTTCGGTGCGCTGCTCGGCGTGGCGCAGGGCAGCGCCAATGCTCCACGTACAGTCATTGTCCGCCATAACGGTGGCGGGGACGAAGCGCCGCTGGCATTCATCGGCAAGGGCGTGACGTTCGACAGCGGTGGCATTTCCATCAAGCCAGCCGCTGGTATGGACGAAATGAAGACCGATATGGGGGGTGCGGCGACCGTCATTGGTCTGATGAGCGCGCTGGCGCGTCGTAAGGCGCCGGTCAATGTTATTGGCGTTGTTGGACTGGTTGAGAACATGGTGTCCGGCCGGGCGCAGCGTCCTGGTGATATTGTGACGAGCTATAGCGGCCAGACCATTGAAGTTCTGAACACCGACGCCGAGGGGCGGCTGGTTCTGGCGGATGTGCTGGCCTACACGAAGGATCGTTTCAAGCCGAAGCTGATGGTGGATCTGGCCACGCTGACCGGTGCGATCGTGGTAAGCCTTGGTACGGAAAATGCGGGCCTGTTCAGCAATGATGATGCGCTGGCATCTGGTTTGTTCGAGGCCGGAAAGCAGGTTGGCGAAGGTCTGTGGCGGATGCCGATGGGCGAGGCGTACAACCGTCAGATCGACTCTGATATTGCCGACATGAAGAACATCGGTGGCCGTCCGGGTAGTGCCATTCTGGCGGCAGAGTTCCTGAAGCGCTTTGTGGGTGATGCCACATGGGCGCATCTGGATATCGCGGGCACAACCTGGAAGACGACGGCATCCCCGACGGCTCCGAAGGGTGCTACGGGTTTTGGTGTACGTCTTCTGAACCAGTTCGTGCAGTCCCATGAGGCTCGTGCCTGAGAACGGGGGCCTGAGAGTGGATGTCGGATTTTACCATCTGACGCGGACGCCTCTTGAAGAGGCGTTGCCTGCGCTTCTGGGCAAGACGCTTGAGATCGGGGAGCGGGCGCTTGTCCGCTGCCCGGATGTGGCGTCTGTCACGGCGCTAGATACGGCGCTGTGGGTGTCGCGTGATCCGGTCTGGTTGCCGCATGGAACGGCAAAGATGGGGCATGCTGCCCGGCAGCCGATCTGGCTGACGGAGGGGAATGACGTGCCGAATGGTGCGAAATTTCTGTTCCGTGTTGATGGGGCGGGAGAGGATGATTTCGCGCCCTTCACAAGAATTTTTGACCTGTTTGATGGTCGTGATCCGGCCAGTGTCCAGCGGGCGCGTCAGCGTTGGGTTGGGCTGAAGGCTGCGGGGCATACGCTTGTGTACTGGCAGCAGCAGGAGCGGGGCTGGAAGAAATCCGGCTAGCCTTCTGGCGGAACATCTCCCGCGCTCATGTCGTTGTGTGACTGAGTTCTTCCCGGGAGACGCCTTATGAAAACCGTTACGCTCCGCAACGGCACCACCGTTCCAGCCCTTGGAATGGGAACATGGAATGTCGGAGACAGTGCAGATCGTCGTTCGTCGGAAATCGAAAGCCTGCGTAAAGGGCTCGAAGCCGGTCTGCGCGTGATTGATACCGCGGAAATGTATGGCAATGGCCGGTCCGAAAAGCTGGTTGGCGAGGCCATCGCGGACGTGCGGGATGATGTCTATCTCGTCAGCAAGGTTCTGCCCTCCAATGCGTCATATGAAGGGGTTCGCCGGGCCTGCCGCCGATCGCTTGAGCATCTGGAGACGGACTGGCTGGATATGTATCTGCTGCACTGGCGCGGTGGTACGCCCCTGGAAGAGACGATCCGGGCGTTTGAAGACCTTCAGGAAGACGGATTGATCCGGGGCTGGGGTGTCTCGAATTTCGATGTCGATGACATGGAAGAAATCGAAGACCTTTCTGGTTCCTGCCAGATCAACCAGATCCTCTACAGTCTGGAATATCGTGGCACGGAGTTTGATCTGCTGGATCATGATCTGAAGGCAGGCGTGGTCACGATGGCGTATTCGCCATTGGGGCAGGGTGGGGAATTGCTTCAGCATCCCGCACTCAAGGAGATTGCCGGACGACACGAGACCTCTGTCGGGCCCGCTGATCCGGCGCAGATTGCCTTGGCCTGGGTGATGCGGCGGGAGAATGTCATGGCTATTCCGAAGGCTGGATCTGCGAAGCATCTGCTTTCGAATGTTGCCAGTCTGGAGATTGTTCTGACGGAAGATGATCTGAAAGTTCTGGATCATGCTTTTCCTCCGCCGCAACGCAAGGTATCTCTCGCCATGATCTGACGGGCATGATCTGATACGGCCCGTTTCCACTGCCGAAGCGGACCGTACCCTGTTCAATTTTTCGACCCTGTTTCATACCGATCCGGTCTCTCTGTGCCTCGCAGTATTGACTGTTCCTGCCGTTTTGAAAGCGGATCGGGACAGTGTGGCCGGGCGTGGCCGGATTGCGCTTCCGGCGGCGCTTGTTGCGATCCTTGCGACGTCAGGTCCAGCCATTGCCGTGGCTCTTGGCGTCTGGATGACGCAGGAACGCAGAGCCTGTCCGCTCTGGTGGGCGTTGCCAGCGCTGCTGTGTTCCGTTCTGCTTCCTGACAGTACCGTGGCCCTTCTGGCACTTTTCCCGGTGCTTTACTGGCCTGCGCTCAGTTCACGCGATGGGGCGCTGTTTCCAGCTCTCTCTGCCATTCTTGCCGTTTCAGTGCTCTGGCACGCTGGCGCCATCAATTCGATTGTCTGCATGGCAGGCCTCGGCGCGATGACGCTTCTTGTTTTGGGGCGTTGTGCGTTGTGGGGGGAAAAGCCTGGAGACCTTGGGCTGCTCCGTCCAGCCATTCTGGCAACGCTCATGATTGCAGCGCAGGATGAAGGATTGACGACGGGGGCCCGGATTGCCCTTGAAGCTCTGTTGCTGGATCTGGCCCTTTTGGTTCTGTACGTCCCGGTGCTTCGTCTTCTTCCGGTGCTGGCCATTCTCAGGCTGCCTTTCCCGCCGTTGCCGGGATTTATTGTGCTGTGGCTTGGGATACATGCCGCCCTTGGATTGGCTGCCGGTGTGCAGGGTTGGAGCGTGATCGGGGTGTTTGCTGCACTTCTGATCGGCTTGATTTCGCTTGTGGATGTTCTGACCGTTGGGCGCAGACCGGACGCTGGTGTGTTGCCTGTCGAGCCTGCCGGAGCGGTCGGTATCATTGCTTTGGCAACCATGCTGCTGCCTCTGATCGTGTTTGGTGTCTTCAGTCCGGTTCTTCATCATGTGGGGGGCGAATGGGTTTGGCCTTTCTGGTCTTTGGGAGGCGGAGACGGCGCGCATCTCAGATTGCCAGCCATTGTCCTTCTTCTCGGCGCAATCTGGCTGTGGCTGGTCAAATCATGGCGGGTGGAGCGTGGGTTGGAAAAAGCCTTTGCAGGCCTGTTTTCCGGTCGGTTTCAGACTGCGCAGGGCGAAACGGGTTTGTTTGAAGAGCCAGCCGCTTTGCCGTGGGTTGTTCGTCGTCTGATCGTGGGTGGGCGGGGACGTTTCCGCGCCATGATGGTTCTGAAAGTCGGGAAAATGCCGGAGACGCGACGAATGGCTGTTGGGCTGTGGCTTGTGCTGCTGGCTCTGGTGCTTGCCGTTCTGGGGCTGACATCATGATGATGGCTGTCCTCTTTGCTGTCGCCCAGACGCTTTTTCAATGTGTTCTGCTGCTCCTGTTGACGCCGCTGATGGCTTGGATGCTGGAAGAACTGCCGCGCTGGGTTAACGGTGAAGCTGTGTCCGGGCCTGTGCGTCATGTGCGGCGTGCCGGGCTTTTCTGGCGCGCCGCTTTTCGCCAGCCTTTGGCTCCTGGGATGGCTCTTGTTCTGGCTGTTTCCCTGTTGAGCCTTGCTGTTCTGCCTGCTGTCACAACGGGAGGTGCCTTGATCTCGTTGGCGAACCCGCTGCTTGTCGGCATTCTGCTTCTTGTTGGCAGGCTGATGCTGGGATGCCCATCCTTGCGGGATGAAGGACGCCGTGTTCTTCCCGCGGTTTTGGTGCTGTGTCTGACGGAAGCCCTGATTGCTTTGGCCGCTCCGGGGGCGGATGGTCTGGGAGGGCTTTGTGCGATGTTGCACATTGAGCCGGTACCGGGACTGGAGGGCGCTTTAGGGGCCTGTGTTCTGGCTTTGGCCATTTCATGTCCGCCGCTTCGTGAAGACGATATGCTTCTGCGTCTGGACGGTATGAAAGACCGGGCGGCCCGCGATATGGCGCGGCAGGTCGCGCAGGTTCTGAATTTTGCCTGGATCTTCCTGCTGGCTGATCTGGCGCTGCCCATATCTGTCGGATTGCGTGACGCAGGTCTCTCGGGATGGTTCGTGGGGCTGGCGGCCCTTCTGGCGCGTGTCTTGCTTGTGGTGATGGTGCTTGTGACATTGAGGCTGACAGCGCAGGAACGCAGCGAACGGCTGACGGCGCTGTTTGCGGGCGTGGCGCTTCTTCTGGCACTGGCCGGGAGGTTCGCGACGTGATTGTCGGGTTTGGTGTTCTCCTCCTTTTGGCGCTGGCTGGCCTAGGCCGGGATGGACGCGGGTTGCCGCTGTACGGGTTGGTCTGTGCGTTTGCCGGGGCGACGGTTTGTGGCGGCCTGCTTGCGCTGCTGACATCCGTTACGTTGGTCGGGCTGAATATTGGTGCCTGGATCTGGCTGCGACGCTTTGCGCCTCACGCGCCAGACCGTGGGGCTGTATTGCCTGTGGTGGGTGCTCTTTTGCTGTTGCTGGCACTTGGGCTGTCCGGGGCCAGTCTGGGACTTGCGCCTGTTCTCGGGGCCGGTGTTGTTCTGATCGGGCTTTGTGGCGCGGCGTTCGGGCCGTCTCTTGTGCAGTTTACGGGCCTTCTGGTGGCGGCGGACGGTCTGATCGTTATGGCGTGCATCCTGCAATCCTGGCCGTTGTTTGCGGCGGCTGTTGCGCTCTGGGGCGTCCTTGGCGCGCTGGGCGTGACGTTGCTGCCTCGTCTGGCCTGGCGCCGCGTGGAGGAAAACTGATGCATCCGCTTGCTCCGGTCGGGACATTGTTTGCCGTCACGGTCTGGCCGCTTCTGGCGGCCTTTCTGCTCATGCTTACGCCCGCAAACCGTCAGCCCGCCAGCAGTCTGACATTCGCCATTGCCGGGGCGATCATGACGCCGATTGCGGTCTGGCTGATGCCGGGGGCGGATGCACTGGCGGCGGCATGTTCGTGTGCCGTGGCCGTTATGCCGCTGCTGCTACCTCCTGCAAAGGATAAAACTGGCCGTATTCTGCCATTTTTGGTGACAGGGTGCGCCCTGATGGCGCTGAATGTCCATTCGGCATTCGCCGTGACGGTGCTGTGTGGGGCTGGGACTGTTCTGCTGGCGTGGCGGGAAGGACGCGGGGCGCAGAAAGCAGCGATCGTCTGGGACATGGCCCGGTCCCGTCTGGGAGGCGTCATTCTGGGTGTTCTGGGGGCGTCGCTGCTCTCCATGGAGCAGTCTCCGCTTGGGCCTGTTCTGCTGACGGTTGGTCTTTGCATGATGGCAGGGCTGGGGCCATCGCCCGTTCCGGAGCCTGAGGCTGCGTTGCTGGACACGGGTCTGCGCTTTGCGGCGATCCTTCTGATGCTGCGGCTTGATCAGCATGCGCTTGTTCATCTGCTGGTTCTGGTAGCAGGGTTCGGAACGCTCATCATGAAGATGGCCGTGCAATCGAAAGGGCGAGGGCAGTTCCTGCCAGTTCTGGCGGCTCTCGGGGCGATTGCCGCAGCAGTCGGGGAAGGCAGCGCGATTGTGCTTCTGCTCATGACGTCGCTTGGTCTGGCTGTGCTGGAACGGGAGGGAGATGCTGACCATTACCGGTCTGTCGCCGATGGTATGGCGCCTTGGTCGGTCTTCTGCGCACTTCTGGCAATAGGCCGGTCTCTTGAACCGTTCCTTCTTGCTCTGATGATTGTGTGCCTGTTACCGGGATTGAGGCAGGTTCGCTTTTCCACATTGATGCCGTCTGGTCTGGCATTGAAAGCCGGGATTGTGCCGGTGGTTGAGGCTGCCCTTCTCGCGATCGGGCTGTGCGGGCCTCTGCTGCTGACATGGCATCCAACGCCGGGGTGGCAGCCATGAGCGACATGGGAAAGGTTATCCGAAGTGGTGACCGTGTTGCATTGTCTCATTATTCTCTGGACGCAGAGCAGTGGGAAGCCATGTTGGCTGCTCCGGGTGCGACATTGCCGCTTCTGTCCTGCTGGGCTGATGAACACCGTGTCTATGTTCTGCTGCTCAAAGGCGATTGCCCCCTGATGGCGAGCACGGCGGTAGAAGACCGTCGTTACCTTGCGCCGTCTTCCCGTTTCCCGGCGGCGGAATGGGGCGAGCGGGTGGCTTATGATCTCTGGGGTGTTGAGGCGATGGGCGCCTCCGGGGAGGGGCAGCCTGCATTGGATGAAGGAGTGTGGGAAGCTACGTGGCCACTTTCTTCACGTCCCGGCCCGGGTGGTCAGGCGGCGCGTCCTGTTCCGGGGCGTACTGTTCTACCTGCTGAAAAGTCGGGTCTGACGGGTCCGCTGGAACTGTCCTTTGATGTCGTTCGGGGGCGAGTGCAAGGGGTGTCCGTTAATGCGGGGCTGGCGCATCGGGGTGTGCTGCACCGGATGATCGGCCTTACACCTGAGGAGGCTTTGCCTTTGGTGTCGCGGATGACCGCCGGAGGATTTGTGGCGCATCCGGTCGCGTTCTGCCGGGCTGTGGCTCAGGCGCGCGGCTTGCAGCCTGGTCCGGGTGTTCGGGATTGCTGGATGATCCTGCTGGAAATCGAGCGGATGTCTGTTCATCTATTTGATATGGCGCGCACGGCCCGAGCGGTGGATGCCGGGCTTTTGGCGACGCATTGCGAACATGCGCGTGAGGCAATTGCTTTCGCCTGTGCTGAACAGGGTGTGTCTCGCCGCCTGACGGATCTGGTGCGCTGTGATGGTTTTCACGCAGGACTGGAAATCGTTCCGCTGGCACAGGCTGTTGTGAATGCAATGCAACCCCGCATGGCCCAACTCCGGGAACTGCAATCCGTTTTTGCACCACGACTGAAGGGTCTTGCTGTTCTGGCACCGACACAGGCGCGGGAATTTGCAGTTGGTGGACTGGTAGGGAGAGCCTCGGGGCGCAGTCTGGATGTGCGTCGTCGGGAAGCCGGGATGCGGCTGGATGCTTTGCGCTCGACAGGATCAAGTGAGGGTGATGGCGCGGCGAGAGATGCTTTGCGTCTGAACGAGATTCGCGACTCTCTGGCTCTGATCCAGCGTATTCTGGGTAGTATCGGCATGGATGATGACGAGCCCGCACCGGAGGCGACGCAGGAAGGCATCGGTGCTGCGGAAGGTGCCCGCGGCGATATCTGGTACTGGGTGAGGCTCAGGAACGGAAAGATTGAGGCCGTTCAGGCTCGTGATCCAGCGGTCTCGTTACTGTCTGTTCTCCCGGATATTTTGATGGGAGAACTGCCGGAGGGTCTGCCTGCGGCTCTGAGGTCTCTGGCTCTGTCTCCCTCGGGAGTGGCGATGTGAGTGTGTTTCAGAAGACCGGACCGCTGAGTGTCCTTCATGCCTTTATGGATGCGTCCCGCTGGAGAGCCTCTGCGGACAAAGAGGCTTCCGTACACAATGATATGATCAGTCTGTATGTGCTGGAGACCGGTGGCTGCGAAGGCTGTGCCATGGAAGTGGAAAGTCTTTGTGGTTCTGCTTTTGCGTTGGACCGGTATGGGTTCAGGCGTGTGACAGATCCGGCAGATGCGGACTGGCTGCTGGTGACAGGGGTCATGAGTCGGGCTTGCGTACAAATGCTTGAGCGCGTCTGGAACGCCATGCCGCCGGGGAAAAGTCTGGTGGCTGTAGGCGCCTGTGCTGTCGACGGAGGTGTGTTCGGATCGGGATATGCCACGCTCGGAGGGCTCAGGGCTTTGACCCAGGTCCGCCGGTCTATTCCTGGTTGTCCGCCGTCCCCGCAGGATATTCTTTTGGGTTTGCAGCGGCTGGCCGGGCGTTGAAACAGATCGGTTCCTGTCCTCAGGTCTCCGGCTAAAAACAGAAATATTGATTTTTTGTGATGGGACAGCTTGCCCGCAGAGGCTTTCCCGTTCAAGCAGACGGGCGCATACAGTGCGTTAATCCGTTTCTGGTTCCCCGTTTCGGGGGCCGTTAAAACAGTACAGGGCATGAGATGGCTGACTATCGCCTTGGTATCGATCTTGGTGGAACGAAGATCGAGATTGCAGTTCTCAATCGCCAGGGCGATCTTGTCCTGCGTGAGCGAATTCCTAATCCGGGTGTCTATCCGGAAGCTATTCTTGCGATCCGTGACCTCGTAACGAGTGTGGACCATCGTCTGGGGGCCGTACCAAGCCACCGGGTCTCCGCCGGTCAGAGCACGTCCACGCTGGGCATTGGTATTCCGGGATCCATTTCTCCGGAAACGGGCCTGATCAAGAATGCCAATGCGACGTGGCTGAATGATCAGCCTTTCGGCATGGATCTGGAATCCGCTCTGGCCCGTCCGGTCCGCACCGAGAACGATGCGAACTGTTTCGCTCTTTCAGAAGCAGCAGATGGCGCGGCGAAGGGTGCTCAGACAGTATTCGGTATCATCGTCGGGACCGGCATGGGCGCAGGCATTGTGAATAATGGCCGCGTGATTGAAGGTCGCCATCACATTGCCGGTGAGTGGGGGCATCTTCCGCTTCCTTGGCCTCTGCCGGAAGATGGTGAACCACGCCCGTGCTTCTGTGGGAACAAGGGGTGCATGGAGCGCTACCTGTCCGGACCCGCTCTTGCTGCCGACTGGAAGGGCGAAGGAAACCGCAACACTGCTGGCATTGAAGAAGCTGCTGCGAACGGGGATCAGGCTGCGATTGCAGCGTTGAACCGTTACATGGAGCGTTTCGCCCGTGCGTGTTCGCTGGCGATCAACTTCCTTGATCCGGACGTTATTGTTCTGGGTGGTGGGATTTCGAACCTTGCATCGCTTTATGACCGCGTTCCGCCGCTGTTGAGCAAGCACGTTATTACGCCGGTTTGCACGACGCCGATCGTGAAGAACCTGCATGGTGACAGTTCTGGCGTGCGCGGCGCTGCATGGCTGTGGGATGTGACAGAGTAAAAACTTCTGGGAAGCCGGATTTTCCGGTTTGTCAGACATTAAAAAAGCCGCCGGGATGTCCCGGCGGCTTTTTATGTTTCAGGCGGGCTCTTCGTCCACCGTTTCCGACATATCCTCGGCGGCTTTTCTCAGCCGGTGATAGGAACGGCGGGAAAACGGCAGAATGGCGACATAGAACAGACCTGCCGCAGCCAGTGCCCCCCAAGGATCAGCAACGAGAACAGCGGCATAGAGGCCGGTTCCCAGCATCAGGGGCAGTACATATCGGGCTGGAACCTTGAAGTTCTTGAACGACCACACAGGAAGCGTGGACACAAGAAGTAGGGCCGTCAGGATAAGGCAGATGGCGGAAACGATCGGTTCACGCGCAAAAGCCGACAGCCCTTCAGCGTGCATGCGGTCTGCTTCCAGCCCAAGAAAGACCGGGAACAGGACGATGCCTGCCCCGGCAGGAGCGGGAACGCCCGTGAAGAAATTCGCGGAGTAGTCCGGCTTGTCGTCATCATCAAGGCTGGCATTGAAGCGGGCCAGACGCAGCGCCATGCAGACCGTGAACATGATGCACGGCACGAAAGCATAACGCCCGGCATCCTCAAGGCACCACATCAGCAGCACAAAAGAGGGGGCGACGCCAAAGCATACGAAATCCGACAGGCTGTCGAACTCTGCGCCGAACCGTGTGGTTCCGCGTAGGAGGCGCGCGATCCGTCCATCAAGGCCGTCGATACAGGCGGCGATGAGCAGCGCGACAGCCGCGTGCTCGAACTGGTGTTCCAGTGCAAAGCGCATCCCGCTCAGCCCGGCGCAGAGGCCGAGCATGGTCAGGATGTTGGGAATCAGCCGGTTAAAGGACGGACCTCGCACACGTGTGCGGGGGGTACGTCCCATACGGCGGAGCCTGCGTCGGATGCGACGTCGGCGGGCAGGACGGGAGATATCCGCCGTTTCAGGAGTGGTCATGGAGGCGTTCTGGCTCAGAGCTTCGCCAGGACGGTTTCGCCCCCGATCATGGTCTGACCTTCGACGACAATCGGTTCAACACCTGGTGGCAGATACACGTCAGTACGGGAGCCGAACCGGATCAGACCGAAGCGCTCGCCTGCTTCCAGATGGTCGCCTTCTTCAACGAAGCACAGGATACGACGGGCAATCAGACCCGCAATCTGCACGACGCCGATATTGCGACCATCCGGCAGGGTCAGGCGGATTTCGTTGCGCTCGTTGTGTTCAGAGGCCTTGTCGAGGCTGGCGTTCAGAAACTTGCCTGCATGATAGGCGATTTTCGTGACCTGACCGGCGGCTGGCATACGGTTGATGTGAACATCCAGCACGGACAGGAACGTCGAAACGCGCCAGACGGGTGTGC
This sequence comes from Gluconobacter japonicus, assembly GCF_015244665.1. Taxonomy (NCBI): domain Bacteria; kingdom Pseudomonadati; phylum Pseudomonadota; class Alphaproteobacteria; order Acetobacterales; family Acetobacteraceae; genus Gluconobacter; species Gluconobacter japonicus. Next base: position 221,594 of record NZ_JABCQN010000004.1, read on the forward strand.
TGCCCATTTCCAGAGCGGGCGGTGGCGAAACCAGCGAAACGCCTGTCACGCGGCCATCGGCTGAGGCCAGAACCAGGTTTGCGCCCGGCGGCGGTGTGCGCTTCGGGTCACGGAAGAAGTACAGGCAGAACGCGGAGAACGCGATGCCTGCCTTGCCGAGAAGGCGCGTGCAGCGCCATGGCGTCGCGCGACCGATGAGCCCGACGAGGGCACCGGCGGCGAGGAAAGGAGTCGCGGCGCGATGCGGCGGCGACAGGACGAGCTTGAAGGACTGGATCAACGACATGGGACGCACTCTTACGGCACAGGGAGTTTGGGTCAAGAATTCGCCACAAAGAAGGCGTTTTTCAGGCAGGTTCCGCAACCTGTCTGGGAATGGCTACGCGGCTTTTTTCCTCCATGAGAGGCAGGCCTGCATAAATGTTTTTGCGGGCCAGCACGATATGGACGCCGGCGCAGGGAAACCGGGCTATTTTTCCAAGTCGTTCGGGAAGTGCTCCTGAAAGACCTGAAAGCAGGGCCGGTGGCGTCATGAGGGCGCCCGTATGCTGCTCGATGCGGAAAAGCCCCTGTTCAAGAAGTCGCGTGATCTGGCCTGTGCTGAAGGGCGTTCCATGCCCGAAAGGGGTTGCATCCGTATGGGCCCAGCATCCTGACCGGTTGGGGACAACGAGGATCAGGACGCCATCATCGGTCATGACTTTCCAGATGGACCGGAGGAAATCCGGTGCTGATCGAGTAAACTCCATGCCATGAATAACCATGATGGCTTCCATCGATAAATCATCGAAAGGCAGCCGTCCGCTATCGACCATGCAATCCTGAGCGATATGCGGGAAAGCATTCTGTGTTTGCGGATGCTGAAGGCGGGCTGAGACAGCGTAGGCTGCATGAGATGGGAGATAAGGGCCGGGATAACCGATGCCGAGAAGGCGGCGCGTTTGCAGATCCGGCACCAGCGCTTGCAACCTCTGGTTCAGAAGTGCCGCAGTGCGCGTGCCTGTCCGGCTTCCGTAGAAGGTCGCGGCATCTTCGGAACGGGTACGTGTCAGGCGCGTCAGCATGGTATGTATCTAATCAGCAAGCGAAGACCAAAGGAACCGTCATGTCACTCGATATTCAGTCTATCCCGGTTCTGTCAGACAATTATGTCTGGCTTCTGACGGCAGGAGACGGCACCCGTGCTGTTGTGGATCCGGGAGAGGCCGGTCCGGTCATGGATGTTCTGGGTGAGGGGCGGCTGGATCTGATTCTTCTGACCCATCATCATGCGGACCATACAGGTGGGGTGGATGCACTACGAGAACGCTATGGTTCTAAGGTCTTCGGTCCATCACAGAAGCCGGAATGGCTGCCTCGACTGGATCGTGGTCTTGAAGATGGAGACACGTTTTTCATTGGCGACGTGGCCGTAGAGGTTCTGCTAACGCCAGGCCACGCTGTGGGGCATCTGTCCTATGTTGTTCCGGAAGTGCCCGCTCTTTTCTGTGGAGATGTTCTGTTCAGCGCTGGCTGTGGGCGTCTGCTGGAAGGGACGGCGGAAGAGCTGTTCCGGAGTCTGCATCGTTATGATGCTCTTCCAGAGGACACGCTGGTCTGCGCGGGGCACGAATACACGCGCTCCAACATTGCTTTCGCGCTGCATGTTGATCCGGAGAACGTGGCGCTCAAGGCGAGGGCAGCCGAGGTGGAAAGGCTTCTGGAAGCAGGACGCCCGACATTGCCGGTGTCTCTTGGTACCGAAAGGGCGACAAATCCGTTTCTGAGAGCGCCAGATGTGGCGCGCTTTGCGGAGCTGAGGCGTCAGAAAGATACCTTCTGACGGTAATAAAAAACCCCGCCTTTGTAAGGCGGGGTTTTTTATTACGGGGTAGGTCAGTGATGACCGCCGAAAATGATTTTCTTGAGGAGCTCGGCTCCCACGCCAACGACGAGAACGCCGCTGGCCCAGAAAAGAACGAACCACCCGACCCGTTTCATCCAGGCAACGGGACCTGTTTTCTGATCGGGTTTTCCGTACTCGATTCTCATGATCCGAACTCCCGGAAAATCAGTGGTAGTGATGCTCTGCCGTCACTTTTCCGCGGAACACATAATAGGAATAGATCGTGTATCCGAGGATGACCGGCAGCAGGAACATGGCGCCGAACAGGACGAAAGCCTGACTGCTCGGGGGGGAGGAAGCCTGCCAGATGGTGATGGTCGGCGGTACGATGTACGGCCAGACATTGATCCCCAGTCCGGAGAAGCACAGGAAGAACAGACCGAGCGTTGAGATGAACGGCAGCAGGTGCGACTTGCGGTTACGCAGGCCCAGGAACAGTGCTCCGGCAACAGCTACTACAGCAACCGGAACCGGCAGAACCAGAGCAAGCTGCGGCCATTCGAGCCAGTGTTGCATGTAGGTCGTGTGAAGCTGCGGCGTCCAGACGGACACAGCTACGATTGTCAGTAACATGAGGCCTGCGAGCGTGTAGGAAACGCGACGCATTGTGTCCTGAAGTTCACCTTCACAACGCCAGATCAGCCATGTGGAGCCCAGAAGCGCATAGCCGATGGTCACGGCAGCACCACAGAACAGGGCAAACGGCGTGACCCAGTCGAGGGACGTGCCAACGAAGACGTTGTTCTGGACCGGGATGCCCTGAACGAGCGTGCCAAGGATGACACCCTGCATGAACGCTGCGACAATGGAGCCACCGCAGAACGATGCGTCCCAGAAAAGCTGGGACCGTGCGGACTTCATCTTGAAGCGGAACTCGAAAGAGACGCCGCGCAGGATGAGAGCCAGCAGCATGAACAGGATCGGCAGGTACAGCGCGGGAAGGATCGTGCCGTAAGCGACCGGGAAGACGCCGTAGAGTGCGGCGCCCCCAAAGATCATCCAGGTTTCGTTGCCGTCCCAGACAGGAGCGACCGTGTTGACCATGACGTTGCGGTGATCGTGATCGCGTTCCTTGAGGAACAGGACGCCGATGCCAAGGTCAAAGCCGTCAAGGATGACGTAGAGGAAAATGGCAGAGGCCGCGAGAACGGCCCAGACCACGGGAAGCCAGAAAGCGGCGGATTCGGTCATGATCGCTTACTCCGCCAGACCAGCATTGTGGGGATGGTGAGACACCTGCGTCGTACCGGCAGACATGTGCGGCTCGTGCTCGGACGGACCCTCTTCACCCGAATGAGGCTCCTGGGCAAAGCTGCGCAGCAGGATCGTGATACCGCCTGTGAAAACGATGAAGTACACGATCACGAAGGCGATCATGGACGTTGCCATACTCGGCAGGGCGATTTCTGACACACTGTCAGACGTCTTGAGTAGACCGTAAACAGTGTAGGGCTGACGACCCACTTCCGTCGTGATCCAGCCGCAGAGCAGAGCGATGAAGCCCGCCGGAGACATCCAGAGCGCCACGCGATGCAGCAGAGCGTTGTCGTACAGGCTGCCCTTCCAGCGCAGGAACAGGGACCACAGGCCAACCAGAACCATGAGCGAACCAAGCGCGATCATGATGCGGAAGGAGAAGAACAGCAGGGGCGAGTACGGGCGCAGATCCTTCGGATAGTCCTTCAGGCCCGGCACCTTGCCATCAAGGCTGTGCGTCAGGATCAGGGAGCCGAGGAGCGGGATCTGGACCTTGTAGTGCGTCGTCTCGTTTTCCATGTCCGGAATACCGAACAGGATTTCCGGCGCGCGACCTTCGGACTCCCAGTCACCTTCCATCGCGGCGATCTTGGCAGGCTGGTATTCCAGTGTGTTCAGACCCTGCGTGTCACCGGCCAGAAACTGGACCGGGGCAACGATAGCCGCCATCCACATGGCCATGGAGAACATCAGGCGGACCTGTTCGGACGCCTGACGGCCTTCACGACGGGCCTTCAGCAGGTGCCAGCCAGCGACGCCAGCCACGATGAACGCGACGGACAGGAAGGCTGCCAGTCCCATATGCACGAGGCGGAACGGGAAGGACGGGTTGAAGATGATCTGCCACCAGTTGCCCGGCAGGAAACGCCCCGTGGCTTCATCAATGATGTAGCCCTGTGGCGTTTGCATCCAGGAGTTGGAGGCGAGAATCCACGTCATGGAAATCAGCGTGCCGATCGACACCATGCAGGTCGCACCGAAGTGCAGCCCTTTGCCCACGCGGTTCAGGCCAAACATCATGACGCCGAGGAACCCGGCTTCAAGGAAGAAGGCCGTCATCACTTCATAGGCCAGCATCGGGCCAAGGATGGGGCCAGCTTTCTGCGAGAACTGGGACCAGTTGGTGCCAAACTCGTAGGACATGACCAGACCGGAAACCACACCCATCGCGAAGACGACGGAGAAGATTTTCAGCCAGTATTTGAAGAGGTCCAGGTAAGCGCTGCGTCCGGTCTTGAGCCAGAGGCCTTCAAGAACGGCAAGATAGGCAGCGAGCCCGATCGAGAATGCCGGGAACACGATGTGAAACCCGACTGTGAACGCGAACTGGAAGCGCGCAAGAAATAAAGCCGACAGGCCGAACATTGCGATGGTGCCTTCTGCTTGGACGGCGGATCGCAGAACCAGCCCGGAAGGAGCCGTCAGCTACGCTCGCGCCTTAGAAGTCAGGAAAAGAGCGAAGATCATGCGCACCGCACTGCACACATGACCCGGACCTGAACCTTGAAAGCCGTAGCACGACAAAAGTTTTTGCCTGCGCCACGATTTTGACAAAGATCAAGACATTCCCCGCGTCTACTCTCGCGAATGTGATACGTCAATTTTTTGTGTGGGGATATTTTGTAGAAGGGTTTCCAGAGGCATCGGAAAATGTCCGTTGACGACCGGTATATCCAGACTCACCGACTGATTATTCCTGACGATGACCGGGGACTGGTTGTGGAGAGTGCGCTCCAGAATGATCTGAAGGTCAGGGGGGAGAGCGGTTCGGATGGGAACTGTCTTCAAAAGCTGCTCTACCGCCTCATGCCAGTTCAGCAGCGTAAGTGTGAGATGACCGGTGGCGGCTGGCAGATCAAGGGCTCCGGAAAACGATAGGCGATTGGCGTCTCCGAATGAAAATGTCGCTGTTTGCAGAAGAAGCCGGTCATATCCTTCAAGAGAGAAGAAAGAAGCTGTGTCTTTCCGTGTTGAGGATGTCAGGGCTGCTATGAAGCGGATGTCTCTTGCGGAAAGCTGAAGGGACGGGAGGGCTGGCGAGTGGAGGGATCGGGCAGAGAGTTCAAACCCCAGACGTGTTGCCCCGTAAGCGGCGTGTGGGACTGCGAGCAGGCGTCCACTCACTTCGGTCAGGGATGCGGACTGATCCAGTCCTTGTGTCGTCAAGGCAAGCTCTGCCGAAGGCGCCTTGAACGTCGTGTTTTGATCTTTTGAGAACCGCAGATGCAGATCCTGCGACAGGACTGTGGCCTGAGCGGTCAGGGAGAGGAAACGTGCTGCATTTCTGCCAGACAGGAAGACAGGCAGGTCTGTACGCATCAGATCCAGCCATGATCCTCCCGCTCGGAGGGTTGTTCCGCTCCATCCTGCGTCAAAGGGGGCTGCAACAGTCTGCTCGTGGCGCAGGCGTGGGGAAGACAGGGTAACCCATGCGCCAAATGGCCATCCACCAGATGAGGTCCGTTCGACCGTGGTGGTCCATCCTGCTGTCTGAAGGGCCATGCGACAGGTGGCAATTTCTCTTTCGATCATACGCGTTGTACGCCACCACAGAAGGGTGTCCGCGCAGAGAAGGACTGTCACGAGACAGGCAATGACAAGTCCCGGTTTGAGGTAACGGGCAGTATTGAGAGAAAGCTTCACTGAGCCTGTCTTTATGAAGACGGATGTAAATCCTGTTTCTGGCAGGTCTATTTTATCCCCAAAAAAGGATTGAGGGAAAAAACAGTCACGCGAAAAGTGGCGGGACGTCAATATGACAGAAAAAAGGCAGAGATTCTGTGGTAAAACTCCAAGAAAATCCCGGAAAAAAGCGATTTTCGGGAAAGCCTTGGAAACTGGAAAGTTTCTTCCTTATTCCTGCCGCGTAAAGGTATGAAATATCATCATCTCTCAAGGGAAGCCGAAGCGTTTCTCATTCCACAGAGTTATCCACAGGATCTCGTGGCAATGCGTGAGTTGCGCACAGTTCGTCCCATGCATTTTCCAGCGCCCCGGTGAAGGCGCCGCGCCCTTGCGTCGTGGGGAGCGGTTTGCCAATGGCGACCTTCAGAATGCCCGGTCTTTTGTGCCAGGGGGAGCGGTCCCAGAAGAGGCCGGAATTGGTGGCGACCGGGACGACAGGGACACTGGCTTGTCGGGCGAGAGCTATGATCCCGGGCTGAATGGACTGCCGTTCTCCGGGGAGGGTTCTGGTCCCTTCGGGGAAGATGATAATCTGGCGGTTCGCTGCATGAGCGTCTGCGCTGTCTTTCATCATGGTCCGAAGGGCTTTGGAGCCGTCGCTGCGCTTGACCGGTATCATGCCTGCAAGAATGAGCATGGGGCCGACGAGAGGAATGCGCGTGAGTTCCTGTTTGATGATGTAGGTCGGCAAAGGCACCAGATTCATCCAGACAAACCCGTCGAAAAAGGACTGGTGTTGCGATGCGATCAGGCAGGGGCCTGAGGGAATGTTTTCCTGGCCCGTGATGTCGATGCGAACAGAGCAGAGGTGTGAGAAGCCAAACAGAACCGCTCGGGACCAGAGCTTGGCGTAGCTCAGGGCCAGATCCTTTCGGCCTAGCGCGCGTATCGGCAGGGCGCCAAGCCCCATGATCAGCGTAAGGAGCAGGAAATACAGATTGAACAGCAGGCCACGGAATATGCTCATGATGCTGTCTGCTCACCAGAAAATGGCCTGTTAGACAAGGGCAATCAGTGTGTGGTCAGACCCGCTTTTCCATCAGGAAGCCCTGTGAGGTTGCCGAGTTCGGCTCCAAGAAGCTTGAGATATTCGCGAACAAGAAGATGCAGGGTCTGGCGCGTTAAAGGGGCTTCCAGTGCGGGGGGCAGAACGGGATATGGCACCAAATCCAGTTCCGGTGCTGTACGATGCAGTTCCACGATGGCGCGCCGGATATGGTACCCGGCCGTGACGACAAGCAGGCTGTGTAGTTTGTGTTCCCGCGCCCATGTGGTGATTTCATACGCATTGCCGATGGTGCTGACGGCGCGGCGACCCAGCGTGATTCGGGCGATCATGTCGTCTGACAGGGACTGTCTTTGCAGTTTTGCCAATTGGTCGAGCGTGACATGTGGCCCGACACCCGAAATAAGAAGGAGCTGGCCGTACCCGCCCTTGAGAAGGGTCATGGACGTGTCGATCCGTGACTGTCCGCCTGTGAGAGTGACGATTCCGTCGCAGACCGTTGCGACCTGGGGAGGCTGTCTGGAGTCATGGATGAACCACGCCAGACCAAGGGTCCATATCAGAACGGTAAGCAGCAGGAAGGAGGCAGCGGCTCTCAAGGCAGTCGTCTCAGCCAGACGAGAACCACACCCTGTGCCGTGAGCCAGCCAAGGCAGGCTGCAATGAAGGGCAGTGCTCCCAGTTCTTTCAAAAGAGACGACGGAAGGATGCGCAGAGTGGTCCACCAACCATCAAGGGTCATTGGAAACGCAGTTAGAAGTGCGGATTGATGCGCGAAAGGTGAAAGTGTCGTTGCAAGCGAGATTGTGAGCGGGGTGAGCAGGACCAGTCCTGCGATGCCACCAAGGAAGCTGAGAAGTGCGGCACGGCCGGCGATATGGCTTGAAATAGTGAGGTCGGCGGCGCCGAGGGCATGCACAATCTCCACCGCACGCTTCTGCGCAGCCACGGAACGTCGAACGGTCATGCCGATCGAGAGCGCAGCGATGGCTGCAATCAGGGTCACAGCCAGCCATGCGCAACCGGTCAGGCTTGTGCCGAGGCGCTCGAGTCTCTGTCCCCATTGAAGGTCTTCCTGAAGCACGGCTTCCGGAAGTGTATCGTGGACTGTCGTGGTCAGGTCGGTTCCAGGAGTGTGAGCGACAATCAGGACTTCAGGAAGAGAAAGGCCCGGCAGGCCTTTGTGAGAACCTACAGGTTGCCCGAGCCACGGAGAAAGAAGCTCCTGTACCTGGTCGGTCGTGAGTTTCTGGATGTTCGTGACACCGTTCAGTGCTTTCAGAGCTTGGATAAGTGCGTTCGTTCGGTCCGACGCATTCGGGATATCCGTCGGGATTTCGATGGTTGCTGCACTATGAGCAGCCCGGGACCACCCTTCGGCCAAGGCCTGAATACCCGTCAATCCGGCAAGGGCCAGTCCTGCCAGAAGGGTCATGAGGGCAACGAGAAGGGGCAGGCTGCCGGAGCGCAGGCCGGGAGAGACGCGGCGGCTCATGGCGTGACAGCCTGTGGATCAAGCGTGCCGTCGCGAAGCATGATGGACGGTGCAGGGGCTTCTCGCACCAGTCCTTCATTATGGGTGGCAACGATGACGGTGGTTCCGAGATCAATCAGTTCCTGAAAGGTGGAGAGAAGACGTCTGGCCTGAGACTCTTCGAGGGCGTTGGTGGGTTCGTCTGCGAGAAGAATATCGGGGCGTCCGATCAGGGCGCGGGCGATGGCAACGCGCTGCTGTTCTCCGCCTGAGAGAATGGTAGGGCGGGAGTGTGCGTGGGCGGCAACATCCAGCCATTCCAGAACGGAGAAAACTTCCTGCGGGATATCGCGCTCTGACCGGCCTCGTAACCGAAGCGGGAGGGCAACATTGTCAAAAACGGTCCATTCCCCGATCAGACGATAATCCTGCGGTACAAATCCGATGCGCCGCCTCAGATTTCTTAAAGCCCCCCGGCTGGCGTTGGTGATGGATGTTCCCAGAATATCCATCTGGCCAGACGCAGGGCGTGCACCAAGGGTCAGAAGCCGTAGCAGGCTGGATTTGCCTGCGCCCGATGGCCCAAGTAGCCAGCGGAATTCACCCTGCGGAATGTTCAGCGTCATGCTGTGCAGAACGGGTTGCCCAACGCCAGCAGGTTTCAGAGACACATCGCGCAGCCGGATCATGAATGGGCAATCAAAGGTGTTGCGGGTACATTAACCATTTATTAACGGTAACCCCTTCATATGGGCAAGCCAGTTCAGATCAGGCTGATGTCGGTAGAGCCTGATTGTTGAAGGATACTGTGATGCGTCTCGAATGTCCCCACTGTCATGCGGTTTTTGAAGTGCCTGAGGCACTTTTGGGCCATGCACGCCGGTTGCGCTGTGCAAATTGCGGGGAAAGCTGGGAGATAATGTCTTCCGAGCCCGAAGTGCAGGAGGCTGAAGGGGGCGATCAGGGTGTGGAGCAAGCAGTGGCTCCAGAAGCAGGGTCGGATGAGCGACAGGATAACGAAGCGGTTTCTCTGAAGCCTCAGTCAGTTGGGGTGTGTAGTCTGGCTGCAAGAGAAATCGAGCGTCGGCAGGCTGCGCTGCATTCCCGCTCATCTGTTGGCGCGCCAACTGGATCAGAACCCATGGCTCGAAAAATGATTGGTAGCACAGGGCGCTGGCTGGCCGCATGGGGTGTCAGCCTTGCCATGGTCGGGGGTGGTGCCGTTGCCGCATGGCACTGGAAAGCGGGGGAATTGGTTCACCTGTGGCCAGGTGTTGGCCATTTTGTTTCCCCCTGAGCTTTCTCACATGTTGCGGGCAGCCAGTGCAGAAAGCGTAGCTCCGATAGCGGCGAGGCCCATGAGCAGGAAGCCGTCGAACATCAGCGAACCCGGCGTCAGTAGGTGGCTTCCGATCTGAAGATGCGTCGGGAGTGTACCGGCGACGTGATTCATGATGTCCTTCGCCTGCGGGTCGGCGCTGGCAGCGCTGGTCGTGATGGCGCTGACGATATGGGGCAGGATATACCAGCCCAGACCCAGGATCAGCAGAAGTGGAGCCAGCAGTTCGGCCACCTGCTGGGCGAAGTAGAAGACGAAATAGCACACGGACCAGATGCCCGTCCGGATCAGGGTCCCGGTTGAAAGAGGACCACTTTCCCCGCTACGGGTGTTGAGTAGGCGATCCGTAATGTTGCGGGAGGGCTGAATGTCCATAGATACGGCTTCCACTGGTCCGGTAACGGGAGTTAGTCTTCGCCCCTTGGAAATCGGACGAACATCAGCTTCGGACTAGCTGCAAGAGGCCGTCAATGCAAACATTCCGTCACCGTCATGCTGTCTTCTGATCTCAAAACTCCGTCTGGAGTGACGGAGACGGCGCGCGTTCTGCTCGTGGAGCCGGATGACACCCATGCCCAGCGGATCTGGCGTGTTCTGCTGAAAGAAGGTTTTGCCGTCACCTGTCTGGGGAGTGGCGAGGCCGCGCTGGGCATGGTCGAAGACCTGATGCCCGATCTTGTGGTCGTCTGCTCAGAATTGCCGGGCATGACGGGCGGCCAGCTTGCGCGGCGTCTGCGGCTGGATGCGTTGACCCGGACCATTCCCATCCTGATGCTAACGGAAGACGCGTCTCCGGGCGTGGAGCGTGAAGGACTGGAGAGCGGGGCCGATGCCTATATTTCCAAATCCGCGCATCCGGATCTCCTGGTGCTACGCATGCGAGCACTTTTGCGGGAGGGGCCGGAGCTTCTTCAGGTAGACGAAGCCTCCCGCCTGCGACGGGCCAGAATCGTGATCGTCAATTCTCCCCGCGATGAGGAAGAAGACGAGGAGATTTCCGACGATGCGCCTGAGACTACGCTGGGCGAACTGCTCTGGCGCGATGGTCATACGGTTACGTCCATTGAGCGGTCTGATGATCTGATTGAAGGTGGTTGGTTGCGGGGCGCGGATGGGCCTGACTGTCTGGTCCTGGAGCTGGGAAGTGGCGAAGAAGATCTTAAGTTCTGTTGGCTGCTAGATGCACGACGGCAGGCCGTTCTTGAGGCGGGTGGTATTCCGTTCCGGACGTTGGGCATTGTCGAGGCGTCGCGATTCAGACGGCAGTCTTCCGGCGAGTTCTTTGAAGCAGGCATTGATGATCTGGTGCCTAGCGATATCGCCATCGAAGCACTGGCGATGCGGATCAGGACGCTGGCCCAGCGGCGTATGGCGCAGGATGAATTCCGCCAGCAGGAAATCGAACGCCAGCAGAATGCCCTGACGCTTGAGGCGGCAAGAGCCAAAGCTGAAATGGCCGAGGCCCTAGCGCAGGCCAACATGGAACTGGCCCGGACGAATGAGCAGCTCATTCAGGCGCAGTCCAAACTCGTTCAGACCGCTAAGATGGCGTCTCTGGGTGAGCTGGTGGCGGGGATCGCGCATGAGATCAACAATCCGCTGGCGTTTACAATCGCTCATGCGGATACAGTTGAGCGGACCCTGAAACGCCTTCAGACGATGGGTGGCCCTGAAGAGGGGGCTCCTCTCATGCAGAAGGGAATTTCGCGTCTGGAGTCCATGAAGCTTGGGCTTCAGCGTATCCAGAACCTTGTCTTGAGCCTAAGGCGCTTTTCGAGGCTGGATGAGAGTTCATTTCAGACAGTCAATGTTCCCGAAGCTCTGGAAACGGCTTTGGCCCTGTTGGGACATAAGCTGGGACCAGATATTATTATTGAGAAGGACCTTCAGGCACCGGCGCATCTGGTCTGTCAGCCTGCGTTTCTGAATCAGGTTGTCATGAATATCATCTCCAATGCTGCCGATGCTCTGGCGGACATGTCTCCGGAAGGCGGCCCTGTGGAGGGGCGGATTGTCATCACGTCACGGTTGGAAAACGGTCGGTATGACATGACGATCAGCGATGACGGGCCGGGTCTGCCGTTTGAATTGAGAAACCGTGTCTTCGATCCGTTTTTTACCACGAAGCCTGTTGGCACCGGAACGGGATTGGGGCTGGCGATTGCCTATAGCGTCATGGAAGCCCACGACGGAACCATCGAAATCACGGATGCCAATCTGCCGAATGGCCGAGGCGTGGGAGCTTGCTTTCGTCTCAGCCTGCCCGTGACAATGACAGAAGAGGGGCCAGTTGCAACTGGTCGTCCCGTATGAGTGTATGGAGTGCCAAGGGGCCAAATCGTCCCCGGATTCTTCTGGTGGATGATGAGGAGGAAATCCTTGTTGCCCTTGAGGATCTGCTGGAAGACCAGTACGAAATCCTCGCCACGACGGACCCGTTCAGGGCGCTTGATCTTCTGCGCACGCATCCGGATGTCACAACGATTATTTCCGATCAGCGGATGCCGGGCCTGACGGGCGATCAGCTTCTGATGAAAGCGCGCGCGTTTTCCGATGCGCGCAGTATTCTTCTCACGGGGTATGCGGATCTGGATGCCGTGGTCTCGGCGCTCAATCTGGGGCAGGTGCAGGCCTATGTGCACAAACCATGGGATTCGGATGCGCTGAGGTCTCTGGTCGGGGAAGTTACGCAGCATTGCGTGGCTCAGCGTGCCTTGCAGACGGAACAGGCGCTGTTGCGCGGGTTGATGGACGCGTTGCCCATCGGACTGGTTTTTTCGGATGCGCAGGGACGATGCATCCGGAGTAACATTCTGGACGAAACGGTTCAGAATGGTGGCGATGAACTCCTTCATTTTCCTGAAACGCTGCGCGAAGACGTCCGGCAGATGCGGGAAGATGTTCGGCAGAGCGGTCAGGAAGAGCGGTTGATCGCGGAAAGCGTTCCTGACGAAGAGAGTGGGACGACGCAACGCTGGCACGAGCTGACGCGCCTTGCTCTGGCGTGGCCGGAGAATGTCCCTGTGTCCGAGCGCTGGCAGGTCAGCATGGACCGGGATGTCACCCGCCGGGTCATGATGGAAAGCCGCTTGCGTCAGGCGGACAAACTCCAGTCCCTTGGAACGCTGGCGGGGGGTATCGCGCATGATTTCAACAATCTTTTGGCAGCGATTTCTGGATCTCTCGAGTTGCTGGAAGATATGGTTGATCTGGATGAGACATCCGGCGCACTTGTCAAAAATGCTATGGAGTCTGCGCAGCGGGGCGCGGTTCTGACGCGGCGGCTTCTTCAGTTCGGGCGCCCGCGAGAGGCAAGGCTGGCTCCGGTATGGTTGCAGGACTTGTTGCCGGGGCTTGAGGCTTTGCTGGTGCAGAGTCTCAAGCGCAGAACAGGTGGGGGAGATGCCGCATGTGTTCTGTCTCTTGGCGAACTGGCTGCGGATTTTCCTGCGGTCTGGTCGGATCAGGATCAGCTTGAAATGGCGCTTCTCAATCTGTGCGTAAATGCGCGTGATGCGATGAGCCGGGGTGGAACTGTAAGGGTTTCGGCCCGTCTGGTCGGGCAGAAATTCGACACTTTGCCACCGGAATGTTGTCTTGAGCAGGCCGTAGCGATTGATGTGATCGATGAAGGCGAGGGCATGTCTCCAGAGGTGATGAAGCGAATTTTCGATCCGTTTTTCACTACGAAGGATGTGGGACGTGGAACTGGCCTTGGTCTGTCCAGTGTCTATGGTTTTCTGAGCCGGAGTTATGGCGAGATTGTTGTAGACAGCACGCCCGGGATCGGGACGTGCATGACACTGATTTTACCCGTGGTTCGAGCAGAAGTCATGGCCGAGCAAAAGGAGCAGGACCAGGCGGCTGTGTCTTTGCGTGTGCTTGTGATTGATGATGAAGCGCCTGTCCGGATGGTGACAGCCGGGTTCCTTCGTCATGATGGGCATAACGTGAGCGCTGTCTCGTGTCTTGCAGAGGCGCTGACGGTTGTGGACGAAAGTGAACCGTTCGATCTCGCGGTGATTGACATGCGGATGCCGGATCATGACGGTCCCGCCTGTGCAGTGGCCCTCACAAAAAGGCTTCCGGATCTAAAGGTCCTGTTCATTAGTGGGCATACGGACACGGTGCCAACGCAGGGCTCGGAAGAGCCTCTTGCCAAACCGTTCACCCATAAAGGGTTGCAGTCCGCGATCCAGCGCTTGATGCAGCTTTCTTCAGCATAACCCGGCGTCATGATCTGAAATCGAGCACCCTCTTGTCAGTGAAAAAGACAGCCCCATCTTTTCAGGTGATGTCTTACCAAACTACTCCCCACGATCCGGTCGGCTGGCATGGCACGACCATTCTCTGTGTCCGACGCGATGGGCAGGTTGCCATGGCGGGGGACGGGCAGGTCTCTCTCGGAGCGACTGTCATTAAAGGCAATGCGCGCAAGGTTCGGCGTATTGGTCCGCATGGCAAAATCCTTGCGGGCTTTGCCGGGGCGACTGCTGATGCCTTCACATTGCTGGAAAGGCTTGAGGCAAAACTTGAGCGCTATCCGGGACAACTTGAGCGGGCCTGCGTCGAACTGGCAAAGGACTGGCGCACGGATCGCTATCTGCGCCGACTGGAAGCCATGATGGCCGTTGCCGATGCGGAGCGCTCCTTCACGCTGACAGGAAATGGCGATGTGCTGGAACCGGAAGATGGCATCGTCGCCATTGGGTCTGGCGGGAACTATGCCCTGTCGGCTGCGCGAGCGTTGATGACGGTTGAAGGTCTGAGCGCGGAAGAGATTGCGCGCCGGGCCATGAAGATTGCTGGCGATATCTGCGTTTACACGAACTATTCCGTGACGCTGGAAACACTTGGCGGGGAGGCTTCCTGATATGGCCGTACCAAATTTTGCACCCCGCGAAATTGTCTCCGAACTTGATCGCTTTATTGTCGGGCAGTCCGATGCCAAGCGCGCTGTCGCAATTGCCATGCGTAACCGCTGGCGCCGGTCCCAGCTTCCGGACGGCCTGCGGGACGAGGTTGTTCCCAAGAACATTCTGATGATCGGCCCGACAGGGTGTGGCAAGACGGAAATTGCCCGTCGTCTGGCGAAGCTGGCACAGTCACCGTTCCTCAAGGTCGAAGCCACGAAGTTCACGGAAGTGGGCTATGTGGGCCGTGATGTGGACAGCATCATCAGGGATCTTGTTGAAGTCTCGCTGACCATGCTGCGCGAAAGCCGCCGCAAGGATGTGCAGGAAAAGGCCCGGGCAGCGGCTGAAAACCGTCTGGTTGATGCGCTTGTCGGGGAAGGGGCTACGGCCGATACAAAGGTCAAGTTTCGCCAGATGCTTCGGGACGGAACGCTGGAAGATAAGGAAATCGAGATCGAGATTGCCCCTGATCCACAGACCGGAGGTGGTAAGGAAGGCGGCGATATGCCCGGTTTACAGTCAGGACAGATCATCAGCTTCAATGATATGATGAAAGGCTTTGTGAATCGGATGCCTTCACGCAAAAAGCTGAAGGTGTCTGTGGCGCGGGAACAGCTTATTCGGGAAGAGGCCGACAAGCTTCTGGATGATGATGCCCTCAAGCGCGAGGCTGTGGAGCATACCCAGAACCATGGAATTGTCTTTCTGGATGAGATCGACAAAGTCTGTGCGACGTCTGAGCATGGAACGCGGAGCGGGGATGTCTCTCGCGAAGGCGTGCAACGCGATCTGTTGCCTTTGATCGAGGGGACGACGGTTAGCACGAAATATGGTTCTGTGAAGACGGATCATATTCTCTTCATCGCTTCCGGGGCCTTCCATGTCTCTAAACCGTCGGATCTGCTGCCTGAGTTGCAGGGGCGTCTCCCCATTCGTGTGGAGTTATCAGGCCTAAGCCGGGACGATCTGAAACGTATTCTGATGGAGCCGGAACACTCGCTCCTCAAGCAGTATGTCAGCCTGTTGGGAACGGAAGGTGTCACGCTTGAGTTCGCGGATGACGCGGTAGACGCGCTGGCGGAACTGGCTGCCGATATCAACGAGCGTGTTGAAAATATTGGCGCGCGACGTCTGGCAACCGTTCTCGAAAAGCTGCTGGAGGACGTGTCTTTTGCGGCTTCCGAGCGCAAAGGTGAGACCGTGAGGGTGACGGCAGAGGATGTTCGTGACAGGGTGGCGCCACTTGCCCGCAAGGGTGATTTGAGCCGCTTCATTCTGTAACGGAGACTGATTTGTGAGTGATGCCTTTCTTGCGCCGCAAGAGGAAACTGCTGCCGCTGCCATTGAGGAAATCGAAGCCGAGCTGGCTATGTTCGACGACTGGATGGAGCGGTATCAATACATCATCGAGATGGGGCGTAAGCTGCCCGTGTTTCCGACGGAATGGCAGGATGACGCCCATCGTGTTCCGGGATGCCAGAGCCAGGTCTGGCTTGAAGCGGAAGACCGCGATGGCCGGCTCTTTTTTGCCGGGGCTTCGGATGCTGCGATTGTGCAGGGTCTCGTAGCGTTGCTGCTGCGGGTCTATTCGGGGCGTCCCCGCGAGGAAATTCTTCAGACGAGCCCGGTTTTTCTGCACGATATGGGGCTGGTCAAGGCACTGTCTACCAATCGTGGAAACGGGGTCGAAGCCATGGCGCAGGCTATTCTCAAACGCGCTGCGGCCTGATTTTCTACTGGATTATGTAAAAGCAAAAGCCCCTGCCAACTTTGCTGGCAGGGGCTTTTTTATGCTCAGTTGGATGGCTGTGCCGCCTGAGGGGCAGGAGCATCACACTTGGTGAACTTGCCCTTGGCGTCGCGACAGGGTTTTGGCTTCTTTGGAGCCTCGCATTTGGTGAATTTGCCTTTGGCATCGCGGCAGGGCTGGGACTTGGCGTGTGCAAGCTGGCCACCAAAAGCGACGACGGCGAGGGCTGCAAGGCCGAGTTTGCGGATCATCATAGCTGGGTATCCATATGTGTGACCCAGCCTGGAGGGATGGGTTTCAGAGACGTAAATTATTGCGTTTCTGATCAGTAATCCAGCGTTTAGCGGAAACCCTGCTGATCATCCGGATGGACGGCATTCCAGTTCACGTGGCCTCGGTAATGACTCGAAACAGGCTTTCCGTCAGTCATGGCTGGAAAATATCTGGCCAAGGCGAAGTAGGCGAGGGTTGTTGTTTTGAGAAGTTCGGGGCTGTCGCCTGATGCTGTGCAATTATGGGCCACCCCAACAGGGTCGATATCGCAGTTGACTGTGACCTCTCCTGACATGCGCAGGTCATCGGCATACGCGGGATAGCGCGGGGGTCTTGAATGAGTTTTGTCCAGGATTGGACGGGTTGATGTCGGATCGGTTGTGAACGTGTAAGTGTGCTCCCAGGACGCTTCCTGGGGTTGGGTGTCCGCATATTGAGGCAGAAACCCGGAGGCCAGCGCAGCCTGCACAGCGGCAAGTCCGAAATCGGGAGCCGTTGCGGAAAGAACGTGACACTCCTTTGCAATCCCTGTTGGTGTAATGGTGCAGTGGATTGTTGCTGTCCCGCTGTGACGGTCTTCCTGCTCGGATGGCGGATAGATCGCTGCCACTGTGTGATGTGGATCTGACATGACCGTAAGAGCTGGTGGCTCATCTTCGGCGCAGACGCTGCCAGTAAGCATCAGACTCCCGAAAAGAAGGGGAAATATCCGGCGGATCATGCAGGCTCCAGAGCTTTGAACGGGATTGCAACGTGACTTTATGTTACAAATGAATCCTGTAAAGCCGTCTCAACAAAAAAGGGCACCCGAAGGTGCCCTTTTCCGTAGTCGGACGTCAGAAGTGGATCAGTTGCCCAGCGAGTAGGCAATCAGATCGTCACCCATGACGGTCGGGAAGGAGTTATGACCACCTGCGTAGGTGACCACGAACTGCTTGCCATTGACGGCATAGGTCATCGGCGTGGCCTGTGCCCCGGCCGGTAGACGATCCTGCCACAGGGTCTTGCCCGTCGTCAGATCGTAAGCGCGGATGTAGTAGTCCATCGTGCCTGTCAGGAAGCCGACGTTACCAGCCGTGGAGAGCGGGCCACCAAGGCTCGGAACACCGATCTTGATCGGAGGCAGCGGGATAGGCAGGGAGCTGCCGTGCATGGAGTCACGGAGCGTACCGTTACGATGCTGCCAGACCACCTTGTTGGTGCGCAGGTCGATACCGGCCACATAGCCCCAGGGCGGCGTGCGGCAAGGCATCTTGATGCCGAGCGGCAGCAGGACCGGATCCATGAACGGATGCAGGTCAACAGCATACGGGATGCCATAGTTCGGCTGAAGGCCGGTTTCGCCACCAGAGCCCTTTGCGTTGGGTTCCGGCCAGAGCGGGTTGCCCGGACCACGGGGAACCAGACGGGAGACGAACGGCAGGGAGATCGGGTTGGCGAAGGCCACCTGACGCTGTGGATCAACCGACAGGCCACCCCATTCGAACATGCCCAGATCGCCCGGGAAGACCAGCGTGCCCTTGAGGGACGGCGGCGTGAACGGACCTTCGTAGCGCAGGGAGTGGAAGTAGATGCTGCAGAACATCTGGTCGAAGATTGTGCCACCCCAGATATCGGCATCGGAGAGCGGGTTCTTCGGACGAAGCGTCAGCTGCGACATCGGCTGCGTCGGGCTGGTGTGGTCGCCCGGAGCTGCACCACCTGGAACTGGTGTTTCAGGAGCAGCGACGACTTCCTTGCCTGTGCGACGGTCGAGAACGAAAATATCGCCTGTCTTGGTCGGGATGTAGATCGTCGGAAGGATGGAA
This sequence comes from Gluconobacter japonicus, assembly GCF_015244665.1. Lineage (NCBI taxonomy): Bacteria > Pseudomonadati > Pseudomonadota > Alphaproteobacteria > Acetobacterales > Acetobacteraceae > Gluconobacter > Gluconobacter japonicus. The sequence goes on from NZ_JABCQN010000004.1 coordinate 239,987, forward strand.
CCGTCCTTCTGGGTGACGTCTACGAGGCTCGGCTGAGAGGGAGCATCCATATCCCACAGATCATGGTGAACGGTCTGGTAGTACCAGGCCAGCTTACCCGTGTCTGCGTTCAGCGCGATAACGCCTGGAGCATAACGCTCGGATTCCTTGGTGCGGTAACCGCCCCACTGATCCGGCGTGCCAACACCCATCGGGATGTAAACGAGGTTCAGGGCCTTGTCGTAGGACGACACGATCCAGGAGTTCGGGGAGTTCGGATGGAAGACCGGGTGGTCTGCATCCGGCATCTGGTTCGGGTCCGGGTTGGACGCATCGAAGACCCAGACGCGCTTGCCGGTGTAAACGTCAAATGCCTGCGTTGCGCCCGATGCCTGCTTGATGGAGCCGTTATCGGTGATGGCGCTGTTGGCAATGATCAGCTTGTCGGTAATGACCGGCGGAGACGTCGGCTCATACATGCCTGGCGTGACGTAAGGCTGGTTCGGCTCGCGCAGATCCAGTTCGCCGTCATTGCCAAAGCCGGAACACTTCTGCCCGGTTTCTGCGTCGACTTCGACAAGGCGGCCGTCGTTCACCGGCAGAATGATACGCTTGGCGCAATCTGTCGGAGCGGGGTTGCCATCGCTGTCCGTTGCATCAGCAGGCGTCTGATGGAAGCTCACACCACGGCAGGTCAGATGCTGGAAGCCTGGATTGACCTGAAGATGCGGATCGAACGTCCACTTGACGTGGCCGGTTGCGGCATCGACGGCCCACAGTTTCTGATGCAGCGAGCACAGATAAAGTGTGTTGTCGAATTCGATCGGGGTGACTTCGTTGGTGGCTTCGCCCGGATCACTCGGTCCCATCAGATCCTTGGTGTGGATGTGCCATGCCACCTTGAGGTTCTGAACATTGGTCGAATTGATCTGCTTCAGCGGAGACCAGCGATCGCCAGCCTGCGTACGGCCATAGGCGTGCCATTCGCTGTCCGGCACGTTGTCCGGGTCAGCCGGGGCTGCATTGGTCAACTGCGTTGGCAGATTGCCGCTGATGTCATGCGGGTCCGTGAACAGACCGGCGATGAGCACCAAAATCGCCAGACCAACGGAACCAGCGAGTGGCAGCGTCGTCGCGCGCGTGCCGCCGATCTGGCGGGACACGAACGGGATCAGCAGCCAGATACCGAGAATGATTACGATATCGGAGCGGGGGACGAGGCTCCACAGGTCGAGGCCGACCACAGAGAGCTCCCACACAACCGTTGCGAACACGACGGCAGCAAAGAGCCACAGGGCGGCCGGATTACGGCGCCATGCAAGGACAGCCGTTGCGAGAAGCGCAAGGCCGAGAATGAGGTAATACAGTGGGCCGCCGAGGGATGCGGCCCAGGCGCCGCCCACGGTCAGGATCGCGCCGCAAAGCGCGAAGACCGCGGCCGTAATCAGGGCCCAAAGCCCTGGCCGGGAAGATGTGCTCATGATGTTCCTAGAGCTGTTATTTGGTGCAGCACTTGACCTTCGGACAAACACATAGAAGCGCATTAAGAATCAAGATGTCAGAAGGTTCATCTTGCTCACGTCACTGTGAGCGAGATCACAGTGACGTGACTTGAAGAAAGGCTCGTCTTTTGCTTGCGCGTTAAAGAAAATAAAGTCCTTGGTAGAATCATTCAGATGGGATAAGGCAGCCGCTCCGTGTACGCGTCCGGGCCTCAAGTGGCATGCCCGGCCGTGCAGAGTCCTGCTTTTGTGGGACCAATCGTTTACGGCGAGGGAGACCGAAATGCCCAAGATGAAGACCAAGTCGTCGGTCAAGAAGCGGTTCAAGATCACCGCGACCGGCAAGGTAACATGCGGCCCAGGCAACAAGCGCCACGGCCTTATCAACCGTCCGCAGAAGATGAAGCGCACCAACCGTGGTCCTCAGACCATGACGGATATGGACGCTAAGACCATCAAGCAGTGGGCGCCCTACGGGCTCTAAGGAGATAAGGTAACATGGCACGTGTTAAGCGGGGCGTAACGACGCACGCCCGTCACAAGAAAGTTCTCGACCTCGCCAAGGGTTACCGCGGCCGTTCGTCCACGAACTACCGTATTGCTCTGGAGCGCGTCGAGAAGGCGCTGCGCTATGCGTATCGCGACCGTCGCAACAAGAAGCGTGATTTCCGCGCCCTGTGGATTCAGCGTATCAACGCTGCCGTCCGTGAGCACGGTCTGACGTACAGCAAGTTCATCAATGGCCTGGACAAGGCTGGCATCGAGATCGACCGTAAGGTTCTTGCTGCCATTGCTTTCGACGACGCAGCTGCATTCGCAGAAATCGTCAAGAAGGCACAGGCTGCTCTCGCAGCCTGAGCTTTTCAGACCTGATCCCCACGTGTGGGGGCTGGTGACTGGCGGGCCGTCCTGTTATCAGGGCGGCCCGTTTTGTATTTGTACTGTAAGCGATGGGCGGTATGGCTGACGATCTCGACACGCTGAAGAATGACACTCTTGCTGCGCTGGGCGCTGCTCAGGATCGCGCGCAATGGGATGCCATTCGCGTTGGAACACTGGGGAAGTCTGGTGCCCTGACCGGGCTGCTCAAACAGCTTGGAAAACTTGATCCCGAAGAGCGCAAGCTGCGCGGACAGGCTTTGAACCGCCTGCGGGACGACCTGACCAAAGCGATTGAGGAGCGTGGTCGTGAGATCGAGGAACAGGCTCTTGAAGCGCGCCTGAAGTCCGAACGGGTGGATGTGACGATGCCTGCGCCGTCGGTTGCGACGGGCGCTATTCATCCGATCAGCCGTACCATTGAAGAAATGACGGCCATTTTTGGAGCGATGGGCTTTTCGGTTGCTGAAGGACCGGATGTCGAGAGCCAGTGGCACAATTTCTCTGCGCTTAACACGCCAGACCATCATCCAGCCCGTACCGAGCACGACACGTTCTACCTGCCGCCGAAGTCAGGAACCAATGAGCCGCGTGTTCTGCGAACGCAGACCTCCGGCGTTCAGATCCGGACGATGCTGGGCCAGAAGCCGCCCATCCGCATTATCGCTCCTGGCCGCACCTATCGTGCAGATCATGATGCCACCCATTCGCCAATGTTCCATCAGTGCGAAGGGCTGGTCATCGATCGCAATATCACGCTTGGGCATCTCAAAGGCTGCCTGATCGAGTTCCTGCGCGTCTATTTCGACAAGCCCAATCTGCCGGTGCGGTTCCGCGCGTCTTACTTCCCCTTCACTGAGCCTTCCATGGAAGTGGATATCGGCTGGTCCAAGGCGACCGGTGAAATCGGTGGCGGTTCTGACTGGTTGGAAGTTCTTGGCTCCGGCATGGTCCATCCGCGCGTGCTGGCCAACTGTGGCCTTGATCCAGCCGAGTGGCAGGGTTTTGCGTTTGGTATGGGCGTCGAGCGTCTGGCCATGCTCAAGAATGGTATTCCGGATCTACGTTCTTTTTATGAGAGCGATCTGCGCTGGCTGCGTCACTACGGATTTTCGGCTTTCTCTCCCGCCACGCTGACGGAGGGCGTGTGACATGAAGTTCTCTCTCTCCTGGCTGCGTGAACACCTTGATTTTACGGCTTCTTGTGAAGAGATCTGTGCGCGTCTGAACGGCATTGGTCTTGAAGTCGAAGGTGTGGAAAATCCAGCCGAGAAGCTCGCTGGCTTTCGGACCGCCAAAATTCTGGAAGCACATCGCCATCCGGATGCGGACCGTCTTCAGCTTTGCCGCGTGGCAGCTGGGGCAGGCTATGAAGACCTTCAGGTCGTTTGCGGCGCACCGAATGCACGCGCTGGCCTTCATGTGATTTTTGCACCTCCGGGCACTTATGTCCCGGGGCTCGATATCACCATCAAGAAGGGCAAGATCCGTGGCGAGGAAAGCGGCGGCATGCTGTGCTCCCTGCGCGAGCTTGGCCTCGGCGAGGAAAGCAACGGCATTGCCGAGTTGCCGGAAACGGCACCGATCGGTGAGGCTTATGCGACGTATGCCGAGCTTGATGACCCGGTCATTGAGATTGCGATTACGCCAAACCGTGGCGATGCGCTGAGCATTCGCGGCATCGCGCGTGACCTCGCAGCCGCAGGCATGGGGCATCTGAAACCGTGGTTAACGGAAGCCGTTGAAGGGGATTTCGAGTCTCCGATTACGTGGAAGACGGAAAATCCAGGCTGTCCCTATATCGTGGGGCGTGTCATTCGCGGCGTAAAGAATGGCCCCAGCCCAGAGTGGCTTCAGCGCCGACTGAAGGCCGTTGGTCTCAAGCCGATTTCCAGGCTGGTTGACGTCACGAATTACTTCACATTCGACCTTGGCCGTCCGCTGCATGTCTTTGATGTTGCGAAACTTTCTGGAAATACGCTGACCGTCACGCATGCTGCACGCGAGACATTCACGGCTCTGGATGGTAATGAATACGTCCTAGGCACGGATGATATGGTGATCGTCGATGATGCTGGGGTGCAGTCTCTTGCAGGCATTATGGGTGGTCAGCAGAGCGGCGTGGATGAGAACACGACAGATGTGTTTGTTGAAGCCGCTTTGTTCGATGCCGTTCGTATCGCCCTGACAGGTCGACGTCTGGCCATTCATACCGATGCGCGTCAGCGCTTCGAGCGTGGTATTGATCCAGCGTTGGTGCGGAGTGGCCTTGAAGCCGCCACCATCATGATCCGGGATCTCTGTGGTGGTGAACCAAGCGAAATCACGGAAGCTGGCGTGGTGCCAAACTGGAAGCGTACGGCGACTCTCCGTTTCGAGCGTTTGGCAACCCTGGGTGGCGTACAGATTCCGGCTGATGACGCTGTTCGCTCCCTGGAGCATCTCGGCTTTGAAGTTGTCGAGCGTGACGATGAGCGCGCGACATTCGCAGTTCCGTCCTGGAGGAATGACGTCGCGTCCGGACAGGTGCTGGCTCAGGCCGCAACACTGGACGAAGACGTTGCTGCCAAGGCTGCAGCCAGCGTGTCGCGCATGGAAGCGGAATGCGACCTGGTGGAAGAAGTGCTGCGCCTTTACGGGCTGGATGCTGTCCCTCCTGTCCCGCTTCCACAAACCGCGATGATTTCTGCACCTGCCGTAACGCCTCTGCAGGCGCGAACAGCACTCCTGCGCCGGATCTGTGCAGCGCGCGGCATGATGGAAACAGTTGGCTTCTCATTTGTCGCCAATGAAGATGCGGTCCTTTTCGGGGATGTGCCTGAGACGCAGCGTCTGTTGAACCCGATTGCAACCGATCTGGATCAGTTGCGTCCAACGCCACTCGTCAATCTGGCACGTGCTCTGGGTCGTAATCTGGCTCGCGGGTTGGGACTTTCCGGCGAAGGATCGCTCTTTGAGATTGGGCCCTGTTTTGACTTTGAGGGGCAGCATCTGCGTCTTGCCGGTCTGCGTAGCGGTTTGACGGCGCGTGAACCTGGTCGTGCAGCGCAGGAAGCGACGCTTTGGGATGCCAAGGCCGATCTGACAGCAGTTCTAAACGCATTGGGTGTGCCGGAAGCCTCGTTGTCCGTAACGGCAGACGCCCCCGGTTTCTACCATCCGGGTCGCTCTGGTCAGGTACGTCAGGGGCCGAAGCTCGTTCTCGGAACTTTCGGTGAGCTTCATCCTCGCGTGGCGCGTGCCCTTGGGCTGAGTGGAACGGTTGTAGCGTTTGAACTGTATCTGGATCGTATTCCGCAGCCGAAAGCTAAGAAGAAGTCCGCGCCTGTTCTGTCAGCACTTCAGCCCGTTCGTCGTGACTTCGCGTTCCTTGCCGGACCGGATGTCGAGGCACAGGGTGTTCTGAAGGCTGTTCGCATGGCGGATCGGAACCTCATTCAGGATGTGCGTCTCTTTGACGTCTTCGAAGGTGAAAGCCTGCCGGAAGGATATCGTTCGCTCGGTGTGGAGGTTGTTCTTCAGCCACAGACCGAGAGTCTGACCGAGGCTGGCCTTGAAGCGCTTTCCAAATCGGTGGAAGGTGCAGTTTTCAAGGCAACAGGGGCCACGCTGCGTCGATGAATTCTCTTGCAGACTCCGGATCAGGCGATCAGTCGATGAACAGGTCTTTCAAGTCGGGGGCGCCTGTTCCCCAGCATGGGCGTGTGATCTGGATTCTGGCAGGAGAAGCCAGCGGAGACGTGATTGGTGCACGTCTCATGCTGGCGCTGCATGCACAGGACCCGAGTCTGGTGTTTGCGGGGGTTGGCGGTGGCCGGATGGAAGCTTTGGGGCTGCATAGTCTGTTTCCCATGAGCGATCTGGCCGTCATGGGGCTGGTTGAGGTCCTGCCGAAGGTGAAGCATCTCAGGCAGCGTCTTCTTGAGGCTGTGCAGGATATTGAACTGCGCAAGCCTGACCTTGTTGTGACGATCGACAGTCCGGGCTTCGCACTTCGGCTGCTTCAGAAAATCGAAAACTCGGGGATCAAGCGCGTTCATTACGTTGCCCCTCAAGTCTGGGCCTGGCGTGAAAAGCGCGTAAAGGAGTTTCCGGGCCTTTGGGACAGGCTTCTGTGCCTTCTCCCGTTTGAGCCGGAATGGTTTGCGCAGCGGGGGCTGGAAGCGCGTTTTGTCGGGCATCCGGTCCTTCAGTCGGGTGTAAGACAGGGAAACGCCGCCCGTTTCCGGTGTCGGCATAATATTCCGGACAATGCGCCTGTTCTGATCCTGATGCCGGGAAGCCGGCGCTCTGAGGTTCCGAAACTGCTGCCCGTTTTCCGCAAAATGCTGGATATTCTTCGCAAGACGCATCCGGATATCTGCCCGGTTATTCCAGTCGCACCTGTCATTGCACCAACGGTGCGAAACCTGATCCGGAAATGGCCGGTGCAGCCCCATATCGTGACGGACATTCATGACAAACATGATGCGTTCGCGGCCGCTCAGGGCGCGCTGACGAAATCTGGGACGTCCACCCTTGAGCTGGCTATGGGCAATGTTCCCATGGTGGTCACATACCGCGTCAATCCCGTGACAGCGATGATGGCACGTCGGATGATCAAGGTGCCGTATGTCGCCATGGTCAATCTGCTGGCTGGCCGGGAAGTGGTTCCTGAAATGCTTCAGGAAAACTGCACGCCTGAAAAATTGGCTGCAACGATTGGCAGGCTGCTGGACGATCCTGCGGCGGCTGATAAGCAGCGTATCGCGTTTGCGGAAGTGCTTGAAAAACTTTCGCCGCCCGTTGGAACTCCAGCGGATGCAGCGGCGTCCGAAATCATGGACCTTCTGGATGAGCCGGTTTCCCGGTCATCCAGATAAAACCTGTTTAGCGAATAAAGCCGACCAGACGCTCGGCTTCCTGAACGATTGGTTCGGAGATTTCGCGCGCGCGATCAGCGCCCGCGCGCAGGACGGAGATGATATGGTCTTCGTTCTGCATCAGGCGTGCGGTCTCGGTAGCCACGGGACCAATTTTCTCCACCAGAAGATCTGCCAGAGCACTCTTGAACGGTCCAAAACCCTCGCCACCAAAGCGCGCCAGAACGTCAGACATCGTTTCTCCTGACATTGCGGCGTAGATCGCCACCAGATTGCGTGCTTCTGCACGGTCGCCAAGTCCTTCAACTTCACTCGGCAGAACTTCGGAATCTGTCTTGGCGCGGCGGATCTTGAGAGCAATTTCATCCGGCGTATCGGTCAGGACAATCCGGCTCTGCTCGGATGGGTCCGACTTGGACATTTTCTTCGTACCATCGCGCAGACTCATGACGCGGGCTGCTGCTGGCGGAATGAATGCCTCGATTTGCGGGAAGAAGTCCGTGCCCATGTCATGATTGAACTTTTGGGCTATGTCATTGGCCAGTTCGATATGCTGCTTCTGGTCATCGCCAACCGGCACGCGGGTGGCATGGAACGCCAGAATGTCAGCGGCCATCAGGTTCGGATAGACATACAGACCAGCAGAATGGTTTTCTCGGTTCTTGCCTGCTTTGTCCTTGAACTGGGTCATGCGGTTCAGCCAGCCGAGGCGGGAGACGCAGTTGAAAATCCAGCCGAGACGGGCATGGGCGCTAACGGCAGACTGGTTGTAGAGGCGCGTCGGCTCAATGCCTGTTGCCAGAAGGCACGCGGCGGAACCAAGGGTCTGCTTCCGGAGGTCTTCCGGAGTCCAGGGCATCGTGAGGGAATGCATGTCCACGAGGCAGAAAACGCAGTCATGGTCTGCCTGCATGGCGGCCCAGTTGCGGATGGCGCCCAGGTAGTTACCCAGATGAGGAATACCGGTCGGCTGAATGCCGGAAAATACACGCTGCATGATGAACTCAGTCTTCAGCTTTGGGGAAAATCAATGTCCTCATGGAAGCGGGTGCTTCTGATTGAGGATCTGGCGTTCTTGATAACTTGTTGCGGGGTCGCCCGGTTGGGCGCGGACGCTGGCGACCTCGGCTGCCGTAAGGGCAGGTGTGGGTTTGCTCTGACCCCGGACGATCAGCCAGTTCAGGACGTCGGCGATCTGCTGATCACTGAGGCGATCACGGTAAGCGGGCATGGAATAGTCATAACGATACCCCTGCGTGTCAAAACGGCCGCGAAGTCCGTTTAAAAGAACCGTCGCAAGGTAATGGCGGCCTTCCGGCGTCTGGGCAATGACGTCCAGCCGATTAACCAGGGGCGGCGTTTCGCCCGGCATACCGCTACCACCATGATGGCAAATTCCGCAGTTTGGGCCGTAAACGGCTTGTCCAGCCGGCTTCTTTCCACAAGAGGTCAGAGCAAGGCAGAGAGGAAGAGCGATCCGTTTCATGGCAGAAGCGTCTGCTGTTCCAGTTTCTGGCGTTCGAGCAGAACTTCTTCGGGAGAAAGCGGATGTTTGCGCTCTTCAGCGATTTCTGCGGCTGTAAAGGTCGGGCCACCGGAGGACATTTCCTGACTGGCCACAAATGTCAGGATCCGTGCGATTTCATCGTCAGGAAGTCGGTGAAATGACGGCATAGAGCTGTTGTAGGATGCGCCGCCTGCGGTAATGGGGCCATCAAGACCATTCAACAGCACATGAATGATGTAGCGGTGGCCTTCTGGCGTCAGTGCGATATGGCCGACCCGACCAAAGATCGGAGCGACGGCCCGGACCTGCCCATGTCCACCATGATGGCAGATGCTGCATTCATTCGAATATTCGCGAGGCGCCTGTTCACGATTTTCCCAGGCATGACCGACGACAAATGCAATCGCCAGAAAAATGGCGATAAACAGGGGAAGCCGGATTGCGGGGTCTAATCTGATCACGGACTGTTTGTCGCATTTTCAGACCGCATTCAGCAAGGGCGGGTCTTGGCAAATCCGTCCTGATAGGGCTCATGGGCGCTATCGAAGGGAGAAAGCATGAGCAGCAAGGGACGTCTGGTACTGTATGTGGGGCCAATGTTTGCAGGAAAATCCTCGCATCTGATCAAGGCCGCAGCTGCGCATGAGCGTGTTCTTGCTCTCAAGCCGGGATTCGATACGCGGGATGGCGCCGAACTGGTGAGCCGGGACGGGTCACATTTTGCTGCCCAATCCGTGCGCCAGTGGCCTTCACAGGCGGATGAATACGATCATATCGTGCTGGACGAAGTACAGTTCATGGTCGCTCCGCATTATGAGGGCGATATTGTTGCTGAATTGCAGGCTGCGAAACTGCGTGGGGCAATAGTGACTGTTGGCGGGCTGGATAGCGATTATCGGCAGCAGCCGTTCGAAATCGTGTCAAAGCTGATGCAGTTTGCCGACGATATCATTCATCTTGAGGCCCGGTGCCATACCTGCAACGATCCTGCACGCTGGACGGCCAAGACGCATGAAACAGGGCGTCTTCTAGAGACGGGCGATCAGGAACTTTATGAAGCGCGGTGCAATGCACACTGGTGCCTTCCAGAAAAGCCCTGAGGCTTCTCTGGAAGGGTAGGGCAGTTTTTACTGCTGCCCGTTGTTGACGCCCAGAAGCTGGATCTTGAAGATCAGCGGGCTGTTCGGCGGAATGATGCCCATGGAGCGCTTGCCATAACCTAGCTTGGCGGGAAGGTAGAGCATCCACTCATCTCCGACATGCATCATGGGTAGCGCTTCAAGCCAGCCTTCGACCAGACCATCCAGCGGCATTTCCATGTAAGCGCCGTTACCATGCTGGTCGGAACTGTCAAAAATGCCCCCATCCGGCAGACGGCCTTCATAGATCACCATCATGGTAGAGCCACGATGCGGGCTTTCTCCGTCCTTTGGCCCTGATTTCAGAACCTTGTAAGACAGCCCGTCGGGGAGGGTCTTGACGCCCGGTTCTGCCCGCACTTTTGCCATGAACTGCTCAGGCGTCAGTTCAGGCGCGTCTTCTTTGTGTCCGGCACACCCCGCAAGGAGTGCACCACAAAGGGTCAGGGCTGATGTAAGGCGAAACAGGCTGGTCATGGTCCCCCGCAACTGGTTATGGATCAGAGTGCGCCACCGCGACGGCCAATCTGGCCACCGAGACGCAGGCGCAGTGCGTTGAGCTTGATGAAACCCTGCGCATCCTGCTGATTATACGCGCCTTCGTCGTCCTCGAATGTCACAACGCGGGTATCGTACAGGCTGTTCGGGCTCTCGCGACCGACGCAAACGACGTTGCCCTTGTAGAGTTTCATGCGGACGCGACCGTTGACGGAATGCTGACTGGCATCAATCAGGGCCTGAAGCATGCGGCGCTCCGGCGAGAACCAGAAGCCGTTATAGATCAGCTCGGCATAGCGCGGCATGATGCTGTCCTTGAGATGGGCAGCTTCGCGGTCCAGCGTGATGCTCTCGATAGAGCGGTGAGCAGCCAGAAGGATCGTGCCACCCGGCGTTTCGTAGATGCCGCGGGACTTCATGCCCACAAAGCGGTTCTCCACGATGTCCAGACGGCCAATGCCGTTCTCACGACCCAGCTCGTTCAGGCGTGTCAGCAGTGTTGCCGGGCTCATGGCCACGCCATTGATGGCAACCGGGTCACCGTTGACGAAGTCGATGCTGATTTCCGTCGCCTTGTCCGGCGCAGCTTCCGGAGAAATCGTGCGCTGGAAGACGATTTCGTCAGGTGCCACAGCTGGGTCTTCGAGCAGTTTGCCTTCGGACGAGGAGTGCAGAAGGTTGGCGTCAACAGAGAACGGGGCTTCGCCGCGCTTGTCCTTCGTGACGGGGATCTGGTTTTCTTCTGCAAACTCAAGCAGCTTCGTCCGGGATGTCAGCTCCCACTCACGCCATGGGGAAATGACCTTCACGTCCGGCTTCAGAGCATAATAGCCGAGCTCGAAACGGACCTGATCGTTGCCCTTGCCGGTTGCGCCGTGAGCCACAGCATCAGCGCCAACAGCTTCGGCGATTTCGATCTGGCGCTTGGCGATCAGCGGGCGGGCGATGGACGTGCCGAGCAGGTACTGGCCTTCATAAACCGTGTTCGCACGGAACATCGGGAAGACGTAGTCCTTGACGAAGGTCTCGCGCAGATCTTCGACGAAGATTTCCTTCACGCCGAACATCTCGGCCTTTTTGCGGGCTGGCTCCAGCTCTTCGCCCTGACCCAGGTCAGCCGTAAAGGTCACGACCTCGCAGTTATAGGTCTTCTGGAGCCATCGGAGGATGACCGAAGTGTCCAGCCCGCCGGAATAGGCGAGAACGACTTTCTTGACGTCCTGATGGGCGCTCATAACTGCGTGGTCCTTATGGTTTTCGTTCGGAAGGCGTTTCTAGCATCCCGCGTTCGTGAGGGAAACCGGGCGTCAGGCGGTTTTGCGCTGACGCTCGCTTTCGGTCTTGAGCTGCCCACAGGCCGCAAGAATGTCCTGCCCACGTGGGGTACGGATCGGAGAGGCAAAGCCTGCATCCATCACGATTTTCGCAAACTTTGCGAGTTGCTCTCGTGTAGACGGCTTGAAGTCTGAACCAGGCCATGGGTTGAACGGGATCAGGTTGACCTTGGCTGGCATGTCCTTGATCAGGCGGACCAGTTCGCGGGCATCGGCTTCGCTGTCATTGACGCCGCGCAGCATGATGTATTCGAACGTGATTCGGCGGGAATTCGACGCTGCCGGATAGCGTCTGCAGGCCGCCATGAGTTCTTCGATCGGATATTTCCGGTTCAGCGGGACGATCTGATCGCGTAGATCGTTCGTGACGGCGTGGAGGGAGATGGCAAGATTGATGCCGAGTTCATCGCCGCAGCGGTCCATCATCGGGACGACACCGGATGTGGACAGCGTGATGCGGCGGCGCGACAGAGCAATGCCTTCACCATCCATGATGATGCGCATGGCCTTGGCCACGTTGTCATAATTATAGAGCGGCTCACCCATTCCCATCAAAACGATGGTGGACAGGAAGCGCGGCATGTCTGCGCTCGGGCTTGGCCATTCCTTGTAGCTGTCCCGTGCTGCCATGAACTGGCCGACGATTTCTGCCGGTCCCAGATTGCGGACGAGCTTCTGGGTTCCGGTATGACAGAATGTGCAGGAGAGGGTGCAGCCGACCTGCGAAGAAATGCACACCGCCCCACGGTCTTCCTTGCGATCCGGAATGTAAACCGTCTCGGCTTCCTGTCCGTCCCGGAAACGGAAAAGGAATTTGCGGGTGGCATCGACGGATGTCTGTTCCGTCGTTGTCGTGGGACGGCCGACGATGAAGTGTTCTGCCAGTTTGGCCTGAAGCGGCTTGGCAATGGTGCTCATTTTTGAAAAATCAGTCGCGCCCTGGTGGTAGATCCAGTGCCAGATCTGCTTGGCCCGGAATGGCTTTTCGCCAATTTCGGTCATCAGGGTGGCAAGTTCCTCACGCGACATGCCAACCAGATCGCGGCGGCCATCTTCCAGCCGTGCTTCCGGCGGAGCAAAGAGGGCGGATTTCGCGCGGATACGCTCTCGCTCTGCTTCGTTCAGATCATCTGAAGCGACGGAGTTGATGCGCGGGCGGGTATCTGGGTGTGTCAGGACGGTCATGGCGGCGGACCCATAGCACGGAGAGAGCGCGGATTTCCAAAGGAAAGTGAGTCTTGATGCAATGGGATGGACTCTTTGTACCGATCGGTACAAATTGGGCTTATCCTTTTAATCAGGAAACTTCACTATGAACGTCAGACTACCTTTGCCACCGTTCACGCGTGAAACGGCCATACAGAAAGTTCGTGCTGCAGAAGATGCATGGAATGGTCAGTGCCCGGAGCGGGTAGCTCTGGCCTACTCGCAGGATAGCTGTTGGCGAAATCGGGATGAATTTCTCGCTGGTCGGGTGGAAATTACGGCATTTCTCATCCGGAAGTGGGAACGGGAACTTGAATACTGCTTGATCAAGGAGCTTTGGGCATTTGATGGAAACAGGATCGCGGTACGGTTTGCTTATGAATGGCGCGATCAGAGTGGTCAGTGGTGGCGTTCTTATGGAAACGAAAACTGGCGCTTCAATGATGCCGGGCTGATGGATGAACGGCATGCCAGTATCAATGACGTTCGGATTGGAGACTCAGAGCGTTTATTCCGTTGGGAAGAATCGGTGCGGCCTGATTTTCATCCAGGGCTGAGTGAGATGGGTCTGTGACGACTTCTTCCCGTCGGGACCGTGATCCAGTTCTTCAGGCAATTGCTGAGGTCTTCCGGCACCATGGATATGAGGGGACTTCTCTTAGTCGTTTGACCACCGCAACCGGGCTGGGAAAGGGGAGCCTTTATAACCTTTTTCCGCATGGGAAAGGGCAGATGGCCACCGAAGTGCTGGCTCATATCCAGCGATGGTTTGAGACAGAAATTTTTGTGCCGCTTAAAGTGACTGAAAACCCGTCGGCGGGAATTGAGCGCATGTTTCGGAGTACGGAACAGTATTTCCAGTCAGGTCAGAGAATTTGCCTCATGGGCCTTATGGCATTGGATGGGGACACGCCGTTCGGGAAACAGATTCAGGCTTATTTTTCTGACTGGCAGACTGCTCTGGCTTCAGCGATTTACAAAGCTGGAAAGTCGCGGAAGGACGCTATTGATCTTGCGGAAGAGATTGTCAGTGGGATTCAGGGTGCTCTGGTTCTGGCACACGCGCAATCCGATGCAGGAATTTTCCTGCGTCGGATGCAGTCATTCAGGCGTCGGCTGGAATTTCCGTGCGACGGGCTGCAATAAGAAACTCCCGATTGCCTTCGGGGCCAGTAATCGGGCTGGCTTCGATTCCAAGGACTTCCCAGCCGGGGAGTGAGGCAAACCAGTCCCGGATTTCGGCGCAGACACGGTTATGGACAGCCGGATCTCGCACCACACCTTTGGCGCCCACTTCGCCGCGACCAGCCTCGAACTGAGGCTTGATCAGTGCAATGGCCCATGCGTCAGGCGTTGTAAGAGCCAGAGCGGCAGGAAGGACTGTCTTGAGGCCGATGAAACTTGCGTCACAGACGACAATGCCAGCCGGTTCTGGGATTTGCTCCGCCGTGAGGGCGCGGGCATTCGTCTTTTCCATGACGACGACCCGCTCGTCGGAGCGGATCTTCCATGAAAGCTGACCGTGCCCGACGTCGACGGCATAGACCTTGCTGGCGCCATGGGTCAGCAGAACATCTGTAAAGCCGCCTGTGGAGGCGCCGACATCAATGGCGATACGGCCTTTCGGGTCCAGCCCAAAATGCTCGATGCCATGAATGAGCTTCAAGCCACCGCGGGACACCCAGGGATGATCCTGCCCTTTGAGGGATAAGGGAGCATCCTCGGGAATCTGGTCACCAGCCTTCGCGATGCGCCTGTCCCCATTATAGGCCAGACCCGCCATGATGAGGGCCTGGGCGCGGGTCCGGCTTTCGACCAGCCCCCGATCAACGAGGAGCTGGTCTGCGCGGCGTTTGGCCATGGATCAGGCGGACTGCTGGGCGACTTCAACGCCCAGCGCTGCAGCCGCAGTTCTGACGATATGCGGAGCTGTCAGACCAGCTTCGTCGTACTGAACGTCCGGGTTGTTATGGTCGATGTATTTGTCTGGCAGTGCCATCGGACGGAACTTCACCGTATCCAGCTTGCCGGTTTCAGCAAGGTGCTGAACGACCAGGCTGCTAAAGCCGCCGATAGCGCCTTCTTCCAACGTGATCAGCACGTCATGCTGGGCCACCAGATCGTCTACCAGCTTGGTGTCGATCGGCTTGGCGAAGCGTGCATCTGCGACTGTTACGGCGACGCCCTGTGCGGCAAGCTGGTCTGCTGCGCGAAGGGATTCATGCAGACGGGTACCCAGCGACAGGATGGCGACACCGGAACGTGTGCCCGGAGCCTGACGAGACTCGCGAACGATACGACCCTTACCGATTTCCAGAACTTCGCCCTTTTCAGGAAGGTCCAGACCAATGCCGCTGCCGCGCGGGTAACGGAAGGCGATCGGACCAGCATCGTATTCGCAGGCCGTGGCGGTCGCATGGAGCAGTTCGATTTCGTCAGACGGTGCCATGACGACCATGTTCGGCAGACAGCACAGGTAGTTCAGGTCAAAGGAACCGGCATGCGTTGCGCCGTCAGCGCCAACGAGACCTGCGCGGTCGATCGCAAAGCGAACTGGCAGGTTCTGCAGAGCAACGTCATGGACGACCTGATCGTAGGCGCGCTGAAGGAACGTCGAATAGATTGCGCAGAACGGACGCAGACCTTCGGAGGCGATACCGGCGGCAAACGTGACGGCGTGCTGCTCTGCAATGCCGACGTCGAAGAAACGGTCAGGATAGGCTTTTGCGAAAGCTGTTAGGCCGGTGCCGGACGGCATGGCGGCCGTGACTGTGACAAGCTTGTCGTCGGTCTTGGCGCGGCGCATCAGTTCGCGGCTGAAAACGGACGTATAGCTTGGCGGACCAGCTGGTGCCTTCTTCTGCTCACCCGTCACAACATTGAACTTGCTAACGGCATGGTACTTGTCGCCTGCAGCTTCGGCAGGCTTATAGCCACGACCCTTTTCCGTGATGATGTGGAGCAGGATCGGCCCCTGATCGTCCGCATCACGGAGGTTGCGCAGGATGGGAACAAGCTGGCTCATGTCATGGCCATCAACCGGGCCGACATAATAGAAGCCGAGTTCTTCAAACAGCGTGCCGCCAGTGATCATGCCACGGGCATATTCTTCGGCGCGCTTGGCTGTGCGCTCGATCTTGCCAGGCAGGCGCTTGGCGACCTTGCCAGCCAGATCTCGCAGGCCGAAGAACTGGCGTGAGGACATCAGGCGCGACAGGTAGTTCGACATTGAACCGACCGGGGGCGCGATCGACATTTCGTTGTCGTTCAGCACCACGATCAGGCGGTTTGCGCCTGGCCCTGCAACGGCGGCGTTGTTCATGGCTTCGTAAGCCATGCCAGCAGAAATGGAACCGTCACCGATGACCGCAATCACGTTGCGTTCGTGGTAGCTCGGATCTTTTTCGGCGTGGAGATGATGCGCCACAGCCATGCCGAGACCGGCGGAAATGGATGTGGAGGAATGTGCTGCACCGAACGGGTCGTATTCGCTTTCCGCGCGACGGGTGAAACCGGACAGACCTTCTGGCTGACGCAGCGTACGGATGCGATCACGACGGCCCGTCAGGATTTTGTGCGGGTACGCCTGATGGCCAACATCCCAGATGATCCGGTCATCAGGCGTGTTGAATACGGCGTGCAGCGCGACGGTCAGTTCGACGACGCCAAGCGACGCACCAAGATGGCCGCCGGTCGTGGAAACGGCGTCAACCGTTTCTGAGCGCAGTTCGTCAGCAAGCTGCTTGAGCTGATCGACGGAAAGATTCCGCATGTCTGATGGCAGCGTTACGCGGTCCAGAACCGGATAGCGGCCGTAAGTAGGAATCGTAGAAGACGAGTTGCTCATGAAATCAGTTCCTGCGCTCGACGACGTAGTCTGCAAGGGCCCTAAGGGCTGCGGCCTGTGCGCCGAAAGATGAAAGGGCCTCCCGGGCCTGATCGCTCAGGCGGCGGGCCTCGGCGCGGGCTCCGTCAATGCCGAGCAGGGAGACATAGGTTGATTTTCCGCTGGCTTCATCCTTGCCAGCAGTTTTGCCGAGTTCCTCGGCGCTTGCGGTCGTGTCCAGAACATCGTCAGCGACCTGAAAAGCCGTTCCAAGATCACGACCATAAGCGACGATGGCGTCCCGGCGTTCATCGTTCACACCAGCCAGAATGGCGCCAGACTCGGCTGCGTATCGGATCAGGGCGCCTGTCTTCAGAGCGTGAAGGCGGCGGACGTCGTTCAGCGGCAGGGCGCGGCCTTCACCGCGGATATCCACGACCTGACCACCGACCATGCCAGCCGCGCCGGAAGCACGGGCCAGAGCGAGGGCCAGATTGGCGCGGATTGTGGCATCCGGGCTGGTTTCAGGTTCAACGAGGATTTCGAACGCGCGTGTTTGGAGAGCATCGCCAGCGAGAATAGCGATCGCTTCGTCAAACTGGCGGTGCGTTGAGGGCTGTCCGCGGCGCAGATCATCGTCATCCATGGAAGGGAGATCGTCATGCACCAGCGAGTAGGCGTGCAGCATCTCGACGGACGCCGCAACGCGCAGTGCGGCCTGACGATCCGCCCCAAACAGGGAAGCAACTTCTACGGCCAGAAAGCCGCGCAGACGCTTGCCGCCGCCGAGGGAGGCGTAGCGCATGGCTTCAAGAAGAACGGATTCGTCACCCGGGACCATTGGGAGCAGAGCGTCGATTGTCGCTTCAATATCCGTGCAGGCGTGGGCGAGAGCCTCCTTGAGGGAGGTGGACGTGGTGGTGGCACTCATCGGCCGGTCTCTCCGGTATCGGCAAGAGGCTCCGTGCCTGTGCTGCCGTCATCGTTCTGCACGATGGCACGCACACGCATTTCGGCCTCTCCCAGCTTTGCATCGCAGTGTTTGCGCAGGGCAGCACCGCGCTCATAGGCTGAAATGGCGTCTTCAAGCTTCATCTGTCCGCCCTCAAGACCACGGACGATCCGCTCCAGCTCGGAGAGAGCCTCTTCGAAAGACATGGCATCAATAGGTTCGGGCATGGAAAGCCTCAGGACATGTTTTGGAAACAAGGTAGCGAGGGATTACAGCCAGATGACAGCTTTTGCCAGCCCTGTGCACGGGAACGGGGGAGTTTCCTCAGAAGGGTTGCGTTTCTGCACGCCTGCGGATGACGAAGGACAGGACGCCTGCGCTTTCGGTAAAGGCGACAAGGGCATGTCCTGTTTCACGGCAGTAAGACTGGAAATCTGCCACCGAGGCGCGATCTGTCGCCAGAATGCGAAGGCGGGCGCCGGGCGTCATGTCGCGGAGCGCACGGTTCGCCTTGAGAACAGGCATGGGGCAGGCGAGACCGCGCAGGTCCAGCAGGGTCTCCGTCGGAGGTAATGTCATGGTGTCCGTTATGCCCCGGCATGGATCGCGGGCCAAGAGATCGTTTTTCCGTTGCTGGAATGTGAGGATTTTTCTATATTTGTGGCTTAATGCCATAAAGCGTCCTTCGGGGCGCTTTTTCTGTTTTTGGAGAATGTATGGAAAAGCAGGTGTGCGAGAGCCCATCGGTTTCTGAGGGAAATGAGCGCCGTGCATATACGTTGCGGGTTCTGGAAGACCGGGTTCTGCGGTTGGAAACTGTGGCTGGGGGACTGTCTGATCGGTACGAGCAACTGCGGACAGAAATGCGTCAGGAGATCAGTTCTCTTCGTAACCAGATGAAATCTCTTGAGACCAAGGTGGATGACGGTAACAGAATTGTGAATGGAAAATTGGACCGTCTGATCGGTGGACGTGCGGTTCTGACGGCGCTTGTGACATTGGCGACATCTATTCTTGGTACAGGGATGGTGCATTTTGCCCTATCCCTGAGTACGCATTGAGGGGGCGGCATCATGACTGGACTTGATGTTGGTCAACTCAAGCATTGCGTCGTTGATCCCACGCTGACGGGTCTTGGACTCGGGGGAGCCGCGGCTGTTAACCTCCTGACTGGAACGGCGCTTGCAGAAAGTCGGGGCATGTATCTGAAGCAGGTCGGCGGAGGGCCTGCGCTTGGACTGTGGCAGATGGAACCAGCAACACATGACGACTGCTGGAATAACTTTCTTCGTT
Source organism: Gluconobacter japonicus (assembly GCF_015244665.1). Lineage (NCBI taxonomy): Bacteria > Pseudomonadati > Pseudomonadota > Alphaproteobacteria > Acetobacterales > Acetobacteraceae > Gluconobacter > Gluconobacter japonicus. Next base: position 258,964 of record NZ_JABCQN010000004.1, read on the forward strand.
TCCCAGTTGGCAAACGCCTTGGTGGTCTTCTGGAGGAGATGCTGGCGCCCGATCTGCCCCGTAGCGCCCAGATGATTACAAACCTGCGATATGCCTGCGCGATGGCCCGTATTCGTTTTTATCGCGTGAAAGAGGCTCTGCCGGGTGCGAACGACCCTTATGCCCTCAGTCGCTATCATAAGGTGCATTATAATACGGTTTTGGGGGCGGCTGACCTTGCCGCTAACGCCGTTTATTTCAAAGCGGCATTGCAGGCATAAATTAATGAGCGATGCCGGGGACTTGTATGCATCACGCTCCCGACACCGCAGACCTGACCTTAAACCGCCTTATTATGACAGAATAGTGGCGTCGCTTATGCGGAAGGGTTTTATTTGATTGGTTTTTATAATTATCTGATGAGTGGCAATATTCGGTTTGCAGGATTTCCACAAAAGGTTGTCGGACCAGTGTGAGAAAGCATCAGTCCACGGTGAATCCAGACTGTTCCGCCAATATCGATCCATCTGCGACAAAAGGCATAATCTTCGGAAAGATAGGTTCGGGTCTCTGGTTCGATCATACAATCGAAGAGAGCGAATGCGTCTGTTTGTTCATGGATAAATGGGCTGTGGTCTCCGCTCTGTTGAGCATCAATCCGTCTATAGCGGCTCTCTGGATAGGCAGCGGTCATGCGTTGAATGGTCGCGCGGGTTAATAAAAGGAAGCCTGTTCCAACATAAGAGACCTGCGCCACATCATCTGAAGGCGTTTTTTCTTCATAAAGAGCCGCACAATCTCCAACATAGCGGAGACTGGCAGTTTCGGGGGGTTCGCCCGATGCGAGAAATCGCTCCGTGTTCTTATCCCAGTAATGGGATTTGAGGGGATATATGCCCCCGATAACAGGTTTGTCAGCGGCCAGGAGGGCCTGAATATCCGAAAATGAAAAACCGATATCGCTGTCGATGAAAAGCAAATGGCTTGCATCTGTCATGGTGATGAACTGATGCAGGAGCGTATTTCTGGCTCTGGTAATCAGTGCATCGCTTCCCAGAGTTGACAGCGTCAGGCGGATATTTTGGGAGGCGGCTTCTGCCATGCAGCCGATGACGGACTGCATGTAGGACTGGGTAACAGATCCGCCGAAGCAGGGTGTTGCAATAAAAATATGGGGGCTGGCACTCATGCTGCGCATGTTGGGCCAGCCCTTCTTAAAAAAGGCTTAAAGTGAGACCGATTAAAGTCCTTAGCTGCCCATATGGCTCTGAAGAACCATGTAGAAAAGAAATGCGGCATCAAGGCCAAGAACGATTGGCGTCAGGCGTTTGAAGTCCCGAAGGGCGAGAGCCAGCCCAGTATAAAGAAGCAGACCACAGGACAGGCTAAGCATGAAATTGCCTGTCACGCCTGCGATGAGCAGCATTGTCAAAGGCGGAATGGCATCGGAGGGATTGTCTGCAACGCGATGCAGGCTTCCGAGCATATTCAGCCCCACCAGAACCAGAACAGGCGCTGTTGCGATTGCTGGAATGGCAGTAATCAGTGGCCAGAAAACGGACGATACAGCGAACAGAAGCGCCACAACCAGTGCGCTCAGCCCTGTACGGCCACCAGCTTCCACGCCAGCCAGACTTTCCACATATGCCGAAACCGTACAGGTCCCGAGGCTGGCACCAATGATGCTGGCAGCACCATCCGAGGCAAAAGCGCGATGATCGAGTGCTGGCTTCTCCGGCGTTCCATCCAGACCCGCACGGTGAGCCACGCTCATCATCGTGGCCGTTGCATCAAAAAAATCGCTGATGAGGAAGTAAAGCGTGATGGGAATGAGCAGGCCGAGATGGGAAAAGAAACCAGCAAAATCAAAGGGCAGGAAGAGATTGGTGGGATAATGCGGCCAGTCCACAGCATGGGCAGGCAGGGTTGTGATCGTACCCTTGTCCGTATGGATGAAAAGGCCCGCAACCGTCAGAGTTGAAATTGCGAGAAGCAGCCCGGCTGGAACACGCATGACGACCAGAACCGCACAGAGAAGCACGCCCGCCATACTGAGCAGGACTGATGGATCGCTCAGGGAACCGAAGGTCAGGCCCTGCGCGGTAGGTACCGCGATACCGCCGGTCGTCAGGCCAATACGGGCAATGAAGGCGCCAAGGGCGACCTGGATGCCCAGAACGATTGAGGGCGGAAAACCACGGATGATGCGCTGTCTGATCTGGCTGAGAGAAAGCGCTGTGAAGCAGAGTCCGCTGAACAGAACAACAGTAAAGGCTGTGCGTGGGCTGACATGCGCCTGCTGAACCACAACCTGTGCAAACAGCACGTTGCTGCTCATGGCGGGTGCCAGTGCAATGGGGAGCCGTGCCCAGAGCGCCATCAGCAACGTGCCAGCAACCGCTCCGGCGATGGTCGTCATGACCATATCATGCCGATCCAGCCCCGCGGCGGACAGGATGGAAGGATTGACGGCGACGATATAGGCCATGGCGCCAAAGACCGTCAGACCAGCAACGATCTCACGGGGTACGGTGGAGCCGCGGGCAGAAATATGAAACCAGCGGTCGAGTGTGGACAGCAACGATCAGGCACTCCGGCGGGAACGAACATTGTGCTCAGCTATAGTGAAAAATGCTCATTCCGCCATGGGGCCTTGATGTTTTTTCATTTCGGCTTCGATTTTTGTGCCCATGCTTTGCGTACCTGGGACGGTGTCAGGTGTTTTGTAGGCTTGCCTGTTTCGCTTTGTTTTTCAGGATGCGGCACGCTGCTGGCTCCTGCGCCTGTCGTTCCACCTGGTGCAATTCCAGCAGCCGGATTTGTGTTGGCTTCCTGAACTGCGCGCTCACACGCAGAGCCTTCTCCGACCCCAAGCTGGATCGTCGGGATCAAAGCTGCGGGTGGGAACAGAACGCCAAGTCCCACAGAGGCAGCAACCCGGCCAATCAGTTCTGCTCCAGGCAAAATATTGGGGCTGCTAAGAGGGCCAAAAATGTGAACCGCGCCAGGTAGAGAGAGGATCTGTGGATGGATGGCGCGCGTGGTAACAGCGTAATCCAGCGTGTCATTGTGGAAGTTGACTGTGCCTGTCCCGGTCGTACGGGTCGTTTCTGTTTGTAGCAGGAGGGACTTTGTTTTCAGGATACCGTTGTCCAGAGGCATGTCCGCCACGAGGCATTCCAGCTTGGATCGGTCCGGGATTCCAAGTGCGGAAAGAACGGCAGAGCCGAGTTTGAGGCCCAGAAGGTCGGGCAGAAGAGCCGTCACATCGCCACCGCGATCCAGTACCAGCGTGGTTCCGCCATCGCCATTGGCAACCAGCGACGCGACGGAATTGCCGGTTGATGTGAGTGTGATATGGCCGCCAATTGTCCCTTCACCCTTGAAGGTGTCCGTAGCCTTCATGATTCGGGATAGGGGCAGACGGGACACATCCAGACGGAATTTCGTTCGGAACTGTTCGTTTTTAATCGGTTGCAGCGTTGCTGTTGCACTGATTTTTCCCGAACCCGTCGCAAAGGACAGGTGCTTCAGACCAATAGCACCATCTTTGACTGCAAATTCCGTATCGATGTTGTCCAGAGGCCAATCTTTGTTGCGGATATGATCACCGTGATAGGTGACATGTGCATTGACGGCATTCAGCTTGGGAACATTGATTTTCTGGTCAGGTAGAACGCTGCGGCTGGGTGGAGCAGTCTTTTTTGCTTCGCCTGTTTTGGCACCAACGAACCCTCCCAGATCGGCCAGATCAACCGAATGGGAATGGAGTGCTGCTTCGACGAATGGGGGCTTGAGATGCGGGTTGACGTTGATGTCGCCGCCGATATCGGACGAGCCCATCCTGCCTTCGAATTTCTGGAAACGAATGGCGCTCTCGGAATAACCAAGATTACCCGTGATGCTGTAGGCAGGTGTATGCGGGATAGGTATGCCTGTCAGACCGTAGAGCAAAGACATGTCCGGTCCTGCAAAGTGAAGTGCTAGCTTCGTGCCCTTGAAGTGCAGAGGATCATCAACCGTGCCTTTGAGAGTGACATAGGTCGGACCATTCTCAATGCGACCATCAATGGGATAAGGCTCTGCGGGTTGTGTCAGGGAGAGCAGGGCGCCTCCAACGATATGGCCATTAATCGGCGCCTGGGCGTAACGGCCCTTGAGATCCACAACAACATTACCCTTGGTGCCGTTCTGTGGTGGCGTTGTATTAATCAAGACGTGCATGTCGGTCTTGAGCTGTGCGAGCGCCAGCCGGATATCGGCATTCTGAATATCAATTTCGCCAATGTCCGGTAAGGTCATGGGCTTTGATGGCGTTTGTGTTTCTGCCTTCTCAGTCGTGTCGCTGAAGCTATAGTTGTTCTGGCCGTTTATCCGGGAAACGATATCGCCCGTTGGCGTATCCATTCGAATGACTGGAATAAAAAGACCCCGTCCCGTCAGATAGCGCCAGACATCTACTTTGACTGTCAGGGATTTCGCAGATGCGAAATCTGCCTTTTCCTTTTCGAACCCTTCGGGTTGGGAAATCTTCAGATCATCGACCGTAACGCTGGTTCTAAGCCCCGGCGACACATGGAGATGAGCAATGCTGACCGGTCGATGAAGCGCATCAGAGGCTTTGCGATTGATAAGAGGGACAAACCAGTCCCACTGCCAGATCATGACCAGAATGAGGATGCCAAGGGCGAGGACCCCGAAGACACCACCGGTCGTCTTGAGGGCTAAGTGCCGACTACGACTGGTTGATCCGGGGGACGAAGATGTTTCATTCACCATTGTAATTCCCCATCACAAAAAATCTGGCAGGATTGGAAAGATGACTGCATTGGTATGAATACGATTTGCAGTCGGGCCAGTTTCGCTCGCAGGGAAAAGAGTACGGAAAATGCGTGAAGACGACCTTCTGACCAAGCTGCGTGAAGTCAGCCGCACCATTCACGAGCAGGTTGACAGAGCCTATTCGGGATTCAGTCTGTCAGATGCTGCTTCCTACACTGCGTTTCTACAGGCGCACGGACGTGTTTTGCCGCAGGTTGAAGCCTGGTTGAAAACGGTTGTGAATCTTCCATCCTGGCGAGAACGGACGGAGTATCTCCGAAGCGACCTTGCCGAATTAGGGCATGATCTTCCGGAGTATCTGGACTGGCAGCCCCCTTCCGGGATCGGTGCTCCACTCGGGGTTTTGTATGTTCTGGAAGGATCCCGGCTTGGCGGTAAAATGCTGGCTGCCCAGGTTGGTGAAGGTTTGCCGCACACCTATCTTTCGGCAGGGCACGAAAAAGGCGGGTGGCCAGCTTTCCTCCAAACTTTGAGAGAACGTCTTCAGAATGCTGACGACGGTTATCGTCAGTCAGTTATGGATGGCGTGACGTCAGCGTTCGACCTTTTCCGGAGGGCAGCAACAGTCAGGGGATAGGGGGCGCGCATTTGGCGGGACGAATGTTGCGCGGAACAAGACCTGGAAATGCTTCAGACAGCCGGTCTGCTTCGTCGGATGGAAGCATTGCAATGGCGCATCCCAAAGCGGTTGCGTCTGGAGTGGGTAATCTTTCGAGCCCGCGCAAAAGCGCGGCAAGAGTGTGCCCACCCTGACAGAGGACCGTGAGTGCGGTGATGCGACTGGAAAGCTCTGCAGAGGGCATCTGTTTGACGAGTGCTTGGTCGGATATTGGGAGTGCCACGTCCTGACCCGTCAGAGGAGACATAATGAGACGTTTCTCGGGGTCGAGTTTGAGCGGAACGATCGGGAGAAGGCATGGGGATTGCTCCACATCCAGACAGGATACGGAACAGAGGCGCTCTGTAATGAGATATGCCGGGTGAGGAGCGGGAGCACTTGTTTCGATCATCAGCAGCAAACGGACATAGCGTGCAGCGTCAAGAGCCGTGGTCTCAAGTGTAACGAGATCTTCCGTGTCCAGATCCAGTGCGAGTTGAGTTGTCTGCCCAAACGCATAAAACTTGAAGTCAGGGAAAGAGACGTCTTCGTGTTCAAAAAGAACTGAGGAATTCAATCCCAGTTTGGCAAATGTATCCTCATCATTGCGGACGACCATCTGCCGGAGCTGCCAGTAAAGATCCGTCAGACCAGCCTGAACAATGGAGGCTGCAAATTGACGTGTTTGCCGGAGCCACCGTTGAGCAGATGTATCCAACACGTCATTTCGATTGAAATGGTTCCATGCATCTTCCGGCGTGGCGCTTGAGTGACGGCTTAGAAAGCTACGCCGGTCGCCTGCTGCATAATGCAGAATGCGGGCGTGAGACCAGTTTGGTGCAAAGTTCAGGCGGGAGAGTGGATCTGGAACTGGTCCTTCATAGTCCTCTGATCGCACAAGTGTCCGAATCACACGATGATCTGCTGTTTCCAGCGGTGCGTGTCGAGTGAAAGCCTGCGTTGGCGCAAACGGAGAGGGGTCTTCGTGCCCATTGGAGCCGAAAAGGCACCAATGAACAGGTTGAGTGCTGTCTGTCGCGGATGAAAGAAAATCTTCGAGAGAGGTGCTTGCCTCAAAGTGCAGATATTCGTCTGTAGCGAGAATCATCATCCAGTCAAAGGCGCTTCTACCGTCACGGAGTGCTTTCTCCTGAAACGCGTTCTGGCGCTCCAGGCGATCAGGAATATGGGCGTCTGAGCGATGAAGGCGAATATCGTGGAAAGAAGCTGCACTGGAAAGAACCGTCCATGTGCCATCTGTAGAATGGTCATCACAGATGATCAGTGTCGAAAAACCAATCGCTCTGTGATGACTGATCCACCAGCCAATGTTGTCGACCTCGTTATGGACGAACAGAACAGCGGCTGTTTTTAACATAAAGCAGAATCAATCCATTTTAAGTGCGGCAAGGAAGGCGCTTTGTGGAATTTCGACCTTACCAAACTGTCGCATCCGTTTCTTGCCTTCTTTCTGCTTGTCCAGCAGTTTGCGCTTACGGGAGATGTCTCCGCCATAGCACTTTGCGGTCACGTCTTTAGACAAGGCGCCAATAGTCTCACGCGCAATAACCTTGGAGCCAATGGCGGCCTGAATGGCAATCTTGAAGAGCTGCTTCGGGATCAGATCCTTGAGCTTGCCACAGATGGCGCGACCACGGGTTTCAGCAACCGTGCGATGCGCTACGAACGCCAGCGCATCGACCGGCTCATGGTTCACGAGAATGGAGATGCGAACCAGATCGCTCTCCTCATAACCATCGACCTGATAATCGAACGATGCATAACCACGGGTGAGAGACTTCAGACGATCATAGAAGTCGAACACCACTTCGTTCAGCGGCAGGCGATAAACAGCCATGGCGCGATTGCCGACATAGGTGAGATCGACCTGAATACCGCGACGCTCGGAGCAGAGCGTGAGTACGGAACCCAGATACTCGTCCTGCACCATGATTGTGGCCTTGATCCAAGGCTCTTCAATGCTTTCGATCAGGGCCGGGTCAGGCATGTCAGCCGGGTTGTGAAGCTCTTCTTTCGTGCCATTCGTCAGCGTCATGCGATAGACGACGGACGGCGCAGTGGCGATCAGATCCAGATTGAACTCGCGGGACAGACGCTCCTGAATGATTTCCAGATGCAGCAGTCCTAGGAATCCACAACGGAAACCGAAGCCAAGAGCCGCAGAGCTTTCGGCTTCGAAGTGGAACGATGCGTCATTCAGGCGCAGCTTGCCCAAACTATCACGCAGCTTCTCGAAATCGTCCGCGTCAATCGGGAACAGGCCACACCACACGACCGGGATGGAAGGCTTGAAGCCAGGAAGGGTCTTTTCTGCCGGCTTGCGATCAAGGGTAATGGTGTCACCAACGGCAACGTCCGCCACCGTTTTGATGGCAGCATTGATGAAGCCCATCTCGCCCGGACCAAGCTCATCCACATTCGTCATGCGTGGCAGGAACACACCGACCTGATCAACGTGATAGGTCGAGCCAGCCTGCATCATGCGAATACGATCACCACGCTTGACGGTACCGTTCATGACACGGATCAGGATGATGACGCCGAGATACGGGTCGTACCAGCTATCAACCAGCAGGGCCTGCAGAGGCGCATCGCGGTCACCCTTTGGTGCCGGAAGGCGCTCGACGAGAGCTTCCAGTACGCCTTCGATGTTAATGCCGGTCTTGGCGCTGATTTCCACGGCGTCATCAGCAGGGATGCCGATGACTTCTTCAATCTGTGCCCGGACGCGTTCCGGCTCTGCGGCTGGAAGGTCGATCTTGTTCAGGACGGGAACGATTTCGTGGTTGGCGTCGATAGCCTGATAGACGTTGGCCAGCGTCTGCGCTTCCACGCCCTGTGAGGCATCCACGACCAGCAGCGAGCCTTCACAGGCCGCCAGTGAGCGGCTGACTTCATAAGCGAAGTCGACATGGCCCGGGGTGTCCATGAGGTTCAGCGTGTAAACCTTGCCGTTTTTGGCCGGGTAGGTGAGACGGACGGTCTGCGCCTTGATGGTGATACCGCGCTCCTGCTCCAGCTCCATCGAATCGAGGACCTGGGCTTTCATCTCACGCTCGGTAAGCGCGCCACAGGCCTGAATCAGCCTGTCGGCAAGTGTGGACTTGCCATGGTCGATATGCGCGATGATCGAGAAATTGCGGATGAGGGAGAGCGGGGTGTCGGTCATGGCAGGGTACATACGGGATTCTGGCAGGAATGTCAGCAGACCTGCGGGGAAACCTGCCTTTTTCCAAAGGCAGGTCAAAAGGGATCAGCGATCCGTCAGACGGAACTCGATCCTGCGGTTGCGGGCGTATGCCGCTGGAGTGTTGGCCGCGTCAAGCGGCTGGTAGTCAGCAAAGCCGGTAGCAGCCAGATGGCGGGGGTCAATGCCTTCGGAGATCAGAAGCTTCACGACTGTAATGGCACGCTCGGACGACAGTTCCCAGTTGCTCGGAAAAGCACTGTGGATCGGCTGTTTGTCAGCATGGCCATCAATGCGCAGAATCCATGGAATATCAGTCGGAATCGTGGAAGAAACCTGCTTGAATGTCTTGGCCAGCGTCGTGATTTCTTTTTTGCCTTCTGCCGTCAGATCAGCGCTTCCCTGAGGGAACAGAATTTCGGACTGGAAGACAAAACGGTCTCCAACAACATTCACGCCCTTCTGGTTCTTCAGAATATCTCGCAGGCGGCCAAAGAATTCCGAACGATAGCGTTTGAGCTGGTTTACCTTATCCGCCAGAGCGATGTTCAGCTTGTTGCCAAGATCCTGAATCTGGACGTCTTTCGCGGTTTCGTTTTTCTTCTCAATATCGAGGGCATTACTGATGGCCTGAAGCTGGCGCGTCAGTTCCTCGATCTGCGTCTGAAGGTCTGAAATCTTGCTGTTCTGCTGCTGGCTGGCGCTGTCAGCAGAGGCAAGGGCCTGATCCTTCGACTGAAGCTGACCGTTCAGAAGAGCCATTTGTCCGGCCAGGGCCTTCAGTTGGTCTTCATTCTTCTGCTTGTCATTTGCCAGACTGGCGACGGTCGCATTCAGGGATTTGTTCTTGTCCTCCGTCATGGAGAGCATGTGCGACAGCTCGGCCAACTGCTTTTGCAAATCATCCAGCGTATGTTCACGTCGCATCAGGGAGACGGACAGAAACTGCTGGCCTACAACAAAAACCAGCAGAACGAATGTCACGACCATCAGCAGCGTGGACAGGGCGTCCACATAGCCGGGCCACGCATCGAGGGCGTTATTGGGTCCGCGTCTGCGCCGGGCCATGGGTCAGTCCTGCCTGCTGGAAGTGCCAGTCGTGCTACCAGACGCTGCTGCGATGGTCCGCGCCAGAACCCGAAGATCGTTGCGGATTTCGCCAACGGTCTGAGCACGGCCCTGATGCAGTTCTTCCACGAGGCGGGAAAGATGGCTCTCAATGCGCAGCAAGGGCGTGCCCTGTGAGCCCGGCTGGCCTTCCTCGCCCATCTGGCGCAGGAGCGGAACGAGCGCGGCGTTGGTTTCTGCCGTCCGCGCCATGATCTGCTGGTTGGCTTTCAGTAGTTCGGTCATGCCGCGAAGGCGTTCCTGCAAGCTGTCCAGAAGCTGTACTTCACGAACACGACCTTCCTCACTGCGGGAAACCGCGTTCTGAAGCGTTTCCAGATTTTCCGCTGTCTGTTCAAGAAGCGCCTGAACATAAGCCGGAATGGGTGCGCCATCGCTCTCTATGCTCGCACCGCCACTCACGCGGGTCAGACCGGCGAGCCACTCTTCAAGCTCATTGAAGAACCGTGTCTGTGCCTGACCAGCAGTCAGATCCAGAAAGCCGAGAACCAGCGCGCCGGCAAGACCAAACATCGAACCAGAGAACGCAGTGGACATACCCGCAAGAGGGCCAGCCAGACCCGTCTTGAGCTGGTTGAACATCGCGTCCAGATCGCCATTGCCCGCAGACATACCGCCGATGACGGAGGCGATGGAACTGACGGTCAGCAGCAGGCCATAGAATGTTCCCAGAAGGCCAAGAAAAATCAGCAGCTGCGTCATGTAGCGCGAGATTTCGCGGCTCTCATCCAGGCGGGACGACAGACTGTCGAGCATGGCCTGTGTTGTCTGGGTGGAGAGCGTCAGGCGGTCCGTGCGACTGCGAGCGGCCAGCATGCTTGCCATGGGGGCAAGCAGTTTTGGCGGATTGGGGGTGCCCAGACCCGCCCGGGGCTGGCGAAGAAGCTCTACCCACTGGACTTCAGGCATAAGCCGCTGAACGACTCTCAGATTCCAGATGATGCCCAGAATTAGAACGCCAAGAATGACAGCATCCAGTTTCGGGTTGGCGTTGAAGGCATTCAGGAGGGTCTTCGCCATCGACGCTGCAAGAAGTGCAACGACGACAATGAAGATACCCATACGCAGAAGGAAGGTGGTGGGACGGGTCACGGCGGGTCTTTCCTGGCTTATGGCGTGCCGCTTGCCGGGGTTGCGGATTCGGAAGGCTGGGGATTGCTTTCGGTCACAATGTCCAGACGGTCAGCCGGACTTGTGTCGCCCTTGTCGGGGCGTCCCATGGCGCGCGGATAGAGGCGGGTGGTTGCGACGCCTGCCTTGATGAAAATGGAGCGTATTGCCAGCGCGCGTGCAAGGGAAATGCGACGTGGCATCGAAATGTCATCACCCGGTAACGTCGCATAGGCCGTCAGGATGATGCGTTTTTCGGGCTGGTCCTTGAGGGTGTTTGCGTAGGCCTCAACGGCTTTCAGGCTGTCCTCGTTCAGATCAGAACTTTCCGGCGAGAACAGAACGCGCATTCCGCCGCCTTCAAGTGTTTCCGTACGGGTCTTCGCATCGGCAACCGGCTTGATGTCTGCGGGGGGAACGGGGGCGTGCGTTTGAATGGGAACGAACGGAGGGGGCAGCACAACAGGCGGCGGTGGTGCAGGCGGCACGCCCGGTACGCTTGCTTTTGCGGGTGCGGATGCCTTCACTGAAGAGGCAGAAGCAGTCGCGGCAGATGGTTTGGATGTCTGGGGAGCCACCGTTGCGTGATGCGCGGGGCGGGGCGGGGTAGCCGGTTTTGCAACGGCGACCGGTTTGCCCTGAGGCAGATCATCCAGATTGCTGGAAACCTGAGCATGTGCCCCGGAGGGCTGAAGGCAGGCCAAAGCGGCCGCCACTGAGAGGGAGGTTAGGATCGGCCTGTACATATGGCGTGATCCTAACCGAGCGGTCTATCCTCCCGCAATGGGGCGGGAGCGACTTCTGCTTACTCCCGGTTCAGGGCTTCATGGACGATGGTGCGCAATGTGCCATGAAGCTGGGCGTTACCAGCGACAACATTGACGTCATCATCAAGGTCATGAAGTTCCTTGCCGTCCGGGTCGGTGGCATGGCCACCGGCTTCACGCACGATCAGCAGGCCAGCGGCACAATCCCAAGGCTTGATTCCGAATTCCCAGTAGCCCTCGTAACGGCCAGCGGCGACCCATGCGAGATCGAGGGCGGCGGCGCCGAAGCGACGGATGCCCGCAACCTGCGGCATGAGTGCGCCCAGAACGCGGGCAAACGGGAGACGCTGGCTGCCCGGAACCTTCGCGAACGGGATGCCGGTCGCGAACACGGCTTCCTGCATGTTCCGGCGTGCGGAGACACGAAGGCGACGCTCGTTCACGAACGCACCGATGCCCTTCTCGGCCCAGAACATCTCGTTGGCGGCTGGGTTGTAAACCAGTCCACAGACCATTTCGACGCTTCCGTCAGGAAGGCGACGCTGGAGACCGATGGAAATGGCCCAGTGCGGAATGCCGTGCAGGAAGTTCGTCGTGCCATCCAGAGGGTCGACGATCCAGCGCCACGTCCAGTTATCCCCGCCCGAAGCGCCTGTTTCTTCCATGAGGAAGGCATAGCCTGGCCGTGCGCGGGCGAGTTCTTCGCGGATGATGGTTTCTGCACGCAGGTCGGCCTGGGACACGAAGTCTCCCGGACCCTTGATGCTGACCTGAAGCTGCTCGACCTCTGCAAAATCGCGGAGCAGACGGCGGGCTGCCTTCTGCGCTGCATTCTGCATGACGGCCATGTGCGGGGAAAGACGCATGATCAGTCCTTGGCGCGCTCGACGTAAGACGCATCATCCGTACGGACAACGATGCGCTCGCCAGCTTCAATGAAAGGAGGAACCATCGTCTTGACGCCGTTGGACAGGACAGCAGGCTTATAGGACGAGGATGCCGTCTGCCCCTTTACGACCGGATCGGCTTCCGTGATTTCGAGCGTGACATGTGGCGGCAGTTCAACGCCAACCGGGTCGCCCTCAACCAGCTTCACGTTCAGGGGCATGTTGTCCTGAAGGAACGCGAACTGGTCACCGAAAATGTCCTGGGGCAGAATCAGCTGCTCAAAGGTTTCCGGGTCCATCAGGACGACGTTGTCACCGTCCATGTAGGAATAGGTGTAGTCCTTGTCTTCCGTCATCAGACGCTCGACGCTGTCAGCCGTTCTCCAGCGCTCGTTCGTCTTGTTGCCCGTGTTCAGGTCGCGCATTTCGACCTGAATGAAGGCGCCACCCTTACCCGGGGTGATGATCTGCTGCTTGAGAACCGTCCAGCGGCGACCATCATGCTCGATGACCTGGCCAGCGCGGATAAGGTTGGCTTGTTGCTTCATGGTGTGTCCTGACCCTGCAATGGTGGGGTTTTTATCACGTCTTGTGGGCTTCTAGCGCCGCAGGGGGGAGGTCGGCAAGGCGCAAGGCGGCTTCATTGAACGGAATGGCTCAGGAAAGTGTGAAGTGTTGCCCTCTTGGGGCACGTCCTGGACACGTTCATGGTACTGGCCGGACCCTGTCGTGCAGGCGGGGCATGCAACTGGAGGCTCCCTCTATGTACGACATGAAGAATCTTTCCCGTATTCCCCACCTGGAAGCCAATGCCAGCGAAGGCATGGACGCGTTCTGGAAGTTTGACCGTGCGGCTTTTGAAGACGGGGCTGTCAGCGCCTTGACCAAACAGCTTGCTGCCGTGGCCGTCGCTCTGACGACACAATGCCCTTACTGTATTGAACTGCATGGCAAGGCAGCACGGGATGCTGGGGCGACGGATGCCCAGCTTGCAGAAATTGCTCTCGTGGCTGCAGCAATTCGTGCGGGTGGAGCTGTCACACACGCCACGCATCTGTTCCCGAAGACCGAAGGCTGACAGTTTCTTCTACCCGGACGGCGTTTTACTCCGTCCGGTCCCAACACACAGCTTATGTAAAAGACGCGATCTCTCCCTTTGGAGAGCGGACTTTTCCGTTTTCCCCTTCCATCAGATAGTCCGGACCGAGCGGGACTTTTCCCTTGCCGCCCGGAATATCGAGAACATACGTGGGCCAAGCCAGGCCGGTGACCCGCCCACGCAGACGGGCGAGCAGCGCGCGTCCTTCCTCAACAGGAACATGGAAATGGCTGGTACCGGGAGCTGCATCCAGATGATGCAGGTAATAGGGTTTGACCCGTGCCGTCACTAACGCCCGAAGCAGCGCTTCAAGAGTTTCCTCCGTATCATTCACGCCGCGCAGCAGAACGGACTGGGAGAGGACGGGTATAGCACGCCCCAGAATGGACCGAATGGCGGTGCAGGCTTCGGCGGTCATTTCCCGTGCATGATTGATGTGTGCGACGACCCACATGGCGCGATCCGTTTCCATGGCGTTGAGCAGTTCCGGCGTGATGCGGGCAGGGTCGGCTACTGGGACGCGCGAGTGAATACGGATCGTCTCAATATGGGGAATGGCCGATAGCGACTGAACGATATGGTTTAGCCGTCTGGGCGCCAGCATGAGCGGATCGCCACCCGTCAGAATGATTTCACGGATGGCTGGGTGGGTTCTGACCCAATCCAGAGCCTGTTCAAGCTCGGTGTCGTTCAGCAATCCACCATCCGGGCCAACATGCTCCCGCCGGAAACAGAAACGGCAATAGAGCGGGCAGATCAGCAGAGGCTTGAGGAGCGCACGATCTTCATAACGGTGCACGATTCCCTTGATAGGAGAGAGTGCATCGTCTCCGATCGGATCAAGGGTTTCGTAAGGCTGCGTGGAGAGCTCTCGTGCATCCGGAATGACCTGCCGACCAATCGGATCGTCCGGTGCTTCGATCAGGGCCTGAAACGCAGGTGGGATCGCCGTTGCGAACTGACTGGCGACAGCATCCAGCGTGTTGCGTGCGGCTTCGGGGGCGAGGCCGGCCTGAATCAGATCGGACGGCGTACGCAGGACGCGCCGCTTCGGAGAGGTCTTGACCGTATCATGCATGTGGTGGCTCTAACGCTGGCTGGCCGTGTGTTGCAACAGGAACTCGCTTCGATGACCCATTCTTCCTCCGATCCGGACAGGATTGCCGAACGTCTCCCGCTTTTGCGCCGCCGGGCCCAGATGGTGCAGGTAACGCGGAAATTCTTCGATGAGCGGGGGTATCTGGACGTCGATACACCTTATGCGGTGCCAGTGCCTGGAGAAGAGGTTCATCTCCGGTGTTTTCGGACTGAACTGGAACACTCGGATGGCTCGCGTGAGGCGCGCTTCCTGCATACCAGTCCCGAATTTGCCATGAAGCGGATCATTGCAGCGACTGGCCTGCCCATTTTTCAGCTCGCGCGGGTCTGGAGGAATGGAGAAGCCAGCGCGACGCATGTTCCAGAGTTTACCATGCTGGAATGGTATGCGCCGGGCGCTGATCTTGACGCGCTGATGGACGAAACCGAGGCCTTCGTACGCGCGCTTCTGCCGGATCAGGTTTACCGTGATGGTGTTCTGATTCCAGTGACGGAGCCCTTTGAGCGTCTGACGATGCAGGATGCTTTTGCGCGTTATGTGGGAGCGGATTTGTTGGGAACGGCAGGGGACGCTGAGGCGCTTGCCGATCAGGCCGACGCCGTTCTGCGAGATGGGGAAAACTGGGAAGACCTGTTTTTCCGTCTTCTTCTTGAGCGTGTCGAGCCAGTGATCGGGCGTGAACGGCCGACTTTCCTGACGCACTGGCCTGCGGAACAGGCGGCTCTTGCGCGCAAAGACCCTTCGGATGCACGGGCGGCTTTACGGTTCGAGCTTTATATTGGTGGCATCGAACTGGCGAATGCGTTTGAGGAACTGACGGACCCTGTGGAGCAGCGTCAGCGCTTTGAAGCAGATCGTCAGAAACGTCTGGAATTTTCGCCGGATCAGGACTGGCCGCTTGATGAAGCTTTTTTGACGGCCTTGCCAGATATGCCATCATGTTCCGGTATTGCACTGGGATTTGATCGGCTGGTTCTGCTTGCAACAGGAGCACCGAAAATCCGTGACATTTTGTGGTTAAGCTAACCGTTTTGAAACTTGCAGGAGTTTTAATCCGTTTCTGATACCAAACGGGTTAGAAGATCGTGCTGAAGACTATATCTGCGCTGCTCATCCAGCCGGGGACAAAGAAAATGAAAAAGGCAAAACTGCTTTCCGTCGTCGCACTTCTTGCGCTGTCTGCCTGTGAGGTACCCACCCTCCAGCAGCGTCAGGTTCTCGACGGCATGGTTGGGAAAACGGAAGTGGATGTTGTGCGTCAGTTCGGCGTGCCGACCAGAAGCTACCAGACAGAGGGCCATTCCTTCCTCGCCTATATAGAGAACCAGACCCAGTATTCCGGCGGCGGTGGCGGCTGGGGCTGGGGTGGATGGGGCGGCGGTTGGGGTGGACCCGGCTGGGGCGGTGGCTGGGGAGGCTGGGGCGGACCCGGTTGGGGTGGCGGCTGGGGCGGCGGTTTCCCATCCACCTATTACAACACCAGCTGTCAGACGACTTTCGAACTCGTCAGTGGTCATGTCGTCGGATGGACCATGCGCGGGGATGGGTGCTGAAATCGTTTTCCTGGTCTATGGTCACATCCTCTTCAGTAAGATGGTGTGACCAAGACATGCAGGTGCGATTCGGGTTTCCTTTTCTCTTCAGTGGCAAGTCCAGAACTTCAGGTCTGAAGCTGGGAGGAGGCCTTGCCCTGGGTCTTGCCCTTACTGGCTGTCATGGAACGGACTGGTCGCACAATTATCAGGACAGCTTCGAGACGCCTGCCAGCACGTCCATGTCCTATATGCCCGATACCGTTGCAAAGGCGTTTGTCGAGCCCAAGAACAACGAACCCAGCACACAAGTCGCCTATTACCGTCCCGCAACACCCTCATATGATGACCGCCCTCTGGACGAGAACATTGGCGCTTCCGTCGAGCTGGCAAATTATATGGCTGGTCTCAGGGCTACCGGATTGGTCCCATGGATTACGGGACCCGGCCCTATCACGGTCTTCGCTATTCCCAACGAAGCCATGGAAAAACTTTCCAGCCGTTGGCCGGGAGGACTTATGGCTCCTATCATGCGCGGACAACTCACTCATATTCTGGGATATACGATTGTTTCGGGTCGTTGGGATGAGAAGACTATCCGCAAAACCATTGCTCGCCGTCATGGGCAGGGGATTGGTCTGAAAACGCTTTATGGAGATATTCTGAGCGTTCACCTCGAACCACAGACGGGCGCTATTCTGCTGAATAACCCTGCAGGTCAGACAACGCGTCTGTGGGGGCAGTCTTTCCCGCAATCAAACGGCGTTCTGTATTTCACACAGGATGCCCTGATCCCTGTTTCCCGCTGAGAAAACAGGGAGGCTCGATCAGCCTTGAAGGCTGGCGAGAAGGCTGGAGAACAGCGTCTCGTCAGTTCCATCAAGTTTGAGCGGTATTGCAAGAAAATCTGCTGAAGCTGTTGTTGCAGTGGCGGCTTCGTCAACTGTCTGAATATTTTCTGCCACGGCAGGGAGTTCCATGACAGACGTCCACCACCGGATCATGTCTGCGTGGTCCACAGCGAAGGCAATGTAATCGGCTCCACTTTCTCCAGCCAGCATGGCTTCATCGCGGCTCTGGCATAAGCATCCGATCTGGATATCGTCGCCAGCAAGTTTGCGAAGGGTTGGCAGGCTGTCTGCTGAAGGCGCATGCAACCCGTCCGCAACTTTCATAAGATCGGCGGAAAGAGCGGAAAACCCGTCCGGTACATCAAGCATCAAGGCAACATCATTGTCATGCAGAAGTGCCAACACTCTTGAAAACTGCGCTTTGTCCAGCGTGTGCTTTATCGGAAAGCGCAGGGCGGTGACTTCTGGATGCGCCAGAAGCGCAGGCAGAATGTCAAAGAGGGCGTCTGCCTCAAAGCTGGCCGGCAGAACAGGGTACAGGTCGCAGGGTATCATAGGGTGAGTGTCGCAGATTCAGGAGGTTCAGGCTAGCGGGGCCAAGGTGTGGCTTGTGGTCTGGCCGTAAGAATACGTCCTCTATGGGGTTCGTCCGAATAGAGGGCTGTCAATTGCCGGGGCGAGGCCTTGCAGACGACCCATCCGATTCCAGCAAGAAGTGCAATGCGAGCGAGCGCGGCCGATGCCCCGCAATCCAGAATGGATACTGAACGCGCGTCCCCAACAACCTGTAACCACCAGGGGACTCCGAAACTATTGCCGGCTCCCATCGGGGACATGGCGAGGAGCGGGAAAGGATGGCGTATCTTCAGGTCTGCCATGTCACCATGGCAGGAAATGACAAAGACCGGCTTCATCAAAGGCTGAGAGGTGCTTGACCTGATGAGGGGTTCAGGTCTTTCCTGAAAGGGTAGACCAGTGGAACAGGTGTCGGTCATTTCATCGGCATGTCATGGCAGGAACGGGAAGAGCGCGTTTTGAACGAGCAGGCAGGATATCTGCAGGACGATAAGACTATTGATCGTCTTGAGGAAGCAATGGCGCGGATTTCCAGTGCAATGGAACAGCAGGCCCGAGCCCGTGAAGAGCGTGAGCGGGAAGCCCGTTCTGCTCCTGATCTTCCTGAAATTGCTGCAAACATCGACGCACTCTGTGTTCGTATCCGTGGCATTCTAGAGCGGAAAGGGGAATAACACATGGCGCAGGTCTCCATCCGTCTGAACGGATATGTCTACAGTGTCGGCTGTCAGGATGGTGAAGAACATCATCTTTATGCGATGGCACGACAGGTCGAAAGCTGGTTGCAACGCGCCCGGACGCTGGGGGGCGCTGCCAGTGAATCCAAGACGCTCATGATGGCGGCGTTGCTCATGGCGGATGAGATCTTCGAGCTCAAGCGCCGTCCTCTTCCAGATGACATGCTGGCAACGGTTGAGGAAGCGAAGGCAGCGCTGCGTATTGCTGAAGCCCGTCAGGAACGTCTGGCTCAACTGGCACAGCGGGCTGAGGAACTTGCGGGCGTACTCGAAACTTCCGAGTGATTTTTGCGATTGCCGTTGAATATCTTCCGGCACTGTCTAATATGTAATGCGGAGCTGCCTGGTGCGTCAGGCAAATCAACCCCCGGGCCGATAAGCATTCCTACGGGAACTGGCTCTGTCGTGGCTCTGGTCACGTTAACCGGTGCCCACCTGCACTTGCAGGTCTAGGAGGGCTGAAAAGACCAACGGCTTTGGCGGCTCCACAGATTTCCGAAATCGATCTTCAGAAGAAAGAACTCCGTCGGCAGATGGCCGAACGGAGGAATGCTGCGTCCAGAGATATGAAAGCAGCGCTTCTGCATCGCTTGCATAACGTCATAGAAGCGCAGAGTGCTTCCGTTATCGCGGCTGTCTGGCCTTTGCCGGGAGAAATCGACCTGAGGCCCCTTTGCTTTCAACTTCTGAAAGCAGGCCGCCGGATAGGGCTCCCGGAAACGCCCCCAAAAGGACATCCACTCATCTTTCGCGAATGGAAAGAGGGCGTTTCTATGTGTGAGGGCCGCTTTGGTACGTCTTATCCGGACGGCCCGGAGGTCATTCCTGACCTGGTTCTGGTTCCATTTCTGGCGTTTGACCGCGCTGGTTACCGGCTTGGCTATGGGGGCGGTTACTACGACCGTACTCTTGCTGAGTTGAAGGTGCCCGCAATTGGCTATGGGTTTTCCATTCAGGAAATAGCAGCCCTTCCCGCGGGACCATACGATATTCCACTGTCTGTCATCGTCACCGAGAAAGAGACGATCGAGACAGGTTTCCATAACTCGAAAGGCTGACTGTTGAGATTTCTGTTTTTGGGCGACGTTGTAGGTCGTACCGGACGTGAAGCGATTACCCGCAATTTGCCGGAGTGGCGCAAAAAGCTGGCTCTGGATCTTGTGGTCGTGAATGGCGAGAACGCTTCACACGGTTATGGTCTGTCCCCGGATATCGCGAGAAATCTCATGTCTGCTGGTGTGGATGTCATCACACTGGGGAACCATGCCTGGGATCGCCGGGATATGATCGGGCACATCAATCAGATGCCCAACATTGTTCGGCCTATTAACTATCCCGCTGGTACGCCGGGGCAGGGGAGTTACATTATCGATCTTGAACGGGGACGCCGTGCGCTCGTCATCAATGTGATGGGGCGCATCTTCATGGACCCGCTGGATGACCCGTTTCGCGTTGTGAGTGAACTCCTCTCGCGACATCGGCTCGGTATGACCGTGAATGCGATCATCATCGATATCCATGCAGAAGCCACCAGCGAGAAAATGGGCTTCGGTCAGTATTTTGACGGCCGGGTGTCTCTTGTTGTTGGGACGCACACACATGTTCCAACGGCGGATCACCGTATTCTGCCAAAAGGTACTGCCTATCAGACCGATGCCGGAATGTGCGGTGACTACGACAGCGTGATCGGGATGGGAAAAGAAGCGGCTCTTCATAAGTTGGTCCGGAAAATCCCTGGAGAGCGCCCGCAGCCAGCGGAAGGGGAGGCGACAGTCTGTGGTCTTCTGGTGGAAACAAATGATGCCACTGGTCTGGCTACAAAGGTGGCCCCCCTGAGAATGGGAGGTCATCTGGCGCCTAACTGGCCGGATTTTTGAGCGGGGAGAAAGATTTTTAAGAAAAAATGCAGGAAAAGGAAGTTTTTTCAGGGCTCTAAAAAGGTGAAAAATGTGGATTTCTCGTTTTTTCTCCTGTTTCCCGCCGTATATCCTGTGGATAAGTTGTATATGACTATTGTTTGACAGTGTGAGTTGGTCCCCGTATAAGCCCGTTCACCGACGCGGCGGGGCTCACCTGAGGGGCTCTGAAGCGGGGTGGAACTGGTCTTTGAAAATTGAATATGGAATTGGAAGGGATATGTTGGCGGCGTTT
>NZ_JABCQN010000005.1:0-180142 GCF_015244665.1 Gluconobacter japonicus
AGAATTGACGCACTGATTTTCAGGAAAAGCTGTGTGGTGCACCCGAAAGGACTTGAACCTCTAACCCCCAGATTCGTAGTCTGGTGCTCTATCCAGTTGAGCTACGGGTGCGTCTTGAGGCGGGGTTTTACAGGCGGTTTCTGAACCTGACAACCCCCCTCTGAAAATAATTTCTACTTTCTTGTCATGGTGATGTGAGCACGGCATGCGGCTGAACCGAAAGTGCCGCCAATCGCCTGTCCAACCGGATATCCGTTGAAAACAAGCGGGCTCGGGTGGCCGCTCGTATCTTTGCTGGCGAGTTCTGCATGATAATGATGGGTACCGGGCTGGTACGTTCCGGTCAGAACCTGCG
This sequence comes from Gluconobacter japonicus, assembly GCF_015244665.1. Classification (NCBI taxonomy): domain Bacteria; kingdom Pseudomonadati; phylum Pseudomonadota; class Alphaproteobacteria; order Acetobacterales; family Acetobacteraceae; genus Gluconobacter; species Gluconobacter japonicus. Next base: position 356 of record NZ_JABCQN010000005.1, read on the forward strand.
ATCCATCCCCCGGTGTGAAAACAATTGTCTTGCCGCGGATTTCAAACGTGGATGTCCGTTCGGTTGGGCAGGTGCCCTGATCGGTCACGAGAGCACCAACCCAACGTCCTGTGGGGTCTTTCCCCGGGTCAGGGGCAGCACAGGCGGCGAGAAATGCCAGTGTTGAGAAAGAAAAAAGAGCAATTGGGCGCATGTTGTGCCTGTCCTGTGATGCAGAATGGATGACGCAGACGACACAACACCTTATAGGAGAGCATCAAAAGGCACCATGAACACGGAACGCGAGGCCATCACATTGACCCAGCAGGACGCCAGCACCGTCGCGAAACTCGACGAAACGCTCCACGAAGACCGCATCCTCATTCTGGATTTCGGCAGCCAGGTAACGCAGCTTATCGCCCGCCGCGTGCGCGAGAGCGGTGTTTACTGCGAAATCTGGCCTTTCACGGCGACAGATGAAAAAATCCGCGAGTTCAATCCGCGCGGTATCATCCTGTCGGGCAGTCCTGCCAGCGTCCACGATGAGAACGCTCCTGCGATTCCGGAAATCGTGTTCTCCCTGAACCGTCCGGTTCTCGGGATCTGCTACGGTCAGCAGGCCATGTGTCAGAAGCTGGGCGGAAAGGTCGAAACGCACGAGCACCGTGAATTCGGTCGCGCTTATATCGACATCGCAGAAGACTGCGCCCTGTTCCGGGGCGTGTGGGCGCGCGGCAAGCGCGAACAGGTCTGGATGAGCCATGGCGATCGCGTCACGCAGCTTCCGCCGGGCTTCCGTGCTGTTGCCTATTCGGAAGGTGCCCCCTTCGCGATTATCGCTGATGAAGGTCGTCGCCTGTATGGCGTGCAGTTCCATCCGGAAGTCGTGCATACGCCGCATGGTGCCGCGCTAATCCGTAACTTCACGCACAATGTTGCGGGTTGCAGCGGAACATGGACGATGGCTGGCTTCCGTGAGCTGGAAATCGCCCGTATCCGCAAGCAGGTTGGTGATGGTCGCGTCATTTGCGGTCTGTCCGGCGGTGTGGACAGCTCCGTGGCTGCAAAGCTGATACACGATGCGATCGGCGACCAACTGACCTGTATTTTCGTCGATCCGGGCATCCTGCGCGCCGGCGAAGCCGACGAAGTCGTCAAGACGTTCCGTGGTCGCTTTAACATTCGTTTGGTTCATCGTGACGCCTCTGACCTGTTCCTTGGGGAACTGGCTGGCGTCAAGGACCCGGAAATCAAGCGCAAGACGATTGGTCGTCTGTTCATCGAAGTTTTCGAAGAAGAAGCTGCAAAGCTTGGTGGCGCGCAGTTCCTTGCACAGGGCACGCTCTATCCGGACGTGATTGAAAGCGTCAGCTTCACGGGGGGGCCGTCCGTCACCATCAAATCCCATCACAACGTCGGTGGCCTTCCCGAACGCATGAACATGCAGCTTGTTGAGCCCCTGCGGGAACTGTTCAAGGATGAAGTCCGTGAACTGGGCCGTGAACTCGGTATTCCTGAAAACATTGTTGGCCGTCATCCATTCCCGGGACCCGGGCTTGCGATTCGTATTCCGGGCGACATTGATCGTGAGAAGCTTGATCTCCTGCGGAAGGTCGATGCAATCTACCTGGAAGAAATCCGTAATGCTGGCCTGTATGACGCCATTTGGCAGGCCTTTGCTGTCCTGCTTCCGGTGCGTACTGTTGGCGTTATGGGCGATGGTCGGACCTACGATCAGGCTTGTGCCCTGCGCGCCGTGACCAGCACGGACGGCATGACGGCCGAAGTCTATCCGTTCGACTTCGCGTTCCTGAACCGTGTCGCTGGCCGTATCGTCAACGAAGTTCGTGGTATCAACCGCGTGACTTACGACATCACGTCCAAGCCGCCGGGAACGATCGAGTGGGAGTAAGGGCTTAGCCCTGAACAGGAAAAGGCCTGCCTTGAAAAGGGCAGGCCTTTTTTATGGCTTAGTGATTGCCGTGATGTTTGTGGCCGGTCAGCTCTGTTGTGAGCTGGGCGCGGGCTTCGCCATCCGGGAATTTTTCGGTGTGCAGGTTGATGTAGCTCTTGCCTGCCAGAACGTCTTTCACCTGATCGGCCGTCAGGTTCAGCGTGCCAGTCATGCGCGTCTGGTAGGGACCATTGATCGGTGCGATGACGCCTGCATCTTCGCCTTCTGCGGCAGGCCCATGCAGATGGATTGCGGTAACGGGGCCTGTCAGACCATTGTCTTCAAAGCGATAGGTGAGAGTGTTCTTGGTTGTGTCCAGCATCGCAGATGCTGAACCCTTGATCGGAGCCGTTGCACCGTGTTCGCCCTTGAATGGTCCGAAAAGATGGATCGTTTCAGCCGAGGCCGGAAGGGCCGTGACAGACAGGCCAAGGGCGAGAGCAGCAGTCAGAAAACTTTTACGCATGGAACGTGATCCTTGCTGAGTGGAGACACTGAACGCTGGCTTAGGTCTCCAGTTCAGTGTTCCAGTACAGATAATCACGCCAGCTTTCGTGGAGATAGTGGGGCGGGAAGGTCCTCCCGTTTTCCTGAAGGAGGCGGCTGCTTGGTTGATCCGGTTTCCGGTGAGGGTACATGCCGATTTCGCTAGGAAGCCGGGAACCCTTGAGGAGATTGCAGGGGCTGCACGCTGTCACCACGTTCTGCCAGGTTGTCTTGCCACCCTTGGCGCGGGGAATGACGTGATCGAATGTCAGTTCATGCGTTGGCAATCGGTCATGGCAGTACTGACACGAAAAATTGTCCCGCAGGAACACATTAAAGCGCGTGAAAGCAGGTTTGCGGGCTGAGGGGATATAGTCCTTCAGGGCAATCACACTGGGGAGACGCATTGTCATGCTTGGAGAATGAACGACGCCGTCTTCATATTCAGACAGAACGGAAACCCGATCGAGAAAGACAGCCTTCACGGCTTCCTGCCATGACCATAGCGAGAGCGGAAAATACGACAGCGGACGGAAATCCGCATTCAGAACAAGAGCCGGAAAATGCTGACTACTGACAGGCACCACGCGCATCCCTTTTCGAGAGGACGGCACATGCGGGAAACTTCGGCGTAGAAAACAGTAAGACAAACGCCGATAAACATGCGTCGTCGGCTTCTTTGAAACGACTATTTCAGTAAACTCCCCAGACTGCAAGAAAACCCTGATGACAGCTTGATGACGCTTCCGCCTGTAACCCGCTTTGCTCCAAGCCCGACCGGATACCTGCATCTCGGGCACGTCGTGTCCGCGCTCCATGCGCGGCAAACGGCGGGGCCGTCGGGACGCTTTCTGGTACGGATTGAGGACATTGATACAACACGCTGCACACCTGATCTGACAGAGGCTCTTCGGCAGGATCTTCAGTGGCTTGGTTTGTGGCCAACTGAACCGGTCCGTCAGCAGTCGCAGCACATCGATGCCTATAAGGCTGTTCTGGATCATCTCCGGCAGCGCAAGCTACTTTATCCCTGCGTTTGCACCCGATCCGAAATCGCCGCTGCGTTCTCAGGACACCATGCCCCCGATGGGAGCGCTGTCTATCCGGGGACGTGCAGGGCGGGCGCGTCAGAAAACGGGCGGAGTCCGGTTTGGCGGCTCGATATGGAACGGGCCCTGAATGAAATTCACGGTGTGCCGTCTTGGCATGAAGTCGGGCAGGGACGGATTGCGGGTCGCGCTGATGAATTTGGCGATATCGTTCTGGGGCGCAGAGACACGGGTGTGTCTTACCATCTGTGCGTGACCCATGATGATGCCCTACAAGGCGTAACCTGTGTCACAAGAGGGCAGGACCTTTACGCTGCCACATCCGTTCATCGTGTGCTTCAGGCTCTGATGAAATGGCCTGAACCTGATTACAGGCACCATGCCCTCATTCTGGATGGGGAGGGAAAAAAGCTCTCCAAACGTGACGGCGCAGCAGGGGTACGTGTCCTCCGCGCGCTGGGTTGGTCTGCACAAAATGTGCTGCAGCACCCACTAGTGGTCAAAGCGCTGGGGGATAGCTGATCGTGACCGCTCGCCGGGAGCGGCCATAACCCTGTTATGTCTGAGATTGAAAAAGCGGCGTAGCGTTTCAAGCGGAGAGTATCCCTGCTCACGCAGGGAACACTTGTCCCGGAACGGCGACACGCCCCCTGTCGTCGGTTCATCCCCGCTCACGCGGGGAACACGATGATTTTTTCCTGTAGTGGTCCAAGTGGACCGGTTCATCCCCGCTTACGCGGGGAACACCAGATGGAAGAGAAGCTCCTGATCTGCTGCGTCGGTTCATCCCCGCTTACGCGGGGAACACACAGCGGTTGGCCTGATTGATGCAACCGCAAACGGTTCATCCCCGCTTACGCGGGGAACACATTGGCCCGATCGGTACAATGCTGGGCGGCGTCGGTTCATCCCCGCTTACGCGGGGAACACATAGTGTCATCCGGGATCGGACGGCCTGCCTCCGGTTCATCCCCGCTTACGCGGGGAACACTCTTCCTGACAACATACTGATACAAAAAGAGAATTTCCATTCCTGAAAATCTACCGATTTTTACAGGCTGTTTTTCACGCCTTCACAAATCCCTGCAAACGTCCATTATTCAGGCGGATAGCTGCGCGGATAGGTGATGTCTGAAGCCGGGCCGGGGGCGTGAGGAGCCCCTTTCTTTCCGCACGCGCTCAGGCCGGTGCCAAGTGCTACGAGGGTCAGGCCAACAAGCAGAAAACGTTTCATGCAGCGTCTCCAAGTTTTTCCAGCCAGGCCTGAGCCTGCTGATGCACGTTGGATGGCGCGGTTCCGCCCAGACTGGTGCGGGACGCCAGAGAAGATTCAACCGTTAGAACATCAAAAATGCCGGCGTTGATGCCCGGTTCTACGGCTTGCATATCTTCAAGAGACAGATCCGCCAGATCACAGCCACGCTGCTCCGCCAGACCGACGAGGCGCCCAGTGACGTGATGGGCCGTCCGGAATGGAACGCGCAGTTCCCGAACCAGCCAGTCCGCCAGATCGGTCGCAGTCGAGAAGCCCATACCGGCAACTTCGCGCATCCGCGTTTCATTCGGCTTCAGGTCGCGAATCATCCCGTCCATGGCGGCGAGGGACAGCGTCATGGCTTCCGTCGCATCAAAGACAGGTTCCTTGTCTTCCTGCGTGTCCTTGGCATAGGCCAGTGGCAGGCCCTTCATGACCGTCAGCAGGCCGGTAAAGTTGCCCATGATGCGGCCGATCTTCGCACGGACCAACTCAGCAGCATCCGGGTTGCGCTTCTGCGGCATGATGGACGAGCCGGTTGTGAACGCATCGGACAGCGTGACGAAGCCGAACGGAGCTGACGCCCACATGACGATTTCTTCTGCCAGACGGGAGAGATGCATGGCCTGTAAGGAGAGCGCGGACAGGAACTCCAGTGCGAAGTCCCGGTCAGACACAGCATCAAGGGAGTTTGCTGTTGGGCGGTCAAAATCCAGTGCCGCTGCCGTCATGGCGCGGTCGATCGGGAAGGACGTTCCAGCCAGAGCAGCAGACCCCAGCGGGCACTCATTCAGGCGTGCGCGGGCATCGCGCAGACGGCCCCGGTCACGGGACAGCATTTCGACGTAAGCCAGAAGATGATGACCGAACGTCACAGGCTGAGCGACCTGAAGATGCGTGAAACCAGGCATCGGCGTGGCGTGATATTCAAGGGCGCGTTTTGCAAGTGCCCGCATGAGGGACGCGGTCTGCTCCTGAAGCCCGTCAATCGCATCACGAACCCACAGGCGGAAATCTGTCGCCACCTGATCGTTGCGTGAGCGTGCTGTGTGCAGGCGCTTGCCAGCTTCACCGATCCGCTCGGACAGGCGGGCCTCGATGTTCATGTGAATGTCTTCGAGAGCCGGTGAAAATTCGAAACGTCCTTCGCCGATTTCCTGCGCGATGTCACCCAGACCCTGCCGAATTTCTGCCAGCTCGGTTTCCGTCAGCAGGCCAACCTTCTGGAGCATGGCGGCATGGGCGAGAGAGCCGCGGATATCCTGGCGCCAGAGAACTTTGTCAAAGCCAATGGAGGCATTGATTTCGCTCATGATGGCGGCCGGTCCGGAGGCAAAACGACCACCCCATTGCGGGTTGGCAGCCGTGCCTTCAAAGCTCGAGGCAGCATCGGTTTCTTTTTCGACAGGAACGTTTTTCATGATGACCGTAACAGGGTGAAACAGAAGCAGGTCGACCGGCGAACCCTTCTTTCAGGAGGCCCAAGCCTACCTGTCGTGGCCAGCCTGTGCAATTCCGCACATGCCGAAGATCGTCCAAAACCGATTGTTTCTGGTGCCGTGTCCTAGCATAGTCGCAGACGCAGTGGCTGTTGTTCCCAAAACCCCAATCTGACCCATATAGATCCATGGATCGTAGATCGGCACGACTTCCGAGCGTGGCTGGGCGTAAGTGAATTCAATTTCGCCAGCACCTATCTGATTGATTTTAAGGGCTGTCTGCGAGCGTTTATTGAAGAGGAAATGGACTGGGGAGCCCCGGACGCGATCACGCAGTTCAGAAAAATGATTGCGGCTCTGAAAGAGTGATGGTGTTGTGGGAATGGGAACAGAAAAGAGAGTGTTTTAATGACAATCCCGATTGGACGGCGTGGATTTATCGCGGGTGTTGGCTGTGTCAGCACTGCTGCGGCCCTGTCAGGCGCAGCGTGGGCGGAACAGCAGGAAAATCTTCGGTCTGTGAAGAGCCTGAAAGCTGGCAAGGCGCAGCTTGATCCAGTCACTCTGCAGTTATCCGGTCCGTCTGGCGCAAATACAAGCCTCGAAGCTCAGCGCGGTAAGCCATTTCTTCTGCATGTGTGGGCAACCTGGTGTGGCCCTTGCAAGCAGGAGCTTCCAAAGCTGGACGCTTTCATGGCGTCCCTTGGAACGGACTGTCCGATCATCCCTGTCGCTGTTGCCAGCGCGACACCTGAAAAGGTTGCAGCCTTTCTGGATGCGGCGGGTCTGAAGCATATTCCCGCGTGGACTGTGGACAAAGTAGCCTACAAGGCATGGCTCAAGACATCCGATGTTGCCATTCCTGTGACGTATCTGATCGATGGATCAGGCCGTCTGCGTGCCTCGGCCGAGGGCGGGGTCAACTGGTCTGCACCAAATGCTGCCCAGCAGCTTCACGATATTCTTGCCGAACTCTGAAATTTTATTCCACTGACGATATCAGGATCTAACGGATGGCTTTTTCATTGACCCGTCGTGCGGCTCTCACCGGGGCTGCAGGACTTCTCGCGACGTCCCGCGCGTTCAGTGCGCCTGCGGAAGGCAAAGGTATACCTTTTGTCCCGAATTCTTTTGGTGTTCTCACCAAACCGCGTATTCTGCCAGCCTTGTCTGTCAAGAACGAGCAGGATCAGGACGTTCCTCTGTCACATTGGTTCGGCAAACCCTTCGTGCTGCATTTCTGGGCAACATGGTGCCCGCCCTGCATCCGTGAACTGCCGTCCGTGAATGCGGCAGCCAAGGCGCTGGGTGCAGACGGGCCGCAGATCGTGACAGTGGCTGTGCGTGGAAGCACCATCCCCAAGGTCCGTGCTTTCTATGACGCCCATCAGATTGGTGCGCTGCCTCTGCTGGTGGATCCAACGTCTTCCGTCATGATGGAAACGGCGGATCAGGATGCTCTGGTGGCGTCTGTCAAACAGGTTCGTCCAGCGGATCTCAAGGATCTGACACCAAGCGTCATGTCTCTGCATGGTGTGCCACGCTCCCTGCTGCTGAACGCCAGGGGAGAAGTCGTGGCCGAAGCAATCGGGAATATGGACTGGTCTGCGGATGCAGTCCGCCATACTCTGTCCGCTCTCGCAGGTTAACAACACTAAAGAGCCAATGTCCCTTCCTCTGCTGGGCGCCGATGATCCGGCACCATTCCTCCTGTTTCCCGAAACGCGGCCCTCGCCATTCGTTCTGGTCAGTGACCATGCAGGCAAAGCCGTTCCCCGAACGCTTGGATTTCTGGGGGTGCAAGAGGCGGAATGGCAGAGGCATATCGCCTGGGATATTGGCATTCTCGGGGTCGGACGCGCTTTGCATGAGAGGCTGGGCTCAACTCTGATCGAGCAGGTCTATTCCCGTCTCGTCATCGATTGTAACCGCGCGCCGGGCCATCCGACGTCCATGCCGCATGTCAGTGACGGAACGCCTGTTCCGGGCAACAGTGCCGCTCCGCTTCAGTGTCGTGCCCGATGCGAACGCGAAATCCTGCACCCCTATCATGATGCAATCGCTGAAGCACTGCTGGAGCGGGCAGGGCGCCCGACGGCGCTCATCGCCCTCCACAGCTTCACGCCGGAAATGGCTGGCGTAAAACGGCCATGGCAGATCGGAATCCTGCATCATAAAGATAGTCGTCTGGCGCAGGCGATGATCGAAATGCTTCGTGCGGAGGGAGACCTCTGTGTGGGCGACAATGAACCCTATGTCCTGACGGACAGCAACGAATACACCGTTCCCCGTCACGCAGAAGCGAACGGCCTGCCGTATCTGGAAATTGAACTCCGGCAGGATCTTATCGCTGATGAGGCGGGACAACGGGAATGGGCAGCGCGTCTTGCGCGGCTTCTGCCTCAGGTCTGGGAGAAACTGGCTGCATGATTGACGGACATACCAAACTTGCTGGCGTCATGGGCTGGCCAGTCGAGCATTCACGCTCCCCGCTGCTTCACAATCACTGGTGTCGTGTGCATGGCGTCAATGGCGCATATGTCCCGCTGCCAACGCGTCCCGAGCATTTTAATGTTGCCCTGAAAGGTCTGGCTGCTGCCGGATTCCAGGGCGTCAATGTCACGATTCCGCACAAGGAAGCGGCCATGCGCGCCTGTGACCGCCTGACGGATACGGCCAGGCGGGCTGGCGCGGTGAACACCGTTCGCTTTGAAAATGGCCAGATCATCGGGGATTGCACGGACGGAACGGGCTTCTGCGACAATCTTACGGCCCATGACGTCACATTGTCAGGCCGTGGACTGATCCTTGGTGCAGGGGGAGCCGCCCGCGCAGTTGCTGCGGCGCTTCTGGATCGTGGATGCGAGGTTATCGTGGCAAACCGCACGATGGAACGGGCCGAAGCCATGGTTGCAGCCCTGAAGGGCGGGGAAGCGGTGGAATGGTATGACTGGCCCAATCTGCTGTCGGGCTGTTCCCTTTTGGTCAACGCAACGTCTCTTGGCATGAACGGCAAAGCGGATATCGACTGGAAACCGCTACTGCGTCAGGCCGGGGCCAATCTGTGCGTGACGGATATTGTTTATACCCCACGCGATACCCCACTGTTGATAGCCGCCCAGAAGGAAGGTCTGCGCACGGTTGATGGGTTGGGAATGCTCATCCATCAGGCACGGGCTGGTTTCCGTTCCTGGTTCGGTGTTGACCCGGAAGCGGATGAGGCGACGTTCAATCTTTTGGCTGCCAACCTGCGCTGAATCATGAAAATCATTGGCCTCACGGGCGGGATGGCAGCGGGGAAGAGTACGGTTGTTACCCTGTTCCGCCGGGCTGGTGTGCCGGTTTTTGACGCCGATGCGACCGTGCGCGGGCTACAGGCGCCAGGAGGAAAGGCTCTCCCCGAAATTACACGCCTTTTTCCCGGTACCGTCACGGATGGGCAGCTTGATCGCCATGCCCTGCGTCAGGCGGTTGTTGGCGATAAACTGGCGCTGAAACGGCTGGAATCCGTTATGCACCCGCTGGTTCGCGCTGAACGAGCACGTTTCCTGCGGCAATGCCGGGCGCGCAAAGAGCCGTTCTGCATGCTGGATATTCCGCTTTTGATGGAAATTGGGGAGGACCAAAACTGCGATGTCGTGGTGGTGGTGCAGGCCCCGATGACGACGCGTCTGAGCCGCATCCGACAGCGCGGACGCGGACAAACACGAATGACTGAGGAGCAGGCGCGGTCCCTGCTGGCCCGGCAGATGCCAGACCATGAACGCAGACGCCGGGCGCACATCGTGATACGAACCGGCCTTTCCCGCGGATCTGCTGCCCGGCAGGTTCGCGCTCTTCTGCACCGTCTGCGCGAGGCTCCATGAAACGCTCGATCCTTTTCGATACGGAAACCACAGGCTTTGACCCGGAGCAGGGCGATCGCATCATCGAAATTGCGGCTATCGAACTGATCGATGATCTGCCGACCACCAATCATTACCACGTCATGGTGCATCCGGAGCGCGACATTCCGGCTGAAGCGACAAAGGTGCATGGTTTTCGGATCGAGGATCTGGAGGGCGCGCCGAAATTTGCCGAAATCGCTGATGGATTTCTGGAGTTCATCGCGGATTCTCCGATGATTGCCCATAACGCGCGCTTCGACTTCAAATTCGTAAATGCTGAACTTGAGAAGTGTGGCCGCGCCCCGTTGGATTATGCCAGTCGGGCGGTCGATACCGTAGAAATGGCGCGTAAGAAGTATCCGGGGATGCCCGCCAGCCTTGATGCGCTGTGCCGTCGTTTCAACATCGACCTGTCCCAGCGTGGCACCCATAACGCGCTGCTGGACTGTAAACTTCTGGCCGAAGTGTATGTCGAACTGATGGGGGGGCGTCAGCGCGGGCTTGGGCTGGCGGGTCCATCGCGGAACAAAAATCTCGCAGGGGCAGAAGACTTTCTGGCCAATCGTACACCCCGGAAAATGCCCCCCCCCACTGCGGAAGAACTGGCCGCTCATGCGGCTTTCGTAGACGGCCTCAAGGAGCCGGTGTGGCGTCGCGACTAATGAAAATTCTGTTCATTACGTCCAACCGGCTGGGCGATGCTGTTATTTCGACAGGGGTTCTGGGAGCATTGCAGGCCCGTTATCCTGCCGCGCTTTTCACAGTTGTCTGCGGCCCGGTTGCGGCGGGGTTGTTCGAGCCTGATCCCCGGTGTGAGCGCGTCATCACACTGGAAAAGCGTCGGCATGATCGCCACTGGCTGGATCTCTGGCAGCAATGCGTGAGAACCCGATGGTTCATGGTGGTAGATCTTCGTGGCTCGCTGCTGAGTCTTACGTTGCGAACGCGCCGTCGCCTGATTGTTCGGGGTGGGCGTCGGGACGGGCGCAAGGTCGAGCAGCTTGGTCAGGCACTGGGACGCCGACAGACGCCTATGCCGCGTGTCTGTGTGTCCGACCATCAGGAGGCAATGGCGCGTACGTTTCTCCCGAGCGGACAATGGCTCGCTCTGGGGCCAACTGCAAACTGGGATGGCAAGATCTGGCCGCCGGAACGGTTTGTTGCTCTGGCTGAAGGTCTGCGTGCGCAGGGACTACGGCCGGTAGTCTTTTATGGGCCGGGAGAGGCGGAAAAAGAACGTGCACGGCCGGTTCTGGAGGCTCTGCCGGATGCGCTCGATCTCGGTGGAAATCGGGAGCTTGGCGAAGTTGCAGCCCTGCTGCGGCGGTGTGCGCTCTTTGTTGGAAATGATTCTGGGCTCATGCATCTCGCTGCGGCAGCGGGAACACCCACGCTTGGTCTGTTCGGGCCATCCCGCATGTCAGAATATGCGCCATCTGGAGAAAATGCCTTCGCTATTGCGGCTCCCGGACCAGAGGGAGAGGCGCCTCTGATGGGCCTTCCCGCTTCGAAAGTCCTTGAAGTTGCGCGAACGATTCTGGACGGAAAAGCTGAAGCCTTCCGAACCTGACCTTGAAGCGCCGCGCTGCATGGCCGATAGAGAAGTCATGAGCATTTCTTCCCAGCCGTCGCCTGTGGCACCGTCTTCTTCTTCGGGACGAAAAGCCAGAGTGGCGCATGTTATGGCCGGGTCTGCGCGAGGGGGGGCGGAACTGTTCTTCGAGCGTCTCTCTATGGCCCAGACGGCGGATCAGCGCCCCGTTCGGGCCTTGATCCGGCACGATGCCGGGCGTGAAGCACGCCTGCGGGCCGCGAATGTGGAGACACAGACGTTCCGTTTTGGCGGCATGCTGGATGTGGGCACAAAGCCGCGTCTTCAGAAAAGTTTACGCGAGTTTCAGCCGGATGTGGTCGTCGCCTGGATGAGCCGTGCGGCCCGGAAACTGCCGTCAGGGCCGTGGCGGACGGCGGGGCGTCTTGGTGGCTATTACGATCTGTCTAACTACCGGCGTTGCGAGCATCTGATCGGCAATACGCGCGGTCTGGCAGACTGGATGAAAATGCAGGGCTGGCCCGCAGACCGTGTGCATTACGTCCCGAATTTTGCGACTGATTTTGCTTCGGTTCAGCCGGCCCGTCCGGAGTTTCTGCCTTCAGACGCGCCTTTCGTGCTGGCACTTGGGCGATTGCATGAGAACAAGGCTTTTGACGTTCTGATCCGGGCCATGACGCGTCTTCCGGGCGTGCATCTCGTGATCGGTGGGGAAGGGCCGGAACGCGTCGCGCTTGAAGAACTGATCCGGAAGGAAGGGCTTTCGGATCGTGTGCACCTGCCGGGCTGGGTGGCCGATAGTGGCCCTTGGCTTAAAGCTTGTGACGTCATGGTCTGTCCGTCCCGGATCGAGCCGCTTGGAAATGTGGTGATCGAAGGTCTGTCTGCTGGTGCCCCGGTCGTCGGAAGTGCCATTCAGGGGCCGCAGGAAATTCTTGCGGGAACAGAAGATGGTCTTCTTGCTCCTGTTGAAGACGCCGAAGCTTTTGCCAGTCAGATTGGAGCCATTCTTGAGGATGCAGCGCTGGCAGGACGTTTGCGGCAGAACGGTCGTGCCCGGTTCGAGCGCGAATTTGCCGAGAGCGTTGTCATGGCCAAATGGTCCGAGTTTCTGGATGGGGGACTGTCCTGATGTGCGGGATTGCGGGACTGTCCTGCCTTCCGGGTCATACGCCGGATCAAGCTGCGCTGGAGCGCATGTCCGCGGCTATTTTCCATCGCGGGCCAGACGGTGAGGGACGTCTCGATTTCGCAGGGGCCGCGCTCAGACACCGGCGGCTGTCTATCGTCGATATTGCAGGGGGGACGCAGCCTTTTCGCGTAGGACATGCAGCTTTGATCGCCAATGGCGAGATCTATAATGATCCCGATATTCGTGCGGGCTTTCCAGCTAATTATTTCAAGACTGGTAGTGATTGCGAGCCGCCGCTCTCTCTCTGGCTGAGGGACGGCACGGGCTATACGCATGATCTTCGTGGCATGTATGCGATTGCAGCGGTGGAGAATGAGCAGGGGCAGCATGAAATGGTGCTGTCTCGCGATCCATTCGGAATCAAACCGCTCTACATCGCGGAGTATGAAGGCGGTATAGCGTTTGCCTCTGAGGCACAGGCGCTTCTGGCCGGAGGTTTCGGTATTCGTCGCGCACGCGGGAAAGCACGGGATGAACTGCTGCAACTCCAGTTTACGACGGGCCAGAAAACGATCTTTCCGGGTATTCGACGTCTGCTTCCAGGTGAGACCCTGCGCATCGTGGACGGTCGCATCGTGGAGTCCCGCCGCAGGCATGTTCTCAAGGAAGCCGCAACGCCAGTTCCAGCCGATCTGACGGACGATCAGGCTCTTCGTCGATTGGATACAGCCCTGCTGGATAGCGTTCACGCCCATTTACGGGCTGACGTACCCCTCGGGTTGTTTCTGTCAGGCGGGATAGACAGTTCCACGATTCTTGCGGCTGCCCATAAGCTGGGCCTGCCGCACCCCAAAACCTGGACCGCCCGTTTTGATAGTGGAAAGGCGGATGAAGCCAGTGATGCAGCGGCTCTGGCAGCCTCGGTCGGGGCCGATCATCATGTCCTGACCGTGACGGAAGCCATGGTCTGGCAGCATCTTCCTGCCATCGTGGCGTGCATGGACGACCCGGCTGCGGATTACGCCATCATTCCAACGTGGTTCCTCGCGCAGGAGGCTCGTAAAGAGGTCACGGTGATCCTGAGCGGGGAAGGCGGGGATGAGCTGTTCGCCGGATATGGCCGTTATCGCCGTGCACTGAAACCCTGGTGGCGGGGCGGAAGAGCTCCCTGGCGTTCAGGGACGTTCGGCCGTTGCTTTCCGGGGCGTGGACGGCAATGGCGGTCAGGACTGGCAGCTATGGAATTTTCGCAGAGCTTGACGGGACTTCCTGCTGTGCAGGCCCTCGATATTGCCGAATGGTTGCCGAACGATCTTCTGCTTAAGCTGGATCGTTGCCTGATGGCGCATTCTGCTGAAGGCCGCACACCTCTGCTGGACCCCGTCGTTGCTGAGGCTGTCTGGTCCTTGCCTGATCGGTTCAAGGTCCGTGATGGGTATGGCAAGTGGCTTCTGCGGCGCTGGCTGCAGGAGGCGTTGCCCCAGGCTCGGCCGTTTGCACCCAAACAGGGCTTCACCGTTCCTGTCGGGCCCTGGATTGAAGGGCAGTCAAAACGACTGGCTCCTCTCGTGGCGCAGCAGGCCTGCATTCAGGCCATTATGCCTGCGCATCGGGTCGAACGTCTTTTCTCCACAGCAACGCAGCGCGGACACGCCCGACAAGCCTGGACGCTGCTGTTCTATGCGCTGTGGCACCGTCATCATATCGAAAACGTCCCGGTGGATGGGGATGTTTTCGAAACGCTCTCCCGCGTTAACTGAACGCGGCTTTCACCAGACTCAATGAGGACAGACCATGCATTACGATCTGATTATCCGGAATGGCCGCTGTGTATTTCCATGGGGTGAGGCCGAGGCTGATCTGGGTGTTCGGGATGGTCGCATTGCTTCCCTGTCCGTTTCGAAAGACGATGATGCCGACCGTGTGATTGATGCGACCGGGCTGCATGTCCTGCCCGGTCTGATCGACAGTCATGTGCATCTGCGCGATCCGGGAAATGCAGCTGTCGAAACACTGGAAACCGGAACACGCGCCGCGGCTCTTGGTGGTGTGACGACCGTATTTGACATGCCCAACACGTCTCCCAGCGTCACGGATAAGGCGATGCTGGACTGGAAGCGTGAGCACATCAGCAAGGTCGCGCATGTGGACGTTGGCATGTATATCGGCGCAACCCGTGAGAACACGCCGGACCTTGCGATGCTGGAGCAGCAGCCGGGTGTCTGCGCGATCAAGGTCTTTGCGGGGTCTTCAACCGGTAATCTGATGATTGAAGATGATGCCGGTATCGAAGCCGTCATGCGCTCCGGTCATCGTCGCGTTTGCTTCCATTCTGAAGATGAATACCGTCTTCAGGAGCGCAAGCCCATGTTCCATGAAGGGCAGCCCTATGCCACACATAGCATCTGGCGGGATGTGGAATGTGCATTTCTCGGTACCCGTCGTATTATGGCGATTGCCCGCAAGACGGGTCGTCCGGCCCATATTCTTCATACGTCCACGGCGGAAGAACTGGAGTATCTGGCAGGCTTCCGGGATGTTTCAACGGTTGAAGTTCTGGTCAATCATCTCACGCAGGTCGGCCCGAACTGCTACGAAAAGCTGGGCGGTCTCGCCGTCATGAATCCGCCTCTGCGCGATCAGTATCATTACGAAGCAAGCTGGAAAGCCATTCAGGATGGTCGTGTGGATGTCGTCTCATCCGACCATGCGCCGCATCCGCTTGAGGCCAAGAAACGTCCGTGGCCGAACTGCCCCGCCGGTCTGACGGGCGTTCAGACGATCGTGCCGGTTATGCTCGATCATGTGAATGCGGGTCGCCTGAGCCTGTCCCGCCTTGTCGATCTGATGGCTGCTGGTCCGGCGCGCGTTTACGGGCTTCAGACAAAGGGGCGGATGGCTGTCGGTTTCGACGCGGATTTCACGCTGGTAGATATGAAGGCGGAGCGCGAAATCACGAATGACTGGATCGCGTCTCCGGCCGGCTGGACGCCTTTTGACGGCACGCAGGTGACGGGTTGGCCGATGGCAACCATCGTGCGCGGAACAGTCGTCATGCAGGACGATGAAGTGATTGGAAACGCAACGGGACGTTTTGCCAAATTTGCGCCTTGATCGGGGCGTAGGGCGCGCGACGCTTCGACCAGGAAAGGGAGCTTTATGATTCGTCCCGTTGCCGCGCTGTGCGGCCTGTCTCTTCTGTCCGTGCTTGCTGCTGGAACAGCTACGGCTGCCGACTCCGGCTGGAGTGCGCCCAAATGTGGTGCCGAGCCGACGGCACCCACGGTCAAAGCCGGGACGGTCGCCCAGTACAACGAGAGCGTGGACCGCGTAACGGCTTACGAAAAAGAGGCCCGGGCCTATAACGCTTGCGTCTCAGGGCAAGCCAATCGCGAAGAAACTGCCATCAGTCAGGACGCCAGCGCCAGGATTTCGCATATCCATACAGCGAGTGCGGCGGTGCAGTCCCGCATTGCAGGGTCATTCCAGAAGCTGTCCACGGAACTGACGGCTGCTGGCCGTAAGCTCGGGCACCACTAAAAAACATTACTGCCCCATACGTGTCTGATTTTGCAGAGGGGTAAGGCTCGTCGGGCCTTCATAGGTCTGGCGGGCCACATTGGGCATCAGGTCCGGCCTGGCCCAGCAATCCGTCCCTTCAAAGCTGGTCGTGCAGTAAGGCTGGGGCGGGGGCGGCCCAACTGGACGGGAGCAGAAACTCTCGTCGTCATAGAGATAGGCTGTGTTGCAGTCCTTGCCGGTGAGGGCAGAGGCAATGCGGTCCGGGGCACATCCGCCGAGAGCGCAAAGCATCAGGGCTGATGGCAGCAGCAGGGCTGGTTTCTTCATGCCGGAGAAGATCATCTGGCAGGAGTTAAGGAAGCCCTAAAACGGCGATGAGTTTCTTTCGGTAACAGCTTCTCAAGCGAAGCGTTTGCCGCAAACGTGCGGCACCTGTATGGTTCCGCCAGAACTTTACAAAACCGATCCAACAGGGGACCAGGTGGCGGACGATTTCATCACAGAGGTGAACGAGGAAATTCGGCTTCAGCGCTTACGGGCAGCTGCACGTCGATGGGGTGCTGTCGTGGCAGGTGTCGTCGTCGTAGGCGCGATCGGCGGTGGCGTCTGGGAATGGCAGACTCATGCCCGCAAAGCGGCGCAGGGTGCGGCTTCCGCCCGATATTTCACGGCACTCGAAACGCTGGCTGATCCCAAGCATGACAAGTCTGTCACGCAGCAGGCTGAAGCAACTTTTCAGGATCTGGCCGATCATGGCCCGGCGGGAGTTCGCTCCTATGCCGCGCTGCGTCTGGCTGATCTGAAGATGCAGGATCACGATACGGCCTCTGCGCTGAAAGCCTGGAACAGTGTTGCGTCCGATTCTGCTGCCGAACCTGCACTGAAGGATCTGGCGCGGTACATGGTCCTGAATGCCCAGACCAACACGGCAGATCCGAAGACGCTGCGTCCCGGCTATGAAGGTCTTGCCCAGAATGGTGGGGCCTGGGGGGCGTTGGCGCAGGAAGGTCTTGTTGGGTTGGATCTGCGTTCTGGCGCAACTGCCGAACAGCAGAAAGAAGCCCAGCGTTTGCTGACGCAGATCAGCGGGAATGCTGATGCGTCTGAAGGGGTTCGTGCCCGTGCACAGGCTCTGCTTGAAACCTTTGGAGACGCTGGTTGATGCGCCGCCCTGACCGATCTTCCCCGACCGTGAACCGTCGTTCCTTGTTACAGGTCGCCTGTTCCGGTGCTGCCCTGACCGCACTGGGTGGATGCAGCCTGTTTAATGATGATGAAAAGCCAATGCTGGCTGGCCATCGTGTTGACGTTCTGTCCACCGGGGCTGGCCTGACCGTTGATCCCGAAGATCATACGCCGATCAGCCTTTCAGCCCCGCAGGCTGTAACGGAATGGCTCCAGCCGGATCGCACGCCGGATCATGTTTCGGTTAATGCGATTGGTAGTGGCCTTGATCTCAAATGGAGCCGTTCGATCGGCGCCGAGGTCAACCCGACGAGCTTCCTGGCCATGGTGGCCATCTTGCCGAACAGTCGTGGCGCGATTCAGTCGCCGCCAGTGATTGGAAATGGTCGTATCTTCACGACGGACGCACAGGGTGTCGTGAAAGCATGGACCTGGCCGGGTATGAAGCAACTCTGGTCACATCAGCCAGCACCAGCCAAGTCCCGCTCCACCAATATTGGTGGTGGCGTCGCACTGGAAGGCGACACGCTTTACATCGTCGACGGTGTGGCGCAGGCGCTGGCAGTCGATGCTGCAACCGGCAAGGTAAAATGGACTGTCGATCTCGGAACGCCGGGCCGCTCTGCGCCAACCATCGCGGACGGTCTGGTCGTTTTCGGGACGATTGATGAGCGTCTGTTTGCGCTGGAAGCTGCGACAGGTCGTCAGGTCTGGACGTATCAGGCCACTGGTGCGGATACGGTTGTCTTTGGTCAGGCTGCTCCCGCCATCGTAGATGGGGTGGTGCTTGCAGGCTTTGGCAGCGGTGATCTCGTTGCCCTGCGTGCGACATCCGGCGAAATGGTCTGGAGTGACAGTCTTGGCGGTGCCAATGGTATGGGCGCCATGCTGGATTTCTCCTGTATCCGTGGTGCACCAGTCATCGTTAAGGGAACGGCCTACGCCATCTCCATGTCCCGCGTTCTCGTGGCTGTGGACATGCGGTCTGGTCGCCGCCTCTGGGAGCGTGAAGTCAGCGGCCAGACACCCCTGACAATCTGTGGCGACTGGATGTTTGTCCTGTCCACGGATCAGCAGCTCGCCTGTCTGGACCGCTTGTCTGGTCATGTGCGCTGGATTACACAGCTTCGTCGCTTCCGCCGTCAGGAAGTTCAGAAGGATGCCGTCCAGTGGGTCGGTCCTCTTCTGGTAAACGGCAAGCTGATCTGTTTCTCCACCCTGCCACAGGAAGGCATGGTGGTTGTTGATGCCGTAACAGGCAAAATTGAATCGACCCGTAAAACCACGGCGCCATGCCAGGTTCAGCCAATCGTCTGTGACGGTCTGGTGCTGACACTGTCCCAGGATGCTGTTCTGCGGGCCTATGGCTGAACGAATGACCTCTGAGAACCTGCCCATCGTTGTTATCGCCGGGCGCCCGAATGTCGGGAAATCCACTCTTTTCAACCGGCTCGTCGGACGCCGTCAGGCGCTTGTTTCGGACGAGCCCGGTGTAACGCGCGACCGCAAGGAGGGCGAGGCCCTCATGCGCGGTCGTCGTATCCGCATCATCGATACGGCCGGTCTTGAAGAAGCGGCGCCGGATACGCTGTTCGGGCGTATGCGGGCCTCTTCCGAATCCGCTGTTTCCATGGCGGATCTGGTTCTGTTCTGCATTGATGCCCGTGCAGGCATCACGCCAACGGATGCCCATTTCGCCAACTGGCTGCGTCGTCAGAACCGCCCGGTCATGCTGATTGCCAACAAGGCAGAAGGCAAAGCTGGAACTGATGCGGCACTGGAAGCCTATTCGCTGGGTCTGGGGACGCCACTGGCTCTTTCGGCCGAGCATGGCGAAGGCATCAGCGATCTCATGGGTGAGATTGTGGATCGTCTGCCACATGCGCCTCGTCAGGTTCGCCATCGTCGTCGTGACGAAGAGCCTGAAGAGGGCGAAGAGCAGGAAGAACGTCCGGCTGGACCGCTGCATCTTGCGATTGTCGGCCGCCCGAATGCAGGTAAATCAACGCTTCTGAATTGCCTTCTGGGCGAAGAGCGCATGATTACTGGCCCGGAAGCCGGCCTGACCCGTGACTCCATTTCGGTGGAACTGTTCGATGAGGTTGGACCGATCCGTCTTGTTGATACGGCCGGCATGCGGAAACGCGCACGCGTCGAGCAGCCTCTGGAGCGCATGTCTGTCTCTGCGTCCATTGAAGCGCTGAAAATGGCAGAAGTGGTTGTTCTGACTCTGGATGCCACGCTCGGTGTTCATGAGCAGGATCTCCAGATCGCGCGTCTGATCGAGAAAGAGGGTCGTGCCTGCGTTCTTGCCCTGAACAAGTGGGACGCTGTTGAAGATCGTGTTGCGACCCGCAAGGCTATTTCTGACCGGATCGAGACATCCCTGGCGCAGGTTCGTGGTATCCCTGTGGTGACGTTCTCTGCACTGACAGGGGCGGGTGTTCATCGTCTGCTTCCCGCGGTCCGTAAGGCTTACGAAGTCTGGAACTCGCGTGTCACGACGGGCGAACTCAATCGCTGGTTCGAGGAAATGTTGGACCGGCATCAGCCGCCACTGGTGGATGGTCGTCGTCTTAAGTTGCGCTACATGACGCAGGTCAAGGCACGTCCGCCAACCTTCCTGCTGTTTGGGACCCGCGCTGAAATGCTGCCAGATGCGTACAAGCGCTATCTGGTCAATGGCCTTCGCGAGACGTTCCATATGCCGGGTGTGCCAATCCGTATCCAGTTGCGTGGCACGAAAAACCCTTACGCAGATAAGTGATGCTCTTTTCTGTTCCGGTATGCATCGTACGCATACCGGAACAGAAAATCTAAACTGGACTATAAAACTCCCTCTTTTCGTATATCTATCCCTCTCCAAACGTTGGTGTTGGTTTGTGTTCGGTCCTAGAAAGATCGTCAGGTATGAGCCAGACCTGAGTTAAGGATGAGGAACAGGAATTATGGTCGGGATTGCTGCGGTCCGCAGTGAGGACGTTTCAGGGGAGCCTCAACGCAGCACGGCACGCGCTACGGCACTGGGGATCATGGCGGCGCTTGCTGGCCTGATGTTCGGTCTCGATACTGGTGTGGTTGCGGGCGCTCTGCCCTTTATCGCTACAGATTTTCAGGCCAGTGACGCCCTGCAAGGGTGGATTGTATCGTCCATGATGGCAGGAGCCGCATTTGGTTCTCTGGTTGCTGGGCGTATCTCCACGCGATACGGGCGTACCGGGGCCATGCTTGGCGCCGCAATTTTATTTCTTCTCGGGACGCTGCTGTGCGCCCTGGCACCGTCTGCTTTGATCCTGATTATCGGGCGCGTCTTTCTGGGACTGGCCGTAGGTCTCGCAGCGTTTGCTGCGCCGCTCTATATTTCTGAAATCACTGTCGAATCCGCTCGCGGGTCCATGATTTCCTTTTACCAGTTGATGGTCACGCTCGGCATTTTCCTCGCCTTCGTGTCTGACAGTCTTCTGGCGAGCGGTCAGCACTGGCGTTGGATGCTCGGAATCATGGCGGTTCCTGCAACGCTGTTTCTGGGCATTGTGTTGATCCTCCCGCACAGCCCGCGCTGGTTGATGATGCAAGGGCGCAAGGACCATGCACGCCGTGTTCTCAACAGCCTGCGTTCCGACGAGGAAGTGGCAGAAGCTGAACTGGCCGACATTCAGGCGCGTTTGCACAAAAGCAGCGATGCCGGGTTCGGCCTGTTTCGTAGCAATCCCAATTTCCGTCGCTCTGTCTATCTCGGTATGCTTCTTCAGGTCATGCAGCAGCTGACCGGGATCAATGCCCTGCTGTATTATGCGCCGCGCGTTTTTCAGGCGGCCCATTTTGGTGTCAACGCGTCCATCTGGGCTACGACACTTGTCGGTCTGACGAACATGATCCTAACGGGTGTGGCGATTGCCTGCGTGGACAAATGGGGCCGTCGTCCGCTTCTCATCCTGAGCTGCGTCATTGCGGGATTGGCGTTGCTGGGTGTGGGCATCCTGTTGGCGGTCGGCGCTTCGAGCTTTGAGGCTCAGATTGCTCTGTGCGGGTTTGTTCTATTGTTCGTGGCTGGATTCGCAATCGGTGAGGGGCCGCTTGTCTGGACCCTGTGCTCCGAAGTTCAGCCCACGCGCGGACGTGATTTCGGAATTGGCTGCTCTACTGTCACAAACTGGGGGGCAAACTGGGCGATTTCCAAGACTTTCCCGATGATCATGGTCGCTATGGGCGCTGCATCAACATTTATTATGTTTGCCGCTTTCAATGGACTTTTCATGCTTGTCACGCTCATGATGGTTCCGGAAACGAAAGGTGTCTCTCTTGAGATGATTGAGACCAATCTTTTTGCCGGTAAAAAATTGAGGGATCTGGGGCGTTAATCGTGATGAAAGTCGCTGCCGCTGGCGAGAAAGATCTCGACTGCGACCACCAACGACACGCTGGGCTTTACGGAGCCCAGCGTGTCAAAGCCATGTCAGCCGTTCTGCTTGGACTGCTGCTTTCCGTTCTGGATTACGCCATTGCGAACGTGGCGCTTCCGTCCATCGCCCATGATCTGAATGCCCCGTCTTCACGGGCGATCTGGGTGGTGAATGCCTATCAGTTGGCCAACCTGTCCTGCCTCTTGCCTCTGGCGTCTTTCGGGTCGCGGGTAGGCTTTGCCCGTATGAGCCAGATTGGCATTTTCCTGTTTCTCATCACGTCTGTCGGCTGCGCCCTGTCCCAGAACCTGCTGGAACTGACGCTGGCCCGGGCCCTTCAGGGGGTTGGGGGGGCGTGCATCATGAGCGTGAATATCGCGCTCGTGCGATTCATTTATCCCCATGCAGAGCTTGGTAAGGGCATTGCCCTGAATGGCCTTTTTGTGGGTATTGGTGTGGCTCTGGGGCCAACGATTGGTTCGATTGTTCTTTCGGTCGCGAGCTGGCCATGGATTTTCTGGATCAATTTGCCTCTGGCCTTGGCGGCTCTTGCCATGGCGCATTTTGCTCTGCCACAAACGCCCCGAAGCGAAACGCAGGCTGATATTCCCGGCTCCATCCTGACCGTGGCTTCTTTTGCGTTGCTTGGCATCGGTCTCGATGGATTGATGCACGGCGACTTCCTGCCGGGATCGCTGCTGACTGGCGCTGGTCTGATCTGCTGGTGGCTTCTGCTCCGGTATCAGAAGGGGCGTCGGGAGCCGATTGTTCCTGTGGATCTTCTGGCGCGGCGGCCATTTCTGCTGGCCTGCCTGGTTGGATTTCTCGGCTTTGTGGCCTCAAACCTCTATATTGTCGCCATGCCTTTCACCTTGGCGTCAGCCTTTCATCGTGGCGATTCCACGATCGGGCTTCTGATTGCGCCGTGGGCGGTTGGCGTGGCTGTAATGTCATTTGTGGTCGGGAAAATGGCTGACCGCTTTCCTGCCTCTGTGCTGTCTTCCTTGGGATTGCTGCTGACAGCTTTTGGCTTTCTGCTGCTCTGGCTGTTGCCGCTAGATGCGAGTAATGCTGCGATTGCGTGGCGCACCCTGCTGGCTGGGTGTGGTTTTGGTCTGTTCCAACCTCCCAATAACCGGGCCATCATGGTGTCGGCCCCTGCCGGTCGGGAAGGTGGGGCCAGTGGCATGCTCTCAGTCGCACGTCTTGGAGGGCAGACGACGGGCGCCTTGCTCGTGGCTGCCCTTTTCACAATCTTCTCTCACCCAGCCTTTATCTGCCTCGGCGGCGCGATGATCGCCGCGTTGACAGGATCCGCTCTTAGTCTTGGGCGGAAGTACCTCGCAGACTGAAGAGTGTTGTTGTGCGCTGGTCGGTACTTTCCAGCTCCTGAGTGGTCTGGACGTTCTGTTGAGCCAGAATGTCCAGATCCAGTTTGGGAGCGTAATGCCGTCCGGGATCGCAGAGCCAGACTTCGCAGTGCTGGGCACAGTCCAGCAGCCATGGCATGATGCGTGCGGCCATGGCCTCGTTGTAACAGACGTCTCCGATGACCAAGAGATCGCAGTCAGGCTTTGAGCCTACCAGATCTCCAGCAAGAAGAGTCACCGTGACACTATTCAGTGTGGCGTTCAGGGCAGTGGCTTCCAGCGCCATTTGATCGATATCGTTGGCGTCTACAGCAGATGCCCCGGCCATTACTGCAGCAATGGCGGCTAGACCGCATCCGCATGCGACGTCCAGAACACGCTTGCCGTGCACCCGCTCAGGGTTGTCCAGAATATAGCGTGCGATAAGCTGGCTGCCCGGCCACGTAAAGGCCCAGAAGGGCGGCTCAATGCCATGCGCTTCAAGAAACGCCTCGCTGGCCTGCCAGATAGGAGTGATATCTGTTGCCAGATGCAGGGCGATTTCCGGCACAAGTCCGGCCCTTTCGACTGCCGTGTGGTCGCGGATGAATGCCGCTGGGTCCTGCAGTCTGACGGGCATGGTGTTCAAAGTCTTCCGCAGATGAAGGCAAGAGCCAGAAGGAAACCGATCGGGACGTTTTGTTTGAACTGGCGCAGGCAGTTCGGTGCGTCGTAGGGGTTAAGCGTACGGGCCTGCTGAAGAAGAAGCAGGCCTGCCACTGCAAAGAACACCCAGAAGCCAAAGTGCAGATGGGCGTGAATGGCGACCAGCCCCAGAGCCAGCAGCATCAGGCTATAGCAGGTGGCGATAAAGGGTTTGGCACGCTTTTCCATAAGGCGGGACGTGGAGCGCACGCCGATGCGTGCATCATCATCCATGTCCTGAAAGCCATAGATGGTATCAAAGCCAAGTTGCCAGAGAATGACGGCACCATAGAGCAGGGCGCCGTTCCCATCCAGGCGCCCACCTGCCGCAGCATAGCCCATGGGGGCCCCGAAACCGAACGTGAAGCCCATGACAAGCTGAGGCCACCAGGTAACACGCTTCGCGGCGGGATACAGGGCCACAAGAATCAGTGCAAAAGGGGCCAGAATCCAGCAGGCCACGGGTAGGCACAGCAAAACACACAGGCCGCAGAAGAGCAGGGCAGCGAGCAGCTTGAGTCCCTGTTTCAGAGAAAGTGCGCCACTGGCCAATGGGCGACCAGCGGTTCGGGCAACCTTGGCATCAATATCGCGATCCCAGATGTCGTTCACGACACATCCGGCAGACCGCATGACAAGGGAGCCGAACGCGAAGAGTGCCGTGTAGAGGACGCGAAGCTCAAGCGGTGCGTCTGGCGCAAGGAAAAGCCCCCACACGCCGGGAAGGAACAGCAACCATGTTCCGACCGGCCGATCCAGCCGGGCCAGAAGCGCGTAGGACCGCCATGGCTCAGGCAGGCGGCCGGTCCAGCCTGTCAGGCTGATATCGGTATGGGGGCTGGTTTTGTTCATCAAAGCCCCTGATGCGTGGCGGAGGCGCTTCCGTCAATGGCTGGAGCGCGCTATCGGAAAAGGATGAGCCGATCTGATCCCCGTCTTTATCTTGAAGTTCCGGATGTCACCTTCACGGAAGGGCTGGAACTTCCGCTTCCTGCTGGTCAGGCCCATTACCTGGGCAATGTCATGCGACAGGCTGTTGGAGACGCTGTTCGTGTTTTCAATGCGACGGACGGGGAGTGGGCTGCGACGATCCAGACCCTTCGCAAAGACCGTGGGACAATTGTCCTTGGGGCAATGGAGCGTCCTCCGCAGCCAACGGACGGTGTGGAGCTTCTGTTCGCGCCGTTGAAGCGGGACGCGACAGAGCTTGTGATCCGCATGGGTACGGAACTGGGCGTGACCGCCTTTCGACCCGTCATTACGGAACGAACCAATACCCATCGTCTGAATCTGGACCGTCTTGCCCTGATTGCGTCCGAGGCTGCTGAACAATGTGAGCGGCTGGATATTCCGATGATTCATCCGCCTGAACCGTTGAAAACCGTTCTCTCTACCTGGCCAGACGACAAGCCGCTTTTTGCGGCGCTGGAGCGTCGGCCTGGCGAAGATGGTCCGTTGAAAGCGGCGGCGCTGCTGATTGGACCGGAAGGCGGATTTTCTGACGCCGAGGTTTTGTTGCTTCAGCGACATCCCGCTGTCCATGCTCTGACGCTGGGGCCGCTTGTGCTGAGGGCCGAGACTGCTGTTTGTGCTGGCCTGGCCCGTCTGGCGCTCAGACGTGGCGCGTGAGGGTGACAGGATCGTCTGACCTGCTACAAGTTCAATCAATATCGAACAACGATTTTAAACCGAGGCAAAACCGCCATGTCCAATCCCGGCACGTCCAATAGCGCAACGATCGAGAATCGGGCGCAGCTCGTCGAGGTTCTGGAGCGTGGCTCCAAGCCGCAGTCTGAGTGGAAGATTGGCACCGAGCATGAAAAGTTCGGGTTTGTGCTGCCGGGACAGGATGACGGGCGTGAGCCGCTGTCGGCTCCTCCCTACGAGCCTAAGGGTATTGGCGCTCTTCTTCAGAAGCTGGAGGGGCCGGACTGGGCGCCGATTCATGATGGAGAGGCGCTGATTGGTCTGGCTGGTCAGAACAGCCAGAAAGGTCGCTCGATTTCCCTGGAGCCTGCGGGGCAGTTTGAACTCTCAGGTGCGCCAGTTGTCTCGCTTCAGGAAACGCAGGCTGAAATGCAGGAGCATTTTGACCTGATTCGTGGTCCGGCTTCCGAGCTTGGAATTGGCTTCCTTCCGTTTGGGTTCCAGCCGCTCTGGGGCCGGGATGCCATGCCGTGGATGCCCAAAAGCCGCTACGCCATCATGCGGAATTACATGCCGAAGGTCGGGAGCCTCGGTCTGGACATGATGACACGGACCTGCACCGTGCAGGTTAATCTGGATTTTGGCAGCGAAGCGGATATGGCCCGCAAAATGCGTGTGTCTCTGGCTCTTCAGCCTCTGGCAACGGCGCTGTTTGCCAATTCGCCTTTCGTGGAAGGCAAGGCCAACGGGTTCATGTCCAACCGTGCCCGCATCTGGACAGATACTGATAACCAGCGTGCAGGTCAGCCTTCTCTGTTCTTCGCAGAAGATTTCAGCTTCGAAAAGTATGTCGACTGGGCGCTGGACGTTCCGATGTATTTCGTCGCCCGCGATGGAAAGAATATTGACGTGAGTGGTTGTTCCTTCCGTCGTTGGCTGAATGGCGAGGCGCAGCCCGGTCTGGAAGGTCTGACCCCGACCATCGGCGATTTCGAAGACCATCTGACGACTGCGTTCCCGGATGTACGCCTCAAGCAGTTCCTGGAAATGCGTGGCGCGGATGCTGGTAAGCCGGAGATGATGGTTGCGCAGTCCGCACTCTGGGTTGGTCTTCTGTATGATCCGGCCACGCTGGAAGCGGCTGAAAAGCTGGTTCTGGAACAGCCTTGGGAGGTTTATCAGCAGCTTCGTGCCGATGTGCCCGCAAAGGGAATGCAGGCTGAATTCCCAGGTGGTCTGAAAGCTCTGGCCAAGCGGGTTCTGACACTGGCAGAGCAGGGACTTCGGGCGCGTGTTCGTAATGAGGCTCACTTCCTCGACCCGCTGCATCTGATTGCAGAAGGTGGCCCGAATCAAGCCGAATACTGGCTGGCCCTTTATGAGGGCGCATGGGGCGGCAGCGTGAAGCCACTGTTCCGCGAAGCTTCGATCTGAAGCTGAACATTCCGGTTTTTATCGGGAGGCGCTATGAATTGGGGAAGCGGGCGCTTTTTGCAACCCGCTCCCCGATCGGTAGTTCCAGAGGGATGATGAACCATCTTTTCTTTCGCGCGGCTGTAGCCAGCGCTTTCATGTCCGTTGCTGCTCTCCCGTTTCCTGCTCTGGCGCAGGCTGTTCCGGCGCAGCTTCGTCCTGTGGATCAGGGATGGATTGCCCGTATTCAGGATACGCTGGGTCAGATTACGGTCCTTCAGGCCCGCTTTCAGCAGATTGCTCCCGACGGTAAAACCGTTGATGGAACGGCGACGCTGGATCGTCCGGGGCGGATGCGTTTCGATTATGACAGCCCAAGCCCGCTTTTGCTGGTCGCGAATGACGGGAAGGTCGTGTTTCAGGATCGCAGCGTCGGACAGGTCACGGTCATTCCGCTGGACCGCACCCCGCTGGGCCTTCTGCTTCGCCCTGACCTGAAACTGTCTGGGGACGTGACTGTTACGGGATTCGAGCGCAAAAGCGGTCAGATCCACCTTCAGGTTGAGAAAACCGATAACCCGGGTGAGGGGAACTTGACCCTCGTATTTTCGGAGGCGCCTTTGGCTCTTCTGGGATGGGAAGTCGTAGATGCGCAGGGGCGAACGACCCGAATTGCTCTGTCGGATGTAAAGACGGGTGGAAGCGTGTCCCAGTCTTTGTTCACGCTTCCAAAATCCGAAGACTGAGGACTTAGCTCTTCATCTCTTTTGAGAGTTCCAGCGCACGGGCATAAACCGTGCGCTTCGGAAGTTTCACGATCCCGGCGACAAGCGTTGCAGCGTCCTTGACCGAATGGCTTTCCAAAGCCTGTCGCAGATGCGTATCCAGATCATCCGCGCCACTGTCATCTTCTGCTGATGGGCCAATCAGAAGCGTGATTTCTCCGCGCGGTGCTGTTGTTTGAAAATGAGCCAGCACTTCTGTGAGCGTTCCGCGCACCATTTCTTCAAAACGCTTCGTCAGTTCGCGACCAACGGCGGCCTCGCGATCGGGCCCGAACACCTCAATCAGATCTTCCAGTGTTTCAACCAGACGATGCGGTGCTTCATACCAGATCAGCGTAGAGCGTACGCCAGCCTGTTCGGCTGCGCGGAGCGTTGCAAAGCCGGTCTTGCGGGCTTCGCTACGCGGTGCCGGAAAGCCCAGAAACATGAAAGGTAGGGGGGGGAGGCCGGACAGGGTCAGAGCAGTGATGACCGCGTTCGGGCCAGGAATGGCCGTAACGGGAATACCAGCGGCAATGGCTGCTCGCACCAGACGGTAGCCGGGGTCTGAGACCAGTGGGGTGCCCGCGTCTGACACGACGGCGTATCGTGCACCTGCAGAAAGTTTTTCAATGAGAAACGGGGTGCGATCCTGTTCGTTGTGATCGTGCAGCGTTCTGGTGGGCGTGGAGATGTTGCGGGACATCAGCAATTTTGCCGTAACCCGCGTATCTTCACATAAAATCGCCTCAACGCTCTGTAAGGTCTCTATCGCGCGTTCGCTGATATCGGCCAGGTTGCCGATTGGCGTCGCAACCAATATCAGTTGTCCCCCCACTTTCGGGCCATGCTCCGATGGCGGGGCGGCCGTTAATATTTCAGCCGTATCGCTCAAGGGAGTTTCAGCGGAACATGACTTTTCGGACATCTGCATCCTCGGTGACGAACTCAAGGCCCTATTCTGGACCGATGAGCCGTCTGCGCAAGGGTGTAAGCACTGGCCTCGCCGCTGGAACCTTCCTGACGCTGACCGCCTGCTCGGGCGGAGGCTCTTCGCTGATCCCGGGTGTGGGCGGTATTCCTGGCTCTAGTCAGGCGCCGGGCGCGCATGATGTTGGCCTGATTCTGCCGCTGACCGGGCGCTACGGAGCCATTGGTGGTCGTATGCGAGACGCCGCCAAGCTCGCTCTTTCTGCCCAAGGGTCTCCAGCGCTGGATATTCATGACAGCAACGCCGCAGGAGGTGCCGCACAGGCAGCGCATGATGCGCTTTCCCGTGGTGATGCGATGATTTTGGGGCCGTTGACCGCTACGGAAACGGCCGCTGTTGCGCCACTGGCTGTGGAAGCAGACAAACCTGTCCTGGCGTTTACGAGCGATTCGACACAGGCGCGTCCGGGCGTCTGGGTCATGGGTCTGACACCGGAGCAGCAGGTTCGTCGCATGGTGGACGCCGCACGGGCGACGGGTCGCAAAACATTTGCTGCATTCCTGCCTGACAATGCGCTTGGTCACGCCATGGCAGAGGGTCTTCAGCGTGCCTGTCGCGATGACGGTCTGAACGAGCCGAAGATCGTTTTCCACGCAATGGATGCCCAGAGCATTGATGATGGCCTGAAGAGCTTGTCGGATATTGCGAACCGTCAGCCTCCTGCTCCTGCGCCGACAGTGCCATCCGGTCCGTCTGCTGTTGACCCGACCGCAGAAGCTGCTCCCGATTCGGCTACTGCTGCCACTCCGGCTCAGGCAACACCTTCGCAGCCTGTTGCAGCCCCTCCTGTTCCGCCGCCGCCGTTTGACGCGCTGGTTCTGGCCGACACCGGTATGGAACTGGGGCATATCATTACGGCTCTGCGCGATGATCACATTGATGCCAGTCAGGTTCAGATCATGGGGCCGGCGCTCTGGAAGGCGTTTGATGGCAAGCTGAGTGCGCTGCATGGTGCCTGGTACGCTGCGCCGGACGCCAAGGATCGCAACGGATATGTCGGGCAATATAAGGCCGTCTACAAGCAGGCACCGTCCCCGGTCACGGACTTTGCCTATGATGCGGCCGCTCTGGCTGGAAGTCTGATGAAGCAGGGTGGCCCTACGACGGCAGCCTTGACACGGCCGGATGGTTATATGGGGGTGGATGGTCTGTTCCGGTTGCGTCCGGATGGGCATGTGACGCGCGCGCTGGCGATCTACCAGATTCAGCGTGGCGGGGGCGCCCGGATTATTGTTCCGGCATCGCGGGATATCGCGGCCCGACCGAGCTAAGAAAGCGTCTTATTTCTTAAAGGAAGAAACACGCGTCTGCGGCGACCAGCGCGTGTTTTTTTATGCCTGCTTTTGGCCAAAACGCCGGGAACAGCAGAAAGAGGCCGTTTGATGCCTCAAAGCGCTGTCAGGCGGCGTATGTTTCTGCCAGCGGCAGGACTGGGCGAATGGTGTGCAGAGCCAGTTCGAAGCTGGCGTAGCTGCCGAGTTCGTGATTTCGCAGATGGTCGATCAGAACCCAGCGCATGCCTTGTGGACGCAGCATGTAGGCAGGGTCGGGATTCTCACGGACCCAGACAAGAACATGCTCGATCGGGGTCGTTCCATCAAAATTGGTAACGCCAGAGTCGACCGGAGTGATCTCTGCATCGAACAGACCCATCCGCATGCCAGCTTCGAGCCACCGGGACAGATATTCACGGTGGCGAGGAAGCACACCCTGTCTCAGGGTAATGACATTACCCCCCATGGAAACGGGGGAAAGGTCAAGAAGGGGAGTTGCCTGCGCCATCAGGTAAGTCCTCATCAAAGCGGGGCGGAAGAGCCCGGTGATTGCGATGAGGTCAGGCTAAAATCCAAACGGGGCCTTTCACAATCTTAAATGACGCGAAAACCCCGTCTGGCGACATAAACTTTCCTCACTGTGGCAAATCTGCCATGCGAAAAACGCATAGCTCAACATGTTGTTGTCATATTCCGATACAGGTCTTTGCTCCAGCGCCGGTGAAGCCAGAGCCAGGACCCAGGGCGTTCCTCAATCCATTCCTGAAGCCGGTCGTTGAGTCGCTGGGTCAGAGCCAGAATGTCAGCCTGTCGATTCTGTGTCGGTTGGAAATCAATGGGTTCGTCTACAACAAGCACGAGTCTCGCTGGACCATCTCGGCGGACATGACCCGTTACGATCAGGGCGTTATGACGCAGCGCAAACACTGCCGTAGCCGAGGCTGTCATTGCGGCGCGGCCAAAGAGCTGAGCCTCGATGCCATCGTTCATTTTCTGGTCGCCCAGGACGCCGAGATGGCCACCTTTTGAGAGATGCCTGAGGGCTGCACGTGCGCCTTTGGAGCCTTTTGGAAACATGGGAACGTCTGCTCCCATCGCTTCCCGTCGAAGGGCATGGATGATGGAATCCACTGTGGGATTGCTTGCCGCGCGGTAGAAAGACGCGAATGGCATGCCGAAACGGGCCACGACCGGCGGCATCAGTTCCCAGTTCCCAATATGGCCGGAAAAGAAAATGATCGGTCGTCCCGTGGCTTTGGCAGCTTCGAGATGTTCCGCCCCTTCAACCTGCCATCCCGGACCAGAGGGCGTGTTCTGCTTCAGGTGTCCAACATGGGGAAACTCTGAAACGGTCCTCCCCAGATTTTCCCAGCAGTCCCGAACGGTTTTGCGGCGTTCGTCGCGGGTCATCTGTGGCATGGCCAGCTGCAGATTCTGGTCTGCTACTTTGGAAACTGGCAAAAGTGGACCGATTGTTCGCGCTACCGATCCACCGAGGGTAGAGGCCACGGAAGGTGGCAGAATGCGGAGCCCGTCCAGCAGGATGCGCACGATCAGGGCTTCTGCCCGGTATGAAAGAGAGGTCATGACAGGGGAAAAAGCAGATCCAGAATATGGTCGGGTGCCTTGGGGTCTGCCCAGAGCAGCTCGACATTGACGACCGTGACCTGCGCCCGAAAGGCAGGAGGAAGTTTGACCGCATCCTTGGCTGTGGTCACCAGAGTGGTGCCGGATTCCCGGCGCAGCGTTTCAAGGCGCTGAATATCATTGTTGGAATAGGTGTGATGGTCCGGGAAGGGCAGGGAGCGCACGGGGGTTACGCCGGCATCCTGCAACATGGAAAAGAACTTTTCCGGCCGGCCAATGCCCGCAAAAGCTACAACGCGCCGCCCTTGAAGACCCCGGATTTCTGGTCCGGGAACAAGTCGGGCCTGCGTTTTGAACAGGAATGGGGGAAGGGTCAGCAGAAGGTTGTGACGGTCGTCGCCAATGATGACCACGACCTGTGCCCGCTTCAGCCCGTCCATGACCGGTTCACGCAATGGGCCAGCCGGCATCACCTGTGCGTTTCCAAAGCCGACTGTGCCGTCCACAACCAGAATTGAAACATCCTTCTGCAGACTCGCATTCTGGAAGCCATCGTCCATCACGATGCAGTCGGCCCCCTGACCAATGGCCAGGCGTGCAGTCTGGCCCCGATCGGGCCCGATCCATGTCGGTGCGGCACGGGCGAGCAGGAGGGGCTCATCGCCCACATCCCTGGCGCTGGCCCGGCCGGGATTGACTTCCAGTGGCCCACGTTCGCGTCCGCCATGACCACGGCTGAGAATATGAGGATGATGTCCACGCTCAATAAGGCGCTGGACCAGATCGAGGGTCAGGGGAGTCTTTCCTGTTCCGCCGACTGTTATGTTGCCGCAGCACAGGACAGGAACAGGGGCCTGAAACCCGGATTTTTTGAGACGGCGGCGTGTCAGGCGAGTCGCAATGGTTCCGAACGGACGCAGCAGAAACGCGGCAGGCCCTATCCGGGGAACGGACCAGAATCGCGGAGCCTGCAGCTTCATCGTTCAAGTGTCTCCAGAATACGAGGGCTCAGCTTCGACACTACGGAGCGCTGAAGTTCCCCCGTCGAAGCTGTGGCATGCGCTGTGGTCATCCACTCTGCCAGAGTAGCGACATCCCTGACGATGTGAAGATAATCCTGAAGCAGGATCATGGCTTCACGCCAGTTGGTCATCAACGGGCCAGTCGCGGTTGGGATCCCCAGCCGCAAAGGCTCAAACGGATTATGTCCGCCGCCTTTGCCAGCCAGGGAATTGCCGATGAAACAACTGTCTGCCAGTCGGTAGAACAGCCCCAGTTCCCCGAGTGTATCTGCAATCCAGACGGAGGTTGTGGCGTCTGGGTCCTGACCCTGAGACCGACGACGATTTAGCCCGAACTGTTGTGCCAGTTCTGCGCCTCGGGAAGGATGACGGGGGATGAGGATGGTCAGCAGATCAGGTGTCCTCTGCCGCGCGATTGCTGCGGCTTCCAGAACCAGGTCTTCTTCGCCTGGATGCGTGGAGGCCGCCACGAACACCGGACGATCACCGATGAGGGCTTTCAGGCGCTTCAGTTCCTGCTCATCGCAGGACAGAGGGGCGGCATCCTGTTTGAGATCCCCGTCTTCATAAACCGGACTGGCATCAAGACTGCGAAAATGTGTGGCGTCTTCAGCCCCGCGAGCCGCGACCCAACTCAGGCGTGAAAACATCCGGCGCGCCAGAGGTCCTGCCTTGGCCCAGCGATGTGCGGAACGATCCGACAATCGGCCATTGACGACCATTGTGGGAATGTTCTGGCGGCAACAGGCTGTAATGATCCCGGGCCAGAGTTCGCTTTCTACAAAAACGGCGCCATTGGGCTTCCAGCGTTTGAGGAAGCGACCGAACCAGCGCGGCACATCATGAGGGATGAAACGATGGAGAACACGTTTGCCAAACTCCGGATGTGTAGCGACGATTTCCGCTCCCGTGACTGTGGCCGTTGTGAACAGAATTTTCAGGTCAGGCTGTCGTGCAAGCAGATCGTCCATTAGCGGGCGGGCACAAAGTGTCTCTCCAACGCTGGCGGCATGGATCCAGAGAAGTTTCCCATTTGGTCGAACACCACCACCCAGACCCATGCGTTCCCGCAATCTGTCTGGTAGTTCACGCCCCCGGTGGACGCGAAGACGAAACATGATGGTGAGGGACGGGGCCAGAAGTGTTCCGATGATGGCCCATAGACGATCCATGATGGAAAAATTCTGTCGCCGTACGGTGCTTTCTGCCTGCTGAGAAACCGTTTCCAGCGCTTTCTTCAAGGTTTCTGCATCGGGTTGGAAAAGTGGTGCCCCCGCAACCAGTGATCCTCTGCCAAAAGGCAGGGGGAATAGCATTCTGTCCCATGAGGGCAGATGGATGCCGTTACAGGCGAGACCCATGGGGATAACGGCGCATTTTGCCAGACGGGAGAGCGCCACTGCGCCGGGCTGGACATCTTCGGCAGGGCCGCGGGGACCATCAGGCGTAATGGCGACGAAAGCACCATCCTTCAGTTCCCGGAGCGCGGTGCGCATGACAGCGGCGCCGCCTTTGTCTTTGCCTTTTCTGGAAGACGATCCGTGGATGCCAATAATTCCCCATGGACGGACGGCGTCGGCAATCAGTAGGCCATCCGCATTTCGGGAAATGAGCACCCTGAGTCGCAGGCGAGGTTCATGAGCGGTTGCCCAGAACCAGAGCGCCGGAGCCAGGGTCAGGGAACGGTGCCAGAAAGCGACCACCAATCCCTGATCTGGCTGTAGCAGAAGATCCCTGGAGTCCTGTGAGCCGCTGACCTGCCAGCGTGTGGAACGCAGGCTGGCACCCAGCCAGATACGGATCATGCGCGCAGGCGATATCATGGGCAGTCGGGTAGCATGGTCCGGGCTGGCTCGCAAAACTCTGTGACAGGTTGTCAGGCTGCCTGATGGTGAACCTGAAGTCCCGTGAACGTTACGCGGGCTGCGTCCGAATGGCTGGGCCTATGAAAACCCTGCTCGCCTGCGATGGCTTCAAACCACAGGGCCTGTGTTGTCGCGGCAGAGGGAAGCGAGAAGTGGTTTGTCGTTCCGTTAACGGAGATCAGCAGTAAACCATTAGGTGTTGTGTGTATGGCGTATCGGACGGTCTGTTGCGGATATACGGTGCCAGCGACTACTTTCTGGGTGGATGTTCCGTTGTTCACAATGGCCAGGACCCTGTCGCCTTCGACTCTGAGTTCGGCAATGACACCCTGCTGGGACGTCAGACGACCAATGGTGATACGGCCGTTCTTTGGGATGCGGTCAATATGCAGGGCGGCTTCCAGATCGGAAGAAGTCTGCTGGAAGTACCAAGCTGAATTTTCGCGCAGAAGGGTCTCGGGAGCAATTGTGCCCCGGACTGGCGGCTGAAGACCATCAGTATGAAGTGTTATGCCGCCCGTTTGCGGGTTGCGGCTATAAAACGGGCTGCTGTAGCCCGAGATCAGCGTGGTGGAAGGAACAAGATGCAGGCTTAGTTGGCCCGACGGTTCCTGAAGAGTGAATGAGGAGATATCCGCTGAAAGGCGGTTATCCATGGCCTGAGCAGATGCGCCTGTAACAGCGGCAAGACAGAAAAGCGGAGCGGCTAGGCGGGAAAGCATGGAACGTCCTTTCCGGAAGGCTGTGTGAAACGTCGGATGACAACTTCAACGCGGAACACCCGGAAAGGACGCATGATCTGATGTCAGCGACTCATGAGAACAGTCAGCTTCATGTTCTCAAGAATATGACGCGTGACGCCGCCAAGGATCATCTGGCGCAGGCGTGAGTGGGAGTAAGCGCCCATACTGAGCATGTCAGCGCCAAAATTTTCAGCGCCTTTGAGCAGACCCGCACCGACGTCCTTGTTGATAGGGTCGCAGGCCTGTGTTGTAGCGGAAATGCCGTGCATCCGCAGATAACGAACCACATCGTCGCCCGTCGGACCGCGGCGCTGATATTCCTGACAGGTCAGAACCTGCACGGCTTCTGCTGTGTGCGCCCATGGCAGGATGCAACGCAGGGCGAGGGACGCCTCAGGCGTGCCATTCCAGGCAATGGCAATACGGCGGCCAACGGTCTTGGGAACGATCGGCGGCGCAATGACAAGCGGGCGACCACTATCAAAGAGAATGGCGTGCAGCGTCTCGGATGCCCGAGGGTCTGTAGCGGAAATGAGATTCGGCACGAGCGTCATGTCCGCCAGGCGTGAACGCCATGTCAGCGCGTCATGCTCCGTCCCGTCCAGGACTTCGAGGCTGGCACTGACACCCTCCCCAAGGGTCATGCCGATTTTGGAGGCTTCGACGCGGCGGATGCCGTTCTGATGCACGAAAGTATCGAAGCTGTGGCGAATCTTGATGGCACGACGATGGGCTTCTGTAGCTGCCGCATCGATCATTTCCGTGACCATGCCGGCAGAAATGCCTTCGCCGGCCAGTGTCGCCACTTCGGTCGGATCTGATCCGACAACGACAGCAGAAAGATGCGCGTTGAAACGATGTGCAAAGTCCAGAGCGACCGACATGACGGAGTCAAGGTCGTCGGCCCCGGTGAGGGGGAGAAGGATATTCTTGATTTCGATAAGCATAACGTAAGGCTCCCCACCTATGGAAAAGGATGTTCTGTCTCTTTACGGATAAAGACGCGTGACGTTCCATCCGGATCCCTCACGAGTCCATAATGCACGGTCATGGAGGCGGAAAGGGCGGTCCTGCCAGAACTCGATGGCGTCTGGACTGACGCGGAAACCGGTCCAGTTGTTCGGGCGCGGAATCGGACCATCGCCATATTTTTCTTCTGCGGCCTTCAGGCGCTCTTCAAAAGTGCTGCGGTCATCCAAGGGGCGGGACTGGTCAGAGGCAATGGCCCCAAGGCGGGACATGGGCGAGCGGCTGGCGAAATACGCATCCGCCTCTTCTTCACTGACCTGCGTAACCGGTCCTTCGATCCGGATCTGCCGACGCAGGGATTTCCAGTGGAACAGCAGGGCGACATGAGGGTTGGTCAGCAGATCGCGACCCTTGTGGCTCTCTACATTTGTGTAAAAAACAAAACCTTGTTCATCCATGCCCTTAAGCAAAAGCATACGCACAGAGGGACGACCGTCGGGTGTCGAGGTTGCAACAGCCATGGCGTTGGGATCATTAGGCTCGGACGCTTCCGCGTCTGACATCCATGTCGCGAACAGTGCGAATGGATCGGCAGTCAGATCGATAAGGGGCTGAGAGGGCATGGAAGTCTCCTGAAGCAGCGGGGACGGCCCCGAAAGGGCAGGACAAGAACCATAGCGGTTCCGTCCGGTTCCCGGAACAGAGCCGATCAATCGACGGTCCCGAATATAGTGTCGCCTACATTATATAGAGGACGAAAGAAGAGATGCCTTGACCTGTCTCATGGGCTGGAAATCCACACTGCGGCTGAAAACTGCCATCGAAGAGGCATTGAGTGTCGTGTTACTCTTGTTTGCTGGCATCTCTTGTGCGACCACGGCGCTAATACGCCAATGCGATTCAGGAAACCTCCAATGTCTGAAACAGAAGACAACATCCCGGCTCCCGTGACCGGCACCCTCATGAAGGGTAAGCGCGGTGTCATCATGGGCGTCGCTAATAAGCACTCCATCGCCTGGGCGATTGCCAGCGCCTGTGCTGCACAGGGGGCCGAACTGGCTTTTACCTACCAGGGTGAGGCTCTTGGCAAGCGCGTTCGTCCGCTGGCAGAGAGCGTTGGCTCTGATCTGGTTCTGCCCTGTGACGTCAGCGATGATGCCGCGATCGATGCCACCTTCGACGAGATCGAAAAGAAGTGGGGCAAGATCGACTTCGTGCTTCACGCCATTGCCTTTGCTGACAAGCAGTACCTTCGTGGCCGTTACATCGATACGCCGCGTGATGCCTTCCTGCAGGCCATGGATATCTCCTGCTATTCTTTCGTGTCCGTCGCCCGTCGTGCGTCTGCCATGATGAATGCCGGCGGTTCGTTCCTGAGCATGACCTATCTCGGTGCCGAGCGCGTCATGCCGCATTACAACGTTATGGGTGTTGCCAAGGCCGCTCTTGAAGCCTCCGTGCGTTACATGGCGGCTGACCTTGGTCGTGACGATATCCGTGTGAACGGTATCTCCGCAGGCCCGATCATGACGCTGGCGGCCAATGGTATCAGTGACTTCCGCTATATCCTGCGCTGGAACCAGCTCAACGCCCCGATGGAGCGTAACGTGACCCTGAAGGATGTTGGCGGTTCGGGCATGTACCTGCTCTCCGATCTTTCCAGCGGCGTGACGGGCGAAATCCATCATGTGGATTGCGGCTATCACACGGTTGGCATGAAGAACCCGGCCGCTCCGGATATCGCAGCTGTCAGTTCCGGGGACTGACATGTCAGACAACAGCTTCGGGCAACTTTTTCGTGTTACCACCTGGGGTGAGAGCCACGGGCCAGCCATTGGCTGTGTCGTGGATGGCTGCCCGCCCCGCCTGAAGCTGTCCGAAGCGGACATCCAGCCTTGGCTTGACCGTCGTCGGCCGGGGCAGTCCCGCTTTACGACCCAGCGGCGGGAGCCGGATCAGGTCCGGATCCTGTCGGGGGTCTTTGAAGGCCAGACGACTGGCACGCCCATCTCGCTCATGATCGAGAATACCGATCAACGGTCGAAAGATTATGGTGAGATTGCCCAGAGTTATCGTCCGGGCCATGCCGATATTGCTTATGATCTGAAATATGGCATCCGTGATTACCGTGGTGGTGGGCGCTCGTCCGCTCGTGAAACGGCCATGCGTGTCGCGGCCGGTGCCGTGGCCCGTGTGCTTTTGAAAACTCTGGTCGGGGAGGGCGTAAAGATTCGCGCGGCCCTGACAGGGATCGGCGGTCAGACGATTGATCCGACCCGGTGGGACTGGGACGAAGTGGAGCGCAATCCCCTCTGGTGCCCGGACGCTGCAAGCGTCGGTCCTTGGGAAGAGCTGCTCGACTCCATTCGCAAGGACGGCTCCTCCATCGGGGCGACTGTTGAGGTTGTTGCTGAAGGCCTCCCGCCGGGTCTCGGTGCGCCAGTCTACGGCAAACTGGATGCAGACCTTGCCGGTGCTCTGATGGGCATCAACGGTGTGAAAGGCGTTGAGATCGGTGATGGTTTTGCCGTCGCCGCTCTTCGTGGTGAGCAGAACGCAGACCCGATCGCGCCGGGGCCGCAGTTCGCGTCAAACCATGCGGGCGGCATCCTTGGAGGCATCTCCACAGGGCAACCGATCGTGGCCCGTTTTGCCATCAAGCCAACCAGTTCGATCCTGACGCCCGTGCCCAGCATTAATAGTGCAGGGGATTCGGTGGAGGTTCGCACCAAGGGACGGCACGATCCGTGTATCGGTATTCGTGCCGTGCCTGTGGCGGAAGCCATGATGGCCTGTGTTCTGGCAGACCATCTGCTGCGCAATCATGCGCAGTGCGGCTGGGATAACTGATCCCAGCCTCTCCGTTTTAGCTGGCGAGCTTGGCGTCCAGGGTGATCTCTGTATTGAGAACCTTGGACATCGGGCAGCCGATCTTGGCCTTGTTGGCGGCATCAAGGAAGTCAGATTCCGTCGCGTTTGGAACCACGCCGCGAAGCGTCAGATGGGCCTTCGTAACGGCGAAGCCATCACCAACCTTATCCAGGGAAATTGTCGACTCCGTATCGAGAGAGTCGGCCGTAAAGCCTGCCTCACCGAGAATCAGAGATAGCGCCATTGTGAAGCAGCTCGCATGGGCCGCGCCGAGCAGTTCTTCCGGGTTCGTGCCGGGCTTGTCTTCGAATCGCGTGTTGAAACCATAAGGCTGATCCTGAAGGGCGCCGCTCTGCGTCGAGATGGTGCCTTTGCCTTCCTTGATGGTGCCGCTCCAGTGAGCCGAAGCTTTCTTGTTGATGGTCATGAGATGCTCTCCGCGTGTTGGGGTCGGGGTCTCCAACGTGAGGAGCCGGTCTTCGGTTGCCGTTAAAATCGTTTCCCTCTGTGGTTGTGATGTCACGGTCCGAAAACTGCTTGGGGATGAATGGGAACTCATGGCAGTTTTCTGCGATTGCCCCAATATATAGGGGTGTGGATCATTTTTGCCCCTAAATATGGATGACTCCAAATTCACAGGTCTCTCCATTTTGCAAGCGAAGAGTTCGCTTGCAGTGGGCACGGCGAGTGTGGAATTGGAGGGTCATCAAATCGAAAAAAACAGACCGCCGGAGCAGAGCGCAATGACACTTCATGACGTGACGATGGACACGCCACACACGGCCGACCGACCGCATGACGTGCTACCGCCTGTTGACCATCCTGTTGGTGAGCCAGCTGTTGGGGATGGGGACGAAACGCCGGATATGTTCGACGATGTCGTCCAGCTTCCCGGTCATCATGCCGTGCGGGTGGATCGTTCACGTGACGCCCTGTTGACGGATTTTGGCAAGGCGACGCTGGACAATCGCTATCTGCTGCCCGGTGAGCATTATCAGGATCTGTTTGCGCGCGTTGCGTCCTATTACGGTGCCGATCAGGGGCATGCCCAGCGCATCTATGACTATATTTCCCGTCACTGGTTCATGCCAGCCACGCCGATCCTGTCCAATGGCGGCACATCACGCGGTCTGCCGATTTCCTGCTTCCTGAACGAAGCGGAAGACAGTCTTGAAGGCATTGTCGGTCTCTGGAACGAGAACGTCTGGCTCGCCTCCAAAGGCGGGGGCATCGGGTCCTATTGGGGCAATCTGCGTTCAATCGGTGAAAACATCGGTCGTAACGGCAAGACGTCGGGTGTCATTCCGTTTATCCGCGTAATGGACAGCCTGACACTGGCCATCTCGCAGGGGTCCCTGCGTCGTGGGTCTGCGGCCGTATATCTGCCGGTCTGGCATCCTGAAATCGAAGAATTCACGGAAATGCGCCGCCCGACGGGTGGTGATCCGAACCGTAAAGCCCTGAACCTGCATCATGGTGTGCTGGTTACCGATGCCTTCATGCGGGCCGTCGAGGCTGACGAGGAATGGGCTCTGCTCTCCCCGAAGGATCATAGCATTATCCGCAAGGTCTCGGCACGCGCGCTCTGGATCCGTATCCTGACGGCCCGCATGGAGCAGGGCGAGCCGTACGTCATTTATTCGGACCATGTGAACCGCGCCCGTCCGGAGCATCACAAACTGGCCGGACTTGAGGTCAAGACCTCCAATCTCTGCGCAGAAATCACGCTGCCGACCGGGATTGACCATCACGGCAAGAACCGCACGGCTGTCTGCTGCCTGTCTTCCCTGAACCTGGAAACCTGGGACGAGTGGAAAGACGATCCGCAGTTCATCGAGGACGTCATGCTGTTCCTCGACAACGTTCTGCAGGACTTCATTGACCGTGCACCGGACGATATGGCGCGCGCCAAGTATGCCGCTGCCCGTGAGCGGTCTGTTGGTCTCGGTGTGATGGGCTTCCATTCTTTCCTTCAGGCCCGGATGATCCCGTTCGAGAGCGTGATGGCGAAGGTCTGGAACAAGAAGATCTTCCAGCATATCCGCGCCCAGGCCGATGCGGCGTCAAAGAAGCTGGCGGAACTGCGTGGTCCGTGCCCGGATGCCGAGGAATATGGCTTTATGGAGCGTTTCTCGCACAAGCTGGCGATTGCTCCGACGGCCTCCATTTCCATTATTACGGGCAATGCAAGCCCGGGCATTGAGCCGATCAGCGCCAACGTCTTCCTTCAGAAGACCCTGTCCGGCTCGTTCTCGGTCCGTAACCGTCATCTGACCACGATCCTTGAAGAGCGTGGCCAGAACACGGACAAGGTCTGGTCTGACATCACTCTGAGCAAAGGCTCTGTCCAGCATCTGGACTTCCTGACACAGGATGAGAAGGACGTCTTCAAGACGGCGTTTGAGCTGGATCAGCGCTGGGTTGTCGAACATGCCGCAGACCGTGCGCCGTTCATCTGTCAGGCACAATCGGTCAATCTCTTCCTGCCTGCGGATGTGCATAAGCGCGATCTGCACCAGATCCACTTCCAGGCCTGGAAGAAGGGTCTAAAGTCTCTGTATTACTGCCGCTCCCTGTCGGTGCAGCGCGCTGATGCGGTCTCCACGCTGGCCGTGAAGAGCGATATTCTGGAAGACGAGAAGTACGAAGCCACGGCGCAGGCTGCTCCACGCGGCAAGATGAGCAGTGGTGATTACGAAGAATGCCTCGCCTGTCAGTAAGGTCAGGCGACACGATCTGCTTAAAAATCCCAGTTCCTCATTCGAGGGCTGGGATTTTTTTGTGCAGGGCGTTTCAGGTCCGGTGAGTGCGGCGGCGGAACCCCATGACCAGCAGGATCATCCCCAGCGCTGTGGCGATCCATGCCAAAGTTGCTCCGGGAGGGGCAAAATGGAAGTGGATCTGGCTGTTACCAGCAGGGAGAGGGATACGCTCAAACAACCCATCCCATGTTCCTGGAATGATGGAAGTCCCGTTTATGTCTGCTTCCCAGCCTGGCAGCATGATTTCCCGACGGATCAGATGGGTTGGCTTCTCACATTGTGCAGAGAGGGTCTCCCGGTCCAGCGGGATTAGAGTGCAAGGAGCCTCGGTCTCGAAATAGGGCGCCGGATTTTTTAGTCGGATCAGGTCTCCAGCGGCTGTCTGTAAAACGGGTGTCATGGTTTCGCGCACTGCTTCTGTTTTGAAACGGATGCGTGGCCAGGCGATCTGATCTTTCACAGTGGACCAGATCATCACGTATGAGGTTGCGTTCTTGAGGCTTAATGTCAGGGTCCGGGCATCGGGCGGGATCATTCTGTCCAGTTCAATGGCTGTCAGGCCGTTATCCTTTGCCTGTTTCAACGCAGCTTGACCCGTAGCGCAGTCGTGATCGGAACAGATGGACAGGATAAGAAAACCATCTGAATGGCCGTTGTACGTTCCCAGTTGGATGAGGGCCTGTTTGCTGGAAGGTTTGTCCCAGGAAGAAATGTCAATTCTGACCTCTGGGGACGCTGGAGACAGAGGAAAGCCGCCGGACTGACGATCTTTCAGAGGATAGGGCGTAAGACTGGGCAAGCCACGTCCCGGCATGACCAGAAGGGCAGACACACCTAGTTTGGCAAAAATATCCGGGCGCTGCGCCAGAAATGTTTCCAGAAAGGCATCGCCAGTATCGGTCAATGGGTAGGACCCGTTGAAAGTAACGGAGTCCACTTTGGACCCAAAATCCTGTCTCAGCCGCTGGATCCATGCTTTCGGCGTCGGAATGGCATTATGATTGATGGAAGCGATACCAAGATACGCACCATAATTGGGTGCGACCGGACCTATGGTGACGAAGCGTTGAAGCCCGGTTTCTGCTCGAAGGGCGGTGATGAGGGACTGATCGGGGCGAGGGGCTTCCGGGTAGGCACTGAGAAGAGGAAAACCGAACAGGACAAGGCCTTCGCAAAGAGCCACAAGTCCCAAGGCTATGGGAGATTTTCTGCACCAGGAGAGTGCCAGAACGGCAATGAGGCAAAGCAGTCCAAAAATCAGCGAGCCTGTTGCATAAGTGTGGGAGGATAAGGGGGGAGCGGAAAAAGAACGAAGTCGCTCCAGTTCCGGGCGGTCCAGCAGATAAGCCACTATAGCCAGGGCACTGAGTGTAAAAGCGGAGAATACAAGTGCATTGCGCCGCCATACGCCCCGAAACATGTCATCCAGCGTAAACGCCGCCAGCAGAATCAAACAGCTTTCCACCATGGGTTCGCACAGGCGGTAGAAAACTGTGTGTCCCACTCCTGGAATCAGATCCACAAGCTGGGTCAGAACGGGAAGGCCAGCCTGTTTGCCAACGACAGCGATGATGATGCCAAGCAGCAGGAAGCGCAGTGCACGTTCTTTCTTCCCTCCTGTTGCACACAGGGCCAGAAATGGAACAACAAGGCCGAAATACCCCCCCAAGGCATACCATGCATCAAGTTCCGACCCATAGAATATGGGACCGTTGATGTAGGGGAAGAGCAGCATGGCCCATGCCTGATGAGGGAGCGCATCATCATTGATCCCGGCATGGAACCCCACATCCGCATGAGGCAGAAAAGTCAGGAAGGCCAGAAGCTGTGGGGCGGCAATCAAACCTGCCGTGATGCCACCAAGGGTAATATGCAGGGCAAAGCCTAATTTGCCTGAGCCCGCTTGGAAAAAGCGGAGAACCGCCAGTCCCAGAGCGATCAGCCCAAGAAGAAAAGCCGTTTCCGGAAACCCTGCCAGAAGAAGATAGGCCAGCCCCAGGGCCAGCCAGCCCCAGTTTCCCGTGCGGGCGCGTTCTACCCCATAAAGCGCGAGTGGCAGAAAGGCGATTGGCTCGGATGGGCCGTCTGAAGCCCAGGCGTACGTTCCATTGAAGGCATAGAGAAGTGCGCCGATCAGGGCAGCGCGTGCATCAAGGCGAAGTTGTCTCAGGAGGGCATATGTTGAAAGTCCGGCGATGATCTGAAGCGTGCACTTCATCATCAGTAAGCCGTTTGGGAGGCCCAGAAATAGCACGAAAGGAAGAAAAAACGCGGCGGGTTGGTATTCGCCAGCCAGCGGCATGCCAACCCCGCTATAGGGATTCCACCAGGGGATAATGCCATGCGCCCAATCCCGTGCGACCAGTCGCCCAAGGGCTTCCACAAAAACCCCGGCGCACCCGTCAATCCAGCCGGGATTGCCCGGAATGAGCGCCTTGGACGCTGCCGCGCTGTTCGTGACCATCACGGACGTTGTCATCATCGGATCGGTAGAAAAAAATCCGAGCCATTCGGGCAGATAGACGCAGATGGGCAGAAGGACGAGTACGAGAAGATGGGAGCGCGGCCAGAAGCAGCGCGGTTTCTGGGGCATGGAGGCTCCGCCTGGAGGGTTGCACTTCTTGCATAACCTTCGTGTTTTCGTCCCACAAGAGAATGGAATGTCGACTGATGCCCCGTCGGACGTTATGATCCCTCCTAGAATGATTCTGGATGACCGGGGTTGAGCAGAGCTGCGCCCGGATCATGGTCTCCAGACTGTCTAAGGTATTGAAAAACACGGATTTTCATGTGTCCGCCTTCCTTCTGGAAAGGGCGATTGGTCACAGGGGGAACGTGTCTTTGAGGAAAGTAAGGTCATGAGCAACCCGACCCCGACTGCTGGTGAAACGCCAGCACCCGAGCACTATGACCTGATGACCGCGAACCCGGTTTACAAACCGTTTCGCTATCCTTGGGCCTATGACGCATGGCTGACCCAACAGCGCGTTCACTGGCTGCCGGAAGAAGTGCCGCTGGCTGATGACGTGAAGGACTGGCACCGCACGCTAACGGAAGC
Organism: Gluconobacter japonicus; assembly: GCF_015244665.1. Taxonomy (NCBI): domain Bacteria; kingdom Pseudomonadati; phylum Pseudomonadota; class Alphaproteobacteria; order Acetobacterales; family Acetobacteraceae; genus Gluconobacter; species Gluconobacter japonicus. The sequence continues at coordinate 45,219 of NZ_JABCQN010000005.1, forward strand.
CGAACGCCATCTCGTGACGCAGATTTTCCGCTTCTTCACGCAGTCGGACGTGGAAGTGAACTCAGCGTACATGAAGTACTACAGCCAGGTCTTCAAACCGACCGAAGTGCTGATGATGCTGTCGTCCTTTTCGAACATCGAAACGGTTCACATCGCGGCCTACTCGCATCTTCTCGATACGATCGGGATGCCGGAAACAGAGTATTCCGCGTTCCTGAAGTACAAGGAGATGAAGGACAAGTATGATTTCATGCAGTCCTTCAACATCGCGAACAAGCGCGAAATCGCCAAAACCATGGCGGCTTTCGGTGCGTTCATGGAAGGGCTTCAGCTTTTCGCTTCCTTTGCGATTCTGCTGAACTTCCCGCGCTTCAACAAGCTGAAGGGCATGGGGCAGATCGTGTCCTGGTCGGTGCGTGATGAAACGCTGCACTGTCTGTCCATGATCCGCCTGTTCCGTACGTTCATTCGTGAAAACCCGGAACTGTGGACGGAAGATTTCCGCGAAGAACTGACCCAGATCTGCAAGACGACCGTTGAGCACGAAGATGCGTTCATTGATCTGTGCTTCGAAATGGGGCCAGTCGAAGGCATGACGCCGGCGGACGTGAAAACGTATATCCGGTTCATTGCAGACCGCCGTCTGACACAGCTTGGTCTGGACCCGGTTTATGGCGTGGAAGAAAACCCGCTGCCATGGATCGACGACATGCTGAACGCTGTTGAGCATGCCAACTTCTTCGAGAACCGCTCCACCGAATATTCCCGGGCCTCTACATCTGGCACATGGGAAGAAGCTTTCGAAGGAAGCGTCTTCGAGTAATTCACCTGGGGGAGGCCAGCTTCAGGGTAGAGCTTCCCCCAGTCTCAAGACCCGTTCGGCCGCAGCGGTAAAGCGGCCATCCTCATCATGCAGGGTCAGTCCTGGCTTCAGGCGGAAAATACTTTTTCCACCATGGATGGCCTGAACCAGCACCAGCTTCGCCTCCCGTCCCTGCTTGGGCCAGAAGGGGTAGAGCTGGATTGAGCCACACCCATTTTCCAGAAGTGTCTGGCAGGCTCTGTCTGCGATTGCCGTGGATATGATGAACGTCAGTGTCCCGCCGGGGAGAACCCAGCGGCTCAGGGCTGAAATCCAGGCCTGTGGGTCGCTGTTTGCTGTGCTGAGGGCAAGGCGTCGTCGTTCGTCCGGGGACGGGGTGCCGTGGGCACTGTGCCAGGGAGGATTGGCCATCACATGATGGAAGCGGCCATTGGCTGTGGGAGCTTTTGTCCGCAGGGAGGGTGGAATGTCTGGCAGAACGGCCTGAACGACAGACAGGTGTGTTCGCGAGTCTGGAAAGGGATTGTTCAGGAAATTGTGAGCAGCGAGTTCCACCGTGTCACCATCTGCCTCAAGGCCAATTCCGCTGACACCCGCGACACGAGCTGCAAGGCAGAGTAATCCGGCTCCAGCGCCGCAGCCCGCTTCAAGGACGGTCTCACCCCCTCTTGCAGGAATGGCCGCAGCCATCAGGACAGGTTCCAGCCCCGTGCGATATCCCTGCCGGAACTGTGTGTAGCGGAGTCGTCCGTCCAGTAATGTTCCGGTCCTTTCTTTTTCAGAAGGGGAAGAACTGCTGGTCAGGGAGGTCTTAAGGGGCTGCAATGGGTTGACCGCCTTCCTGCTGCCGCTCATATGGTCATTCCAACCTGTCGTCCGGCGTGAACATGGCCCGGTCGCTTTTTCCATGCAGGAAGAACGAACGGGACTGCGCCATATCATATCGTGCCTGCATGGTCCTGGGCAGTCCCGGGGCGTTATGCAGGAACTGGAGTAAAGACCCTTGGATTCTGCCGCACCGGATGCCGCCGTGACCGTTGATAAAGCTGTGGTTCAGGGTGCGGGGGGCGAGAGTGCGCTGTCGGCGCTTTCTGCCTACCTTGAAGAGGATATGCTGGCCTGTAACCGTGCGATCATCGCCCGGATGGAGAGCCCGGTTCCCCTGATCCCGCAGCTTGGCGCCCATCTTGTCGCCGCTGGAGGCAAGCGCCTTCGTCCGTTGCTGACGCTGGCCTCTGCACGTCTCTGCGGTTATCAGCCGGGACCGGATCATCAGCGTCACGTCGGTCTCGCTGCCTGCGTCGAGTTTATTCACACCGCGACCCTGCTGCATGATGACGTCGTGGATGAAAGCACGTTGCGTCGCGGACTGGCCTCCGCCAATGCCGTGTTCGGCAACAAGGCCTCCGTGCTGGTTGGGGATTTTCTGTTCGCCCGCTCGTTCCAGCTTATGACGGCAGACGGCTCCCTCAAGGTCATGGCGATCCTGTCAGATGCGTCTGCAACGATTGCTGAGGGTGAAGTCCTTCAGATGGTTGTGCAGAATGATCTCACGACGCCTGTTGAGCGGTATCTTGAAGTCATTCACGGCAAGACGGCTGCGCTGTTTGCAGCAGCCTGCCGCGTCGGTGCCGTTGTGGCCGAGCGTCCGGATGCCGAAGAGGAAGCTCTGGAGCAGTTTGGGACCAATCTGGGCATGGCGTTCCAGCTTGTTGATGACGCTCTTGATTATGCCGCAGACCAGCAGGTTCTGGGCAAGACCGTTGGCGATGACATGCGGGAAGGCAAGATTACTCTGCCGGTCCTAGCCGCCTACGAGGCTGGCTCACCGGAAGACAGACTTTTCTGGGAGCGCGTCATTGGAGAAGGTGAGCAGACGGAAGCTGATCTGCCTCACGCTCTGGAACTGATTGCAAAGACGGGTGCGATCAACACGACAATCGCCCGGGCGCAGGTCTATGCGGATGCGGCAGTCGAGGCTCTTTCCATTTTCCCGGATAGCGAACTGCGTCGCCTCCTGACCGAGACGGTTCAGTTCACGGTAAACCGGGCGCGCTGAGCGGGTTTGTTCTACGTCGACCTGTGCTTCATGCCGGGATGACGTAGAACTTGACTGTTTCAGGCCGTAACGGAAACGGGCCTGAAAAGAGACCATCCCGAGAATCCCAGTCGACTGACAGCCTGTTCCAGGCGCTGTGCATTGAACGGTGCGCTGGTCATGAGAAGGCGTTGTGGAGAGGGCATCTCAGGGCCGCGTGGTGAAACTGCGGTTTCCAGAACTGTGCGGACCTGCCGGGCAACGGCGGGAGCCGGGTCCAGCCAGTTCAGAGGGCGTCTGGCAAGCCGCTCGAAGGCAGGCAACAGGAAAGTATAGTGGGTGCAGCCCAGACCTACGGTGTCAATTTCGTCACCATTTGGCTGACTGAAAAGCGCAGCCAGTTCCTGTTCGACATCCGCATCCGGGATGTCATCGCCTAAAAAAGCACGCTCTGCCAGATCGGCCAGCCCCCGGGCGCCATGCGTAATCAGGCGGCAGTCCGAAGCGAATTGCCTGTGCAGATCCAGAACATAGGGGCGCCGTGCTGTGGCTGCTGTGGAGAGTAGTCCGACGGTGCGGGTGGTGGAGACACGCCCAGCCCAGCGAATGGGAGGGACACAGCCCACAACAGGAATGGAAAGGCGTTCCCGAAGGGCGGGCAGTGCAATTGTGCTTGCTGTATTGCACGCAATGACGAGCACATCGGGCCTGAGTTCGTGGCAGGCGGCGTCAAGCAGAGTGACAATCCGATGGGTCAGCAGATCGTCAGGCTGCTCGCCGTATGGGAAAAGCGCGGTATCAGCCAGATAGTCGATCGTGAGATTTGGGAGGGTATCGCGCAGAGCCTGCACGACACCCATTCCTCCAATCCCCGAATCAAAGGCAAGGCATCGATACGAAGGGGCAGGTGAGCCCACTGGCGTTAGCCTTCCGCTTTGGCCTTGAGTGCCAGCGCTTCTTCGGCGCTGCCAACACCGCCATGCTTGCGGGACCAGCCACAGGGATCTTCAAGGAAACGGCGAACCTCGGCGCTGTCCTTTTCGGAGAAGTAATCGCCGCCTGCACAGGCTTCGAGAACGTCCCACCAGGTGCACAGGGCGTGCAGGGAGATGTCCATGTCTGCCAGCGTTTTGTGCGCGCCGGGGAATACGCCGTAGAAGAACACAACGAAGGTATGGTTCACGATGGCGCCTGCATCGCGCAGGGCATTGGCGAATCGGATCTTGGAGGCGCCGTCTGTGGTCAGGTCCTCGACCAGCAGGGTGCGCATGCCATCGGGCACATCACCTTCGATCTGCGCATTACGGCCAAAGCCCTTCGGCTTTTTGCGGACGTAAGCCATCGGCGTCATCATGCGATCCGCAATCCATGCGGCGAACGGAATACCGGCTGTTTCGCCACCGACGACCGCATCGATGCTTTCATAGCCGATGTGGCGGCCGATTTTCTCGACGGCCAGTTCCATGATCTTGGTGCGGGCACGCGGGAAGAAGATGATCTTGCGGCAATCGATATAGACCGGAGACTTCCAGCCTGACGTCAGGGTGTAAGGCTCTTCCGGGCGGAAGTTGACGGCTTTGATCTCAAGAAGGATGCGGGCCGTGGTCAGGGCTGCGTCCCGATCCCACTGTGTGCGGCCTGCGATCGGGCTGTCTCCGTGCTGTGTCATGCTGCTCTCCACTGACGTCGTTTTCTGTGGTTTACCGGCCACAAGGCGTGAAGGGTAGTGCCAAATTCGCCCGCACTTGTTGCTGTCATAGGGGGAGCCAATCTATGCTTGCGGAGTCAGGTCTCTCCCCCTAAGGAGTAAGACCGTTTTTCCTCTTCTGAAGCAGGATCAAAAGTGAGCATCGAAACCAGCCGGATTGGCCGGAAATGCGAACGTGCCGTCGTAACAGCCTATCAGGAGCTGCGTGAGGTCGGTCAGCCGGATATGCAGGCTTTTGCCGCATGCACCACGCTTTACCGCATCCATCACCCTGAGTCGTCCATCACGGAAGCGCGCCGCCTTGTTGCGGAATGGATTGACCATCACGTCGTTCGCAAGGCCGAGGGCCAGACCCCCGGCTGTGATTGCTGATCAGACGATCTGAAAGGGTGGGGGCTTTTCAGCCCCGCTCGCTCATGGGGACAAAGTCCCGCTTCGCTTCCCCAACGTAAAGCTGCCGTGGACGTGTGATCCGTCCAGCAGGATCCTCAATCATTTCTTTCCACTGGCTGACCCAGCCAACTGTACGCGCAACAGCGAACAGTACGGTGAACATGCTCGTCGGGATACCGAGGGCTTTGAGGATCAGGCCGGAATAGAAATCCACGTTTGGATAGAGCTTGCGGCTGACAAAATAATCATCTTCCGTCGCGACACGCTCAAGCTCCTTGGCCAGATCCAGCAGCGGATCATGCTCCAGGCCCAGCTCGGAAATCACTTCATGGCAGGTGGCCTGAAGAATTTTCGCCCGGGGATCAAAGTTTTTGTACACGCGATGACCGAAGCCCATCAGGCGTACACCGGAATTGCGGTCCTTAACCTTCTCAAGGAACGCCGGAATACCATCGCGGGTACCGATGGATTCCAGCATATTCAGGGCTGCTTCATTCGCACCGCCATGAGCGGGCCCCCATAGGGCCGCAATGCCTGCTGAAATACAGGCATAGGGATTGGCACCCGTTGAGCCGACAAGACGGACCGTTGTGGTTGAGGCGTTCTGTTCATGATCTGCATGGAGAAGCAGAATACGATCCATTGCGCGCGCCAGAACCGGATTGACGCGATAATGATTACCGGGTCTTGCGAACAGCATGTGCAGGAAGTTCTCGGAGAAGGACATTTCCTCATCTGGATAAATGAACGGTTCTCCGATGGAATATTTATAGGCCCAGGCTGCGATGGTTGGCACCTTCGCAATCAGGCGGCGTGCTGAAAGATCGCGGTCTTTGGCCTGAGAGATGTCCAGACCATCGTGATAAAATGCGGAGAGTGCCCCCACCGTGCCGCAGAGAATGGCCATGGGATGAGCATCACGACGAAACCCGTTAAAGAAATTGCGGATCTGTTCGTTCAGCAGCCGATGTGTATTCATATCGGCCTGAAAAGCCTGATATTGCGGCGTTGTGGGAAGCTGTCCGTAAAGCAGCAGATAGGCCGTCTCGGTGAAGCTGGCATTCAGGGCAAGGTCTTCAATCGGATAACCACGATGCAGCAGCGTTCCTTCATCCCCGTCGATGAAGGTAATTTCGCTGGTGCAGGTTGCTGTCCCTACCAGACCCGGATCAAAGGAAAAGACCCCAAGCTTTTGGGCGGCGCCACGCAGATCCACGACGTCCGGACCCATAGTCCCCTTCAGAAGAGGAGCCTGCGTGGAGGCTTCACCGGCTTGAAGGGTAGCGGTTTCGGGCTTGGGATCGTGCATGAAAGGAGAGCCTGCCTGACAGGGTTACGGGAAGGCGCCAAGTTTAGGGTGTAGGAGTTTTCCCTGTCCAGAGACACCGATCGGGAGAGCGCTCCTGAATGATCCGATGTCTGGAGACGGTGTTGCCCCGTCAGGGTGTCAGAACGCGAAGAGCCTGTACGGTAGAGGGGCGGATGTTGATCCAGTCTTCCTGTGTCTGGAAGACCGTGAGCGTTGCGGGTTGATACCCATGTCTCAGGGCTGCAAAGGCGTCATTCTGCACGGCTGTGCCGGACAGATTGTAAGCCAGCCCACCAATGGCCGGATTGTGCCCGATCAGAAGCAGCGTTTGAACATGCTCTGGAGTGCCGTGGATAAAGCCGTAAAGCGTATTGAGGTCTGCGCCATAGAGGCCGTTTTCAAGTTCTGGAATTACGGTTTCCGGGAGCGCGGAAAGAGCACCTGCAGCCGTTTCCTGTGTCCGGCGTGCGGGGCTGCAGAGAACCTGCAAGGGCTCCGGCAGAGCCAGTTGGGCAAGTTTCTGACCGATTTTTTCGGCCTGTTGGCGGCCGGTTTCGGTTAACGGGCGTTCAATATCGCCCGCTCCAGAATAGAGATGTGGGCCTGCTTCAGCGTGACGAAGCACAAGAAGCAAACGGGTCGTCATTCGTGAGAACCATTCGCCTGAGCGGCAATAGCCTCATGATGCCGAATAACTTCACGGATGACGAAGGCCAGAAATTTTTCGGCAAAATCCGGATCCAGATGCGCATCCCGCGCAAGCTGGCGCAGACGTTCGATCTGACGAGCCTCCCGATTGGGATCCGCGGCGGGAAGGCTGGACCGTGCTTTCAGTTCGCCAACCGCCTTGGTGCACCGGAACCGTTCTGCCAGCATATGAATCAAAGCAGCGTCAATATTGTCGATACTGGCACGCAGGCGTTCAAGTTCTGCGAGGGCGGAAGGGCTATCAGAAGTCATTAATGTCAATCCATGCAAGATGGCCGCCTTTTCCAGCACCCAGATCCGTAAAGACAGCCGTGCCGCCAAGTCTTCCCATCCGGCGCCAGGGGCGTCCGTCAGTTGAGCGGCGGTCATGGCCGACATAAACCGTCATTCCCTCGGGAATACGGTTGATCCAGGTCAGGCGGCGTTCAGGATACCCATCCGGCTGCATGCGGCCGGTGGTTTCGCCAAAAAGGGCGCGGGAGAGGGGGGCGGACATTTCACCCAGGCCCGGAACAGGAGGCTCGGAAAGCATGGCGGTATGAAAGCCGCCATGAACGAACAGAGCCCGTCCCAGTCTGAGCCATGTCGGGGCAGCAGCAATCGCTTCATGGGCACGCTGCTGAAGTCCCTCATATTCCGGCAGGGAGAACTGCCGAAGTGTTTCTTCAAGGGGGGGATCACGCCTCAAGCGACGTCCTTCGAAAGCACGTCCCAGTTTGCGATCATGATTACCAAGAATGAAAAGTCCGCGATGTGTTTCCAGAAGATCGAGCATCAGTTCCATCACGCCGGCACTGTCTGGCCCGTGATCTACGAGGTCCCCAAGTTGTATGACGAAGCGATCAGTGGCGGTCGCATGCCGGAAAGCATTCAGGTCGCCATGCACGTCTCCCACCACACGAACACCGTGTTCACGGATTCGCGTCATAATCGGGGCGGGGAGAGGTGGTTCGACGAAAATGGGCTCGGTCTTTCAAGGCGTTTTGTCTATCAAAAGGCTTCAACGCCTTAACGTCAATTTTCGATTGAAGAAAAAAGACGTCAGCCTTCGACAAGAGCCGCTGCGCGCCCCAGATCAACCGACAGAACCCGGCTTACACCACGCTCTTGCATTGTGACACCATAGAGCCTGTCCATATGGGCCATGGTGAGCTGATGATGGGTCACGACAAGGAAGCGCGTGCCCGCTTCCTTGGTCATATCCGCCAGAAGAGAGCAGAAGCGCTCGACATTGGCGTCGTCTAGCGGCGCATCCACTTCATCCAATACGCAGATTGGCGCCGGGTTACAGCGGAATGTCGCAAAGATGAGGGACAGTGCCGTCAGGGCCTGCTCACCGCCGGACAGCAGGGACAGGGTGGAAAGCTTTTTCCCCGGTGGTTGGGCAAAGATTTCCAGCCCGGCTTCCAGCGGATCATCACTGCCGACCATACCCAGATGCGCACGACCACCTCCGAACATCCGGGAGAACAGCGATTGGAAATGTCGGTCCACCTCAGTGAAAACGGCTAGGAGCCTCTCGCGCCCTTCACGGTTGATGGTTCCAATACCGCCGCGCAGCCGGTTGATGGCAGCCGTCAGTTCTTCATGCTCGCGGGCGATGGTTTCGGCGGTCTGCTTGGCTTCTTGATACTCTGTTTCGGCGCGTAAATTGACGGCCCCGAGATCATCTCGTTCCCGGGTGAGACGTGAGAGCCTGCGACGGGTGGATGTTTCGGCCTGCTCGGACAGATCAGAAGGATAAACACCTCCTTCTGGCGGGTCGCTTTCCGTCAACAGCCGCTCACGTGCTGCCACTGCCTGTTCAGCGCGTTCCGTATGGCGGGCAATGGCTTCGCGTGCGGAAGACAGGGCCAGATCAGCCTCCCGACGACGTTCCTGCGCGGCCTGACCAGCTTGGTCAGTGGCCTTGTCTCTCGCGCGGGCTTCATCATAGGCCGCCTGAGCCTTTTCGAGATCCAGATCCTGCTGCTTTAGCGCGGCTTCGAGGCGTATCGGACTATGGGCTGCTTTATTCCACGCGTTTTCCAGCGTGTTCCGGCGCTCTTCCAGCTCGGTGTGCGATTGAACGGTCAGAGAAATCTGTCCACCAAGGTCAGACAGTCGTCCTCTGAGCGCCGCGATACTCCCGTTCAGGCGCATATCTTCCAGCGCGAGGTGAGACAGGGTTTCCCGAACTGTTTGAAGCGTCGTTCGGGTTTCTTCCAGTTCCGCAGTGCCGTCCAGCACGTTTCGTTCCAGCCGTGCTGGGTCTGGACGCTCTGCAATGGCAGCGTCTTGCGCCTGATGGTCCTTTGTGAGCTTCTCGACGAGCGCTTTGAGTTCTGCCGCGCGTGGAGCAAGCGCTGTGCGTCGGGCGAGGGCTGCTGTGGCGGACTGGTCCAGGGTTTGCAATTCGGCAGAGAGGCGATCTGCCTTCTGGCGAAGGTCGCTCGTGGTCTTGCTCGCTGCTTCAAGTTTCTGCCGGGCATCTTGATGCTGCTGACGGGCTACGGCTTCACGGCGCTCCAGATCTGGAAGATCCGGCCGGTCTGTGGCGGTTGTTGTGGCTTCAAGTTCAGTTTGAAGAGCATCAATATCCCGCTCCAGTCGCGTTAAGGCGTCTTCCAGTTCCTGAAGGCGTGTCTGTGCTGTCTCATGGCGCAGAACGGCCTGATTCAAAGTGCGATCAGCCTGTTCGGCCTCTGTCCGGGCTGTCTGGAGATCCCTCGTCAGCGCCGTGAGAGCCGTTCGAGCGCCCTCCACGACCTGAGCCGCCTGCTCGGCTCTGTCGGTCAAGGCTGCCGGGGAAGGGTGGGCGTCATAATCGGCAGATGCTTTGTCCGCGTCCGAGCGTGCGCTTTTCGCAGCGGCTTCTGCGTCTGACAAACGACGTTCTGCTTCTTCCCAACGACTTTTTGCCAGCGCGGCCTGCTGTTCACGTCCTGAAAACTGGGAGCGGGCTTTGCTTAGTTCAGGTTCCAGTCCCGCACGCTCCGATCGAAGACGCTGCAAGGTCTGTTCCGCCTCAATCCGTCTGCGCTGGGCCTCCTGAAAAGCATTTTGTGCGGCCGGAAGATCTTTTTCCTGCTCCGTAAAAAGGGCGCGGGCCTGTGTCAGGCGCTGTCTTTGCTCCAGACGGGCGGCTCCGGCATCAGGTGCGTCTCCAGAGCGAATGAAACCGTCCCATCGCCATAGAGCGCCATTCCGGCAGACAAGCGCTTGACCGGGTTGGAGGTGCGCTTGAAGAGCGGCTCCTTTGCCGGGATCATCCAGCAGGAAGACAGCGTCCAGACAGCGTTTAACCGCTTCTGGCACCGCAACCAGAGACGAGAGGGGCGGGCACGAAGCAATCTGTGGGGTGGCTAGTGTTGTGAGCGCAAGCCACCGACGGTCGGCAGCAACGGTCGTGGGTGCGAGCGAAGCGTCCAGTCCATCAGCCAGTGCCGCAGCAACGGCCCGTGCCAGATCCGCAGGAATATCCAGCCTGTCTTCCAGAGGGTCCGGTTGCGCGGCGACGGCTGCGAGTGTCTGTTCCAGCCCTTCACATTCCGAACGAAGGCGCAGGATCATGCTTTCTGTGTGAGTCAGAGCCTCACGGGTAGAGCTCTCCGCTTCGGACGCGGAAGAAAGAGTTTTTTCGGCTTCGGAAAGGGCGCTCTGAAGGGCGTCCAGTCTCGCTTCCAGACTCGTAACGGCTGCTCGAAGGACGGCTACGTCAGTGTCCGGTACGAGAGCTTTCGCGGCGGTATCCCGCTCTTGAAGAGCCGTTTCTGCACGCTGGGCTGCCTGATTGGCGGCGTGCTGGGCATTGTCTTTCGCACGGAGCAAGCCCTTATGACGCTGGACGCCCTCCTCAGCCTTCGCGCGCGCTTCAAGCCACGCCGTATTGGCCTCGTCCAAAGCCTGCCGCGCTGCGCGTTCCCGAGCGGAAATATCTTCCAATGCCTGCAGTGTCTTTTCCCGCTGAGCCTGAAGTTCGGCGCGCTGTGCATCCGTCAGGAGAGCAGTGGCCGTCTGGGCATGAGCGGTGCGGTCTTGGGACAGGCGTTCCGTTGCGGCCTGAAGTCGGCGCTTCAGATCCGCCTCGGTCTTCTCCAGAACCGTCAGCCGTTGCCGTCCGTCTTCGAGGGTGCGGCCCTGTAATTCCATTGCCAGACGCGCATCCTGAAGCGTGGCGAGAGCCGCAGCTTCGAGTTGTCTAGCGTCCTCAGCCTCACTGATGGCGACATCCACCTGCTGGCGCAGGCTTTCCAGGGCGTCATCGTCAGGTCGGTCTTTCTCCAGCACAGTCAGTTCTGCTTCAAGGGCCTGAAGAGCGCCTGTTTCAGCGTCAAGCCGCGTTGTCAGAGCATCCAGAGTGCTTTTCAGACCATCACGACGGATTGCTTCTGCATCCCGCAGACGCACCGCTTCTTCCAGAGATGCCGCCTGAGTTCGCTCAAGTGCTGCGAGGCGGTTCTGTTCTTCGGTAGCTTGAGCGCGCTGTTCAGGAAGCTGGGCGTGTTCCTTTTCCTGCGCTTCCAGATCAGCCAGAGCGGCCGTCTGGGCGGCTCGATCCTGTGCGAGCCGTTCCGTGCTTCGGGTGAAATCTGCTTCGGCCTGCTGGAAGCGTGCCAGTGCTTCGGCTTCTGCTTCCCGTGCACGCGTGACGTCCACGCGTGCGGTTTCGGACTGGACTTTCAGGCGCTCCAGAGCACTGCGGAGGCGGTCTGTTTCTTCTCGGGCCTGTGGTGTGGCTTTGCGGGCTTCGAACTCGGCAATGGTTGCGTGTTCGGCTTCCTGCTCGGCTTTGCGGAGGGCCTCTCGGGCTTTGGCCAGATCATCTTTGCTGCGTTGTACGGCGAGATTAGCGCGGGCGTGCAGGAGGGCATGAAGCTGAACCTCGGCTTCACGCAGCTTTTCAGAGATCTCACGATATTTCCGCGCCTGAACGGTCTGTTCTTCGAGGCTGCCGAGCCGCTCTTCAATCTGAAGGCGCAGGTCTTCGGCGCGGGAAAGGTTGGTTTCGGTCTGGCGAAGTTTCAGTTCCGCATCATGGCGGCGGGCATGAAGGCCCGTGATGCCAGCGGCCTCTTCCAGCAGAAGGCGGCGCTCTTCGGGCTTGGCCGCGATAAGCTGGCCGACACGGTTCTGGCTGACGATGGCAGAGCTTCGTGCACCGGACGCCAGATCGGCAAAAAGCGTCTGCACGTCACGCGCACGCATGACGCGGCCATTGATACGGTATTCGCTGCCGGAGCCACGCTCGGCACGACGCGTGATTTCAAGATCTTCAGCGTCCTGAAATGGAGCGGGGGCAAGACCCTTGGCGCCGGTCAGATGAAGCGTGACCTGAGCGATGTTCCGGGCCGAACGTGCGCCTGTTCCAGCAAAGATCAGGTCGTCCAGCTCGCCACCCCGGAGGGCGCGGGCGGAGGTCTCACCCATGGCCCAGCGCAGGCCTTCGACGACATTGGATTTGCCGCAGCCATTTGGACCGATAATGCCCGTCAGGCCCGGAAGAATGTCAACGCGCACCTCATCGGCGAAGCTTTTGAAGCCGCCGATCGTCAGGCGGCTGATCGTCGTGGTGTGCGTTGACATCGGTGTTTATGAAACGCCCTGAAAAAGATCAGGAGGCCTTGGCGACCAGATCGGCAAACTTTTCGTAGGTTTCCGGGTCCTGATCGTAGTGCGTGTTATTGAAGCGGAAATAAGGCGTGCCCTGGATGCTATAGGTGTCCGCATCCTTCTGCACCTGGTTAAACATGGCCTGCATGAACGCCGTGTCTTCGCTGATGCTCTTAAACTGGGCAGCGGAGACGCCGGCCAGAGCTGACATCTGCTGCAGACGCTGCATCGGGTCTCCGCCGGAAGCAAAAGCCCACTGCATCTGGCTGGAGAGCAGCGCACCAATGAAAGGTACGTAACGGTCTTCCGGCAGGGAACGGGCCACCATGGCGGCGGTCAGGCCGACGCGGTCTCCGCAGAAATCATGGAACTGATAGCGAATCTTCCCGGTATCAATGAGCTGTTCCTTGATCTTCGGGAATTCTTCCGTGCCGAAATGGGCGCAATGCGTACAGGTCAGGGAAAACCATTCCTGCACCAGCACTTTGGCGTTCGGATTGCCAATGATGCGCGGTCCCATGCGCGGGTCATTGGCAGGCAAGGCCGGTGGCGCATCAGCAGCGCGGGCTGCCGTACCGGCCACGGCAAGAGCCGGGGCTGCGGAAAGAATAAAACGGCGGGAAATCATGGGACGGGTCATTCAGGAAGCCTTTGCAACTGCTTTGGCGAACGCATCATAGCTGGAAACGACATCCGGGGCCGGAGCGTCATTGATGCGGAAATAAGGGGTCCCCTGGATCTGAAGGAAAGCACCATCGCGGTCCTGACGGTTCACGATGGCCTCGCGCAGGGCATTATCAGCGTTGATCTTATCGAACTCAGCCGCTGAAATACCCGCCATGGCGGCGCGCTTTTTCAATTCCTGTACGGGGTCGATGTTCTGCGCGAATGCCCACTGATCTTGCGTGCGGAGCAGATCATCCACGAAGGGGGCATAACGGTCTGCTGGCAGAGACCGGGCGAGCATGGCGGCCAGAAGCGCCACCTGATCGAGGGGGAAATCGTGATAGCGATAGCGGATCTTGCCCGTATCAATCAGGTTCGCCTTCACCTGCGGGAAGATCGTCTGCGCGAAATGTGCGCAATGAGAACAGGTGAGGGAAAACCATTCGTCAACCTGTACCTTGGCGTCCGGAGATCCAAGAACCCGTGGTCCCATGCGGGTATCTCCCGCCGGGAGGCCGGTGTCTTCTGCGAGAGCAGAAGGCAGGGAGGTCACTGCCGCAAGGGCAGGGCCAGCGATAAGGAACGCGCGGCGGCCAAGGGTCATGGACGGGTCTCCATTACGGACAATCTGACTTACTCAGAACGATGAACTGACGCGGGCGTCAAGACCCGCGCTCATCATCCTGCTGCCCGGTATCGGGGAGAGGCTTCTTTTCCCACCCTTCCGGAACCCGCATCCGCAAGGCACGGATATGACGCGCATCAGCGTCCAGAACGCGGAATTCCAGACCACTTTCATGGGTCAGAACTTCATCGCGGGCTGGAACATGCTCCGCCATGCGGAACACCAGCCCACCAACCGTTTCAATTTCCGCTTCCCGTTCTGCATCCGTCAGAACAGCGCCCAGCCGTTCCTCAAGCTGCCGGACGGGCAAGCGGGCATCGATATCGAACGATCCATCAGGGCGTTCGACCCACGGCGTTGTGACCGGATCATCATGCTCGTCTGAAATATCGCCCACGATGGTTTCGATCAGATCTTCGATCGTCACGAGGCCATCAATGCTGCCGTATTCATCAATAACGAGCGCCATGTGCATCCGGCGCTGACGCATCTGCAGAAGCAGATCCAGAACCGGGATGGTCGGTGCAATCATCAAAGGCTGACGCAGGAGCGGGCGAATGTCGAACGCCTCGGGATCGTCCACATAAGCCACCAGATCCTTCACATGAATCATGCCCGCGATATCGTCGAGCTGTCCGCGATACACCGGCATACGGGAGTGATTTTCCCGACGCATGTGGTCCAGCGCGTCGTTGAAAGAAATACTCTCCGGCATGGCAATGATGTCTGCACGCGGGATCATGACGTCATCTGCCGTGATGTCCCGCAGGCGCAGCACGTTCATGATGAGGGCGCGCTCCTGCCGGTCAAGTTCAGGCTCGTCACCTGTTTCCTCGACAGGCTGGGCAGCTTCCTGAACAAGCGTGGCGATGGATTCGCGCAAACCCTGATCGCGACCACGGCGTCCGAACAGTCCGAACAGGCCGCGGGAATTCTTCCTGCCGTCGTCTGAACGGTCAGTGATGTCTTCGCTCATGCCCGTCTTCCTGCCTGTCGCCACGGATCGCCAAAGCCAAGCTGACGCATCGTGCGGGTTTCCACGCCTTCCATGTCCCGGGCTTCGCCGGGCTGATAATGATCGTATCCTGCCAGATGCAGGGCACCATGAACCACAAGATGGGACAGATGGGCACGCATGCTGCGATGAGCAGCATCCGCTTCCTTCCGGACTGTCTCGTACCCCAGGATGATGTCTCCGCCATGGAGGGGGGACATCGGCTCGAATGTCAGAACATTCGTGGGCTTGTTCTTGTTGCGGAAGCGGGCATTGAGCCGCTTTACGATCCGGTCCGTCGAAAGAAGAATCGACGGCGCAGGAGACCGGCTGAAATCCGGGCCGCCCTGACGGGCGACGGCGGTGAGCGCACGACGGATCGCGCGCTCTGTATCAGGAACCGAGAAACGCCATCTGGCGTCCTCGATAATGATGTCAGTACCGGCGTGACGACTTGGAGGTTCCATTGTTTTCCCGGCGCGGCCGATCCCTGAAATTATCCAGAGGGGCAGGCGCTTTCTGTTCATAGGCATCGACGATACGGGCAACCAGCGGATGGCGCACCACATCGACGGACGTAAACCGTGTAATGCCGATTCCCTTGATGCCTTCGAGGGTCTCGACGGCTTCCCTTAGCCCAGATGATACCCCGTTGGGCAGATCAATCTGGCTCAGGTCGCCTGTAACAGCCATGCGTGTGCCTTCACCCATGCGGGTCAGGAACATCTTCATCTGGGCTGGTGTCGTATTCTGGGCTTCATCCAGAATGACGAAAGAGTGGGCAAGGGTTCTGCCGCGCATGAAGGCCAGCGGCGCAACTTCAATCTCGCCCGTACCCATCCGGCGCACGACCTGGTCGCCCGGCATCATGTCATTCAGGGCATCATAGAGCGGGCGGAGATAGGGGTCGATTTTTTCCCGCATGTCACCGGGCAGAAAGCCCAGCCGCTCGCCGGCTTCCACTGCCG
Organism: Gluconobacter japonicus; assembly: GCF_015244665.1. NCBI lineage: Bacteria > Pseudomonadati > Pseudomonadota > Alphaproteobacteria > Acetobacterales > Acetobacteraceae > Gluconobacter > Gluconobacter japonicus. Next base: position 61,043 of record NZ_JABCQN010000005.1, read on the forward strand.
GACGGGAGAGAATGATACGATCAACCTGTCCGGCCAGCAGCATGGCGACGCCCTGCGCGACAGCCAGATAGGTCTTGCCTGTTCCCGCTGGTCCGATCCCGAAGACCAGATCGGTGCGAGCCAGCATTTCCATATAGGCCGCCTGACCATGAGACCGAGGGGCAATCACGCCCCGTTTGGTGCGAATGGCGGGCAGGTCCGTAAAAGGAGCGGAAGACGGAGAGACCTGCTGTGGAGAGCGGGTATCCGTCCGATGTTGATTGTCCCGGCGTGGGTGCTGCTTCTGAGAATGTTGTGGTGGAGATGGTGGCGGAACGGCAGCCCGTTGCCGCTCATGATGGCGTGTCGGGAGTGCCGTGAGGCGGATCACCCCATCAACCTGCGAACTGTCGATGGTGCCGCCCTGTTCGAGCTGATTGTAAAGCGCGACGATGGCGGCCTGCGCCCGGCCAACGGCGTCCGTCTCTCCCGAGATGGCAATCTTGTTGCCACGGCATGAGAGCCGGACATCAAACCCTTCCTCAAGTCGGGCGAGATGTCGGTCGTGGTCTCCCAGAAGTCTCTGGAGAAGAATGTTGTCGTTGAAGCGCAATGCGACGGTGCGATTGCCTTCGGTGCCACCAGTGGTGGCGACGGAGCGCGTCGGGGGTGTTGTCAGCAAGCGGAGGCTGTCTCCCGGATGAGGGTTCCACCAAGTGAGTTGGTCATGCGAGTTGTGATGGCAACCTTGGCGATGGTGCCAATCAGGTGTTCCGGCCCTTCGAAATGAACAGGCTGGAGATACGGAGACCGGCCGGAAAGCTGACCCGGCTTGCGGCCTTTCCCCGTAATGAGAATATCCTGAACTGTCCCGACCATATCCGCATTGAATGCGTCCTGCTGTTCACGCAGGAGCGCCTGAAGCTCGGCGAGGCGACGGTCCTTCACGTCCTCAGCCACCTGAAAAGGCTGGCCTGCGGCGGGTGTGCCGGGACGGGGGGAATATTTGAAGCTGTAAGCCATGGCGAAGCCGATATCGCGCACAAGCTGCATCGTGGCTTCGAAGTCTTCATCCGTTTCACCCGGATGACCGACGATGAAGTCTGACGAGAGAGCCAGATCCGGCCGCGCTTCCCGCAGGCGACGAACGCTTTCGCGGTACTCGTCTGCGGTATGCCCACGGTTCATGGCTTTCAGGATACGGTCTGAACCGCTCTGAACCGGCAGATGCAGGAAGGGCATCAGGGCGCGGTTATCGCGGTGAGCGTCGATCAGGGTCTGATCCACGTCACGCGGGTGAGACGTCATGTAGCGGATACGATCCAGACCCGGCAGGCGTGTCAGTTCTTCGGCCAGTTCCGCCAGTGTAGCACTGCGACCCTGGCCATTATCGCCATGATAGGCGTTGACGTTCTGGCCCAGCAGCGTGATTTCACGGACGCCAGCGTCCACCATGCGGCGTGCTTCCGCCATGACGGAAGCGACCGAACGGCTGCTTTCTGCGCCGCGTGTGTACGGTACGACACAGAAGGAGCAGAACTTGTCGCAGCCTTCCTGAATGGTCAGAAACGCCGTGAGGTTCCCAGCGGACTGAGGGGCAGCCTCATTGGGAAGGAAATCGAATTTCTGTTCAGCCGGGAAATCCGTCTCGATGACCGCACCGCCAGCGCGCGCTGCACGGGCGACCATTTCTGGCAGGCGATGATAGGTCTGCGGGCCAAGCACCAGATCAACATAGGGCGCACGACGGAGGATTTCTTCGCCTTCTGCCTGCGCCACACACCCGGCAACGGCAATGATACTGCGTTCGCGTCCGTTTTCCATCCGCTCGTCACGGATTTTGCGAAGGCGACCCAGCTCGGAAAAGACCTTTTCCGTGGCGCGTTCCCGGATATGGCAGGTGTTGAGGATCACCATGTCCGCCTCTTCAGGCGTTTCAACCGGCCCATAGCCAAGCGGACGCAGGACATCAGCCATGCGGGCGCTGTCATAGACGTTCATCTGGCAGCCCCATGTAATGACATGCAGCCCATGACGCATACGGTCAGTCGGGGCACGATCAGCAGGGGCAGGCGCGGAGGCGGAAGTCTCGGTGGTCACAGTCTCGATCCGGGATTGGCAAAAGCAGGCACACACATCGGGGCAGGAGACCGCGCGGTCAAGCCTGTCCAGACAGGGGAGAAGTCAAACATGGGGCGGTATCGGCATGTCAGACTGGCCTGAAGTGGCATCACCATCTCCGGACGGACGCTGGATTGCTCCCATCAATGGCTATGAAAGTGACGCGCTGACGGCGGGCAAGTCAAGACAAACCTTGTGAATTGCAGAAGAATAAGGCGCTTAGTTCTGTCCGTCTGGCACAAGTCCCTGCCGAAGCTGGGCGGCACCATCCAGCACGGCCTTGAACGTTGCGTTGGCCAGTTCCTTGCGGGATTTGAAATCCTCCGGGTTCAACGGTGGATGCAACAGAACGGTTGCCCGCATTGAGCGCCACTGGCCGAACGACCAGATATGTGGCGTCAGGTCCATGTCCCCATACCATGAGAAAACGGACCGCCGACTGCGCCCGACTGGCAGGCCTTCCAGTCGGTCATAAACGATGGAAACGGGCTGGATGAGGACCGGAGGGGGCTTTGGCATCCCTGCCTGCTCAAGGCGGCCCGGCTTGGCCACGGCAAAGAAAGACGACAGGAAGGGCAGGACGCGGCTGCCATCTGAAGACGTGCCTTCCGGGAAAAGTACGATATCGTCTCCGTCCCAGAGGCGATCCGCCATGTCATGCAGTTCCTTCCCCGTGTTCTGGCGGTTGCGGCTGACGAAGATCGTACGTCCGAGACGTGAGATGGTGCCAATCAGCGGCCAGGTACCGACTTCGCCTTTAGCGACGAACACCGTATGGAGAACACCGCCAACAGCGATGATATCCAGCCAGGAGCAATGATTGGCGACATAAACGATCGGGCGTTCACCATTTTGGACATCCCTGGCGGTTCTGATGCCACCGGCAGGTGTCCCGATGACACGAAACTGAAGCCCTAGAATACGCCCAATCGTGTACCAGAAAACGCGAGGAAGCCGGATCTTTGCTGGACCAGGCAGACGTATGAAGAGCGCCTGCAGGCAGCCTGCCCAGAAAGCCCATATCAAAACGGCTATCAGTCGCCCGATACAGCTCAGCCGGCTGAAGAGCGAGGACTGCGTTGTTGCCTGATTGACCGGAAAATTGACACTTTCATCAATGATCGGTCGGTTGTGGCGTCGGCGGCCGGACGGTGAAGGAGCATCACGATGGGACATGGGTGCTGAGTGATACGGTTTTCAGAAGACCTAGACAATCTTGTTTGTCTTTCAGGCGTATCTATCGGCTATAACAGGGAGGGTCTTCGGTGGACTTGGCGTGCGTGTTCAGGATAGAGCCAGAAGAGTATGCGGCCGTCTTTTGCGGATCCGCTCCAAAGGGTCGATCCTTCCCGGTTCGATCCCTCCTCAAAACGGATTTTCAGGACCTCCGGTGAAGCCAGGCCATCGCTCGTCAGTTGTTTCCTTTTCCCTTGCTTTCGGCGTCATGGCATCCTGCTGTCATGTTGAGAAAGCATGGGCAGATGCGCCCTCCAGCGGGGAGGAGGCCGAGAAAACCGTTCCGTATTCTGTTACCCTTCAGCCGACTAAAAATGCGGAGGTCGATGCCGCCATCCAGGCCTCGTCCCAGCTTCAAACACTGAAGACGACCCATGCTGTTGGACCTTATGCGTTAGCGGGACGTATCCGTGCGGATTACGACCGTGTGGACACGGCATTGCAGTCCCAGGGCTATTATGCGGGGACGGTTACAATTCGTATCAAGGTCGGTGATCGGGAACTGGATGGACGTGATCCTGCACTGCCGGATGCTCTGAATGCGCTTCCCAAAGGCGGAAAGGTCAGCATTACCCTTTCCGCTACCATGGGGCCACAATTCCATCTCGGCAAGATTAGCCTGACAACACCGCCGCCCAAAGCAGTTCAGCCATCTGATGCAGCTGCGAAATCACCGTCTCCAAAAGGAAGTGCGGCTCCAGCGAACAGTAAGGCTCAGACAGCAGAGAAAATGGGCGCGCCAGAGACAGCGGGAGACGCTACGGCTCAGGGTGAACCCGTGGAACTGACTGCGGAAGAACTGAAAGCGTTCAAGCTGAAATCCGGACAGCCAGCAGTGGCTTCCGATGTGCTTGCCGCACAGGGAAATCTTCTCACCCAGTTGCAGGAAGAGGGGTATGCGGTCGCGGATGTGTCCACGCCGCTTGCCTATCTTCAGCCGCATGACAATACGCTGGATATTGTCTTCCGCGTTGGGAGAGGTCCGAAGGTTGTCATTGGTCCCGTCGGGATGGATGGCTTGCAACGTGTGCACCAGTCGTTCCTTCGCCGCCGTCTGACGATCAAGGAAGGCGAGCTGTATCAGCCGTCCAAGATTGAGGCGGCTCGTCAGGATCTCGCGGCTGTGGGCGTATTTTCGTCGGTTCAGGTTCATAATGCGCCGCCGATCGTCACGCTTGGACCGGGTAAGACGCTGGTGCCTGGAGTTTTTCAGGCCATGCCGATCGACTTCGATTTCAAGGAAGCCAAGCGGCGCACCGTTGCGGTTCAGGCCGGGTACTCGACCGATCTGGGTGGACGTGCCGGTGTCACCTGGACGCATCATAATCTTCTGGGGAATGCCGAGCAGCTCAAGCTGACAGCTCTGCTGACAGGCCTCGGCGGCTCAGCCCAGCAGGGTCTGGGCTACGATGTTTATGCAGATTTCAGCAAGCCGGACTTCCTGCATAAAAACCAGAACCTGAGCCTGCGTGTGGAAGCGGTGCGGCAGCTTCTGTATTCCTATCATCAGACGGCCTTCATTCTTCGCGGAGGCATCGGCCGACGTCTTGGCAAGTTCTGGTACGTGTCGGGCGGCCTCATGGGGATGCAGGAGCAGATCCAGCAATTTGGCGACACACGAAACTATTTCATCGTGTCCGCGCCATTGAGCGCGACCTATGACAGCACCCAGCTTTCCAATCCGATCGACCCGGCAACACATGGTATTCGGGCCGCCCTGTCCGCTACGCCGTCCGTATCTTTGGAAAATGGAACGTCCTTCTTCACCCTCCTGTCTGCGCAGGTCTCAACATACTTTGACCTTGCCCGGATCGGGCTGACCAAACCCGGTAAGAGCATCATTGCGGTGCGTGGCACGGTTGGGTCGGTTCAGGGGGCATCCACCTACCAGATCCCGCCGGATCAGCGGCTCTACGCGGGTGGACCTGCGACGGTTCGTGGCTTCCGGTATCAGGGCGTGGGGCCGCAGTATGGCAGAACGAAATATGCCATTGGCGGTACGTCTCTGGATGCGGGAACGGTCGAGTTTCGCCAGCGGCTGCCAATGAATCTGGGTATGGCGGCTTTCGTCGATGCCGGTCAGGTCGGGACTGGCTCCCGTCCGGGGCAGGGCACGCTTCGTGTTGGCTATGGCGCGGGTGTTCGTTACTTCACGCCGATCGGACCTATTCGTGTTGACGTTGCCCTTCCCATGAACCGCCCGGCTTATGGCGACAAATGGGAACTCTATATCGGTCTTGGGGAGACTTTCTGATGCGCGCCCGCAGGATCATTCTCTGGATCGTTGGTCTCGTTGTCGGCGTTCCGCTTGGACTGGTTGTTCTGGCGCTCGTGATCGTGCTAATCGGCATCAATATCGGGCCAGGGCAGCGGCTGATCGAAAGCAAGGTCGGCCCACTGACGGGGGGCATGGTGCAGATCGCCGGGCTGTCCGGCGCGCTTCCGCAGCATCTGACGCTGGCGGAACTCCGAGTGAAGGACAGCAAGGGTGTCTGGCTGGAGCTGGATCATTTTGAGCTCCGCTGGTCTCCGCTCTCCCTTCTGCACATGGATGCGCACGTCAAGGTTCTGAGTGCCAGCCGTCTGGCACTGCTGCGCAGCCCTGTGTCAGATACGGCTCAGACGACCGAGGCGCAGACGAAGTCCGGCCCGTCGAAGCTCAATATCCGGGTAGATCTGGATGCGCTGAATGTCGGCCGTATCGAAATCGGGCCTGACTTCACGGGTAAGCCCACGGTCTTCACGCTGAACGGTCACTCGCATATCGCGTCAATCGCGCCATTCCTGAATGGCGTGACAATGCAGTCGCTTCCGAAAATGGATATCGCGCTGCAACTGAACCGTCTGGATGCGCCGGGTGGCATGACGCTGGCGGCTCAAACCCCCAAAGACCGTATTGTGCTGGCGCTTACCTATAAGGAAGGCGTCAACGGGTTTGCGACCACGCTTGGGCAACTGCCGCAGCTTGATCCAGTAGATACGCATCTGAATCTGTCCGGACCGCGCACCGCTGCTGCTCTTGATTTCGGGCTGAGCGCCGGGCCGATTACGGCCTCCTCAACCGGTCAGATCAATCTCTACACCAATGTGGCAACGCTGCACGTCAAGGCCAATGCGCCTGCCATGACCCTGAAGCCGGGAATTGGCTGGAATGCGATTGCCCTGAATACCGATCTGCATGGGCCGCTGAAGGCCCCCGCAGGGCAGGGTCTTCTGGACATTGACGCTTTGACCGCGGGGGGCGCTTCCATCGGGCATTTGCACGCGACATTTGACGGGACCGAAACGCCCAAGCCTGAAGATACAGTCGCGCATCTTCAGGCCGCCCTGACGGGTCTGCGTGTGCCCGGACCTCAGCCCACATTGTTGGCATCTTCCCCGTTGACGCTGGATGTGACCGCGCATCCGCTCGCGACGACTATGCCGGTTGTGGCGACCATCAGTCACCCGCTGATCCAGATGGCCGCGAACACGACGCTCAAGCCAGCAGCGTCCGGTCACATCACGCTGACATTGCCGGATTTGCACCCGCTTGCTGCCATGGGCAGCACGGATCTGAGCGGAAACGCTGCACTGGCGGCAGATTTCGCAATGCCTGTGACGGATCATGATGACCTGACGGTCCAAAGCACAGGTACGATTTCCATCACGGGTGGTCAGCCGCAGGCTCTGCACCTGATCGGCAAGGACGGTCATCTGGCCCTGGAGCTCAGCAAGTCCCCGGCCAATGTTCTGACGGTGAAGAATTTCGGGCTGGATGGTCAGGCGCTCCATGTTCTGGTGTCGGCCATCGTGGATATGGCGCATGGCAACCGGATGCAGACCAAGGCAACGGTTACGTTGCCCGATCTGAAACAGGTCAGCCCGACACTTCTCGGGAATACGACCCTGACGGCCACGGCGGACGGGCCGACCGATGATCTGGCGGTCAAAGCCGGGCTGGAAGGCGAGTTTGGAACAAAGGATGTAGCGAAGGGGCCAGTGGCGTTGGATGCGGATTTCCAGCATCTGCCCTCGCATCCTCAGGGTACCCTGACGGCGCATGGAACGCTGGATCATGCACCCTTGGTGCTTGATAGCGCCGTGCAGAAAACGGATGATGGCGCATTCCATGTCGATCTGAACAAGCTGAGCTGGAACAGCCTCACCGGGCAGGGCAAACTTCGTCTTCCAAACGGCGCAAAGGTCCCGTTGGGAGATCTGGATCTCAGCATCAGGAACCTTGCGGATTTCCAGCGTCTGATTGGCCAGGCCATCAAGGGGCATCTGGCTCTTGCCATTCATACGACCGAGCCACAAGGCGCACCGCCGCAGGTCAAACTTGGGCTTGACGGTGCGTTGGCCATGGCTCAGGCGAGCGTGCAGTCCCTGACATTGAAGGGCCTGATTTCCAATCCGATTGATGATCCAACCCCGGATCTGACGCTCGATCTGGCAGGCGTTCGTTCGCAGGACATTACGGGTAAGGCCCGGGCGACGGTCAAAGGACCGCAGTCCGCCATGGCGCTGACGCTAAATGGGGCTTTCCAGAATGTCATGGGCGCACCGGCCAATGTCGATACGGCTGTTCTGCTCAACCTGCCAAAGAAGACCGTCCGCATTGATCGTCTGACGGCGATGGCGAAAGACGAATATATCCGTCTGGGTGGGCCAGCCAATGTGTCCTTCGGAGATGTCATGGGCGTGGATCATCTGCGTGCGACGCTGGCCCCAAAGGGTGTGGCGCCGGCAACGATTGATGTTGCAGGCTCGATCAAGCCTCGCCTTGCGTTGACGGCAACGGTGGACCGTCTGACGCCTGCGATTGCCAAGCCTTTCGCCCCGGATCTGGCAGCAAGCGGCACCATTTCCGCCAAGGCCAATCTGGGCGGAACACTGGATGCCCCGACCGGAACCGTGTCTCTGAGTGCGCATGGTCTGAAAATGCAGACCGGTCCCGCAGCGTCGCTTCCAGCTGCGGAAATTCTGGCAAATATCGGTCTCGCCGGAAAAACGGCAAAGGTGGATGCAACGCTTTCGGCTGGCCCGAAAGTGGCTCTCGCGGTTCGTGGAACGGCGCCTACGTCCAAGGATGGCGCGATCGCCCTGAACACGACTGGCCATGTGGATCTGTCCGTTGCCAACGGTGTGCTGGGTGCGAGCGGCATGGCGACGAAGGGTCAGATCGGGATCAATCTGAATGTCGCTGGAAACGCAACCCAGCCTCGGGCAACCGGGCAGGTTGACCTGCACAATGTCTCTTTCGATCATTACGCACAGGGTGTCCGTCTGACGGACATCAACGGTGCGATTGTGGCCTCAGGTGACACTCTGACGCTTCAGAACGTTCTGGCTCATGCAGGTCCGGGAACGATTGGTCTGACGGGAACAGTCGGTGTGTTCCGACCGGGTCTGCCGGTGGATATCAAGGCTATTTCCAACAAGGCGCGACCGATCTCCAGTGATCTGGTAACAGCCACGATCAACACGGACCTGCATATTCATGGACAGGCCACCACCCGTGTCGATGTGGACGGGAAGATCGTTCTGCCGAGCGTGGCGGTCAACATCCCCAACTCCATGCCGGCTTCTGTGGCGCAGCTTGATGTGGTTCGTCCTGGCCAGAAGGCACCCGACACGACCAGTGCATTGATTATTGGTCTGGCGATTGATGTGATTTCGCCGGGCCAGTTTGTGGTGCAGGGACATGGTCTGGATGCAGAAATGCAGGGCAAACTGCATGTGGGTGGGACCAGCAGCGCGCCGTCCGTGACGGGCGGGTTCGACCTTAAGCGCGGTAACTTCAACCTTGCTGGGATCAACCTGAATTTCACGCATGGACGCGTCGCGTTCAATGGCACGGGCGTGAACCACAAGCTTGATCCGACACTGGATTTCCGCGCAGACCGTAATGCCAAGGGAACGCTGGCGAGCCTTCTGGTGACTGGCTATGCCAGCGCACCAAGGATCGACTTCGCATCAGTGCCGACACAGCCTCGGGATGAAGTTCTGGCCATTCTGCTCTTCGGAACAGACGCACATTCCCTCTCGACCACGCAGCTTGCTGAACTTGCTGCTGCCGTGGCTCAGCTTGCAGGGGGCTCGTCTTTTGACCCACTCGGGAAAGTGCGAAATGCGCTTGGGCTTGATCGTCTCGCCGTAGGTGGCGGTAGTGGCGTCGATAACGGGGGGACCAGTGTGGAAGCCGGAAAATACGTCATGAAGGGCGTCTATGTTGGCGCGAAACAGGCTACATCCGGGTCCGGTACGCAGGCGCAGGTTCAGATTGATCTGACGAAGCGCCTCAAGCTTAACACGACTGTCGGAACAGGCGGGCAGGTGACTGGCTTTACGACTCCGGAAAACGATCCGGGCTCAAGCGTTGGTCTGTCTTACGGGTTCGATTACTGAGCGCTGACTGCGTCTTCAAGCAAAGACCTGACCCGGGTTACAACGTCCGACCAGTCCCGGAAACGGGTCTGGCGGACGATTTTCATTTTCGGATACCACGGACTGTCGTCCCGGCCATGAAGCCAGCGCCAGCAGTTGTTGAACCTGTCCATCATGATGACAGGTTTCCCAAGCCCTCCTGCCAGATGCACCATGGACGTATCTACAGATACGACAAGGTCGAGGCATGAGACGAGGGCCGCCGTATCATCCATATCCAGACATTGCGGCATGAAGTCGATCAGATGTCCGGGAAAGTCGAGCCGTTGCAGGGCGGGCTCGTCCTTCTGAAGAGAGTAAAAGCTGATCCCCTCCAGATCGGCCAGAGGCGCAAGCGCGGAGAGCGGCATGGACCGTTGGCGATCCACCATCTGTGCACCTGTATTTTCAGGACGAGCGCCGCCCGCCCAAACCAGGCCGACACGCAATTTGCGGTCGGAATGCAAGATTTTCTTCCACTGGAGGACTTTGACTGGATCGGCCTTCAGATAGGGAACGGGTGCGCCCATGGCGTCAGGCGTCGCGGAAAACGCACGGGGAAGGCTGATGAAGGGGCAGTGGTAGTCATAGTCTGGCGTCTCTCCGCCATGTTGCACGATGGTTGTGCCTTCGACGCGGCGGCAGAGGCCAGCCAGCGTGGACGTGCCCCAGATATGAACAATAGCGCCTGTTCGGGCGAGAGCCGGGATATATCGGAGATACATTAGCGTATCGCCCAGACCTTCCTCCTGCGTCACGAGGACACGTTTTCCCTCAAGGTCCAGGAAAGGCGTAATATTGGGCAGAAGTCGGTTCTGCGGCAGGTTGGTATGTCCAGGCATACCGAAACGCCATTCGTGCTCGGCCCACCCCTGAGCCATACGACCGCTTTTAAGCATGGCAATGGAATGATTCAGCCTAAGTGCAGCTTCGTTGGGGGCGAGGGGAATGGTCTCTCGATAGATGTTTGCCGCGTCTTCAAGGCGTCCGATATTATTGAGAATAGCAGCCATGTTGCAGCCAGGCCCCCATTCTTCAGGCGCGCGCTGACGCAGACCATCGAGAATGAACAAGGCTTCGTCGAAACGTCCCTGTTCCGTGAGATTCATGGCCAGAAGATTGAGGGTGCCCTTGTCATTGGGGCGCCGCTTAAGGCTCTCCCTTAGGCACACTTCCGCCTCATCAAAGCGTCCCAGATGCATGAAGATATTGCCCTGCGCATCTAGGAGGCGCGGGTCATGCGGGGCGATTTTTCGGCTTTCTGAAAACAGATGCAGAAGGTCGGCTCTACGACGCAGGCCAACTGCTTCGTCAATAACGGCTGCGACAGCGTGGCCCCCAAAGGGAAGGGTCGCTTTTTCAAGCTCTGTCGCGGCCGCCTGATACTGGCCAAGGCGGAAAAAGGCGCGCCCTCTGTTCAGATGGACGGCAGGACTGTTTGGAAGAGGGGCAAGCAAAGTCAGTGCCTTGTGAGCATCTCCCGCCCGGAGGCTTTGATCGGCTTCGTTCAGGCGATGCTCGACCGGTGAAGGAGTGCTGGGATCACTGGCACTATTCATTATAGAGGCCCTAACCGGAAACCGGCTCTGCCATCTCGTGAAGAGCTTTCAGAACGGCAGCAAGCGAGTAGGGTTTGGAAATAAAGCGGTCTCGCGCCGGGTCACCGGATGTTTCGTTCCGGCGAAGATCACCATGACCACTGATGTAAATGACCGGAAGATCCGGCCAGCGCTCGCGGGCCTGATGGCTCAGGCTCATGCCATCACCATCAGGAAGAGCCATATCTGCTACCAACGCATCAAGACGAGGCTCCGAAGTGATGCAGGCAGTCGCTTCGGCACAGGTTCCTGCTTCCCTCACATCCAGTCCACTGTCCTGCAGGAATTCCACAAGGCAAGTTCGGATCAGAAAATCATCTTCGATGATGAGAACAGTGAGGGAAGGTGTCATGGATTACGAGGACCAGTTCTTTTCGAAGTCACCATACAACGTCAGGCCACCATCCACATAGAGGGTCTGACCCGTAATATAGGTGCTGTCTTCGGCGGCAAGAAACGTGATGGCATCGGCAATTTCGCGACTTTCACCCGGACGCTTCATCGGGATGTGATCGGAAACGGCTTTATACTGCTCCGGATCATTGATCCACGACATGTTGATTGGCGTTACGATGGCCCCCGGCGCAACCGCGTTTACTCGGATGCCACGGCTCGCATATTCCAGCGCCAGTGTGCGGACGATATTGCCCACAGCGCCCTTTGAGGCGGAATAGCCGAGATAATGAGGCTTCGGGATGATCTGGTGAACAGAGGAGTTCACAATGATTGCGCCCTGAATGCCGTTTTCGAGCCAGTATTTGATGGCTTCGCGGCAGGGCAGCATTACACCCGTCACATTGACGGCCATCACGCCTTCAAAGTCTTCCAGCTTGATGTCTTCGGACGGAGACGGAATCTGGTAACCTGCGTTGCAGACCAGAACATCCAGTCCACCCATGGCTTCGATGCTCTCGCGCATCAGGCGGCGGACGTCTTCTTCCTTAGAGATGTCACCCGTGGCGATCGGGTGTTCGCCGCCAGAAACCTTTGGAAGCTTGTCGCGGACAGCAATCAGCTTGTCTTCCTTGCGGCCATTCAGTGCGACCTGAGCGCCTTCTTCTGCAAAGCGAAGGGCTGTGGCCTCACCGATACCTTGGGACGCACCCGTAACGAGTACTTTCTTGCCGGCGAAACGATTGCTGTAAGGGGCGGGCATAGGTCCTCACCTCTCCTTGAACGTCAGGGATTTCAAATGATGGGGTAAAGCATCCTGAAAGAGCTTTCCGTGTCGCCAACGCGGAAGAAAGGTGAAGGATGCTTTTCAAACTGCGATGTTTTCATAATTAAATGAAAACATCGCAGAATTGGGGAAGGCTCAGGCGGCCTTCATGGTCTTGGTCAGGTTCTCGAGAACCGTTGCAGGGTCCGTGTTTTCAAGAACAGCCACTTCAGCCACAAAGCGCTCCTGTGCAGCCTCAAACAGCTTGCGTTCGGAGAAGCTGCCATCAAGGCTGTCCACGTTGCGGCGCAGATCACGCAGAACTTCTGCAATCTGGATCAGATCACCGGAGTTGATCTTTTCCTGATAAGCGACAGCACGACGGGCCCACATGCCTTTGCTGACATGTGGCTTACCCTTGATGACCGTCATCGCCTTGTCGACGATGTCACGCGTTACGATTTTACGCAGACCCGCTTTACGCGCCTTGGCCAGCGGGATGCGCAGGGTCATCTGGTTGCCAGGGAACGAGATCTGGATCATCTCGATCATGGTATCGGCCACTTCGACCATACCGATCTTGTCCACCCGGCCTACGCCATGCGCTGCGTAAACGATGGAGTCACCCTCGCTGAACGGATCTGAACCGTGCTCGGGATCGGTCTGACGGGCGGTATTCTTGGCTGCGGCACGAGCCATTTCGTCGGTCATGCCGCCCTTCGGGGGGGTCTTGAAGGTGTTCATAGCTCTGGACAATACCAGAAAAACCCCCTCCTGTCCTGCATTATCCGATCTGAATCATGCCTGCACCCCGTGCCTGGGCTGGATGGGAGCCGGCGCAGGCTCTCCAATGGGTTGCAGAAGATCGCGCTCAATGGTTCGGGCCATGGTGTGCATTGGCAGGGCATGGACGCTGGCGATGAACGGTTCCTGAAGGTCACGGCCACTGCGATCCAGCATCTGGAACAGCAGACCGATCACACTGGAGCCAAGCGGCGTGATCCAGCCCAGTGTCTGAACTGCTGACAGGGGCAGAATGATGCAGAACAGATGCGTAGCCAGTTCAGGAATGACGGAATACTGCACTGGAAGCGGTGTGTTACGGATACGCTCGAGACCGCCCTGTGCGTTGGCAATATCCGAAAGAATACGATCCACCGTGCCATGAACGGCACCGTCAATGCCCTTGAGTTCTACTTCCTGCTGCACTCCAAGGCCAATTTCGTAAAGCAGGGCATTTGCTGTGTTGGAACAGGCAAAGACCTTGCTGCGCACGTCAGCCGGAAGCAGTCTTTCGACTTCCTCACCGGTTGAATCTCCGCGGAGTGCCGCACGCAGGACGTGCGGGTAGGCAGCCATATACCGTGCAAGATCGGGGCGACCGCCCAGCAGGGACGCCGCTTCACGGCCAAAGGACCGGCAGTTGTTGGTGATCGAGCCCCAGAGGGTTCGCCCTTCCCACCAGCGTGCATAGGCAGCGTTGTTACGCATGCCAAGAAAGATGGCCAGCGCAGACCCCATCAGGGAAATGGGGAGGGCAGGCTGGTCCATCCATTCCTGATGGTAAATCTGGAAAAGGATAACGACTACAAGATCCCAGAGGGCCAGCAGAAGGATAGGTGGCAGGGATTCTCTGAAGAGAATGGCCAGGCCGTGTTGGCGATTGACGATCAAGCAGAAGGCTCCTTGCCTGAATGCGATATGACCTCTGAAACTAACCGTGAAAAGTATGACCGGCCAACACCAAAAGATTTCTGATGTTTTGCGCAGTTTTGCCAGTCAAAACGGGAAAGAAACTTTCCAGCACAACAGCTTTGTTTCACGAGGCCGCAGGAAAGCATAACGCGCCTCTTGCGTCCGGTTTCCCGAATGCGACACCTTGTCGCAACGCATCAGGGAGTCAGTGCACATGGACGTCATTGCAGCAATCGCGTTTGAAGCGGGCAAGCCGCTTGAAATCGATACCGTTCAGCTCGAAGGGCCGAAGGAAGGCGAGGTTCTGGTCGAGATCAAGGCGACCGGCCTCTGTCATACTGACAAGTACACGCTGTCCGGTCAGGACCCGGAAGGACTGTTTCCTGCCATTCTGGGGCACGAGGGTGCCGGGATTGTTCGCGAGGTCGGCCTGGGCGTAAAGCATCTGAAACCGGGAGACCATGTGATCCCGCTTTATACGCCGGAATGTCGGGAATGTCCGTCCTGCCTGTCTCGCAAAACAAACCTCTGTACGTCGATCCGGTCTACGCAGGGTAAGGGCGTGATGCCTGATGGAACGTCGCGCTTTTCCTACAAAGGGCAGCCGATCCATCACTACATGGGCTGCTCAACCTTCGCGAACTTCACGGTTCTGCCAGAAATCTCGCTGGCAAAAATCCGTCCGGACGCTCCGTTCGACAAGGTCTGCTACATCGGCTGCGGCGTGACCACGGGCCTTGGTGCAGTGATGTTCACGGCTCAGGTCGAGCCTGGGTCCACTGTGGCTGTTTTTGGCCTCGGCGGGATTGGTCTGAATGTAATTCAGGGCGCAAAGATGGTGGGTGCAACGCGCATCATCGGCATTGACGTTAATCCTGCCCGTGAAGCCATGGCGCGCCAGTTTGGTATGACGGATTTCGTCAATCCGAAAGATCTTGGCCCCAACGGCGATCTGGTCGGGCATCTGATCGAAATCACGGGGGGTGGCGCGGACTACACGTTCGAATGTGTGGGCAATGTCACGCTCATGCGGCAGGCTCTGGAAAGCGCGCATCGTGGCTGGGGTGTGTCCTGCGTCATTGGTGTTGCCGGGGCCGGTCAGGAAATCAGCACGCGCCCGTTCCAGCTTGTGACGGGTCGTCGCTGGATTGGTTCAGCGTTTGGCGGCGCGCGCGGTCGAACAGATGTTCCAAAAATCGTCGACTGGTACATGGAGGGGCGGATCGACATTGATTCCCTCATTACCCACAAGCTCAAGCTCTCCGAGATCAATCACGGCTTTGACCTGATGACGCGTGGTGAGAGCATCCGCAGCGTTGTGGAGTACTGAGTATGTCGTCTCAAAACCCAGCAGTAGAAACGGTAGGGCAGCATGCCTGTTGTGGCGGCTCCCTGCGTGTTCTGAAACATCAGTCAGAAGTTCTGGACGTTCCGGCTACGTTCTCGATCTTCCTACCCAAGGAGGCTTTGGCCGGCCAAAAGGTGCCGGTTCTTCACGTTCTGGCTGGTCTGACAGCCAATCATGAAACTTTCCTCATCAAATCCAACGCCATTCGTTTTGCCGCAGATCATGGCATTGCTCTGGTGGCGCCGGATACGTCCCCACGTGACACGGGTACCTCAGGCGAAGACGACGCGTATGATCTTGGGTCAGGAGCAGGATTCTATGTGGATGCGACGGCTGAACCCTGGAGCCGGCATTATCGCATGGAGAGCTATATCCGGCATGAACTGCCAGCCCTGACGGAAACGCTGTTTTCGCTGGATGGGCAACGCAGAGGGATTATGGGTCATTCCATGGGCGGGATGGGCGCGCTCAATCAGGCGCTGCAATATCCAGAGTTTTGGAAAACCGTCTCAGCCTTTGCGCCCATCTGTCATCCGAGCATCATTCCATGGGGCCAGAAGGCGTTTGATGCCTATTTTGGCGGGGATCCGTCGAAATGGCGTCAATGTGATCCAACCCTGTTGCTCAGGAACGGTCACAAGCACCCGTCCACGATTCTCGTGGATCAGGGATTGCAGGACCAGTACCTCTCCGACCTGCGGGCTGATGCTCTCGTTGAAGCGGCCAAGGAAAGCGGGCAGGCGCTCGAAATGCGCCATCACGACGTTTACGATCACTCCTACTGGTTCATCCAGACCTTCATCGCCGATCATCTGATCCATCACGCCAAAGGACTGAAGGCATGAAGCGGCTTGTTGTCGCTGCCCTCCTTGCTCTTGGAGGATGCGTTTCTTCACAGGCGCCTGTAGGCCCATCCCTGACACCCGTCACGCATACGGATTTTAGTCACGACACGCTGGCCCTGACCTGGCAGCCAGGATTCTGCGCAGGTGGCGGGGGGTGTATGGCTAGTCAGCCGCATAGTCATCTGATTGGTTTGCATGGCCTCTGGGCGTCCGAGCCGCATGCGCTTGAGGCGCAGAACGTCCCAGTTCAGCAGTGGTGGATGAAGGGTTGTGACATCTACGATCACGATGACACGCCGCCAAAGCTTCAGCCTGCCACGGAAAACGCACTGGCCAGTGTCGTTCCTCATCTGAAGCATCCGTTGCATGTGCATGAATACACTAAGCATGCCCGCTGCTTTGGCTACGATGCAGATCAGTTCTTCATTACATCCATGCAGTTGCGGGATCGTTTTGCGTCATCCGCTTATGGGCAGTGGCTAGCGCAGCATAGCGGTTTTCAGGTGAAGAAAGACGACCTGCTGGCGATGTTCGTACAACTGACCGGTGTGCGGGAAGAGCGGGCGCTCCAGTTTCAGTGCGAACCCGATCATGATGGGAAAATCGTTCTGACGCAGCTCTGGTTTACACTTGATCCGCAGAAACTCTCGATTTTTCCGACCAATGGGTCTTATCGGTCATCTCCGCAGGTGCAGGATAACTGCCCGGCAACGTTCATGATGCCGGGCTGGCCGCTCCCTGGAGCACAGGCGGCCGTAACGGATCAGCGTCCGTAAAGTTCTTCGGCGCTGATTTCGGGCTGCGAGGTATCACGCAGCCCGTCCGGGGTGACCCCATGATAGAAGCAGCTTCGACGGCCTGTATGGCAGGCCACGCCCGTCTGATCCACGATCATCAGAACCGCATCCATGTCACAATCCAGTCGGGCTTCCAGAAGATGCTGCTGCTGGCCTGACGTCTCACCCTTCCGCCACAGGGATTTGCGGCTGCGAGACCAATAGCAGACGCGGCCGGTCAGCAGCGTTTCCCGCAGGGCATCTGCGTTCATCCATGCAAGCATCAAGATAACGCCCTTCGTGTCCTGCGCGATGGCGGAAATCAGGCCATTCGCATCGAACTTTGTCTGGCTGATAATATCATCAACGACGGCGGGGGCAGGCGGGGTGTAGGTCACGAACGCATCTCCAGAGGGAACCAGTCAGGCCACACAACGGAGACCGGTTTGCCTTCAAAAGCAAGTTCCGGAGACGACCATGCTTCACGGCGCAGCATGGCCAAGGCGCGCGAGCCCTGACGGGAGCGTAGTTCTCCGACCTCCTTATCGCCCATAACGAGCGTCCCGCCTGCTTCAGGAAAAGCCCCATCCTGGATCTGAACGGGCAGGAGGCGACGGCGTAAAAGCCCACGATAATGCGTCCGGGCCGTCAATTCCTGACCCATGTAGCAACCCTTTTTCCACGATACACCGTGCAGAAGATCCATATTGGCCTCAAGAGCCAGCGTCTTTTCGCTCTCAAAGTCGACAGCTTCCGAGAGGCCTTTTTCAAGCCGTTTTTTTAACCAGATGCCTCCATGTCCTGCCTCTGTCGGGGTTTGCTGTACCACGGCCCGCCACCCTGCACCGTCACAGCGTGGATCGTTCGCTGCACAAATGGCATCTACCGGAGCCGGACTGTTCTGTCCGACGATGACCTGAAAATCCGTTGCTTCGATTTTAACGTCAGCGCGCAGGCGGAAGCGGGACAGCTTTTTAACCAGCATGTCGGCGTGATCCGCCGGGCAATCCATCAGAATGCTGTCTGGCGTGCTGAACAGGAAAAACTCGCTCAGCCACCGCCCCTGCGGCGTCAAAAGTGCACTCCAAAGAGCCGTGTCAGATGTCAGAAGCTGGACGTCATTCGTGATCAATCCTTGCAGGAAGGAAAGGCGATCAGCCCCTGTGAAGGCCAGAACGGAACGGTAGGACAGCAGATCAAGCATGGAGAAGCACCGGAGTTCTTGAAGGGTGACACGCTCGGGGAAGGCCTTGAGTGGCACATGGGACGCAGTGAAACTGGACCTGTATGATACGGATTATAGTCTTTCTGTACAGGGTCAGGAATTGACGAAATTTTATTGCCGAAAAGTAAAAATTTTATGGTCTCATGCGTTTGTCACCCGTTAGGCGGGTTGCGATCCATCATGGAGCAAGAGATATTGGCATGTTACTGAATGTTGGGAATAACATCAGAGTATCCATCATCCCGGAGTAAAAGCCCTTGTCAGCCGCTGAGATTGTTGACCCTACGCGGAGTCCTGCCAGTAGCCGGCAGAAGGTCCTGCAGTTTCTCGGTCCAATTATTGGCGTTCTGCTTGTTATTGCGGCAATTATTACCATCAGCCTTCATAATTACCGGACAACCCGTCAGGGAGCGATTTCCCTGTCCAGCGATCTGCTGCGAAGCCAGCAGAAATATGTGACGGAAGAAGTCAGGAATTATCTTTCTCCTGCTTCAGACAGTGCTGCCATCGCGCAGGATATGTTCCGTGAGCCACTTACGGACGCTTCTCCAGATGCCTTCATGCTCTATGGACGTTCCATGCTGGCGCACATGCCGCAGGTCGACAGTTTCTATCTGGCCAGTGATCAGAAGCAGTTCTGGATGGTTACCCGGCACGGCAAGGATTACGAGCAGACTCATTTTCAGATCGAGAATGGCCATGGTGTCTATCGTCACACTTACGTTGACCAGAGCGGCAAACCAATCGGGACGGGATTTGATCCGGCGGAAGGATATGATGTTACGGTCCGGCCATGGTTCCGGGGAGCCATCAAGCGGATCGGGCGTGGAGAAGGGGCCCTCTACTGGACGGATCCCTACGCCTATCTGGCTGCTCGGGAGTTTACCATTACTGCCTCCATGGCTTTTCAGACGAGCGACGGTCATCAGGCTGTTTTTGCAACCAACATTGCCCTCAATCGACTGACCTCTTTTCTGAGTAACCTTCAGGTCGGGCGAAGCGGCAAGGCTGTCATCGTCGATATGCATGGTCAGATCATCGCCGGTCAGACAGCGGGTGATGACGGTACGCAGCCGGCTTTTGACCCGGCCAACATGCATCTGGACCCCAAGACGCAGCCAGTTTTCATCCGCGCCCTGAATACCTTCAAAGTGAAAGGCCCCGGTCCGGGCCTCGTGGCGGCGCGAGGAAAAAATTACGTCACCATTGCGACAGCTTTGCCGTTCGTGCATCGCCGATGGGTATTGTTGCTGAATGCTCCCGAAAACGATTTCTCAGACTTTGCGATTACAGCGCGTCGGCAGAATATGTGGTTTTCAGCGCTGGTCGTCGGGCTTGCATCATTGCTGGCTTTGGGGCTGATCATTCAGGGGCGGCGCATCGAACGCCTTCGCAAGCGCATTGAAATCGGTCGTGAGCAGATGCGCGCGGAAAATGCTTCGCTTTACGAGATTGCCAGTACGCCGGATCTGTTCGAAGCGTCTCACGATGTCCCGATCCTGACGGAAGCCCTGGCGGCCCGCACAAATTCGCGTCGTGCCAGCCTGTGGCGACTGCTCCCCGATGGAGAGCGGCTGCTCTGTGAGGATGCTTTTGATCCTGTCAGGGATGTTCACAGTACGGGCATCGAGATTACGAAGCGTGAAAATGCCCTGCTGTTTGAAGCCTTGTTTGAAGGACATTCCCTGTCCATTGACGACGCGCGACAGGATGAGCGCAGCCAGAATTTCCAGCGCATCATCATGAGGTCCGTTGAAGCCACATCGCTGGTGTTTCATCCCGTCATGCGTGGTCATCAGGCTGTGGGTGCCATCGTGCTGGAAAATCCCTCCAGAGCGGATGCGATGGAACATATCGTAGCGATTGTTTCGTCGGTTGTGGCTTTGCGCTTTTCGCAGGCTCTGGATCAGAGCGATCATCAGACCGATGCCCGCCCAGGCGTAACCCATCAACTGAAAGACACGCGTTACGACGAAGGATTTCTTCTGCCGCCAGCATCCGGTGTTCAGGATGAAGCCGTGCCCAGCGGGATTTATCCGCAGGTGCCTGTCATGGTCATTTCATTTGCAGACCCTTATGCCATGGATCGTCATAGCGCCGAGCGAGCGATGAAAGTGGTGTCGTCGCTCAGTGAGGATATCCAGCGCATCTCACGGGAGACGGGGCTTTTTTCCGTACAGGTTGTCAGCAACCGTCTCGTGCTGGTGGGCGGTTGCTCACAAGAGCCGGACCTGAACGCCGTATTGCGTCTTGCAGATGCGGCAGTCTCTATCCGTGAGGCGTGTCTGTCGCTTCTGGCGTCGGTGGATATTGATCCGGTCTTCCGCGTGGGCATTGACGTCGGGCCTGTAATGGCGGCCATGCTGGGCCGTGATCCTGCCGTTTTCAATCTGTGGGGTGAAGCCATCAATGTTGCCGAGTTGCTGGCTGCGAGTGCACCGGATGCGGGAACAATTCAGGTTTCCGAGCAGGCTTATCTCCAGCTTCGGGAGCATTTTCTTTTTCGCGCACGCGGGATGTTTTATCTGCCCAATAGCGGCGTAACGCGTAGCTTCATTCTGGCGGGGCGGCGATGAGAAGTCGCTTCGAGCGTATTTCCCGAATTCAGAATGCACTTGCTTCTCTGGGACGGGTTACGCGTGCCCAGATGCGCTTTACGCTTATGGTCATCGGGGCTGCGTGGGGAGTGTTGCGGCTTGGGCTGTCGCCGACATCCTGGCGTAGAACCGTGCGAATAGAGTTCTGGCATTCGCTCCAGCAGGCGACCGGCGGCGGATTGCTGAGTGTTCTGGTCACTGCGGCCCTGACCGGGTTCGGGATTGTGGCTCAGGCGGTTTACTGGCTGGGCTTTGCTGGTATGGCGCAGATGACCGGCTCCATTCTCTCAACCGTCATGGTCCGTGAAATTGCGCCGGTTCTTGTGGGTGTCATCCTGCTGGGTCGGTCCGGGATGCTGATGCTGACGGAACTGGGAACACTCACAACGGGTGGTCAGATGCGGGTACTGACAGGGATGGGTATTGACCCGTTCGTGGCCTTTCTGCTGCCCCGAAGTCTTGCCATGACCATCAGTGGCTTTACGCTGGGGATTATCTTCAGTCTGACAGCCCTGTTGGTGGGATATGCTGTCTGCCGGGTGGAAGACGTTATTACCATGCCGGTTTGGGCTTTTCTGGATCAGGTCGTGAGCAGTATGCACCCGGTGGACTATTTTGCTATTCCGGCAAAGTTCATTTTCAGTGGGTTTACTGTCGGTGTGTGTTCCTGCCTGTCCGGCATGGACGCTACAACGGAAGATGATCTTGCCTCTCTTTTGCCGCGCGGTTTTGCACGCGGCATTCTGTCCATCATGACGATCAACGTCGTTCTAAGCGTCTGGCTGGATTGAGATGGCAGACGAAAGCAAAGCACCCGTCACTGAACTGACCATTCTTGATCCGGTTCTCGAACTGGTGGACGCGCGTCCTCGCTTCGACGGGAGTGGACTGGCTTCCGTGCGCTACAATCTGCGCCTGAATCCCGGAGACTGCGCCCTGATCGAATGCCGCGATATGCAGCAGGCCAGTCTGTTCGCAGATATGTGCGTTGGCCTGGTGGATCTGGAGGACGGACTGGCCCGGTGCATGGGTCTGGAATGGTCTGATCTGGATGAACGCCGGGCCGCTGCCCTTCGTGGACGTATCGGCCGGATGGTAGCCAATGGTGGCTGGATCGACCTGTATGGCACGCACATGAACATTCTCTGGCCGCAGTTGTATCATACCCGTGTGCCCGAAGAGCACCTGATGCAGCGGGCGGTTCAGCTCGGTATGCAGTTTGGTCTGCCCGGACTGCCTGTTGTCTCGCCGGGGAAGTTATCTCCACTGGATCGCTGCCGTGCGGATTGTGTGCGGGCCTTCCTGGGGGAGCCGTCCCTGCTGTTGCTTGAGAACCCGATGGGGGACGCCAATCCCCCCCTTCTGAACGCTTTTCTGTCGGCTCTGACCGATGCGCGGGATCGTGGCTGTGCGGTTGTCTGGCTCGCACCGGATGACACCAGTTGGCGGGCCTATGAAACGGATGCGAGCATACGCCTGCGTCTTTACGATGATGGACTGTTTTCGATGCGAGGGTCTTGATGTTTCGCGTACGCCGCCCCGACACTGCCCGCCCGCTTTTCCAGAACCGCTATGCGGATGAGTGGGTTGGGCTGCTTGTTCTTGCGACCATCATTCTTTTTGCTGTTGCCGTTGCGGAAGCTGGTTTCCTCAAGCAGTGGCTGACGCCGGAAAAAAAGATCCATTTCGTTTTGCCAGAAACAGGCGTTGCTGGCCTCGCGATTGGCGATGATATCGAAATTATGGGCGTTCATGCCGGTGAAATCCGTCATCTGGACCTGAACAGCACAGGGCGCATGTACGCAGAAGGCTATATCGAACCGCAGTTTGTACCCTTCATCAAGCAGGACAGTTCCGCCGTCATCCGGCACCGTTTTGTTGTCGCTGGTGCAAGCTATATCGAGTTGGGGCGAGGGAGAGGGGAAGACATGGACTGGGGCTATGCCGTTCTGAACGCGACGGTAGAAGCCAATCCGGCGGACGTCATCACCCAGACTGTCACAGACGTTCGGAACAAGCTGGTCCCTGCCATGGACAGCGTTCAGGCCATCACCAAACAGGTCAACGACATGCTGACGGATATGCGGGCAGGTAAGGGCACTGTCGGCGGTCTTTTGTCTAAGGATGACACGCTTCAGCGCGCCAATCAGGCGTTGGAAAATCTGAACGAGGTCATTGCGCGTCTTCAGCCGATCGAGAAGCAGCTTGGGGGGGTCATGACCAAGGCTGATGGCACGATGGAAAACGCCCGGTCTGCGTCTGCAACACTGAAAAAGAGCATGCCGCAGGTTCAGGAAACGATCGCCCATACTAATGCAGCTACGGCCCAGATCCCGGCGTTGATTTCACAGGCGGAAGCGAGTGCAAACAGTCTGCGCAAGCTGACAGATCAGTTGCGGAGCCTGTGGCTCCTCGGAGGAAGTGCACAGAAAACACCGTCTCATCGTCTGCCAGCAGAGGCCGTTCGACCATGAAGCGCATGATGGTTCTGTGTTTGTTGATGGCCGGATGTTCCTCAGTCAGCAAAGGCCCTGATCCGGATCAGGGTTATGAAAATGCGATGGAAACCGGTCGGAGCGCTTTCGAGCTTGGTCATCCAGACCAGTCCGAAATTCAGTATCGGACCGCCATGGATCGTGCCCTGATCCGGGATGATGCTGCTCAGATTCATGATGCGGGGTTCAATCTCGCCACTGCGTTACTGGAGGAAAACAGGCCCGCGGACGCTTTGACGGCTTTGGATCGGACGGAAAAAGCCTTGAAACTCCGTCAGTATAGCCAGGCCAGTGACCTGGAGCTTGTCAGAAGTGCAGCCCTGTACCGGCAACATGATCTGACGGGATCGGAGGCCTCTGCTCTGGTCGCGCTTCAATCACCGGATGTGCAGGTCCGCAACCGGGCGGCTTATCTGGCTGGTCTGGGCGCGGCCGATCAGAAAGACGCAATACAGTTGGCCCGGATGGAAGCATTGTTGGCGCCTTCGAAAGAGACTGCCGCGATGTTGGATCATCAGGATCTGGCGGCGCGTCTGGCCCTCCTCAATCATGAGCCTGCACTCGCATTGGATCAGGCCATGTCCCTCACGCAGAAAAGACGGGATGCGCAGGATTATGAGGGGATGCGGCGCGCCCTTCTCGTGGCCGCTCAGGCCGCCGAGGCACAGGGAGACATGAGCACTGCCGCAGCCTTGCGCCAGCAGGAGCTATCTAGCCGCAGTGTGCAGGAAACCGGGCATGTGGAGAAAGCGTCCATCACAGTCTCCACCACAAGTGTCCGCGCTGCCACTGCTCGCTGATCGTGGCTGAGGCAGCAGTTTTGTAGCCTTTAGGCTGTGGCGCTTGCTTCTACTTCAATGAGCGCAAGACCTTCGGCAACGGACACGAACTCCGAGCCTCCGTCGACGCGGTGTGCCCCGAAGCGGTCGATGAACAGTTGACGCACGGCAGGCACGAACGACGTTCCACCCGTTAAGAAGACGCGGTCGATGCCGGCTGTTCCCAATCCAGTTCGCTCAAGTGCGTCATCGATAGCGGCGGCCAGCTTATCCAGATCCGGGCTGATCCAGCTTTCGAAATCGGCACGTGTGATTGTCTGCTCGATTTTAAGATCTTTGTGTGCAAAGCGCAGAACGGTGCTGTCCTGCCGGGAAAGTTCGGTCTTGGCCTGACCGATGGCTCGATAGAGGTTCTGCCCTTCCTGATCCTCGATCAGACGCAGCAGATTACGGAGCTTCTGCGGGTCGGATGCTGTCTTTGCGACATCTTCAATGCTGCGGAGGGTCTGTGGCGTGCGCATCAGGGACAGGCGGTGCCAGCGGCCCAGGCTCGCATACCATTCGATCGGAACGGGAAGGGGCTGCCCACCCATGACGCGGTAGGTCGTGTCCCGTCCAAGAGCCGGGGCGATGACATTGTCTATGATGCGGAAGTCGAACTGGTCTCCCGCAATGCCAACGCCTGAATGCCCAAGCGTGACTGTGCGGGGAGAACCGTGTGGGTCGAAGCGCATGACGGAGAAGTCACTGGTCCCGCCACCAAAGTCTCCCACCAGAACAGTCGCGGGGGCATCGAGACGCTGCATGAAGCGCCATCCCGCACCTTCCGGTTCAAGGACAACATTGGGTTCGGCAAAGCCGGCTTCGACAAAGCTTTCCTTGAGACGTTTTACGCCCAGTTCGTCGTCTGCAAGTTCACCGGCAAAACGCACGGGGCGACCAATCGTGGCGCTGACCTGATCCGGGCTGATTCCTGCCTTGTCCAGAAGGGAGCGAAGAAACCGGGCAATCAGGTTCTGAAGCGTCATGGTGGTGGAAAAGACGCGGGTTTCGCGGAAGGAGCCCTGAGCGAGATAGGTCTTCATGGACATGATGAGGCGGCTTTCCGCCGGATCGTCCAGATAGGCTTCGATCGCATCGAGCCCGATGGCGTCCTGAAGAACGCGTTTTTTTCCATCCTGATCGAGCCAGAGGCAGAGCAGGGTCCGACAGGTTTCGGAAGACGGGCTGTCGATGAAGTTGAAGACGGCAGGCTGCGTCGTGCCGTGCTCATCTGCAATGACCACAACGCTGTTTGTCGTGCCGAAGTCGATGCCGACGCGAATTTTTGGCGCTGTGGAAGAATGCGTCGTCATGCTGGCTGGTCCCGTCCCAAATTCGCGAAGGGCGAGGGTTTAGAAAAGAACGGCAGCCGCGCCAAGAGAAAAAAGCCTGAAGTGCCTCAGATTGAGGTGCTTCAGGCTCATCTGTCAGGACAGTGCGGCTTCGCAGGCAGCAACCTCTGGAACGGCAGGGCGCAGCGTGCCCATTTCCGCTTCGGATTGCACCATTGGCGTCATGCCCAGAGCCGACAGAAGCTGACGGTCCCGGTGTTCTGCGGGGTTCGGCGTCGTCAGAAGCTTTTCACCGCAGAAGATGGAGTTCGCACCAGCCAGGAAGCACAGGGCATGGGCTTCATCCGTCATATTCTCACGGCCAGCAGCAAGACGGACATGGCTTTGCGGCATCATGATTCTGGCCGTGGCAATCATACGCACGAAGGTGATCGGATCGACGGCTTCGGCGTCCCCTAGAGGTGTACCTTCGACGCGCACCAGCAGATTGATCGGCACGCTTTCCGGATGCTTCGGCAGATTGGCCAGTGTCATCAACAGGCCAGCGCGGTCAGACAGGTCTTCGCCCATACCGACAATACCGCCACAGCAGACATTGATGCCCGCATCTCGCACATTGGACAGCGTATCGAGACGCTCCTGGTAGGTACGGGTCGAGATAATGGAGCCGTAGAACTCTTCGGACGTATCGAGATTGTGGTTGTAATAATCCAGCCCGGCATCCTTGAGGCGCTGGGATTGCGTGGAATCCAGCATCCCGAGCGTGACGCAGGTTTCGAGGCCGAGGGATTTGACGCCTTCGATCATCTCGCAAACAGAATCGAGATCATGGTCCTTCGGGGAGCGCCATGCTGCGCCCATGCAGAATCGGCCGGCACCCGCTGCCTTGGCGGCACGAGCTTCTTTCATGACCTTGTCGAGCGCCATCAGGCGTTCGGCCTTCACGCTTTTTTCGTGGCGTGCGCTCTGCGGACAGTAGGCACAGTCTTCCGGGCAGCCACCCGTCTTGATCGAAAGAAGCGTGGAAATCTGCACTTTTGTGGGGTCGAAATAACGACGGTGCAGTTCCTGGGCGCGGAACATCAGGTCCGGGAAGGGGAGGTTAATCAGTGCTTCAACCTCAGCGCGCGTCCAGTCGTGGCGGACGTCTGGCTGTGTCATTTTCTGAGCCGTCACGGGGCTTTCTCCAACGTTGTTGCGTCACACCTACCCAAAATGGCCCCGGCGTGTCATCTCATCGTCATGATTATGAGCCGGAAAACGGACGAGGCAAAGCAATGAAACACTGGCGTATCGAGCAGATGGACTGGGATTCCTTTGATCCATCCCGCGTGGACCCGGATATCATTCCTCTGGTGAAGTCTGCTTCAGTCGTGGAAAAGAACGGTCTGGACTACGCGGAATATCTGCGTCGGGTCTTTGTAGGCGATCCTGATTTCAGTGCTGCCGCGGCCAACTGGGCGGTGGAAGAAGTGCAGCATGGTGATGCGCTGGGTCGCTGGGCGATGCTGGCGGACCCAAGCTGGGACTATGAAGAAGCCTTTGACCGCTACAGGGCAAGTTACAAGATTGATGCAGACGTTGATGCGTCCATCCGTGGGTCCCGCACGGGCGAACTGATCGCGCGCTGCATGGTCGAGACGGGGACGTCCTCGTTCTATACGGCTCTGGCGGATGCGACGGACGAACCACTTCTGAAAGCCATCTGCAAACAGATCGCCGCCGACGAATACCGGCACTTCAAGCTATTTTACGATCATATGCATCGTTACCTGAAGCGCGAAAAGCTGAGCGTCTGGGCGCGAACCCGTATTGCGCTTGGCCGTGTGACGGAGAGCGAGGATGATGAACTCGCCTCTGCTTACCATACGACCAATGAAGGGGAGGACGTTCCCTACGATCACAAACGCTGCATCGCAGCCTATATGTCCAAGGCAATGGGGTTTTATCAGCAGAAGCATATCGATCGTGTGACGGCCATGATCTTCAAGACGATCGGCTTTACGCCCCACTCAAAGCTTCAGAAACTTGCGGCCAATGGCGTTTATCGCCTGATCCAGTGGCGCAAGCGGGCATTCCAAAAGCAGATCGCGGCCTGACAGACAGAGTGCCTTACTGAAATTCACAAGACGGCAAATGCGTTTTCATGGCATGAAGAAGCGCATTTTCTGTCTTGAATACTGGAGCTTGAGAATGGACGTCCGTTTACTTCTGTCCCGCCGCTTCATCTGGGGGGCCGCAGCCCTGATGTCCGTGGTCGGACTGTCTCAGGGGTTCGCCGCAAAAGCGGACCCATACTCCCTCCCGATTGCAACGTCCGGCCCGATCAAGACTGACGCGCCTGCAGGGGCAACAGTGGCGAGCCAGCAACTGGCACGTCAGGTCGGATACGCCCAGTTTACAGCTGCGGACTGGCATGTTGGCACGGTGCGTCACATGGTCATGTTCAAGTACAAGAAGGACGCGACACCCGCCCAGCGCGCCGAAGTAGCAGCCCGCTTCCTGCATCTGGCGCAGGACAGCCGCCGCCCGGATGGACGTCCTGTTGTCGTGAGCCTGGAGACAGGGTTTCAGAACAGCGGCGAAGGCGTTGAAGGCGGTCTACAGCAGGCTTTCCTTGTGACGTTTCGTTCTGAAGGAGATCGCAATTACTATGTGGGCAAGCCTGTTGTGACGGACCCGGCCTTTTTTGATCCAGCACATGAAGCGTTCAAGGAGTTTGCAGGCCCGTATCTCGATAAGGTTATGGTTTTTGACTATGATGTGCTGGCTGTGTCGACACCGGCAGAAAAGGCCCGGAAGGCCTCCCGCAAAAGCGGAAAGTAACAAAAAGTCTCGATCTGTATGGACGGCTTTTTGACGACGTGATCTTTTATGCCTCATGCTACGGCAATCGCCAGAACATGAGGCATAATGTGAAGACTACAGTTTCTGTTAAACGTCGCCTGACGCAGGGCGCGAGCTTACTTGCGCTGGCCATGGGTCTGACATCTGTCAGCGCGCAGGCTGCCGGTTACAATTCAGGCTGGGGCTTCGATGAAGCCGGCATGAACCGAAGCGTGAAGCCAGGCGACAACTTCTTCGAATATGCCAACGGCACCTATCTCAAGAACCTGAAAATCCCAGGGGATATGAGCAGCTACGGCCCGTTCCGTATTCTCTATGAGCTGTCTATGGAGCGTCAGAAGGCGATCCTGAGCGAAGCCCAGAAGCACGTCTCGGCAGAACCGTCTGACGATATGGGCAAGATTGGTACGTTCTATGCCAGCTTCCTGGATCAGAAGGCTGTAGACGCGCTTGGTGCCAAGCCGCTGGCGGCCGATCTGGAAAAGATCCGTAAGGTCAGTGACGCCAAGAGTCTTGCAGAAGCCTTTGGATCGTCCCTGAAGTCCATGGCGTTCTCGACGTTCCAGATTGGCGTTGAGCAGGACCAGAAAGATCCCGAACACTACATGCTGATGCTCGATCAGGGCATGAGCATTGGTGTCAGTGGCGGTCTTGGTCTGCCGGATATCAGCTACTACACAGACCCCAAACTGGCCGATAAGAAGAAGGCCTATCAGGCGTATATCGCCAAGATGCTGACGCTTGAAGGCTGGCCTAACGCTGCGAAGAATGCGCAGGCTGTGGTGGATCTGGAGACGGCTCTTGCGAAGGTCGAAGTCCCTCGTGATCAGACCCGTGATCCGCTGAAGATCTACAACCCGATGCCAGTGTCCCAGCTTCAGAAGATTGCACCGGACTTCGACTGGACGGCGTTCCTGACCACAGCGGGTCTGCCGGCTGAAGGGCTGGCGGATCGCAAGGTTGACGTGCGCGAGCCAGAAGGCATTGCGGCCATGGCCCGCGTTCTGAAGGCCACAGATTACGGCACTCTTCAGGCCTGGCTTGCCTTCCATCTGGCGGACAACGCGGCGACTTACCTGTCGCACGACTTCTCGGACGCCTCATTTGATTTCAACAGTAAGACGCTCTCGGGTGTTGCGCAGCAGTCCCCTCGCTGGAAGCGTGCAACCCGTGTGACGAATGGTGCCATGGGCTGGGCGATCGGTAAGATCTATGTGGCTCGGTACTTCCCGCCGTCCGCGCAGGCCCAGATCACGTCTCTGGTGCAGGAAGTGAAATCTTCCTTCCATGATCGCCTTGAGCACAACACATGGATGGACGAGCCGACCCGCAAGGCTGCTCTTAACAAGCTGGATCATTTCGCCATTCAGGTCGGTTATCCGAAGAAGTGGTGGGACTATAGCAACCTCGTCGTGCGCAAGGGCGATGTGTACGGCAATGCCGTGCGTGGTGCGGCGTTTAACTGGCAGCATGAGCTGAACAAGCTCGACAAGCCGGTAGATCGTGACGAATGGGGCATGACGCCGCAGACGGTGAACGCCTACAACGACCCGACGATGAACGAAATCGTCTTCCCGGCAGCCATTCTTCAGCCGCCGTTCTTCGATCCGAAGGGCGATATGGCTGTGAACTACGGTGCCATCGGCGGCGTGATTGGTCACGAGATGAGCCATGGCTTTGACGATCAGGGTCGTCATTACGATGAGCATGGTCGTTTGAACGACTGGTGGAGCAAGGCGTCTTCGGATGCGTTCCAGAAGCTCGCAGATCGTCTGGGTGCACAGTATGACGCACAGGAGCCTCTGCCAGGCACGCATGTGAACGGCAAGATGACGATGGGCGAGAATATCGCGGATTCTGGTGGTCTGAATCTTGGTCTGCAGGCGTATCATGACTCCCTGCATGGCAAGCCGGAAACCAAGGTCCACGGTCTGACGGGCGATCAGCGCGTCTTCCTGGGCTGGGCGCAGGTCTGGCGTGAGAAGGATCGTCCGGATGCGCTGCGTCAGCAGATGCTGTCCAACGAGCATGCTCCAGCGGTAACGCGCGTGAACATGCCAGCGCATAACATCGACGCCTGGTATGATGCATTCGGCGTGAAAGAGGGCGACAAGCTCTATCTGGCTCCGGATCAGCGCGTAAAGATCTGGTAAGGGTCGTGACAAAACGAAGCGTGAGGCCTATTTCACGGTCTCACGTTTCAACTTTTTGACTGACGGACCTGCCTCATGACGCAAATGACGATCGGCCATCTGTACACCTCGCTTCATGCCGGGTGCGCCAGTGCGGTCGCGCGTGTTCTCGAAGCGCATGAGGTGGAGGTCGAATTTGTCGATCTTGATCCGGAAGATATTGAAGACGCGCTGGAACAGGGAGAAGTTGATCTTCTGGTCTCTGCCTGGTTCCCGCGAGACGAAAAATTCTCCGGGCCTGGTTCCCGCGTTATCGGAGACTTGTACCAGCCACAGATTTCCTTTGCTGCACTGAAGGCTCTTGGTCCGGTCAATACCCTGACCTCTGCTGACGTTGATCGGGTGATCGTTGCCGATGACAGTCGCGAGGCTCTGGAAAAAGCCCTGAAGCAGCTTCCTGCGCTGTCCGCTCTTCCGATGGAAGTGGTCGGGGAAGCGGCTCTGATCGCCCGATTGGAAAAAGCACAGTCTGAAGGGGAAGCGCCGCTTGTCGTGGCCACGCAGCCTCATGCCGTGTTTCATGCGTCTTTGCTGACACTGGTTGAAGATCCGGGTCAGTTGCTGGGCGGGGAGATGTCCGCCCGCATGATCCTGCGTGAAGACGTAGCCCGCAAAGCGGACACGGACCTGCTAGACGAGCTTTCCGAAATGATGCTCGGCAACAAGGTCATGAGCGCGTTGGATTACATGATTGGCGTAGAAGGGCAGGACCCTGATGAAG
Source organism: Gluconobacter japonicus (assembly GCF_015244665.1). NCBI lineage: Bacteria > Pseudomonadati > Pseudomonadota > Alphaproteobacteria > Acetobacterales > Acetobacteraceae > Gluconobacter > Gluconobacter japonicus. Next base: position 92,398 of record NZ_JABCQN010000005.1, read on the forward strand.
CCGCCGAAGCCTGGCAGCGTGGTCGGTTGATCCCGCGGGACGCCTGAAATAAAAAAGGGCCGGAGAATATCCGGCCCTTTTTTTATGGTCCTGGATCAGCGGTAAACGAGGCCGCCATCAATCAGAATGGACTGACCGGTGATGTAATCCGAGTCCTTGCCGGACAGGAATGCGACGAAGCCTGCGACGTCATCGGCAGTCTCAACGCGGCCGAGAGCAATCCCTTCGACATATTTCTTGTAGGTTGCGCCAATATCGGCACCCGTTATTTCGGACATGCGCTTGTCGATCTCGACCCACATGTCCGTTCCGACGATACCCGGGCAATAGGAGTTCACGGTAATGCCGGAAGATGCCAGTTCCTTGGCTGCTGACTGGGTCAGAGCGCGAACGGCAAATTTGGTGGAAGAGTAGATACCGAGGAGAGGGAAGCCTTCATGCCCTGCAATGGAGCAGGCATTAATGATTTTGCCCTTCTTGCCGCTGGCCTGGAAGATTTTGGCTGAGGCCTGAATACCCCAGATAACGCCCTGAACGTTGATGCGGTAGATCTTCTCGACTTCTTCCGGCGTCACGTCCAGAATAGGCTTCACCTGACAGATGCCGGCGTTGTTCACCATGATGTCGAGGCCGCCAAGCTGATCGGCGGCATCTTTCAGGGTGGCCTGAAATGCATCGCGGTTACTGATGTCCGCAGTCAAAGCAATGGCGCGGCGGCCAAGAGCTTCCACTTCTTTTGCAGCCTGCTCAACGGTTTCCTGCTTGACGTCAAGCAGAATGATGTCTGCGCCTTCACGGGCCAGACGGAGCGCAATAGCTTTGCCAATACCCTGAGCCGCCCCGGTTACAGCGGCAATTTTACCAGAAAGAGACATGCAGAAATTTCCTCTCTCTTCACGTGCCACAACATGTGGTTCACATGAACGATAAACTTCTTCTGCCCCCTGTCTTTGATTTTCCACAAAAAAAGACACGTTTTCGGAAATAACCACAAAAATGTGTTTCACATGACGCTGATATTACATTCCGTCCATAATTAAAATTTTATCGATAACGATTTTGAATGCAGTGATTATTTAATATGGAAAATATATACTTTGCTTTGTTTGTGTAATGATTATTAAAATTAATTTTATATTCTTCGTGAATTATCATCCTAAAAGTCAATTCCGCGATAGCTGTCAAAAATAAAATTCTCTTATCTTGAAAATTTGCCATGGTACTTCTGCGGCTATGGGGTGATTTCCTGTAGTATTGGTTGCAAGAATTTGTGATGCAATGATTGTGTTGTATTGGGCTGGGGGATGAAAAGCTTGCGCTTTGGTGTGCTCGTTGAAAATTTTCTCCGTATTGTCGGTTTTTCTTTTTTTGGAAGCCTTGTCGTCTCAGGTGTGGCGTCGGGGCAAGTGATGGATCGGGATGTGGGTTCTGCTCCGAGCCTTCTTCTATCGACGCCTTTACCGAAAAATGCCTCCCGCAAAACCAGTGTGCCAGAGTTTTCCCATCCGGAAACTATTGTTTCCAATCCGCTATCAGATTGGCTGCGCAAGAGAGGGGTCAATTTCCTCGTCGACAATACCAATGAATTTGCGGGAGCCATTACCAGACCGACGCAAGGCAGCACTCGTGGTTTTGAGAATTACAAGCAGGGTGCGAGCAATGCAGGGCAGTATGCGATGCAACTCGACATCAATTGGGAAAAGCTTGCGGGTCTTCGTGGATTTGCCACGCATATGATTACGGTTGGGCGTTACGGCACCACCGCGAACCGTATGTTCGGTGACTGGCTCAATCATGCTTCCGAAGATTACGGAGGAGGCGGCAATGTCGTTGTGCATCTTGTTTATATGTATGGCGAAGAGACGCTTTATGGCGGCCGGCTTGCCATAGCGGCCGGGCGGATGTCGGAAATCTCGGATTTCGCGGCCAGTCCGCTGTTCTGTAATTTTCAGAACGGAAGTTTCTGCGGCCGCCCCAAGGGCATTACCGATACCAATTTCGATGCCGGTTATCCAGCAGCGACATGGGGCTTTCGGGTGCGCGGGAGACCTGTGCGTTCTGTGTATGTGCAGACGGGCGTGTATCCGATCGAGAACGGCATTTATCAGGTTTATCAGCATCGGACCGGCTTTAAATTCAACGGCGCCAATATCATTGGTTATGCGGCCCCGCTCGAAACTGCTTGGGAACCTGTATTCGGACAGGGGAAACTGCCTGGGCATTACAAATTTGGTGCTCAGCTTTTCAGTACGCCACAGGTCGATAATTATTACGATCTGTATGGTGGATCTTATGCGGTTACGGGGCTGGCGCAGAAGAAGCGGAGTGCTTCCTGGTCGACATGGGTCATGCTGGATCAGCAGTTCCTTCACTATAAGGCCAAAGGGTCTGGCCTGACTGGAATGGCCGGTCTCATTTACAATGATCCCCATACGTCGCTACGGCGCTATCTGGTTTACGGGGCGCTTATCAATCGCGGTTTCTTTGCGTCCCGTCCTTACGATACGCTGGGCTTTTCCCTGACTTATACGAAGATTGCGTCCGGTGTCAGCCGGACCGAAGCAGCTCTCATTCGGAAGGGAGGGACGCTTCCCAATCATGCAACCGGGGTACAGAGGGACACGGTCGTGATGGAATTCAACTATGCAATTCATGTTGTGAGAGGTGTTATTTTCACGCCGCTCTTCGAATATTACATTCATCCGAATGCCCAATATAACCTTCGGGATGCGGCTTTGCTGGGGTTCAAAAGCCATATCCAGTTCATGTGAAAAGGATTTCTGGACGGATTGAGGGAAGCGAGTTGCTCCGGAAAGCGTCCTCGGCCGGTTCTCTTGTTGGAGAAGATACGTTAATTAATCGTTACTGACATGGCGTAACGGTAGAAGAATGACTCATTCCGACAGGACGGATGCGGTTTTTGAGGCATTTCACAGTCTCAGCGACGAAGAATGGCTGCATGTTCTGACGGCTTCCGTTTCAACACGGGAGGTGTGTGGTGTTCGGATGCCCGACTTTCCCCCAGACGATATTCAACGTGAAATTCATGGTCATCATGGAGAAGTCTCCATCCATGAAGCCCATGTTTTCTACCGGGAAATCAAGGCTTACTGTGCCTATGCCGGTCGACCTGTTCGGCCTGAGACAGCTCTGCTGGATTTCGGGTGCGGCTGGGGGCGCACGGCGCGTCTGTTCATGAAGGATGTTCGCCCACAGTCTCTTGTGAGTGTGGAAAATACGGATCGTTTTCTCATGGCTGCCCGTAGGGCCAATCCAGCTTTGGGCTTCTTTCAGGCTGGGCCAGTGCCTCCACTTCCGATGGTATCTGAAAGTCTGGATCTGGTAACATCCTGGTCCACCTTTTCCCATCTGGATGAGTTTTTGTCTGGCCAGTGGATACAGGAGTTTCACCGTCTCCTGAAGCCGGGTGGACTGGTTGTCATGACAACGCAAAGTCGGCGATTTCTGGCGTTCTGCGCAGAGCAGCGCCTGCGTCGGGCGTCTGGGATGCGGCTGGAACATCCCTGGCACGAAGCCTGTGCGGAAAGTTTCGTCGACGAGGCCCGTGCCAATTCGGATTTCGAGGCCGGTCGGTTTTTGCATGCCTCTTCCGCAAAGCCTCCACATTTTCAGGCGCATTATGGCGAAGCCATCATTCCCCGGAACTATGTTCTGAAGGCATGGGGCGGTCTTTTTCGCATGATCGAGTATCTGGATAATCCTGTACGATTGCCGCAGGTTCTGATTGTCTTGCAGAAGATTGGATAAGACATCATTTGTCATGAATGGGTATGATGACCAGCATCTTTCGGACAGTCAGTCTGGTAACTGCTTTCTTCTGTCTCCCGGTGTATGCTGTTTACGCTGCTGATGAGCATGTGATCGTCTCGGGAAAACCTGTTGTTCGCGTGGCGACCTACAAAGATGTCGCGCATTTTTATGAACGCTTCGAGAAATTTCCGGCTGCGGCACGTGAGGGAATATCGCTTCATTTCACGGGTGATTTGCTGCCGGATCACGAGCTTCCGTCAAAAGCGCGGCTCGTCATCCACAGCAGGCAGGGTGATATTCCACTATTTTTCGGAGCAGACCGGGAGATGTACCTCCCGCGTACCGCCCAACTCGCGGCAGAAAATCCGCCAATTCTTCAGACAGAGTCGATTGGTCATAATGTTCGGACAGAACTGTCTCTTCGCGTGGAAGTGCCGCAGGGGGATAGGTTTACAGGCGTTCAGGCACGCCACTGGCTGACGCAAATCAATGCCTGCATTCGGGATCTGACAGGCATGATCCTGTCCTGGTTCATGCCCGATGCGCATCGACTCAAGATTGACCTCGCTCCCGGCGAGCGTTTTGAGGCCGTGATCAGCGGTCATGTGACCATGCTTGCCAACAACGAGGGGAAAGAACCCATGACAGTCCTGTTGCGTCCGCAGGATTATTCGGAAGACACGATTTTCCGCTCCAGCAAGTCTTTTCCTCAGGTTCGTGTCAGAATTCCGGGAGACGCGTATCTGACGTTCACGCCGGACAGATAACGCAGGATTTGACAGAACGCGCATGAAACAGCATCACCCTGAGCCTGTTTTTCATGCCAGCAGGGGGCTTCATGTCCGTTCACGCTTTTGTCTTTCCCGGTCAGGGCAGCCAGTCAGTTGGAATGGGGCAGGCCCTGCATGATGCCTTTGCCTCGTCTCGCGCCGTCTTTCAGGAAGTCGATGACGCTCTGGGCCAGAACCTTTCCAAGCTCATGTTCGCCGGCGATGCTGACGAACTGACCCGAACGGAGAATACGCAGCCAGCTCTGTTTGCCGTTTCTTTGGCGACTGTTCGTGCTCTGGAATCCGAAGGGGGTTTTGCCCTGACGGACAAGGCGGCGCTGGTAGCGGGTCACTCACTTGGTGAATATTCCGCACTTGCGGCTGCCGGAACGTTGGGGATTGCGGAAGGTGCACGTCTTCTGCGTTTGCGCGGTCAGGCCATGCAGCGTGCAGTTCCAGCTGGTGAGGGCGGCATGGCTGCTCTGCTGGGTGTCGAAGCCGAGCAGGCCCAGTCAATCTGCGATGATGCCGCTCAGGGGCAGATCCTTGAGATCGCCAATGACAATGGTGGTGGCCAGATCGTAGTCTCCGGGCATATGGACGCAGTCGATCGCGCGATTTCCCTGGCAAAGGAGTGCGGAATCAAGCGCGCTGTAAAGCTGCCGGTCTCCGCGCCGTTCCACTCCTCCCTGATGGCTCCGGCTGCTCGGGAGATGGAAGAGGCTCTGGCCAAGGCAACGCTGAATGCGCCCAGAGTTCCGGTGATTGCCAACGTTACCGCGGCCAAGGTAACTGATCCTGAAGCAATCCGTGATCTTCTCGTCAAGCAGGTGACAGGGACTGTTCGCTGGCGCGAGAGCGTGCAGGCCATTGCCGCCATGGGCGTGACGACGATGCACGAGCTGGGTTCAGGCAAGGTTCTCTGCGGGCTGACCCGCCGCATTGCGCCGGAGCTTGCAACAGACAATGCTGGTACCCCTGCTGAAATCGAAGCTCTGCTCAAGGCTCTGTAAGGACAACGACCCATGTTTTCTCTTTCTGGCAAGACTGCTCTCGTCACCGGCGCATCTGGCGGTATCGGTGCAGCTATCGCCCGTCAGCTTCACGCTCTTGGTGCAACGGTTGTTCTCAGTGGCACGCGTGAAGCGGCTCTGAAGGAACTGGCAGACAGCCTTGGTGAGCGCACGCATATTGCGGTTGCCAACCTGTCAGAGGCCTCCGAAGCCGATGGCCTCGTTGCCAAGGCTGAGGAAGTGGCCGGGGCACCGCTGGACATTCTGGTGAACAATGCGGGTCTGACGCGCGATACGCTTGCTATCCGTATGAAGGATAGCGACTGGTCGCAGGTCATGACGGTGGATCTGGAAAGCCCGTTCCGCCTCGCTCGCGCTGCCCTCAAGGGTATGCTGCGCCGTCGCTCTGGTCGCATTATTTCCATCGCATCCGTTGTTGGAACGACGGGGAATGCCGGTCAGGCCAACTATGCGGCTGCAAAGGCTGGTATCGTCGGCATGAGCAAGTCTCTGGCGCAGGAAGCTGGTCCGCGCGGTGTGACGGTCAATGTCGTGGCGCCTGGTTTCATTGAAACGCCGATGACGGATGTGCTGTCCGAAGGTATTCGCGAGAAGCTGGTTGGTTCCATTCCGCTCGGTCGGATGGGAAACCCGGATGACGTCGCTGCGGCAGTGGTGTATCTGGCTTCTGACGAGGCTGCATGGGTCACCGGGACGACCCTGCACGTCAACGGTGGCATGGCCATGGTCTGAGACGCTTGGCGTTTCAGGTCAAAGCGTGCTAATCGCGCGCTGCTTTGCCCGGTCTGACGAAGGCCGATGTCCGGTTCGGCCGGTGGCAACGCCTTTCCGGAAGGGGAGGTGGCCTGCGCTGGAAGGCTCGAAAGGGCTTGCCGGACTGGCAGACGGCAAAACGAGTTTTTTTGTAACGCCCGGCACGGGCAAAAGGAACGAACAGATGAGCGATATTGCTGACAAGGTAAAGAAGATCGTTGTCGAGCACCTCGGCGTTGAAGAAAGCAAGGTCACGCCGGATGCGTCTTTCATTGACGATCTGGGCGCAGACAGCCTCGACACGGTCGAGCTGGTCATGGCTTTCGAAGAAGCTTTCTCCGTCGAAATCCCGGAAGATGCAGCCGAGAAGATCGCCACCGTCAAGGATGCGATTGACTACATCGAAAAGCAGAAGGCTGCCTGAGGCGCTTTCGGGACTGGCTTCAGGCTGGTCCCATCCCGCCCTCCACAGGTAGGGGCGGATAAACGAAGTAGCCTTGAGGCTGCGACGTACTGGTCGTTTACAACGTGAGACATGAGGCATCGATGAGCGGGAATGCAAACAACGGAAGACGCGTCGTCGTTACCGGTATCGGTGTTGTCAGCCCACTTGCGGTGGGTGCGGAACTGACGTGGAAGCGTCTGATCGAAGGGCAGTCCGGTATCGGGCGTATCACCCATTTTGATCCTTCCGAACTGCCTGCGCAGGTCGCTGGTCAGGTTCCTGAGGGCCCGACCGAAGAAGGCGGTCTCACGCTGTCTGACTGGGTGCCGGTCAAAGACCAGAAGAAAATGGATCGCTTCATCCATCTTGGTCTGGCCGCTGCCATCCAGGCCGTTGAAGACTCGGGCTGGAAGCCTGAGACGGAAGATGATCGCTGCGCTACTGGCGTGATGATCGGCTCCGGCATCGGCGGTCTGCAAACAATTTATGAAGGTTCTCTGACAGTTTCGAGCGGCAAGGCCCGTCGTCTGTCACCGTTCTTCATTCCATCTGCCCTTATCAATCTCATTTCCGGTCATCTTTCGATCCGTTACGGGTTCAAGGGACCGAACCACGCTGTCGTGACAGCCTGCGCAACGGGCGTACATGCCATCGGTGATGCGTCCCGTCTGATCCAGCATGGTGATGCAGACGTTATGATCGCTGGCGGTGCTGAGGCAGCCATCTGTGCTCTGGGCATTGCTGGCTTCTGCTCGGCCCGTGCGCTCTCCACCGGTTCTAATGACGATCCGAGCAAGGCTTCCCGCCCGTGGGACAAGGACCGTGACGGCTTCATCATGGGTGAGGGTGCCGGTGTGGTCGTTCTGGAAGAGTACGAGCATGCCAAGGCTCGTGGTGCCAAGATTTATGGTGAAATCGGCGGCTATGGCCTGTCCGGTGATGCCCATCACATCACAGCCCCGGCTGAAGGCCATGAAGGCGCGTTCCGTGCCATGAAGGCTGCGCTGAAGAACAGTGGCCTGCAGGTGTCGGATATCGACTACGTCAACGCCCACGGCACATCCACCATGGCTGACGATCTGGAACTGGATGCAGTTGAGCGTTTCTTCGGCGATCACGCCAAGAACATCGCCATGTCCTCCACGAAGTCTGCCATTGGTCATCTTCTGGGTGCCGCAGGTGCCGTGGAAGCGATCTTCTGCCTGCAGGCCATCCGTGACGGCATCGTGCCTCCCACGCTGAACCTTGAGAACCCGGCACGCGAGAGCGTTATTGATCGCGTGGCTCTCAAGGCTCAGAAGCGTAAGGTCGACGTGGCTCTGTCCAACAGCTTCGGGTTTGGTGGCACAAATGCCAGCATCATTCTGAAGCGCTGCGAGGGCTGAGCGGAGTTTCATTGGTCTATGCCTGACAGCCAGCCGGACGGCGAAGAAAACAAAACACCGCTTCTTCCCCCCAAGGCTGGCCGCAAGCTGGCAATCTTCATGGCGCCGCTGCTCTGTATTGCGGCAGCGGTCGCCGGATATGGGCATTACACCGATCCCGGTCCTCTGCCTGAAGCCAAAGCGTTCGTGATTCCTCATGGCAATAACGCCACGGTTACGAAGGCACTTCAGGCAGACGGTATCCTGTCACCAACATGGGCTTCTGGCGCATTCTTCCGTATTTCGGCCTTTCTGACCCACCGTGACGGTCAGATTCATGCATCTGAGTTTCAGTTTCCCTCCCGTGTTTCTGTCGCGCATGTTCTTGAAATTCTGCGTCATGGCAAACCTGTCTCTCATCCCTTGACGGTTCCTGAAGGTCTGACGGCCAAAAAGATTGAGGACATCATCCGTAAGGCCCCCGTGCTGACGGGTGATGTTCCTGAGATCCCCGAAGGAACAGTTTTGCCCCAGACCATCGCCTATGTGTGGGGCACACCCCGGCAGGCCATCGTGGATCGTCTGCGCCGCATGATGGAAAAGCAGCTTCAGGCAAGCTGGGAAAAGCGGGATGTGGAAGCGCTGGATGGCCTGATCCAGAGCCCACAGGAGCTTCTGACGCTGGCCTCCCTGATCGAGCGGGAGACGGGCGTGCCCTCAGAGCGACCGATGGTGGCGCGGGTTTTTTTAAACCGCCTCAAACTCGGAATGCGTCTTCAGACGGACCCAAGTGTGATTTATGGCCTGAGTGACGGGCTTGGAACGCTGGATCGTCCGCTTTTGCATGAAGATCTGCAAACGCCGGGTCCGTATAATACCTATCTTGAAGCTGGCCTGCCGCCGGGGCCAATCTGCTCCCCTGGGATCACATCTCTGGAAGCTGCTGCGCATCCCGCGGAAAGCAAGGCTCTTTATTTTGTCGCCACAGGTGAGGGCGGGCACAATTTTGCGGAGACCCTGCAAGAGCAGGATCAGAATATAAGGGCTTATCGAGCAAAAACCGCTTCACCTGAATGAGGCGAGAAACCCCGCTTTCCAAGGAAGGCGGGGTTTTCCGTTTTTAGTGCACTGGCGCGAGAGACGAGCTCTGTACGCCGCGCGTCTGTGTGCTGTAAGGGCGCGACGTGTCGTAGTTGCTCGGATATGGGCTGCTGCTTACGGGATCAACGTCTGTTGTGGCGCTCTGTGAAGCCGGGGCCGTGGCGGCTGTAGCGTGAGCAGTCGAAGCGGTTGGCAGCTTGGCGACATTCATCAGCATACGGCGGAGCGGATCTGCCCATGGATTGTTTACACGCATGGTGATGATAATGTCTTCGGGCCCAACGGTCTGATTGTAATACGCCCGGTTTGCACCACTATCCACTGTCAGCTTCGAGCCGCCAAGAGAAAGCCCTGCATAAAGGCCCTGTGCTTTCTGCGCGGCGTAGATATCCGTATTTTTGGCGCCTGCCGTGCTGCTTTCAGCACCGGTTCCGATGGTTGCGAACGAAGCGGAAGCCGTTGCATCAAACTTGAACTGGCTGTCCAGAAGGGCCTGGATCCCACGTTGCGACATGATGAAGAAGATCATCTCGGAACTCTGCACGCCCGCCTGGATGCCGAGAGAGCCTGAGCTCAGACGATAGAATGCCGGATCAGACCACGAACCACGCGCATCCCGGCTCATGAGAACGCAACGACCACCCGAACCGCCGAGCCCGAAAGACATATTCAGCACAGAAGGGCATACCATCACAGCCTTGGCCTGAGCGAGTAATTGCTGGGACCGGGAGGTTGACGTGGTTTTTGCAAACAGGTCCTGAAGGGCGATTGTCGCCTTGTCGACAACGATCTGCTGTTCGCTGGCTGTGGTGGTAGATGTACCAGAGCACGCCGCGAGCGTTGCACACCCTGTGGCGGCAAGAACGGTCGAACGCAGGAGACCGGACAGGGTCATAAAGCTTACCTTCTGCTAACGGCAAAATTGAAGTCTTCCCGCACTATGCGGGAAATACGGCCAAATCACGAATAGGGAACGGAGGAGGGGTCAGATTTCCACCTGAACCGCATCTGAAAGCACTTTGGCAATTCCGGGAGCGGCCGCAAGAATAGTAGCCCCGCCTGTCAGGCCGCCAGTCTGGAGGAAGGGGGAAACAGCCGCGCCTGCTTCTTCCAGAATAATGAGAGCCGCCGCGACATCCCAGAGCTGGATCACAATTTCCAGATACCCGTCACTGCGGCCACAGGCGACGTCTGTCAGGGCCAGAGCGCCGGAACCCCCTGAGCGAGGCATGGCGCCAAGGGCCATGATCGCGCCGATCTTTTCGCCGAACAGTTCGGTTGAGACGCGGCAGGACCATCCCATTTCAATCATTGCTTCCTGAGGGTTACTGATTGGGGAGGCCTTGATAGGCTTACCGTTCAGGAAGGCGCCCTTGCCTTTCTGTGCTGTGAAAACTTCACCGAGCGCAGGCGCTTCGATAATGCCTGCAACGGGTTCGTCTCCCTTGAGAAGCCCCAGTGAAACGCACCACCGGTCACGGCCGCGCGCGAAGTTGGACGTTCCGTCAATCGGGTCCACAACCCAGCGGAACTGGCCTTGACGCGTAACGCCGCCTTCCTCGCCCTGAAAACCATCTTCCGGGAAAAGGTCCTGAATACGTTTGCTGACCAGAGCCTCAACGGCCCCATCAGCCTCCGTCAGGTAGTCCTGCCGTCCTTTTAGAGTACCCGTTGGTCCACCGGGGGCCGGGCGCATCGAGAGGGCAAGTTGGGCGGCATCGCGAACAACGCTGCGAGCAGCTTCAAGACGTACGGCGACAGGATCGAAACTCATTGGGGCATGTCCTATTCTGTGCGGCGCGCGGCGCGCAGGGAGGCGGTAAGGGCGGGGTCTTCAAGAGACATCAGGCGGCTGGCCGCCGTTGTCGCAAACAGGTGCAGGATGGTCCTTCGGCGGGCCGCAGCAAGCTTGTGTTCCGCAGGTTCCCGGATGACGGCGCATTCCGCTACGATGCTGTGGAACAGGCTGTCTGGAACCATGCTGAGGCTGACCGTGATAATGCCAACGTCTTCGGGCAGGACGTGCAGCGGAAAGCCGTCATCCACGGCAAAGAACAGTCTGTCCGACCAGCTTCGATAGTCGGACCATTTCTGGTCCGTCTGAAAATCACGGATGCCGGATTTGATCTCGATACAGGTCAGGCTGTGATCTGGCAGAAGCGCCATGACGTCCGCCCGACGCCCTGCGGACGGAAGGGAAAATTCATTGATCGCGGCCCAGCCCATGGTACGGCAAAGTCCCAGAACAGCCCGCCTTATGGCGAGTTGCCTTTCTGGAAAACCGGGTGTCATCTCGGAAAGAACCGAACTCATGGTTCCATATTGCCCCGATCTGCGCTTTACGTCTGCCCCTGTTCTCGTTTTTCCCTGTTTGTATTTTCAAGGAGAGTCGGCATGCCGTTTCTGCGCACGGACCACTGGCGTTGTGCCATCATCCACGCTCCTCTGGCCGATCTGATCCGGGCGGGAAGCCTGAACGGATTTGAGGTTACAACGCTTCCAGACATTGGGGATCACCGGTTTCTCGCAGATCCGTTTGGATTATGGCGTGGCGGAAGGCTGCATGTTTTTGCGGAAGCCTATGATTATCGCAGCCCGAAAGGCGTTATCGAGGTGTTGGTCTATGACAGCACCGGACGGCTGATCGAGCGCGAGGAAGTCCTGCGCGAAGATTGGCATCTTTCTTATCCCTATGTGTTCGAGCATGAGGGAGAGACGTATCTACTGCCGGAAGCCAGTGCGTCCGGACGATTGACACTCTACCGAGCGACACAATTTCCCCTGGGGTGGGAAAAGGTCGAGGCATTCGATTTTCCCGACGCTGCCATCGACGCGACGCCCTTTTACCATGCCGGACGCTGGTGGATGTTTTGGACGCCTCCCGGTACGCGGGAAGAGCGTCAGTCAACGCTGTATCTTTCAGTGGCTGATGACCTTGTAGGGCCGTGGACCTCATTGGGTCTTTTCCTGAATGATAGAGCAGGTGCGCGTCCGGGTGGTACTCCTATCGTGGTCGATGGCGAAATCTTCCTTCCGACCCAAGACTGCCGCGGCACATACGGTCGGGGTATCCGTCTGTTAAAGATCGAAGGACTGGAACGCGGATTACCAAAGGTTACGCCCGACGCAGTTCTGGATGCGCCTGCCGTGCTCCGTCGCCGCTTCCCGGACGGTTTCCACACGCTCTCTGCGGCAGGGCAGGTGACCCTTGTCGACGTGAAGCGCGTGGGGTTCGGTCCAAAGCGGGACCTTATGAACGTGAAGCGTCGTCTCGGGCTGGGCTGAAGCCCGGCAGCCGGTCCAGAACCGCATTGCCCTGCCGCAGAAACGCGTCGGGGCCAAAGCGGTCCAGCACGCGTTTGCGGGATAGAACCCCCATGGTGTGCAGCTTTTTCGGGTGCATGATGAGTTCTGCAATGGCGCTGGCCAGAGCAGGGGCATTGTTAAACGGCACAACCAGGCCGGAATGCCCGTCATCCATGGTATGCGGGATCTCACCAGCCGGGGTCGCGATCACAGGTAATCCGCAAGCCATCGCTTCGTGAGCAGCGACGCACATGCCTTCCCAATGAGAAGGCTGAACATACAGGTGCAGGGTCGGCAGAAAGCTGAAAGGGTCTTCACAGTGGCCGAGGAAATCGACAGGTAATTTCTTGTCCTGCACAATTTTTTCAAGCGCCTCCCGTTCCGGGCCATCACCAGCTAATGCCACTCGATAGGGCGGCAGGTCCGGGTGATCGCGTAGAAGGTCCAGTGCTTCGAACAGCAGGTCGTATCCTTTAACCGCGTGGAGGCGCCCGAGACTTCCGATCCGGACAATTTTTCCCTTTTTCCAAGCCGTTGCCTTCGGGCTGGCTGGATTTGCCCGGAAAATGGGCCAGGTCATGATTTTGCCTCGTAGACCCAGGCTTTTGCGTGAAAAGCTCTCAACCGTCGGTGAATCCGCAACCCAGAGTGCGGCTTTCCGGCATAGCAGGCGCAGCAGGATGCTGTTGGCCTTCTTCAGGCGGGCGGAGTGCTGCCAGTGAACGGCAGGGACGCTCAGCCTGTTAGCTGCCCGCTGGCCCAGAAGGGTTGCGCGCGTCAGGGACGTCCAGATCAGATCGGGCTGGAAAGCATCCATTTCATCGCGCAGCCAACGCCATGCAGTCAGATGGTCTTTCTTGCCGCCGGAGCGGACATGAACCTTGATACCCTGCTTCTCCAGAACGGGGATAGCAAGACCGTCACGCTTCTCGAGGCTGAACACCGTGACTTCGCCGCCCCGACTTTGAAGAACGGAGATGATGTCAGGGATGGGAAGCTGCGCACCCCCACATTCCAGAGAATTGATAACGTAGGCAATTTTCATGGTGATCGCTGTGCCAGAAGCTCTTCGGCCAGAGTAAGATCGGCTGGCTTGTCGACATCCACGGCGGCCTGACCGTCCGACAAGGGTACAAGACGGACGCGCGCGCCTGTCAGGGTTTCGATACGCTGACAGAGCGCTTTGGAATCCAGACGTCCCAAAAGGGCGCGAAGAAGGGTTCCAAAACCAAGCGTCCGCGCCATTTTTAGAGGGCGCTTGCGGTCTTTCTGCAAGCGCTTCCAGAGTTCTACAACGGCTTCGGCGGGTGGTGTTCCCATCCAGAAAAGATTGCATCCCGAAAAGCTCATATCCGATAGTCGGATATAGGTACGCTTCGTATTGGGAACATCACGCTCGACTGTCTCTCTGAGGGCAACGCCGACGGCCAGATCACAGTCCTGGGTTTTTCCAAGAAACTCAGTGATCCATTCGGATCGCAGTAGCGCATGGTCTGCTGTGGTGACAAGGCAGGGGGTACCGATGTGGTCTAACGCCTCGGCAACACTCTCACTGGGGGAAGCGGCGGCTTTCAGGATCTCAGCCGTACCCGCAATGTCACGGATACAATCGGGTGCTTCAATGCTGATGGTAACAGGGCCGAGACCGGGCGTGAGTGCAAGCGCTCTGAGAACACGCCCAAGCATGGGCTCTCCAGCAACGGGAAGAAGCGCTTTGTGAGACACTTTTCCGAGCTGGGCGAGAACGTCCCGTTCACCATCACGGGAGCCAGCAAGAACCAGAACCGGAAGAGTCACGCCGTGCGACTGCGATCAGAGGCAGGGCGAGCGCCGTCTGGGCGGTCCTTCGGGGGAGATCCTGTGAGATCCATCACCCAAGGGTAGCGCTTGGCTTCTTCAATATCATAGCCGAGGTTGAAGACGTGCTGGCTGCGGGCGCGATCACGGGCTTCGCGATAGAAACTTCCAAACAGGCGATCCGGCACATAGTTCGTAATGCCGTAATTGCCGTCTTCATCGTGAAAGTGATGCAGGACATGAAGCTGCTTGATATGCGCCACCCACTTCCAGCGTGGCTTGTAGGCCAGGTGCTGGATGCAGTGGAAGAACTCATAAATGCACGTCATGACCAGCGCAGTAGAAAGGGCGCAGAACGCACCGCTCCAGCCGCTGATGAGATACCCGATCGGCATGGTGATGATCGCCATTGTCGGAACCGTGTTGAGCGGTGAGCCGAACAGCACATCCAGAAGATGCGGGTCCTGATGATGATCGAAATGGATGCGCTTCCACAGTGCCGCGGTCCAGTGGTTCCGATAGAGCCAGCGTCCATGGAGGATGTAGCGATGGATCATATACCAGGCCAGAGGATACACGGCGATGACGACTGGTACAGGGATCAGCGTCTTCCAGAGACTGTGCGAGAAATGCAGGGCGCCGAAAGCGGCGGCAAGGATCAGCGCGAAGTACAACAGGATCGTAGGGTAGGTGAGATAGGCAATCCACAACTGGGGTAGCGACATTTTGCCAAGATCAAAACTGCGACCTGTGCGCAGGGACGACATGTTATGCCAGGGTTTGGATGTGCTCATTTTCCCTCCAGCCGCAGAATCCAGGTCAACCCGAGGAGGGCGCCCAGCAGCGGTCCCGCACTGGCCGCCAGCGGCGCGGCAAGCGTCCCGGCGTTTCCGAGTGCGGAAATCATTCCTTGCAGGATTACAAAACCCATCCCGGCCGCCAGTACGTAGACCGGAAGTGGATTTCGAAGCCCTGCCCGTGGAGGGATATAGATCACTGGCAGCGCCAATAGAAGCATTACTGCAATCTGAAGAGGAAGAATAATCCCGCTGAACAGGGCCATACGATAGGTCGCACGGGGCAGACTGGCAGGCGCTCCCTTATGAAGGATAGCTCCGATCTGCGCTGGGGTAACAGCAGCATTGTCCTCGGAGAGGGTCATGATCATCTTTGGAGTGGCAGGGATATTGAAGTCACTGTCGCCGTTCGTCACTTTCACAAATGCGCCATTATCTGTGAGAGTAAGATCCTGCGCATCCGTCGGGTGCCAAATCCCTCCCTCATAAGACAATGTTGCAGCATGTTCCGTGCCGCTTAGAAGGCCACTGGCGTCCCGGTGATAAATGGTCACATCTCGCAGGAACGTTCCGCCGTGGGCATACTGGCCGATGCGCACAAGTGTCGGTCCGGCACGGAACCAGAGGATGCGTTTTGCCGGTGTGTCGGGTTTGGCTGCATCCGGGTCGGTTTTGTTCCACCAGGTAGCAAGCGCATTTTCACAGGGCGGGATAACCCAGTATTGCATGGCTGTCGCAGTGAGGCCGACAATCAGAACGGCGGGTAAAAACCGTTGATAAAGTCCTACAGTTGAAAGCCCCGATGCCCGGAGTGCAGCCATTTCTGACGAGAGCGCCATTTGCATCAGCAGAAAGAGCGCACCAATCATGAACGCCAAGGGCATGATCTCGACGCTCAGGGCAGGCAGATGCAACAGGGCAAACGTCAGGATGCCGCGAAAGCCCAGATTCCGGTTCAGGATCGGCGTTGTTTTCTCAAGCAGGGCGAGAATTTCGAGCAAGGAAACAAGAACCGCGCCGCACAGCAGGAAGCGCCCCAGAAGGGCGCGGTTAAGGTAGCGGTACAGAACGTGTTGTGGTGCGTGTGCAGTCATGACGGGCGGACCAGCTTGCGGCGTCTCCAGGAACCGCGCGACCGACGAAGCAGCGTGGCCGGGCAGGCAATACAGAAAAGGGCCAATGGAACCCAGATGGCCAGCCAGATGGGGAGACGACCTGTGGCAGCCAGACTATGGCCGAACATCAGGGTTTGATCGAACCCTACCAGAATGGCGGCAACGGCGATTAGTCCCCAGACCGATCTGCGTCGTCTGGAGCCAATGGCAAGTGCTACAGCCAGCGGAGGAATAAAGGGAATGGCCAGAGCGTGTGCCACGCGAAAATCCATTTCCGCACGCAATGTTCGATATTCGATGCCCGGAACGCCATAACGTAGATCATGGGCCAGTTCGAAAAGCGTCAATTCACGTTCGTCTGCTCCGCGGGAACGGAAAGAGTTTTCCTGAGTAGGATGGTCAATGACCCGAACGACATGAGAGAAATGCGTGACGGTTGGCTTGTAATTGGCGCGATTGGGAAAAGGGTCGTCAACAATCTCACCATTCCATAGATCAAGCTGCGTGCTGCGCAGGGTGTTGGAAATGGTGAGTTGGCCTGTTCGAGCCGTAATGATGTGAGCAATGCCGTTTTTGTTGACTTCCCGAATGAAGATGCGCTTCATCCGCGTCCCGGCATGACTGACATTGTCAGCCGTCATGACGGCCGTACTTGAGGTCGAGGCAAACATGCCGGCCTGAAGATGCGGAGCCCAGCCCGTGTGAGCAGCAAAATAGAAACCTGCACGGTAATCATAGCGCGCAACGGGCTGAATATATCCGTACAGCAGAACACTTACGGCGCCTAGCAGAAGGCCGACGAACATAAACGGTCGACTAATTCTGAGAAGTGAAACCCGCCCGGCTTCCAAGGCATCAATCTCGTTGTTGTCACTCATGCCGCGAATAGTGAGAAAAACGGAAATACACAGGGCCGCAGGAAGGGCAATTCCAAAATAATGTGGGAGAAGGTCTGTCAGAAGCTTGATGCAGGTTGCCAGAGAGCTGCCTGCGGAAGCCAGATAGTCGAACAGAACCAGCAGTCGCTCAAGAAGAAGAGCGACCAGCATCGCAACGAGGGCAATGATGAACGGCGGTATCATCTGTGTCAGAAGATATCGGTCCAGAATGGTTGCGCGCTGCTTCATGTCCGGCTGTTCCGTGGGCGTACCCAGGACGCCTTTTCCGTAATGCGGCCATCGGGTCTATGACGTGCCATGTTAATCGCCCATCCGTTATCCTGCGGATGAATGGAAAGATGGTTCCAGCAGGCTTGCCGATGTTCCCGCTTGTCTGTCAGGGACGCGGAGGCAACGCCGAGCAGGGGAATATCTGTTCCGGGGATATGGGTCAGCGTGGCATCATGAGAATGGCCATGCAGAACGATTTCAGCCCCTGCCTGCCTCAGGACGCGCGCAAAGGCCCTGTAATCATGGAGTGCTTTCCGCCACGTGACCAAACCACGTCTGGGCGGGTGGTGGATCATGACCACGCGGCATAATCCAGCTTCCCCAAGCCGGGTCAGGAGAGTTTCAAGTCTTGCAAGCTGCCTGCGCCCGACGCGGCCATACGCCATGAAAGGCGGTGTGGGCACACCAGAGTTTACGCCGACAACTGCCACGCCATCATGGATGCGCGCATAAGGATAGGATGCCGCAGACCATGTCTTCCACTGGAGGATGCCTTGCTCTGCGGGCTGCCGGATCATGCAATCATGATTGCCAGGAATAACCATGGCAGGGGCGGGAAGCTGTTTCAGCCAGTCCGCAGCCAGAGCAAATTCATCGGGAGTTCCAAAATTCGTCAGATCGCCACTGACCAGAATGGCATCCACGTCATTTTTGGCAATGTCATCCACGATGGCCGCACAGGTTGCTGCCAGATGGACATGACGTCGATGTTTCTTCCAGGACAGGAGGCTGAGAGCACGTTTGTTGAGGGCGTCCTGCCATCGCACGGAAGGCGGCGGAAGATGGGGGTCTGACAGATGGGCCAAGGTGATGGCACGCGTCTCCCGCGGAGTGCGTGTTTCTGCGGGGAATTCGTGAGACATTGGAGAAATGCGGCCTTAGTCAGTCTTTCCAGCGGAAGGGGATGCCCGTATTCTGGTGGAACCATCATAGCCGTGCTAGACCCGCCCGCATAGCTCCGAACATAACGCGAAGAATTCCCCCATAGTGCGATTTGCTCTTATCCATAATGCCCGTAGTCGCAAGAACAGGCGCGGCGGCTCTGTGTTTGCTGCGGAAGCCAAGGCTTTGCTGGGCGAAAACTTTGTTCCGTCTGACAGTCGGGAAGGCATGACGGAGCATGTGCGTCATCTCTGCGCAAGGAATGTGCGGACAATCGTGATTGATGGCGGAGATGGAACGGTCAGCACGGCCCTGACGGCAATCGCGCGTGCTTATCCCGCTGAGCGGTTACCGGATATCGCCGTTCTGGCTTCCGGAAACACCAATCTGATTGCCAATGATGTCGGGTTCGGGCTGCGCGGAATGGAGGCGATCCAGCGCCTTCAGCAAGGAGCCGCTATGCGCTCCAGCATCCGCACACCGATCCGGTTGTCATGGCCGGAGACGGATCGTGTTCCGGTTCTGGGACTTTTCGGGGGCTGTACAGGGTATGCACGGGCCGTCCGGGTGGCGCATTCCCCAACAGTGGTGCGTTTCGCTCCGCATGATCTGGCGGTCGGTTTTACGCTGCTGAGTACTGTTGTCAGCCTCATGTTTCGTAAAAGTCGGGAAAGCTGGCTCGCGGGTGAGCCTCTCAGGGTTGAAACCTCCGGTCATGCCTATGACGGAAACAGCTTCATGTTCCTGACGACTGGCCTGTCCAAACTTTCACGCGGAATCTGGCCCTTCTGGGATGCAGAGCCAAATGTCGAGGGGCTTCGCTATCTTGATGTCGGAGCTCATCCAGAGAATCTCTCACGCGCAACTGCTGCACTTCTGTGTGGTCGTGCACCCCGCTGGCTGCGTCGCCATCCGGACTATGTCAGTGGTCGGACAGACGATATGATGTTGACGACGAAAAGCGATTTCGTTCTGGATGGAGAGGTTTTTACTCCGTCCGAGCATGAGCAGATCCGCCTTGAGCGCGGACCGGCATTCCGTTTCCTCCATGCCTGACGCACTTGAAAATTTCCTGATCGGGGAACTGACGACCCCGGTTCACCCGGATGTCGTGGCTTTTGCGGACGCTTTGGCATTGGCTTGCCCGCAGGTGCCTCTTGGCGTTCTATTTTACGGCTCTGTCCTGAGGACGGAAGACTTCGAAGGTATTCTCGATTTCTATATTGTTACGGAAGATGCCTCCGGCTTTACAGGCGGACTAATCTCGCGAACGGGCAACCTTCTGTTACCGCCCAATGTGCGTTATGCGGAGTTTAAGGTCGGGCAGCGCATTTTACGGGCCAAGATCGCCGTTCTGTCACAACAGCAGTTTAAAGAGCGGACAACGCTCGGCACACTGGATACGACTCTATGGGCCAGGTTTTGTCAGCCTGTCAGGCTCATCTGGGTGCGGGATGCAAAGGCAGCTGATACGCTGCTTGATCTGATTGCCCGATGCGTGACGACAGCGTCTTGCTGGGCGGCTCTTCTGGGGCAGCCGAGCATGACAGCCGTTGAATACTGGCAATCTCTTTTCGCGCGGACATATGCCTCTGAACTACGGGTTGAAAAGAAGGGGCGAGGGCACAGTCTGATCGCTGGTCAGGAAGAGCGGTTTACTGCGATGCTTCCGCTGGGATGGGCGCGGGCTCATTTGCGTTACTCGGCTACTGGTAACAGGCTGGAACCCGTTTTGTCTTTCTCCGCCCGTAAGCGTGCAGTTCGGCGATGGGGCCTGGTCGGGCAGACAGGGAAGCCTCGGAATGTGGCACGCCTGATAAAGGCGGCTTTTACTTTTGAAAATGGCGCATCGTATCTTGCGTGGAAAATCCAGCGCCATACAGGGTTGGATCTCAACCTCTCCGAAGCGGAAAGAAGGCATCCACTCTTATTTCTGCCCATTCTTCTGAAACGGATGCAGCGTTTGAGGAAGCAGTCTCAGACGTAAAACTGAGACACAAAAAAAGGACCTCCGAAGAGGTCCTTTTTTATGCCTGGATGAGTAATTTCAGGCTTGGAAGTGTTCTGCTACAGCCTTGAAAACAGCCGCGGCTTTGTCAATTTCCTCAGCGCTGTGTGCTGCCATGACGGAGCACCGCAGAAGAGGGCGGTTATCAGGCGTTGCAGGCGGTAGAGACAGATTTACATACACGCCGTTTTCCAACAGAGCATTCCAGAAGCCAACGGCCTGCGGAATGTTCTCAAGCGTCACAGCCACAACCGGAGAAACATGCTCTCCCGTTTGAAGGCCGGCCGCTTTAAGGCCTGCGTGCAGTCGGGCAGCATTCTCCTGAAGCTTCAGGCGCAGTTCCGGATGAGCTTCCATATCATCCAGGGCTGCAAGAGTGGCTGCAATGATTTCCGGGGGGAGGGACGCCGTAAACATGTAGGGGCGTGAGCACAGGCGCATCAGATCCACACCGTCATGGTCTGTGATGCAGTAGCCGCCAACCGTGCCGAGTGACTTGGAGAACGTGCCGACAATGAAGTCGATCCCGTCTTCACATCCCTGCATTTCTGCAACGCCCCGGCCATGCTCGCCGAGGACGCCGAAAGAGTGCGCCTCATCTGCCATCAGGTAAGCGCCGTAACGCGTCTTGATGTCCACGAACTTGTCCAGCGGGGCAACATTCCCCGTCATGGAATAGATGCCTTCAGCAATGATCAATTTCGCGCCCGGATGATCTTTCAGACGTGCAAGACGCTTTTCCAGATCAACCGGATCATTGTGACGGAACCGGATGACCTGCGCGCCGGACAGCTTTGCACCATCATAAATGCTGGCATGGCTGTCGGCATCGAGAAGCAGGACGTCGTCCTTGTTCACAAGCGCGGAGATCGTTCCCAGATTGGCCTGATATCCGGTCGAGAACACCATGCAATGCTTGCGGCCAAAGAAAGACGCAAGGCGTTGTTCAAGCCGCTGATGCAGGCCGAACGTGCCATTGGCAATTCGGGACCCTGTCGTGCCAACACCCATGGTGCGGGCAGTTTCAATGGCAGCCTCAGCCGCGCGCGAAGACTGGCTCAGACCAAGATAGTTGTTCGTGCCGAACAGGAGTGTCTCCCGTCCTTCGATCAACCCCACGGTTGCCGAAAGCGGCCGTTCAATCACGACTTCAAAAGGATTGCGGGGAGAGGCCGCAGTCAATCCTTCGTAAGCAGCGCGAAGTGCGGCATGTTTGGCAAAGATATCGATCACGCTTGGCTGGCCTTGAGAGTGTGCAGACATGCTGCCAGATCGTTGATGGTCCGGATATCGGCCAGTTTGTCGAGCGGAACAGAGACGTCCAGCTCGTCTTCAATTTCCATGACGAAGTTCATGACAGCGAGGCTATCGAAAGCCAGATCTTCGACGATCTTGCTGTTGCCATTGATGTCCCGCGGAACTTTCGGGTTGGCGAGCAGTTTTTCGATGATCATGCCGGAGATGCCGGCGACGCTGTCAGTCATGAAATTGAACTCTCGGTCTTCTGTGCAGTTTGGGGACGCTTTATGCGTCAAAGCACGTCAGTCCGCTACCCCCATCTGTGCAAGGGGGAGCGGGCTGACGTTTTTTCAGGCTGCTGAACTTGTCTCTTGTTCCAGATCGAACTGACCCGAGAGAAGCATCGCCTTGGCGCGGGCACGCGTCAGCTTTCCGGAAGATGTTTGTGGCAGTGTGCGCGGGGGAACCAGAACAACTTTCACATCAACGCCGTGAAGACGACGGAAAAGAGTTGTCACCTCATCACGCAGACTGTTGCGGTTTTCTTCTTCGGTGGCGCGGCATTGCACCAGAGCCACGATGTTCTCGCCAGTTTCGGTTTCAACTGAAAAAACAGCAACGTCACGAGAGCGCAGGGTGCTGATTTCGCTTTCAGCGGACCATTCAAGATCCTGAGGCCAAATATTGCGGCCGTTAATGATAATGAGATCCTTGGCGCGGCCTGTGACAACAATCTGTCCGTTCAGGTGATAGCCAAGGTCACCCGTATTCAGCCAGCCATCAGCGTCCAGAACGGCTTCTGTTTCTTCAGGGCGGCGGAAATAGCCACACATCAGGCTGGGGCCACGCACAAAGACGCAGCCAACATGGCGGTCAGGCAACACTTTCCCTGACGGGTCACGAACTTCGATCTCATGCTCAGGCAGAGGCTCGCCGCAGAGGACGAATGTTCGGAGAGCATGAGACGGATCGTTGGAAGGCTGGGCAAGCCCGTCCTTTTCCAGAGTTCGCAGGTCGATCGTATCGGTCTGGATGCCTGTGTCCAGCGGAGCAAAACTGATGGCGAGCGTGGCTTCGGCCATGCCATAGCTGGCAACGAAAGCGCGTGCATCAAAGCCATTTGAGGCAAAACGCTCGGCAAATCCTTCAAGGATATGATGGCGGATCATGTCGCCACCAATGCCTGCAATACGCCAGCAGGACAGATCCAGATCGGCCTGACCGCTACGGCGCGAGCACAGTTCATACCCAAAAGAGGGGCTGTAGGCGATTGTGCCACGGTTGCGCGAAATCAGATCCAGCCAGACATGCGGGCGGCGTGCAAATTCGCGTGTCGGAAGAAGATCGACCGTCAACTGGCATGTCAGTGGCGTCAGGAAGAACCCGACCAGCCCCATGTCGTGATAAAGCGGCAACCAGGACACACAGCGGTCATCGCGGGGATCTTCTGCCGGCTGGACCTTCAGGCCATCCCGGGCAATAGCGCGAGCATTGGCCATACCGGCGGCCTGCGTGACGGAAACACCCATCGGGAAGCGTGTGCTGCCCGACGAAAACTGGAGATAGGACAGGTCTTCGGAGCTGATTTCCGGCAGATCGACACTGGCCTCGGCATGGCGATGCAGATCGGCGGGAGAGCCGCCAAAGATCAGGTCCAGACCGTCCACGATATCGGACGTCCAGCTTCCGATTACATCCGGCACGACCACTGCACGGGCAGCGGCAACCTGGATCATTCCACGAAGCGTGGAGACATAGCCTTCCTTGCCGCCAAAGGCGACCGGAAGAGGTAGGGGAGCAGGAACCAGTCCCGCATACTGACAGCCAAAGAAAATGCGTGCGAAATCGCCGTCGCTTTCCGCGACAATCGCGACACGGTCTCCAGGAGCCAGTCCGAGGCCCAGAAGGCGCCGAGCCATCGAGATCGCCTGTTCGCGCAGGACGCGGTAAGGCAGGGCTTCCAGAAGCTGTCCACGTCCGGAGTAGATGTTGAATCCACTCTCGCCCTGGGCTGCATAATCAAGCGCTGCGGCGAAGCTTGGGAAATCTCCGTACCGTCTGACCAGACCTGAACGGCTTGGCGTTGGAGCGGGATGGGCGATGGGGTTCTGGTTGTCCTCGGTCAAACCTAGACTAGCTCCATTGGGGTCGCCGGACATCAGGCGGCTTTCTGTAAAAAATCGACAATGGCATCCGCAGCAGCGGGCGCCGTAGGCTGTTCGCCTAGAGTTTCGAATGTCTCTAGTACATATTGACGCTGAATCTCAAGGAAACGTGAGTGCGTCTCAAACGCCTTAACAATTTCATCAGCAGGATGGGTGATATTATCCGTAACAGGCCCGAGCGTCCATGACTGATAATTCGGATTATCCTGCCAGTCTGCCTCATGAGCGTTCAGAAACAGACAGGGACGGGGTTTTATCATGAATTCTGCAACCTGACTGCTGACATCCCCGAGATAGAGATCTGCACCCATGGTGTAGGTCATATCGATACTGCGTTGACTGCCAGGATCAACGATAAGGTGCGGAACACTTTCATAATCCCGTTTGAGAGCTTCTCCCTCATCACGATTATTGTCAAAGAGACGGAAGTGCGGCGCGAAGATCACATTGTACTGGTCCTGTCTGGCGAAGAAGTCCAGAAGGTCGCGCCCCATGGCTTTCCAGGATGAGAAACGCTGTACGAAATGCGGGTTATATAGAACGGTTGGACGATTATTGCTGAACAGCGGCTGTCTGCGGGCATGCATTCGCCGAACCAGATCAAACTTCGCGTATGTTCCACGATGATAAAATCCCGGACGGATAATACCGTTCTTCAGCATGCGGTCTTCAACTTTTCTCCCCGGTACAAGCAGGTAATCAAATTTCCGTAGGTGCTGTGCAAAGCCGATGGCTCGGTCACCTGCGCCATGGCCCGTCCAGATCATGCGAGGTGTGCGCACACCCATGTTGCGAAGCTGCAGGGAGGTTGCTTCAGGGACGATGATTGCTTCGAAGCCGCGGAAATACCGACGTGAAAAGAAAAGGCCCAGCAATCTGTCCAGCACACGGAGGCCTTGAGCTTCAATGCGATGACGCAGATTTTCCGAAATGGGGAGAAGATCGAATTGAACCCGCGATTCCGGGTAGAGGGCTGCCAGTGAGCGGGCCAGTTCAAGATGGCTGCTGGTCAGGCAGGCAACATGCACGGATATTTCAGGGTGCCGCGCCGACATTTCGAGCGCGATTGGCAGGGCATGCAGCGTCTGATGACGCTGTGCAATCAAGGGAAAGACGACTTTCATAGTCCGTTTGCCGTCCGCAATGTGGGGGTTCGAAGAACAAGGAAAAGCTGCAGACCGATCAGGAGTGTGACGCCCAGAAGAGTCATGGGGCCAACGCCGTCCAGTCCATAGCGGCGAACAACCAGCACAAGCCCAGGGAAAAACACGAGGCAATCCAAAAGGCGGACAGACGTGGCCGCTCCTGAGCGATTGGTTGTGAAAAGCAGAGGCTCCAGCGGAAGGCCCCAGACAGCGACGACTTCTGCAGCAAGGAGCCACAGGATCACGGGGAGTGTCTGAACCGCTCCGCTATCACCAATATAGAGTTGGAGAAGTGGTTTTCCAGCCAGTAGCGTTGCAATCAGCAGGCATGTGCCAATGCCGCCGGCTGCCAGAGTGACTTGAAGAGCCAGTCGGTACAGGCGTGTCATGGCATGTTCACGCCATAGGCGGGCCATTTCCGGATAGACGGTTGTCTGGATGATAGAGGCCGGTTTGGCGATACCAGAGGCAATCTGGCTGGCAATGCGACAATAACCGGCACTGGCGGGTCCAGCATAAGCTCCAACAACCAGTGTTCCGATATGGTTGAAGGTCAGAGCCAGAGCGGAATTGAGGTTCGTGGCCAGCGCGAACCGGCGGATGCCTGGATGAGTTTGAAAAAAAATTCCGTTGGAAAGGTCAGGGAGAAGCTTCCAAAGTTCCGTAGGGAGACCTTTGATCAGGTTACGACGCATCAGTTCGCGCAAAGCCATGATGCTCAAAGTCGTCCATGCGGCAACTTCTGCCAAAATCCAAACCACAGCGAGCGCCATGACAGAGGCACCAGTGACGGTCAGGGCGGCCGTACCGATTACGCGGACAATCGTAGCGATCACCCCCTGAATGGAAATCAGATCATACCGGTTGAAGACGCTGAGCAGGCCTGTTGGGGTCGCTGAGGCCATGAAAAGGATCGAAACACAGAAAACGACGCCAATGACATGGATTTCCGGAGGCCAGCCCAGAAGTGTCATGCCGGACAGGCTGATGGCGATCCCTCCTGCGCAACCTATCAGGCCGCCGATACCGTCTAGAAGAAAGCTAAACGCAACAACGCGCTGAAAGCCGGAAAAATCCCCGTCGGTCAAAGGATGCAGTCCATATTTCAGAACAGTCTGCCAGGATTGGAAATCCACAAGGTCACTCATTGTCCGGGCAAATGCATACATCATGGCCACCAAACCAAACCCGTGACTGCCGAGAAGGTGGGTCGCCAGCCAGATGTGAACAAGGCTGAGTGGAGCGTTGATCGCACGCCCTCCCAAAAGCAGGCTCACATTTTTTATGACACGTCGGCCGCCGACCGCTTTCAGAGGCTGTAAAGACGATTGTTCGTCCGACATCAGGGTATGGAAACTTTCATCACTGTCAGATCGTTGTCACATATCGGCCTCAGAGATAGGCTTTTATGCGAAAATCAAAACTCACATTTTATGACCGAACGTTGCATTTTCAAGAATGCGCCGAGATTTCGTTGTGAGATCATGGATTAGAACGAAAAAAAAATTCCGAGTAACAAGAGTGCCCAAAGCTGGAGGCAAGGGGGAGAAAACTCTTAAGCTTAGTGAAATTTCGGCAGGCGATGCGATGTTAAGCGACAGAGAGTTTTCAGGAATTGGGCTAACTGTTGCCGATCTCTGTAACTTATAAATCTATAGAATATTTCAAAGAATTTCATAACTTCAGTCGGCGTCACGTCTCAACCGCCGATGCCATATTGTATTCTTGAGGAGCGTGCTCCATACCACCGGCCAATAGAGTTAAAAAACCATTAAAGAGCAGGTGATCGGGCGACTGCCTGAGAGCAGGGAGAAGCATGGCGGCATATACCATCTGGATTGATATGCAGGATATCTTCCAGTACGCGGAGCATAATCGCAGACCAAGTGGTATACAGCGTCAGGTCTATGAAATTCTTCAGGTTTTGCTCGGATGCATTCCTCAGTCGGAGGAAGTGCATATCGGGTATGTGCGCAAGGGTGTTGATGGAAACCCTGCCTGTATCGTGTCCGCTCAGGATATCGAAAATCTCTTTGCCTCACTGGCGGATGACGAAGCGAGCGCTATCACTAAGTCTGTTCGG
Organism: Gluconobacter japonicus; assembly: GCF_015244665.1. Classification (NCBI taxonomy): domain Bacteria; kingdom Pseudomonadati; phylum Pseudomonadota; class Alphaproteobacteria; order Acetobacterales; family Acetobacteraceae; genus Gluconobacter; species Gluconobacter japonicus. The sequence goes on from NZ_JABCQN010000005.1 coordinate 119,342, forward strand.
AAAGCGCCGTCTGTTCCGAAAAATCTGAAGTTACCATCTGCGAAAGCAATGGTGTTCAGACAGTTCAATAGAATACGGCACGCGTTGATTCGAAACTTCGAGCAGATGCCAGAGCCGTTGGGGCGGCCATTGTTGCGAGCTGGCACCCTGCAGATGCGCGTTCTGCGGATGGCAAGGGATTTAAGAAGCCGGTCCGTTGTCCGATACTCGACGTCTTCGCAAAGGGCACCCGTTCGGATAGCGGAGCCCGTTTCTTGCGAAGTCGGTATGAAGCCTGGAGATATCTTTCTTGTTATGGGCGCTGCATGGGCGGATGCTGCTTTTGGTGAGCGGCTTCACGCAATCCGCAAGACATATGGCCTCAAGCCGGTATTGCTGATTTACGATCTCATTCCATTGACATGTCCGGAATGGTTTCCCCCGCAGGTGGTCTCAACATTCTCTGCGTGGCTGGAGAATGTGGTGCCGCAATGTAGTGATATCATGGTGATCAGTGAGGCCACGAGAAAGGATGTTCAGGATTTCCTGGCCCAACGCAGGCTTTATCTGAATCAGGCGCCATGGGTCGTGCCCATGGGTGGGGGGTTTGGGGATATGACGGTTGCGACCAGAGAGGCAGAGGCTCCGGGGCTACCTCCTGCCGGGAGCTATGTTCTCTTTGTTTCCACCCTTGAGGCACGCAAGAATCATATTCTGATGTTTCAGGTCTGGGCGCGGTTACTGCGTGAAAAGGCGTACGAAGATATTCCCACGCTGGTTTTTGCGGGGCGGCCTGCGTCCATGGTGGAAGATGTGATGCAGCAGATGGAGAACACGCAGTATCTGGACGGCAAGGTTCGTTTGATCCGCGAACCAAGTGATGAAGAACTGCGAGGCCTCTATAGGAACTGCCTCTTTACAGTATTCCCGTCGCTATACGAGGGATGGGGGCTACCGGTAACGGAAAGTCTGCTTTTTGGGCGCCCCTGCGTTGCGTCCAACGTGACATCCATTCCCGAAGCTGGAGGCAAATTTGCACGGTATTTCGATCCGTATGATTTCGAGGATGTCTATCGCACCATTCGCCAGACCATTGAGGATCGTGAAGGCTTGAAAGCTTGGGAAGAGCATATCCGTAGGGATTTTCAGCCGACACCGTGGTCTGATACGGCCAGGGCTATTCTGAAATCCTGTGAGATCGCTCACCGTTCGTCTCAACAGCCTGAGATGAGGGCCGGCTGATGAACAGGGTTTGGATTGATGTGGATGTTCTGTTTACTTCGCCTTCTTTAGAAGTCTGTTCGGAGGATGTTCGACGCTTTCTCGTTGAGGTCTGTCAGGCATTACAAGCCTGTGCGCCAGATCGGATTGGGTTCGTGCATCGAAAAGGTGGCCCGCAGGACTGGATTTCTGTGAACTGGACAGATGTGAAGGATCTGCCTGTCGTCACACAATATCGGGCAGGAGCTCTGCATGTGATCGGACGGCAGAGTGAAGCAAAGAAACGTTCTACAGCTCGGAATGGGGCTGCCCCTCCACACGTCGCGGGTATTGCAGATGTTCTCAGAACACAGTTTCAGGTTCTGAGAGCTGCATTGGGCTGGTTTGGAGCAGCCGCAAGATACGGTGCTCAGCAATGGCAGGAAAATCTGGCCCATCGCTCTATCTTGTCTAAAAACGATGGAGCAACTGGAAAAAGCTGTCATTCAGCGTTTCTGAACGGAGCCCCTCTTAAGGATCTGGCACGTCCGGGTGACTTTTTCCTGGCGCTGGGACCAAGCTGGAATCGACCGGATTATTCTCAGACCATACGTTGGCTTCGGGATGTCATGCGCGTGCAATTCGGTCTTTTCGTGCATGATCTTCAGCCTGTTCGATATCCTGAATGGTTTACGAAGGCGACGAACACTCATTACGAAGCCTGGCATCGCACTGTTCTGCCTTTGGTTGACCAGGTATTCGTCAGAAGTGATGCTGTCGCCGAAGAGGTGACGGGCTATCTGGCGCATATCAAGCGTCCGCTTTTACGGCCGATTGTAACGGTTCCCGTGGGAAGTAGGTCTGCTCCGACAGGAGGAAGTCTGTCCCGACAGGCCGCCAGGAAAATACCTCTCAAAGAGAATTATGTTCTCTGTGTGGGAACACTGGAGCCGCGCAGGAATCATGAGCTTCTGCTGCGGGTGTGGCGTCATCTCCGGAAGGGAATGGCTGAGGACTCTCTCCCGAAACTTGTTTTTGTCGGGCAGGTTGGATGGCTGGTGAGTGACCTCATGCAGCAGCTTGAAAATTCCGACTGGCTGAATGGGCAGGTATTGCTTGTCAGTGCGCCATCCGATGCGCAACGTGACGCTCTCTATCGGAATTGTCTGTTTACTGTGGATCCTTCGCTGGCAGGCGATCTCAGTCTCCCGGCTCTTGAGAGCCTTCAGTATGGCAAGCCCTGTCTGGCTTCGAAACCGCCAGTCGAAAGGACGAATGACCAAGGACTGGTACGATATTTCGATCCGTTGAATCTGCATGATGCGTCACGCGTTATCGGGAAGGCCATAGAAGATCGCGATGAGCTGAAATGCTGGGCTGATGAGATCGAATGTCGCTTCAAACCTGTGTCCTGGCAACACTCTGCTCAAACGATCCTGCAACATACACTCTGAGTCTCAGAATTCTTTTCTGTGTCAGAGTGTCTTGCGCAGGGAAAGACCAATCGTTCGACCCATTGGATCCATGAATGCGGGCTGGTAGCCTGCAGGTGTAACGCCCAGACCGTTATGCACATGGATCCGTGTGTTCGAGACGTTATCCAGTGACAGCATGATGCGAAAATTTTTGGCCCAGTTCCGGTTTTGCCAATGGGGAAGATCTCCCAGTGTTACGAAAACGGAGAGATCGAGTGTTGCGAGGCTACCAAAATACAGGCTTCCTGCCGACGTGCTTCCGAGCGTTGAACTCCCTGACTGCCATTTCCCATCCAGTCTGACACCGAGGCCATTTTTGTAAGCCCCGGCCTGAAGTTCGACTTCATGTTTGGGTTTTCCACCCAGTCCGCCAACCGCCCCACCATTCAGCAGGTCAATAGCGGGCAGTCCAGCCCTTAGTCTGACGGTATCATTCAGGCGCCAGACCTGTGTCAGGACGATATAGTACCGTCCTTTAGTGCCACCATCATTATGTCTTTTATGGCCGGATGCTTCATGATCGTCTCCAAAAGGACGTGACAAGGAGAAGGTGGCATTCCATTCGGTACGCTTCTCACTTTCGACATTCACAGGACGTAGATCGACTGTTTCCAGAACGCCGTTAGCGTCGCGCTGGTAATTCCCGGGGAAGGCATCCTGAATGGCTGCTGTCGGGCTTGGGAGCGAAAGAACGGGATGGTGTGTGTTGTCATGCACATAATTGAGATGCAGACGTGATCCTTCCAGAAACGGCGGAGAAATAATGGCGCCCAGACTGAGTTCATGGCGGTCTGCAGAGCGCAGGTTTCGGTTGCCGCCGGAAATGGTTGTGACCTGTACGGACTCACCGCGCACATAGTCATAGGTTGTGACGTTGGGGGTCTCGATCGTTGGTGCAACGAGAGAAGAGGCGGCTGGAGCTTCTGTCTGTTGCAGGACCGAGAAAGGAAGCTGGATCCATCCTGTGGGAGACCATGTGACACCGCCGCCAAGTGTGCCGAGTGTTCCGAAATGGGACACCTGACTGACCGCTCCGTTCACATTAGCATCAAGCTTGCCAAGAAATGACAGAACATGCTGCTTTTTATTGGCGATTGGCAGATCACCGTTAAGTCTCAGAGTACCGACATCCCGGCTGATTGATGAACGAGACGTTATTCCATTTGCAGAGGATGTTGCGTTCTGTTGACTGAGGGTTCCGGTCGCAGCAATGCTTGTTGAAGCATCCCCTGCGGGGAGAGAAAAGACCGGTCCTGATAGCAGGCCGCTGATCTGCCCCTGATTGCTGGTTGTCTGGCCATGATTGACAACCCGACTGTTCAGCCATGAGGGAGCAATGGTGGACCACGGGTCGAAAGACAGATCACCACTGTTCAACGCCGTCTGCGCTGCCATGAGGGAGAGGCCGGTCTGGCTTTCTGTGACTGTGCGTGCGTAGTCGTAGCTTCCTTTCCCATTCCATTTCCAGCCCCCGAGATCACCGTTGAAATTCAGGCCTGCATGGCCTGTCTCAGTGTGCCCGGTTTGCTGAAGAGGCCGGACGCTGCTGAAACTTCGATACAGCAAAACATCTTGCGAAAAGGGCGAATAGGCATTCCCCGACGGTATCGTGACGATCCCCCGCGCCGGGCCTTGAAGACTGATCTGATCCTGATGGTCGAAGCTCAGATTGAGGGAGGTGGTGATGTCTTTCGTTAGGTGACCAGCATAAACACCATTCAGGGAAAGCTCATGCTTGCGCGGTTGCAGGGTATAGGCAGACGCATTCGTGCTGCTGGTCAGTGAATTTGCGGACTGTAGAATGTCATTCAGTGTCGCGGTCTGTCCGTAAGGTAGGGAAGGACTGCCTGCTGTCGTAACGCTTTCCCCGGCAAGGTTGTCGAGTGCCGGGTCAAGGCTTTGACCATCGGGTGAAGTCAGGTTTCCCTGTGTGGAGTACAGGGAATTGGCTGCGGGCGGCACCACGCCACGCTGGCTGTCCCGCAGCCATGCACTGGCAGTGTAACGGGCGCTGAGGTTGATGCGTCGATCATCATGCAGTCTGGTGAAACTAAGTGAGAGGGCTCCGTTTTCGCCCCCACCATCAGTTGAGGTCTCTCCGTAGGCGCGGGCTCTCACGGCACGGAACTGCTTGACGGTGATGATATTCACGACGCGCTGATCTGCGGCATAGCCGTAACGCAGGGCTTCTTCTTCCGTAAAGATTTCGACGCGCGATATGGCCTCGAACGGGAGATCGTTGACTTCCTGAAGGCCCGAGATCCGTTTACCATTTAACAGGATAACGGGCGCATTTCCGGTAGCGCCACGGCCAGACCGTGTTTCTGGAGAAATGGTCGTGAGCAGATCAGTAACAGTGTCGACGCCATAGGAGCGGATCTCATCCGCGCTGATCTGCATAAGTGGTTTGGGAGCGCCAATGACTGCCCCCTCAGGCTTGTGCCCTGTGACGACAATTCGCTCTGTGGTGGAGGGAGTCTCTGTTTGCGTGGATCTTGTAGGCGCACTCTGTGAAAGAGACGTGTCTGTCTGTGCCAGGGTGGTTCCGCAGGACAGAGCGGCTCCAAGGCCATAACAGGAAAGCTTCCGTAAAGGGAAACGAGATGCAGCGGCAGCAGGTCGGCCATGAAAGCGGCTAGTCATTGTCGCTCTGCTGATCTCCGTGGAATAGGACCTTAAATCTTTTGGTACGGTTATCGGACGGAAGCCTTTGTCGTACCAACTGGAAGAGAGCTTTGTTGTGACGGATACAGTCCGTTTTGTCGAGCAACAGAACGATAGTGACGAGGTATCAGAGGAATGCTTTTTCTGACTTCCGTCGCGTTTCCCGATCAAGAACGTCTCTTATCGCCCGGGTCAGAGAGGAATGATCTGTGTAACGTCGACCATAGGTCAGATTGAAGCCATGATCGAAATCTGGGGGATTAACACCGTTATTGTGCTGCCAGATGGTCTCGATCTTGTCGAACGCTTTGGCCATGCGGGCTTCAGGGCTGGACGCGTTTTCATACTCATCCCAGAGTTGAAGAAACTCGGCCTGGAGTGTGTCAGGTAGCGGCGCCATGATGGTCAGGAGATCTTCGCGCTCCTGTTTGGATTTGTTAAGAGAGGCTTCGATGGAGATTGCCGGAACGTCTCCATGAATGGCCTCCCCAAGATCGTGCAAAATACAGATCTTCAACAGCTTTAGCAGGTCGATACCTTCAAGATAATCTGCGAAGGTCATGACCAGAAGGCACAGGCCCCATGTATGCTCTGCTGTGCTCTCTGGCTGGCCATCCTGTGTAAAAGAACGACGGAGGACGTCTTTCAGTTTTGAAGCTTCACGCAGGAACTCGAGACGTCTTTCGATCTCGGTTGTGGTCATTCATCAGTTCCGGTCAGTGAGTATCGTGCGCCCCTGAAGAGCAGGCGATCAATAAAATTCAGACTGTCGTTGCGAGCTCATGTGAGCAGCAGAGACAGCACTAGGTATCCGATGAGTACCAGGGCCGCCAGAATACCCAAAAGAACCGGGAAACCTACTCCGTCCTGAAGGGACTTAAAGGCTTTGACGAGGAATTGGGCCATGGCGCACTCCGGGCTGGGCGGTGCACGAAAGAGATCTCCCGGCACGTATTGAGACTATAAGCCAAATCATTGGAAAAGATAACGCTCCTTTCAGAAAAGACTTTCTGTCCCGGTTATTCATCCTCCAGATTTCGCCTGAATCAGGCCATATTGCCGAAATAGTTTTCCGTCAGTTCTGAAGGAGGACATGATTGATGAAGCGTCTTGCGACATTGTTTCTGGGCTTTGGTTTGATGCTCCCTTTGATGGCCTGTTATGGACCCCGCGATCATGACTGGCATCACCACCACCATCATCATGGTGGTCCATACATGGGTGGCGGAGGTGGATATGGGTACCGCTAAAAAACACTTTCTGCCCATGTAAGGGGAGGTACCTTTGCATCCATCAGTGCTCTGACTAGCTTTGCCTCTCAGGAGCGGGCGTGTAGTGAAGAGACAGGTGTTCCTTTCCTGGAACCGTTTTCTGAAAGCGTATGGATACAGAGATGCCCGCATCCGGGGTTGAGACAGGCTGGTTTCCCATTTCCCTTCGCCTTGAGGGCGCACGTGTTCTGCTTGTTGGGGGAGGCGAAGTCGCTGTCAACAAAGGGAGGCTTCTGCTCGATCATGGAGCAGGGATCGAGATCGTTGCGGAGACACTGAACCCGATTGTTCAGAACTGGGTAGACGAAGGCTTGGCCCGTCATGTGGGGGGACGAGTTGACGATGAGATGCTCAGACAGGTTATGGCAGGATGCCGTCTTGTTTATGCCGCAACAGATGACAGAGCGGTTAATCAGAGTGTAGCAGCGCTTGCCGAGAGCCTGAATATTCCTGTCTGCGCAGTGGATGATCCGGAGCCTTCGACGTTCATTACGCCCGCACAGGTCCGTAGAGGGGCGGTGCGGGTTGCTATTTCTACGGCAGGTGGCGCACCGGTTCTGGCTCGTCGGTTGAGGGAGCAGATTGAAAGCTGGATGCCGGAAGGGATTGGCCAGCTTGCCGCTTACATGCAGTCTCGCAGAAGCCGTGTTTCTGCTCATTATCCGGCTGTTCAGGATCGCAAACGGATCTGGGAAGACTTTCTGGATGGCCCGGGCGCTGAAGCTGCACTTTCCGCTGAGGATGCTCGCGCTGATCGTGTGCTGGATCAGCTTCTGACAGAGCAGAAAAAGGCCGGAGAGGTCTGGCTCGTCGGTGGTGGCCCGGGCGATCCGGACCTTCTTACGCTTAAAGCGCTGCATCTCATGCAGAATGCTGATGTCGTCCTTTATGACAATCTTCTCCCCAAAGTCCTTCTGGAGCGTGTGCGCCGGGATGCTGAACTGATTTTTGTGGGCAAACAGCGTGACCGTCATGCCATGCCCCAATCGGCGATCAATGCAGAGATGGTTCGTTATGCGAGGGCAGGGCAACGCGTGCTGCGTCTCAAAGGGGGGGACCCGTTTATTTTCGGGCGAGGGGGAGAGGAAATTGAGTCTCTTATAGAGGCTGGTGTTTCATTCCGGGTCGTGCCGGGTATTACTGCCGCCAGCGGCTGTGCCTCCTATGCCGGTATTCCATTAACCCACCGGGATTGCGCGCAGGCCTGTCTTTTTGTCACGGGACATGCGCGTGCTGATGGCGTTCTGGATCTACCATGGGATGACATGGCAGATCGGCGTCAGACTGTGGTGATCTATATGGGAATATCTACGTTGCCAGCCCTGATGACGGGTCTGATCCAAAATGGTCTTCCCTCAGACTGGCCAGTCGCCATTGTTGAACGTGGCACTCAGCCTTCCCAGCGCGTTCTGACAGGAACGCTTTCGACAATTGCCGATCAGGCAGCGACTGCATCGGTATCTTCCCCAGCATTGGTCATTGTTGGTGAGGTCGTCCGGCATCGTGTGATTTCACCGTAAGCAATAAACGTTCCTGAGGCGTGACGACAGCGCCCAATCTGCTCTGGAGAAATATTCCATGACGTCACTGACCGATACGATTGCGGAAATCGCAGATGAAATGCGTGCTGAGACAGATCGGGGGCAGGTGGCGAACTATATTCCCCCTTTGGCGTCGGTCGATCTGGGGCGGTTTGGTATGGCCATTGTTGATGCAGAAGGTGCCAGTCATACTGTGGGCGATGCCGAAGAGGCTTTTTCCATTCAGAGTGTGTCCAAGGTTTTCGGTCTGACGCTGGCTTTGAATGCGGTAGACGCAGGCTTGTGGAGCCGCGTGCGTCAGGAACCCTCCGGTAGTGCATTTAACTCGATTGTTCAGTTGGAGAACGAAAACGGCATTCCAAGAAATCCATTCATCAATGCCGGAGCGATCGTTGTTTCTGATATCCTGGTTTCACATTATGGGCTGGAAGGTGCCCAGAGTGAGCTTCTGAACCTTCTTCGTCCGTTGAGTGTAGATCCTGATACCATTTTTATCGACCGTGATGTGGCCAGTCAGGAAGAAGAAACCGGGTTTCGTAACAAAGCTCTCGCCAATTACATGCGAACATTTGGAAATATTCACAATTCAGTTGATGAAACTCTGGCATTTTACTTTCATCAGTGTGCCCTCACCATGAGTTGCCGGCAGCTTGCTGAAATAGGAACTTACCTAATGACCGGCGGGCTTAATCCCCGCACGGGAGAGCGCGTCATTTCAACCCGTAATGCCCAGACTGTTTTGGCCCTCATGATGATGTGCGGCCATTATGATGGATCTGGTTCTTTCGCCATTCGTGTCGGTCTTCCTGGAAAATCGGGTGTGGGCGGCGGTATTCTTGCGGTTACACCAGGTGTTGCCTCTGTTGCCGTCTGGTCTCCAGGCCTGAACACGCAAGGAAATTCTCTGCTTGGAACGCGTGCGCTGGAACGTCTTGTTCAGCATACGGGGTGGAATGTTTTCCGTGCTAGTCCCTGAGTTTGTTTTGATTTCTTAACCATAACGTATTGATTTTTATGGGTATCTTATTGGGTAAAGATGCCTGAGAAAATGTAGAAGCGATTTGACGCAATTCAAAACCCATCCTGCAATTGACACTTATTATCAATTGCAAATATGAGGCGGCATTTCCGATCGCACTTCGGTGGGCTGCACATGTCTTTTCCTTTCGCTAAACGTACTTTGATTCCTGCTCTTGTTTTTGCAGGGCTGACCTCAGTTGCCATAGCTGCGGAGAGGCCAGTCGTTGCAAGGGATGTGGATGGCGAAAAGCAGAAAACGCCTCAGAAGACTCAACAGAAAATGGCATCACACCCGGCATCGAAATCCAAAGAAGAGGTCATCGTTGTGACTGCGACAGGCATGTCACACGCATCCTCTGCGACAAAGACACGAACGCCCATTATTGAGTCCCCTCAATCAATTTCGATCGTCAGTCGCGAGGAAATCGAACTGCGAGCCTCGCCGACGATTGCGGATGCATTGGCTTACACAGCAGGCGTTCAGGCTGAGCCGTCAGGAATCGATAGCCGTGTGGATGAAGTGTCAGTCCGTGGGTTTGGTGCGGGCGGGTTCTCATCAAACAATAACTTCGTGGATGGTCTTCGTTTGCCATCTGGCGGCCAATGGACACGGACATCGTTTGACCCCTTTGCTCTTCAGCAGATTGAAGTCTTGAAAGGGCCGTCCGGTGCTCTTTATGGGCAGACGGCACCAGGAGGCGTGGTCAATCTTGTAACCAAACGCCCGACTGACAAAAGTGAAGGGGAGTTTTTCCTTCAAAGCAGTGGTTTTACCAACCTGTCGAACTGGCAAGGACAGGCTTCTGGTGACGTTTCTGGCCGCCTAAACAAGAGTGGTACCGTTACAGGACGTATTGTTGGACTGGCTCGCTATGGAAATACGCAGGTCAATGAGGTCCGGACAGGTCGTTATTATATTTCTCCCAGTTTAACCTGGAAAATTACACCGCGCACAACTTGGACCCTGCTCGCCCAGTATCAGAGAGATCAGGGAGGGTCGACGTTCCAGTTTCTTCCTGCGACGGGCACACTTTACTCATCCAAAGGCCGATATATTGCGAATGACGCCAATATCGGAGAGCCAAGCTGGGATACGTTTGATCGTAACCAGGCGCTGGCAGGGTCGTTCTTTGAACATAAATTCAACCGTTACCTGACGGTACGAAACAATACGCGTTATACCTATCTCAATACACTTTATCGCGCCACTGTTCTATCGGGCGATACGATATCGAAATGTACGGCGGCGATTGCCGGATGTGTTGCGGGTGAAACGGTTAGCCGGCGTGCTGTAGAAGGACGTGGTCAGTCTCAGGGCGTAACGACCGATACACAGCTTGAGGGGCACCTTCAGACAGGTCCTGTGCGTCATCTTCTGTTGGTTGGGACAGATTATTTTTATACGAATTGGCGGCATAGTCGCGATCTTGTAAATTCGTCGCTTGTTCTCCCGGTTCTGAATATTTTTAATCCCCAGGCCAGAGGCAGCGCGGGGTATTCTTCTGGGCTGAATCCTCAGGTTTATTCAGCAACAGTGAGTGAACAGAACGGCATTTATTTTCAGGACCAGCTCAAGTTCGATCGTCTGCGCGTAACGATCGGTGGCCGTCAGGATTGGGCGCGTGATGACACACTGAATGTCCTGACGAAGTCTCGCTACATCACCAATTCAAACGCGTTCACATGGCGTGCAGGGGCCGTTTATCTGTTTGATAATGGCCTTGCTCCTTATTTCAGCTATGCGCAGTCTTTCCAGCCCCAGGTCTCTGATCCGTCAACATCTGTGGATGGCAAACCATTCAAGCCAACGACTGGCGATCAGTACGAAGGCGGTATTCGCTATCAGTACGGGAAAAGCATCTACGTCACGTTTGGGGGCTACCAGATTACCCAGAATAACATGACCACTTCCGATCCCGCTGGTCGTCTGTGTGGCACAGCCACATGCCTTGTACAGACAGGACAGGGGCGCGTCCGTGGACTGGAACTGGAGGGGAAGGCCAATCTGCCCTGGGATATGTCGGTCATCTTTACCGGCACTCGAAGTGACGCCAAAATTACCCGATCCAATACGGCTTCCCAGGTTGGTAATTATCTTGGTCAGGCACCAAAATGGATGGCATCCCTGTTTCTGGATCAGCGTATCCAGCATGGAACTCTGGCAGGTCTCGGATTGGGTGGCGGCGTTCGTTATACAGGTACGAGCTTTGGTGATACGGCCAATAAGCTTCGTATCCCGGATTACACGTTGTTCGATCTGTTCCTGCGGTATGATTTTGCTCTTGCTCACCCTCGATACAAAGGACTGTCATTTTCGTTTAACGCACGGAACATTGCCAACAAGCGGTTCGTAGCGACCTGTACGGCTGTTTCCGCCTGCTATTATGGGCAGGGTCGCAACCTGACGGCGCGTTTAGAGTATCGCTGGTAATATGATCGGCATCAGCATGATGATGACGTTGCTTGCAGTACTGATCGGTTTGGCTGGGGCAGTTTTTCTGTATCTCGCAGCGCCAGCGCAACAGCTATGGAAATGCCCTTTCTCAAAGCGGATATGTATCCTTGCAGGGAGCGGACTACTCTGCCTGTCCTTCCTTTTTCACCTCATGATTTACGGGAGTGGAACAGCATTTTTCGTTCTGCTGACACTCTTAATGAGTGTCTGGAGCCTGTTGCCAATTGGGGTGGCTCTTTTGAAGCAGAGACCTAAAACGCAATGACGTCCACACCGCTTTCCAGCAAGAACTGGTTTCCTAAAGCCAGTGCCGGTTTGGTACTTGGACTGGGGCTGTCGCTCGCACTCGTGGGTATCGTCGGATTGCTCTGCCACACGAATGGGGATCCACGTTCCCCGGCATCCCAGTATCTGATGTGGCTTGTTGCTCCAGTCTGGACGGCTGTTTTGGGGGTGTGTTTCATGTTTCGAACAGGATGGAGGGCCTGGGGGGTGTTGGGGGCCATCAACATTCTGCTCTGGGGCGCTTATATGGGTCTTCGGAGTGTAATGTCATGAAAATCCGTGCCGACATCGTCCGGATGTATCGTGAAATTCATAGTTGGGTCGGGATTGTCTGCGGTCTGTTCCTGTTTGTGGCATTTTATGCAGGTGCCATAACGATGTTTGAACGCCCCTTGCAGGACTGGGCCTCTCCACCAGTCTCTTTGCCGCCTCCTGTTGCATTGGAGCGTGTGCCAGAACTGTTGGGAAAAACCTTTGCAGAGCATCCTGAAGCCAGAAATTCCTATACAGTTGTTCTTCATCCAACGCCGTCTCAGCCGGCTACTCTTGTATGGGGCGTGCCACAGAGAATGCACGGGCCTTCAGTAGCAAATTATTCCGCCCTGGCAGAAGACGGATCTCTGGTAACCGTAAAGCAATCTCCTTCCGAAGCCGCGCACTTCATCAATATGCTGCATCAGCAGGTGGGCTTGTGGATGCCTCATGAAGCTGGGCGGTTATTCATGGGGATAGTGGCGCTCTTATATGCAGTAGCACTGATTTCAGGCACGCTTGTTGTTTTGCCGGGCCTGATTAAGAATCTGTTTGCAATTCGACTTGGGCAGAATGCCAAACGCATGTGGCTTGATTTGCATAGCATGTTAGGGCTGTTCTCGTTGCCATTTCATATCATCATGGCCCTGACGTCCGTTGTATTTGCATTTCATGATGAAATTTATGTTGCTGAACACGCTCTTCTGGGCCGATCGGCCATGCATCAGCAAATGCATGGGCATTCCCCGATTGATCAAACTGAAGGGCATCAACAACAACGAATTTCCGGTGATCTTCGTGTTCCTCTGGAGCCTGCTCAAATTGTAGTCGCTATTGCCAAGCAGGCTCCCGGTTTTTCGCCGGAAACCTTGATCTACGATCGTTCTCATGGCGGGCATCTTGCGTTGCGTGTGACGGGCTCTGATCCGCGATATGGTGCCCGAGGAACGAGTGGAGGTTTTGCCGGGGTCGATCCCTACAGCGGTAAATTGCTGTCAACGGATTATCTGCCAGGGCATCAAACCTTTCCGATGGCTGTTCTGACGTCTTTCTTCGTTCTGCATTTTGGCAGTTTTGGAGGAGAAGGCGTGCGTTGGGGATATGCTGTTCTGGGATTGGCTGGCGCATTTATGTTTTATGCCGGAAACCAGCTCTGGATTGTCTCTCGTAGACGAAGGGAACGAGGGAGTGGACGGGTGGAAGATACGCGTGCAACCCGTATTCTTTGTTCGCTGACAATTGGTTGCTCTCTCGGGTGTCTCGCAGGTGTTTCTGCTGTTCTGGTTGTGGCGCCATTACAATCTGTTGTAGGAAAAATGTTGCCAGTTCAAATTGTTTACTTTGCAACTTTTCTTTCCTGTGTGGTTGTTTGTTTCTGTTTTCGGGAACGGCTGGCAATTCGACTGCTGCTGGTCGTGTCGGCAGTCCTGACATTTCTGATGCCGGTCTCCGCCGCTTTTGTAACGCCTCTCTCTCATGCGACGGCATCAAATCTCATTGTTGACGGGGTTGCCCTGCTTTATGGCGCTTTTCTGATGATCTGGGCTGTCCGACCTCAAGTGGGACAGCCGCTCTTTCGAAAGGAGAGTGTTTCAGGCTTGAATCGAGCCTGAAAGCTTCAGAAATCCGAGACGAGTGAAAAATATGTGCCCCGGCGTTGGCCGTACTGTGCCTGGTAAATCCCGACGCCGCTGCCATCACGAAGCTGATAACGTTTGTCGAAAAGGTTCACGACGTCAGCACGGATTTTCAGATCCCGTCCAAGCGGAACGTGGGTGAGGGTGTACTGGTAACCAATATTGAAAATTGCGTACTGGGGCTGCTTGTCCAGATTGGCAAAACCACTACGAAGGCCGTAGCCGTACAGGAAATCGACATAAGCAAGATGATGCTTGCTGCTGTAGGACGTTCCGGCGCTGGCCGTGTATTCCCCTTGATGATCCAACTGGATGGCATGTAATCGAATATACGCCAGTTCTTCAGGGGCAAACTGATACTCGGCGGAATTGATATCCCGAGCTGCAGTTTTCACATAAGAGAAATTTCCAAAAACAGACCATGGGCCATGACGCCACGCACTGCCGAACTCTGCGCCATAAACATGGCCTCGTCTGTAGCTGAAAGGCGCCAGAATAACGGCGCGTCCGAACTGTCCCAGATCCGTCAGGTTATGAGCCCATTTGCTATAGGCATCCACTGTGATCTGAAGGTCAGGGGTGATGTGTTGCAGAATACCTGCATCCACATAATTCGAAGTTTCGACTTTTGTTGCCGTATCGGTCAGGTTGGCTGCGGCATTTGTGGTTCCCGCAAAATGAGCGAGCGTGGACGGATAGACATATTGCGGGGAAGGCGGTGCGAAGTATCGTGAATATCCGATATGCAGAGTGGTGCTTCGGAACGGCTTCCACACCATGTTTGCGCGCGGACTCAGTTGTCCTTCATTACCAAACGAGGATGCAAAGCGATCATAACGCAAACCGTAATTGAACGTTAGTTTTCGGTTGATGCGATACTCGTCCTGAATATAGGCGCCGGCTTCCGCAGACCAGTTTCCTGTGTTGTCAATCAGGCGTAGCGGAGTAGTGGCTGTCTGATTTCCTTCTGAATCTACTGGAAACACGAGGGAATTCGTATCCAGACGTTCCGATGTGTATTGCCCGAGCAAGCCAGCACGGATCGTGTGATCTGGGGCTACATCGTAGGATAGGTCAAACTGTGCCCCTCCTGTCGTGAAGTCGTTGACCTCGTGTTCTGCCACACCCTGAAACACAAGGTCGCGCACAGGATCAGGCGTATAGTCAATCCGACCGTAACGGAAATAAGGAGAAAGCTGGAGGTTCAGTTTTTCTGCACTGTGCTGGTAGGATACAACAGCATAATAATTCTGTTCTGTTTGACTATCGTTCAAAAAGCGGGATTGGACGGATGGATCGTTCCAGCTTGTGCCTTCCAGTTGATAAACCGGCTGTAAACCCGTGGTGTTTGGTAGTTCAAAATCAGCATAGGACGCGCTGGTCAGAAGCGAAATTCGGTTGTTGTCGTCCAATCGCCATGAAAAATAACCAAAGCCTTTACCTTGTTGTGTCAGGTCGTGTGTGGCTCGGAAGGATGCTGTTGGGTTCTCAATTCCAATGGTGTTTCTGTTAAAGGAGAACGTGGTGAAATATTCAAATCGTCCTTTTGATCCACCAAGTTGCAGGGAGGGAGCGAATGTATTGTAACTCCCTCCATAAAGGGACAATTGATTGCTCTTGAGCGTTGATCCGGTCTTTGTGTGAACATCCACAATGCCGGCGGTTCGAAAGCCGAACTGTGCAGGGAGGGTGCCGGTAAGAAGGTCAACGGATTGGATAATCCGCGTATCGAGTTCCTGACCGAAGCCATTCAAGCCTTCTGGGAGAAGGACACCATTGACGCGGTAGGTCAGGCCACCATGTTCGCCTCGCACATGCACTTCGCCATAACTGTCCTGCACCACACCAGGCATTCGCAGCATAATCTGACTGAAGGATGCATTTTGGCCCTGAGGTGTGGCTTGGATCTGGCGCTGATCAATGCCGTAGGATACCGCCCCCAGTCGTGGAAAAATGCGACCACGCGCCTGATCCAGATGGCCTGTAACGGTAATCTGCTCTTGCTTGGCGGCTTTCTCTGCGTGTGCTTGTTTTTTCTTTGAGGCTGCGTCATCGCGATCCGTAGCGGGTATCGTTTCTGACGCCTGTGCAGTGGACAAGAAACCTGCAAGGAGGGCTGTGCAGAGTGCAAACTTCTTGAATGATCTGAGGGGAGAATTTTCAGAATGTATATGCTGATAAATATAGCAATTGCTATATAAAAAAGCGCGTCTTGAGGGCAGAGATCTATTGGTCATGAATGTAAGAAATCCGTGCGATGCGGCGGGATTTATCCAGCCAGTGTGTCGTAGAGAAGCTTGAAATTGAGAATGAGGATCAGTCCGGCGACGCCCCAGGACAAGACAGTCATAAAGGGAGAAATCGTGAACTCTCCCATTTTGCGGCGATTAGAGACAAACATCACCAGAGGAATGACGGCAAAGGGCAGTTGCAGCGAAAGGATGACCTGGCTGGCCAGCAAAAGTGTACCCACACCGTGCCCGCCATAAAGAACCGTCACCACGGCAACGGGAATAATGGCCAGGCCTCGCGTCAGGAGGCGTCGGGCCCAGTGTGGAATACGCAGGCGCAGGAAGCCTTCCATGATGATCTGTCCGGCAAGGGTGCCTGTGACAGTTGAATTTGTTCCTGCAGCAAGTAAGGCAAGGGCGAAGAGTGTGGAGGCAATTCCCAAGCCAAGGATGGGGGAAAGAAGTCGGTAGGCGTCTTCGATTTCGGCAACGCTTTGATGGCCAGTGTCATGAAATGCCGCGGCCGCCACGATCAGGATGGCAGCGTTGATGAATAATGCCAGCATCAGGGCGATTGTACTGTCCCAGGTTGACCATCGGATGGCCTCGCGTCGTCCGGCAGGTGTGCGTTCATAGGCACGAGTCTGTACAATGGACGAATGCAGATACAGATTATGAGGCATTACGGTTGCGCCGATGATGCCAATAGCAATGTAGAGCATTCCGGGTGTGGTAATAACCTGCGACGTGGGAAGCAGACCTTTTAGTATGCTCGCAACAGGAGGAGCCGCAGCCACAAGCTGAACGGCAAAGCAGAGGGCGATAATAGTGAGAAGCCCAATGACAAAGGCTTCCAGATATCGAAATCCTCGCCCCATCAGCAGCAGTACGATGAACGCATCAAAGATTGAGAGGAGTGCTCCTCCGAGAAGGGGGAGGCTAAAGAGCAACTGCAATGCAACAGCAGTGCCAATCACTTCAGCAAGATCGCAGGCAATGATGGCCAGTTCGCAGGCAAGCCAAAGGATAATATTGATAGCTGGGTGGTATTGGTCACGGCATGCTTGAGCCAGATCCCTGCCTGTCGCAATTCCTAATCGGGCTGAGAGCGCCTGAAGCAAAATCGCCATCAGATTGGAGAGCATGATGACGCATAACAGGGTGTATCCGTACTGAGCACCTCCCTGAAGGTCTGTGGCCCAGTTTCCGGGGTCCATATACCCTACGGAGACCATGTAGCCTGGTCCCACGAATGCCAGAAAGCGCTTGAGCCACGAAGTCTGCCCACCGGGAACATGAACGGTAGAAAACACTTCCGGAAGAGAGGGTCGCGTTCTGTCCTCATCGCGCGCAAAGCGCCAGGCTGAAGCCTTGCGAGGAAGATCAGTGAGGGCAATTTCAGGCGTGGAAGGATTTTCTGGCATCAGAATGCCATTCAAACGTGAATCTCAGAATTATGCAATATGCTATATTCATAAGATGAATCTCTATTCTCAAAAGCTGGAAATAATTTGTGGAATATTTTATTCCCCTCTGAATAATTGAGGATGGAACAGGTTCGAGGCGTGGAACGGAAAAAGAGCAGGCAAAAAGCCCTTCTGGATATGGCGACCCATTCGGAAGGGTTTCGTGCCAATCGTGCTGCGCGGCAAAAGGTGCTGGTTGAGGATTACGTCGAATTGATCTCTGATCTCCTGTCTGAAGGTCAGGAAGCGCGTCAGGTCGATATTGCCGGAAGGTTGGGCGTGTCTCAGCCAACGGTTGCGAAGATGCTGGCCAGACTTTCAGCCGAAGGGCTTGTCACGCAGAAGCCTTATAGAGGCGTGTTTCTGACGGATGCCGGGCAGGCGATGGCGAACAAAGCACGCCATCGGCATGGGATTGTCGAAGCGTTTCTTCTTGCGTTGGGAATTAGCGAGGAAAACGCTCGTATCGATGCTGAAGGCATCGAACATTACGTGGGAGAGGAAACGCTTACAGTATTTGAAAAAGCCCTAAACAAAGGGCTCGCAAATTTTATGAAGACTTTGCCAGAAACATGAAGCCAGGGGCTGCTAATTTTTGAGTTTTCGAGATGCTCTGCATGTCGCGGCAAAGCGGCAGACAGAACATACAACGGTGATGGACGGATCATCATTGAAAATGCAGTCCTCTGAACGCTCCATGGCATAACCTTTCGGGGCTGGATTGTTTCGAAAGGCGTCGACAATGTGACTCATCCACGCGGTCAGACGTTCAGGGACATGTTCCTGATGGCGTAGCCACCATTCGATATCCTCCTGATGGCGGTCAATCTGGGCCGCGAGCTCAGCTGGTGTCCAGCGTGTGACACTTAGGAAATCGTTTAACGTTATGCCAGACATTTCAGCATCTCCAGTGTCTCAGGGAAGCGGAAATACAGGGTTACGCTTTTTGCTGAACAATCGTCAATATATCGTTAATTTCATTGTGGACGTAAATGATACCAATTGAAACTTAAGTGCAAAATTTGGCCATATTTCAACGAAAATCAGTAATTTCGTGTAGATACCCGCTACCCGTATCAGTGTGTGAGTTTTCCAAGGAAAACTGGTGGATAGTGCAAAAGGGAAGAAAGAAATAGTTCAATAAAACTATATATAATAGTTATATAAATAAATTTTTTGTGTAGTGGGCTGGGTGCGACACAAAAGTTCTTTCCTATGAAAGAATGGAAGAAAGAGTTCGTCTAAGTGACAATTTTTGGTTGTCAGGTGTATTGCTCGATACGAGGCAGGGTCGTGGATTTTTAGAAGTATGTTTCCTGAAAAATATTTTGGGAAATTCCGTGTAGGGAATTTCCCTGAGCGGGATTTATCCGCAAACTTCTATATTAATTCCATCTTGGATAAGGCTTTTCCGCAGTGATGGTTTGATTTGAGAGTCTGTCAGAACAAGATCGAACTCGTTCAATGACGCCAATCGATGTAGGCCGCCCTTACGGAATTTTGTACTGTCTACGAGCAGAACTGTTTGATCCGAGATTTGCATCAATGCCTGCTTGACCTTTACGACGTCCTGATCATTTTGAAATGCAGTTTCATTGTGAATGATTGATGTTGAAAGAAACATCGTATTAGCGCGCAGTGACTTTGCAGCCTGTTCGCATACGAGGCCGAAAAATGCATTGCGTGGCTGATTGTAATCTCCCCCCAGACAAATGATCTTGAGGTTCGGATAAGGAGCCAGCGCCTGAATCACACCGACCGCATTGGTAATGATTGTCAGAGGGGCGAGAGCGGGAAGAAGGGGCAGCATTGCTGCGACCGTTGTTGAATCGTCCAGAACCAGAATCTGCTCTGGTGTGATCATCGAGATCGCACGATGAATAATAGATTCTTTGAGGTCTGGTGCGCGGGATTTTCGAAAATTGACTGTTTTCTGCGTCACAACCCGGTTTTTGAGAACAATACTACCATGAAGCTTGTCGATCAGACCCTGAGCCGCAAGAGCGTGTGCGTCCCGGTGAATGGTCATGCGACTCACGCCGAAACGCTCTGAAAGGGTCTCGATCGTAGCGCTGCCGGTTTCCAGAAGCACGTCAAGGATCTGCTGTTGTCTGGCACTGTTGTCCCGACGCTTGCTGAGAAGGACACCAGGAGAGGCAGTTGTCACGCCCGAACCGTCAGTCATCTGTCAAAAAGATCCTTGTCTCTCGGTAAGGCCGTTTTGCGGCAAAGGGACTTCTACATACCAGCGCTGACGAGATTTGTAATGTTCGGATGTGCAGTTTGGTGAGGTTTTGCACGGAAATATCACACACGCAGCTCTCTGAGTTCAAAAGTGATATTTATCACATTGACGCTGGTATATTAACATGTATATCACATGATAATAACATTTTCTGTGTTATTAGTCGCATTTTTCGTAGAGGCCGATAACAAGAAGGCGTCTGGAGGGCCAGTGATGCGCCAGGATTTCACAATCGGGATCGACTGCGGTTCCACGACGACAAAGGCTGTTGTCTTTTCGAGGACGGGTGAAATCGTAGGGTTGGGACGCCGACGTGTTCCACAGCATATGGATGAACCGAGGCACGTTGAGCGCGACATGCATGAAGCATGGCGTGCCGTGGTCGAAGCTGTCAGAGATGCGCTTGAAAGTTCCGGCGTTCCGCCGCAAGCGATAGCGGGTGTGGGTGTAACAGCTCACGGGGATGGGCTTTTTGTTCTTGATCGCTCAAGAAGCCCTCTGGGCCGTGGAATTATGTCGCTCGACAGCCGTGCGACGGAGCTACACGAAGAGTGGAAACGGGAGGGGCGCCTTGAGAAGGTTGTTCCGATTGCCGGGCAACGACCTTATCCTTATTCTGCCACCACGCTTCTTGCTTGGATGAAGCGTCATCAGCCGGACCGATATGCTGAAATTGGTACGGTTTTCTTTGCCAAAGACTGGATAAGGCTCTGTCTGACGGGTGAGATTGCCACGGATCTGACTGAAGCCAGTACGTCGTTTACGGATCTGTATACGCAGGATTATAGCGACAGTATTCTTGATGTGCTGGAGATTTCGGAGATCCGGGGTGCGCTCCCGCGGATGCTGTTGTCCTGTGATCGAGGTGGAGTGATTACGCGTGACGCAGCCATGGCGACGGGGCTTCTGGAAGGAACGCCTGTTTCTGCGGGGCTGCATGATGTAACAGCTGCCGCCGTCGGGCTGGGCTATACGCAGCCGGGTGATCTCTCCATCACGGCAGGCACGTTTTCTATCAACGAAATCTTCCGGAGCCGTCCGGTCATCGGAGAGGGTTGGTCCTGTCGTGCGGGCTACCGTAAGGGGTTGTGGAACTGCATGGCGATTTCGCCAGCATCATCGAGCAATCTCGAATGGCTGGCACGCATGCTGCTGCCTGAAGAAAAGGAAGCAGCCCAGATTTTGACAGGTGAAGTCGAAGCCAGGCTTGGTCGCTCCAGGGCAGAGCGGCCAGTTCCTCTCTATCACCCTTTCTTGTTCGGCTCCCCTTACGAAGCTCCGGCGAGCGCGTCTTTGTTTGGCGTGCAATCCTGGCATGATCGGGCAGATCTGTTTCAGGCGATGATTGAAGGAACGATTTTCAATCATCGGGAGCATGTTGAAACTCTTCGACTGACGGGTGCTGTCCGTCGTCTTGGCGTCTCGGGAGGGGGCAGCGGTCAGGCTTCCATTGCTCAGATGTTCGCAGACATTCTGAATGTCCCAGTAGAAATTTCCAGTGTTCGAGAAGCTGGTGCGCTTGGGGCCGCTCTGACGGCCAGTGTGGCAGTCGGGTTGTATGACAGTCTCGAAGACGCGGTCGTGGCTCAGGATATTCCGATGACGGTTTATCAGCCTGAGCCGGCCCGGGTCCGAATTTATGAAGGCATTTACCAGCGCTATGTGGCGCTGACACAGGCCATGAAGCCATTCTGGTCAGGTCTGTACGAAGGAACAGCAGAGTCCCTTTCTCAGGATGAGACAGAACAGGCCCCTGTATCGACTTTTCTTGTTGCGACTGAAATGACGCAGGAGGTCAGGTTATGAAATCCGTTTCCGTTGTGTCGGATAATACTGAATTTGATGTCGTCATCATTGGAGCGGGAATTAACGGAGCAGGTCTGTTTCGTGAGTTGGCGCTGCAGGGCGTAAAGACGCTCATTCTTGATCGGAGCGATATCTGTACGGGTGCGTCATGTGCGCCATCTCGCCTCATCCATGGTGGCATCAAGTATCTGGAGACAGGAGAGTTCAAGCTGGTGGCGCAATCCACCCTTGAGCGGAACCTTCTGCTTAGAAATGCCCCGCATGTGGTGCGCCCATTGCCGACTGTCCTGCCAATCCGCACATGGTTTGGGGGAATCGTTCCATCTTTCCGTCGCTTTCTGAATCTGGGCGGTAAGATGACGGATCGAGGGGCACTGGTGCTGGAAGCCGGACTTCAGATCTATGATTTTCTGGGGCGGCGTGCTCGCGTTATGCCGAGACACTCCCTGTTTCTGGGAGGGCGGACGCGTCGTGAATGGCCACATATGGCCAAGGATGTTGTCGCGACGGCTCAATACTATGACGCTGCCATCACCCAGCCGGAACGGCTTGGCTATGAATGTGTGCAAGACGGGCTCGAAACCGCACCGAGTTGTGAAGCCCTGACATATACGGTGCCTGTTTCCTTTCAGGACGGACAACTTGTTCTGCGCGATGTGCAGACCGATGAAGTACGGACCGTGAAGGCGCGCGTTATCGTCAATGCGGGTGGAGCGTGGATTGATCAGATCAATGCAATTCTTGGCCTGCCCACAAAGTATATCGGCGGCACCAAGGGGTCTCATCTGCTTCTGAAGCATGATGACCTGCTTCGGGAGTTGAAAGGGCGGATGGTCTATTTCGGGACACCGGATGGACGGATCTGTTTGGCTTATCCGTTTTTCGGCCATGTGCTTGTCGGGTCTACGGATCTGCGGATTGACGATCCGGACAAGGCCGTCTGCACCGATGAAGAGCAGGACTACATGCTTCGCATGCTGGCGGATCTGTTCCCCGGCTTCCATATCGCCAAGGAGCAGGTCATCTACCGTTATAGCGGCGTGCGGCCATTACCTGCCACAAATGCGGCAGACCCTGGTGCCATCAGTCGAGACCACATTACCCATGAGGACAATGTTGCGGAGGTACCTCTTCTGTCTCTCGTGGGGGGGAAGTGGACGACGTTCCGTGGTTTGAGCGAAGAAGTGGCCGATCACATTCTGGCGTTACTCGGTCATCCCAGAAGCACGTCCACGAAGGAGCTGGCGATTGGTGGTGGTCGCAGTTTCCCTTCCGTTGAGCAGCATACGGCTTATCTCGACAGACTGGCGATTTCCTGCGGAATTCCTCGTCCGAGGGCAGCAGACCTTCTGGACCGATACGGAACGCTTGCTCGCAAAATTGCGGTCTTTTGCCAGGAGGACGCAGATGCGCCGTTGCGGACACTCCCGTCGTACACGCGTCGTGAATTGGCGTTTATTGCTAGAAATGAACTTGTGCGGCGGGTGTCAGATGTCTTGTATCGTCGCACACCTATCGCCTTGAGTGGCCGAATGACACCCGACGTGGTGCAGGAGGTGGCTCGCGTTGTTGGAGAAGAGCTGGGCTGGAGCGAGCGGGATATTGCTCGGGAAGCCCAGGCTGCCTGGAAGGAAGGGTGTGAGCGCCACAACCTTCAGGGTGATTTTCCTGTTTCGTCTGAACCCCAGAAAATTCTGAAGGCTTGAGCCATGAACCGTTACGAAGAAAAAATTGCACGCATGGTGGCCGGTAAGGACACGCGCTACGATTTCATCCTGGCAGACGCCAAGGACTCAGATATGGCGGCGGGTATCAGCGCCATGGGACGTCGTCGCAATCCGCGTTCGGGGCAGTCTGTTTTTCGGAGCCGGCCAGAATATCTGTCTGAAATCCAGTCCATTATCCGTCAGGATATTGTGGATATCATGTTGACGTCTGCCTCCATTCTGGAAGACCTTCTGGAAAAGGACGCGTTCAATGGCACGAAAGTGCAGACGGCCATTCGTGCAAACGATACGACTGATCTGTGGCGGGGACGAGGAAGCGATTATCGCTCCCAGAAATCCGTCCCTTTTCGTTCCGCATCTCTTGAGCGCGCCCAGACGGGGCTTGGACTGTATTCCATGACGTTCAACGGAGACGTCGAACAGGATACACTGGCGCTGGAAGAGTTTGCGCGCTTTCGTGAGGAAGCCCAGGTTCACCGGTTCTCGTATTTCCTGGAGGTGTTCAATCCCAACGAAAGCCGGATTGCATCCAAGGATTACGGGGTTTTCCTCAATGACATGATTACTCGCTCCCTCGCCGGACTACGAAAAGAAGAAAAACCTGTTTTCCTTAAGGTTCCCTTTAATGGCGGAGAGGCGCTGAGCGAGCTGTGCCATTATGATCCGGCTGTCATTGTCGGCATCATGGGAGGCGGTAGTGGCACAACGCGCGATTGCCTGGAGTTGGTGCATCAGGCGCAAAACAGTGGTGCACGCGCTGCACTTTTTGGGCGCAAGATCGTGGATGCTGATGATCCGCTGCTTCTTATCGAAGCAATGCGTCGTGTGACTGACGGGGATCTTTCTCCGAATGAAGCAACACATTTTTATCACGACGGGCTGAGCAGAAAGGGCATCCCGACACTTCGTCCGATGGAAACTGACAGTTTGGTGACGGAAAGCGTGTTGCTGGAACAGGCTGCCTGACTCTGACGAAGCCTTTATTTCATGCTCTTCGTGTCTGTCCGTGAGTGTCAGGCGCGGAGAGTTGAATGGAAAATATCATTCGTTTTGCACATTCCTTTGTTTGGAGTGTTAGAGTTTATCGCTAAAGCTATCTTATGTTGAGCGATAAAGAATCGGTGATCGCTCTTTTTCTGTGGAGATGAATGGTGGCACGCAAGACGGTCTGGATCGGCACGAACTGGAAAATGAACAAAGGGCCGTCAGAGGCGCTTGCGGCCGCAGAAGCTCTGAAGAGCTATCACCCTCCAGAGGGTGTAAAGCCTTTCATCATCACACCTTTCACGTCTCTTCAGGTGGTTGCAGAGACACTGAAGGATTCAAATGTTCTGGTAGGTGCACAGAACATGCACTGGGAAGAAAGCGGTTCATGGACCGGGGAAATCTCACCTGGCATGGTCAAGGAATGTGGAGCCGAGATCGTGCTCGTCGGTCATTCCGAGCGCCGCCAGCATTTTGCTGAGACGGATTGGACGGTGAGTCGCAAAATGGCTGCTGCTTTGCGTCATGGTCTGAAGCCGCTTCTTTGTATTGGCGAAAGCCTTGATGAATATGATTATGGCGTCACGGATGAGACGCTGGCGCGGCAACTCAAGATCGCTCTGCATAATGTTGCGGTTGAGGATCTTCCGAATATCCTGATTGCCTATGAACCTGTCTGGGCCATTGGGGCAGGGGGGCGTGCCGCCGATACGGACTGTGTGGCGCGTGTTCATACCAGTCTGCGGCAGGTTCTGAATGAGATTGCGGGCGTGGAAATCGGGGGGCGCGTACCGCTGCTTTATGGGGGTAGCGTTACTCAGGATAACGCACGCAGTTATGTCGAACAGCCAAATGTCGATGGTGTGTTTGTCGGACGTGCAGGATGGAATGTTCCTGATTTTGAAAAACTGATCGACCGTGTCATCGAAGAAAGGGCACCGGCATGATCCCTGATTGTCTTCCCGGAAGTCGTGGAATTTCCGCACGTAGGCAGGCTGTGCTGGACTATGTGACGGAGCAGGGCTGTGTCCTCATTCAGGATATGCTCTCCCATTTCACCATGACGCGAGCAGCCATGAACCGCGACCTGCATGCACTGGCTGCGCAGGGCCTGATCCGTAAGGTTGGTGAGAGTGTGACGACTCTGTCCAATGCCGTTGCTGCCAGTAGTATCATGCACAGGACGCGACAGGCCGTTCAGGAAAAGCTTGGTATAACGGCCATCGCTGCGGATTTGATTGAAGAAGGCGATACGATCGCGCTTGATGATTCCACCACGTCCCGTTTTCTGTCTGAACGGCTGAGTGCGATCGGGCAACTGACCGTTGTGACGAATAGCCTTGGGATCAGTACCAGAATAGGCCGAGCGAAAGATATCAACCTCATAGCCTTGGGGGGCCATTATAATCCGACTTTCGATGCATTTCTCGGTGTGCTGTGTGAGAGAAGTGTAACGTCCTTGCGGATTAACACGCTCTTTATGTCGACTTCCGCCATTCATGGACTTTCAGCGTATCATCAGGATGAAGACCTGATTAAAGCCAAGAGTGCATTGATGAATATGGCTGATCGGCGTGTCTTGATGGTCGATAGTCGTAAATTCGGCATCAGTGCACTGAACCATCTCGCCAATCTGTCAGATTTTGATACCGTAATAACTGACTCCGGGCTGTCTGATGATGTGGCTGATCGTATGGTCAGGGCTGGGATTAACCTTCGTGTGGCGGATATGCGCGGTACTGCATTACCAGAATTGGCAATGGCGTAATTCTCTTGGCTTTTTCGTGATTTCTCGCCTGCGTAAAGCTGAAAACTGCTGCTTCCATGGCTCGTTTTTCAAGAAGAAGGTTTTTGAAAAACGAGCTTGAGGATAGCGACCATGACAAGTATCCGCCGCAGTGACGGGCTTATTGCTGTCGATAAGAAAGCTGCTCAGGTTCTTTTCCTTGATCCCGATACGCTGGAAACGCTTTCTTATATTGGCGATATGCCAGTTCTTCCTCATGAACTGGCAATTGATCATAAGCGTGGACTGGCATTTATCCCTGCTTTCGGGGACGGTGTGCACGGTCATAATCCTAATCCCAATCATTTTGTTTCGGTCATTGATCTTGAGAGCAGGGCGCGCATTGCTGATATTGATCTGACGCCGTTGCAGGCTCCTCATACTCTGCGTTTTGGGCCAGACGGGTTATTATATGTCTGCTGCGAGAACAGTTCTGCGGTGGCGGTTATTGATCCGGAAACCAGAAGTGTAAGGAGTGTTCTCTCTACGCACTCTAACAAGTGCCATAGATTGACTATTCTTCCCCGGCGTCAGTTGATCCTGACCGAAAATGAAGAAGATGCGACGCTTTCTGTAATTCGCATCGGAGAGGATGAAGCCTACCGAATGATCAGTCTTCCTGCGCCGGTTGCAGGAATTGAACATTTGCCGAATGAGAAATTTGTTGTCGTGACAAATGCTCTTCGACCTTCCTTGTTCCTGATGGATGTGGAGGCAGGGGAGTTGCGACAGGAGATACCGCTCAAGCATCATCGCAAGCCAGCTCAGATCGTGCGCCTTAGCCCTGACGGGCAGTGGCTCCTTGTTGTGGGTGATTTCGAACCTGTCGTCACGTTGATCAGCCTGCCCCAATGGGACCAGTATCCTGTCGCTGTGGGTCAAAAACCGATGGATGCAGCCTTTCGACCAGACGGAACGACAGTGATTGTCGCGAACGAGGAAGATGGCACATTGACCGAGATCGATCTTGTGGGTCGAAAACCTCTCAGGACAGTTCAGGCCGGATCAGGTTGTGAGACACTCGGGTTTTTCTGAAGATGTTCACAATTTCATTTCTCCCCTTTGAAGCAGGCCACCATCACAGGAAGAGATCATGTATATCGCAATGAACCGTTTCAAAGTCCGCCCTGATAGGGAAGAGGCTTTTCGTGCTCGCTGGCTGGAACGTGAGGTTCTGCTCAGGACGGTGCCAGGGTTCATCAGCTTCCAGTTTCTGCAAGGGCCAAAGCGGGAAGATCATATCCTTTATGCGTCTCATACTGTGTGGGAGTCTTACGAAGCCTTTATCAGCTGGACGCAGTCAGAACAGTTTCGTGCAGCTCATGCTGGTGCAGGGCAGGGTAAGGTTTTGACTGTCGGGCCGCCGGTGTTCGAGGGGTTTCTGGTGCTCCAGAACATTGAAGGGTAAGGGGGCAGGGCAGAAAGGAAAGTTCGTGATTGCGCGTTTTTGTTCGGGTTGTCACACTGAACTGAAAATCATGTCAGGTCAGTTCGTATGAGCACTCTTCCCGTTCGGATCAATCCTCGCCAGGATCAGATTATTCGCCTCGTCCGGAGCCAGGGGTATGTCTCCAATGAAGATCTGGCGCAGCAGTTTGATGTCGCTGTTCAGACTATTCGGCGCGATATTGGCTTTCTGGCCGAACAGGGACTTCTGACCCGACATCATGGGGGCGCCACGCCGAACTCCACAATTGAGAATATTGCCTATAACGAGCGGCAGATCCTGAATCTCAAAGCCAAGGACGCCATTGGGCGATGTGCGGCTACCCTTATCCCGGATCGCTCGTCTCTCTTTATCAATATTGGCACAACAACGGAGGCTTTCGCCCGCTCGCTTGGGGGGCATCGTGACCTCAGGGTCGTGACCAATAACTTGCATGTCGCCTCTTTGATCTCAGGGCGGCCCGATTTCCGGACTGTGATCTGCGCAGGAGAGCTGCGCCCGAAGGATGGAGCAATCCTTGGGGCTGCGGCCATCGAAACGCTGGATTCTTTCCGAACCGAATATGGCGTGATTGGAATCAGCGGCATTGCGGAAGACGGAACACTCCTGGATTTCGACCTGTCTGAAATCCAGTGCGCCCGCACGATTCTTCGAAATTCCCAGCGCGTTCTGCTGCTGGCGGACCATACGAAGTTCAGTCGCCTGCCCATGGGGCGTGTGGGCGGCCTTGCGGATATTGATGATCTGATTACGGATCGCCCGGTTTCTGGTGAATTTAAAGCTCTTCTGGATGCGGCGAACGTCACACTTCATATCGCCCAAACATCACAGTAGAGCGCGAAAAAAAGAACACTAATCTGTTATAAAACGAATAAGGGTCTTTACTTTATCGTTCAATATGCGCGAAAACGAACATCAGATGCTCGTTTTGGAGCGTGGTGACAGGAGAGTGTTATGTCATCGATTCGTGAAGTTTCGCCTTTGAACCGTGAGAGCGCGCCTTATGACGTGCTTGTCGTCGGTGGAGGCATCAACGGCTGCGGCATCGCGCGTGATGCCGCAGGCCGTGGCGCTAGTGTTCTGCTCGTGGAGCAGGACGATCTGGCGAGTCATACCTCTTCTGCCAGCACGAAGCTGATCCATGGTGGGCTTCGGTACCTGGAATATTATGAGTTCCGACTTGTTCGTGAGGCTCTGATTGAGCGTGAGCGATTACTGAAGATCGCACCGCACATCATCTGGCCCATGCGCTTTGTTCTGCCGCACTCCAAAATGTTGCGGCCAGCATGGCTGCTGCGTACGGGCCTGTTCCTGTACGATCATCTCTGCACGACCATGACGCTTCCCAAGACACGCGCGGTCGATCTGCGGACTGATGTGACAGGTCGTCCGCTCAAGAGCGACTATGTCCGTGGCTTCGAGTATTCCGATGGCTGGGTGCAGGATAGCCGTCTGGTTGTACTGAATGCGATGGACGCAGCGCGTCTTGGTGCTTCGATCAATACACGCACGCAGTTGATCAACGCAGAACGTGGATCGCAACTCTGGACAGCTACTCTTCTTGATCGTGTAAGCGGCGAGACGCGGACAGTTCAGGCGAAGACAATCATCAATGCTGCTGGCCCATGGGTTGCGGAGCTGCTTCAGGATCGCGTTGGCGTTGTCAGCAAGAACAAGGTGCGCTTGGTCAAAGGCAGCCACATCGTTGTGCCGCGCCTGTTCGAAAGCAAGCAGGCTTACATCCTTCAGAATCCAGACAAGCGCATCGTGTTTGCAATCCCGTATGAGCAGGACTTTACGCTGATCGGCACGACGGATGTTCCTTGGGAGCAGGATCCGGGCAAGGTCGAGATTTCGAAGGACGAGATCCAGTATCTCTGCGAGAGCGTGAACCGCTATTTTCAGAAATCCGTTAGCCCGGATGATGTGGTCTGGACCTATGCTGGCGTTCGTCCTTTGTATGACGACAATTCCGGCAATGCGTCTGCCGTGACCCGCGACTATGTGCTGGATGTCGACGCATCTGGTGCACCCATCCTGTCCGTCTTTGGTGGAAAGATCACAACGTTCCGTAAGCTGGCAGAGCATGCGCTTGAAAAGCTGGTAACGTATCTTCCCGTACTGGGTGGTCCGTCCTGGACAGCAGACACTCCGCTTCCGGGTGGTGATTTCGCTTCTGCGGAGTTTGATCGTCAGGTCGCGAAGCTTCAGGCTTACGCACCTCACCTGACACCGAAAACGGCATGGCGTCTGGTGCGTAACTACGGTCTGCGGGCGTTCGATATCGCAACAGCTGCCGAAACCGAGATGGGGCAGTGGTTCGGTGCGACGCTGAGTGCTCGTGAAGTCGATTATCTGATCGACAACGAATGGGCGCGCTCGGCTGAGGACATTCTGTGGCGTCGATCCAAGCTTGGTCTGTTCATGACCGATGCTGAGAAAGCGGCCCTTCAGACTTATATGGAAGAACGTGCCGGGACGGATCGTCCGACAGGTTCCGAAGCATCCCAGACATGGCGGCAGGACGTCGCCTGATCTTCTTCTCTTCACTTTTCATGTCGGATATCCGGTCATGTCAGAGAATAAACGCTACCTTGGTGAACTCCTCGCTGAGTTCTTTGCCGTCGCCATCATCATCCTCTTCGGAGATGGCGTTGCTGCCATGTATTCGCTCTACGATCCCAGCCCGTACAAGACGGCATACTGGGGCGTTTGTATCGTCTGGGGGCTGGCTGTCACGGTTGCGATCTACGCGACCGGTGCGGTCAGCGGAACACACGCCAATCCGGCCGTGACGTTGTCACTCGCGCTCTTCCGGGGGTTCTCCTGGAAGAAGGTCGTGCCCTATATCGGCGCGCAGGTGCTGGGTGGACTGGCTGGCGCAGCGCTGGTGTATTCAATGTATGTACCCGTCATTGATCACTACAATGCTGCTCATGGCCTGACACGTGCGCTTGATGGTGGCTCTGCTGGTGTGTTCTTCACCCATCCAGGTGACTTCATCAGTGTATCGCATGCATTCTGGGATGAAGCCGTTCTGACAGGTATTCTTGTATTCGGTATCTTTGCCGTAACATGTCAATATAATACGCAGGCTCCACAGGCGAATTCCGGTGCGCTGATTATTGGTCTTCTGGTCGCTATTATCGGTGCTTCTGCCGGTTATCTGGAGGCATGGGCCATCAACCCGGCTCGTGACTTTGGCCCGCGTCTGTTCTGCTTCTTCGCAGGTTGGGGGCAAGCCGCTATTCCGGCTCCGTCCAATTACTGGTGGGTTCCGATTGCTGCGCCTATGGTGGGTGGTCCGATCGGTGCTGCGATTTATCAGTACGGTCTGCGTCCCTTCATGCCACGGGTGTCTCTCGTAACAACTGCGTCCGTATCTGAAGCGCTAAACACGTCCGAACCTGTTCTTGTTGTCTCGAACCCTTCCGCGCCTGCTTCCACAGACCCCGTCATCGACAAGGTCT
Source organism: Gluconobacter japonicus (assembly GCF_015244665.1). Lineage (NCBI taxonomy): Bacteria > Pseudomonadati > Pseudomonadota > Alphaproteobacteria > Acetobacterales > Acetobacteraceae > Gluconobacter > Gluconobacter japonicus. The sequence continues at coordinate 150,283 of NZ_JABCQN010000005.1, forward strand.
CCTGATCTGTCCGTTTCCGGAGTAAGTACTATGACACAGAAAGACTGCATCCTGGCAATCGATCAGGGCACAACCTCAACCCGCAGCATTGTTTTTGATCGCAATGCCAAGGCTCTGTCGATCTCCCGCAGCGAGTTTCCTCAGCACTACCCTGAACTGGGCTGGGTGGAACACGATGTAGAGGATATCTGGGAAGATGTTCTTGAAACGGCGCGTGAAGCCATTTCCACAGCAGGCGGCGTTGGCCGGATTGCAGCGATTGGGATTACGAACCAACGCGAGACGGTGGTGATCTGGGACCGCAAGACGGGCAAGCCCATTCATAACGCGCTTGTCTGGCAGGATCGCCGCACGGCCAGTGAATGTAACCGCCTGCGGGACCAGGGGGCCGAAGAACTGGTGCGGGAGAAGACCGGTCTTCTGCTGGACCCGTATTTTTCTGCCAGTAAGATTGCCTGGACGCTGGATCATGTTCCGGGAGCACGTCAGCGTGCCGAAGCTGGTGAACTGGCTGCTGGTACAATCGACAGCTTCCTTCTGTGGCGCCTGACGGGTGGCAAGAAGCATGCAACTGACATCACAAATGCCTGTCGTACGTCCTTGTTCAATATTCATACCCTTCAGTGGGACGATGAACTGCTGAGCCTGTTTAACGTGCCGCGTGCGCTTCTCCCGGATGTGCAGGATAACAGTTGTGAATTCGGTCGGACCGATCCGGAGCTGTTCGGTGAATCCGTTGTCATCGGCGGTATGGCTGGCGACCAGCATGCAGCACTGATTGGACAGGCCTGTTTTGATGAGGGTATGGCCAAGGCAACCTACGGAACGGGCTGCTTCATGCTGCTCAACACCGGAGAAAAGCCGATCCAGTCCAACAACCGTCTTCTGACGACGATTGGTTATCGGATTGGCGATAAGACGACTTATGCCCTTGAAGGCTCCATTTTCGTGGCTGGCGCCGGCATCAAATGGCTGCGCGATGGTCTGCAACTCATCACCCATGCCTCCCAGACCGATGACATGGCAACGCGTATTCCTGACAGTCACGGCGTGTACATGGTTCCCGCCTTCGTCGGCCTTGGGGCGCCTCACTGGGACCCGGAAGCGCGAGGCATGATCTGCGGCCTGACTCTGGGCTCAACGCAGGCTCATATTGCCCGTGCGATGCTAGAATCCGTGGCTTACCAGACATATGACCTTGTTCATGCCATGCGTCAGGATGGGGCCATGCGGGCCAAGACGCTGCGGATCGACGGCGGTATGGCTGCCAATGACTGGTTTGCTCAGTTCCTGGCCAGCATGCTCAAGGCTGATGTCGAGCGCCCGGTCAATGTTGAAACCACGGCGATTGGTGCGGCTTTCCTGGCGGGACTACATGTGGGGTTGTGGAAAGATCTTGATGAAGTCGCTGCGACCTGGGCGCAGGAGCGTCTGTTCTCTCCGAAGATGGACCCGGCACAGCGCCGCATCATGATCGACGGTTGGCACAATGCGGTTCAGCGTACATTGACACCACATGCGGCAAGCGCTGTAGCAGCACGTGCGTCAGCACCGAAGGTTAGTACAGTTCAGGCAGCCTGATCGCTCTCCAGGTCTGTCTGATATGGCCGGTTAGTTCGTCGGGGGACGATAACCGGCCTTTTTTTATTAAAGTTGTCTCGAAGAAATCAGTTTTCGATCTGCAAGGTCCGAGCTGTCTCCCGGCGAAGCTCACGGCAGAGTTCCGGATTGGTCTTCAGATCCACGCCATAACCCGGGAAGATTTCTCGAAGGCGCGGCAGCCACCCTGCTGCGGTCACGTTCTGTGGAAAGCATTTCTCCACGACCTGCAACGCTACTGATGCAGCGATGGACGCGCCCGGCGAGGCGCCAAGAACGGCAGCAAGAGATTGATCAGAACTGCGGACCAACTCTGTTCCGAAGCGCAGGACACCCTGTAGCCCTCCGTTATCGGGCTTGATGATCTGAACGCGCTGACCTGCCACCACTTTTGTCCACTGGTTCTCGCTGGCGAGAGGATAGAAGTTCAGCAGGGAACGAAAACGTTTGTGATCACTCTGCGTCACTTCCCGGACAAGGTAATTCATCAGAGACAGATTATCTTTTGCAGCCGTAACGGCGGGAATGATGTTCCCACCATTTAAGGATCGGAAATAATCCATCCATGAACCGCTCTTAAGGAATTTCGTGGAAAATCCGGCATAGGGCCCAAAGAGCAGGCAGGATTTTCCATCAATCACCCTTGTATCCAGGTGAGGGACGGACATGGGTGGCGATCCGACCGGTGCTTTTCCGTAAACCTTGGCATAATGGCGTTGGGTGATGGCCGGGTCGGTACACTGGAGCCATAGTCCACTGACTGGGAAGCCTGCGTATCGGCGCGCTTCCGGAATACCGGATTTTTGAATCAGAGGGAGTGCCGCTCCGCCGGCACCAACAAAAACAAAGCGCGTCAAAACGGAGCGCCTTGCACCCGTTTGCGTGTTGACCGCTGTCACACGCCAGCGACCATCCGTCGTTTTGACGAGATCTGTGACACGGTGGCGATAAAAACTGTGAAAGCCTGTTTCCTTTTCAAGGCTGGAAAACAGGTTGCGTGTCAGCGCGCCGAAATCAACATCCGTTCCGCTTCGGATGCGCGTGGCAGCGACCGGAACGGATGGATCGCGCCCTTCCATCGCCAAAGGAGCCCAGTCCGCAATCACAGCCGGATCTTCGCTGTATTCCATTCCGTAAAAGCAATGATGACTGGCCATCGCGTCATATCGAGCCTTCAGGAACGCGACATCTTTCTTGCCCCACACCAGACTGACATGCGGACAGGCATGGATAAAGGAACCAGCCTCTGCGAGACGCCCGTTATGGACCCAGTGTGACCAGAGCTGCCGGGAAATATCAAATTCCGTATTGACCGCCAGAGCCTTGGAAATATCTACGCTGCCATCCGGACGCTGGGGCGTGTAATTCAACTCGCAGTTGCCTGCATGGCCTGTCCCGGCATTGTTCCAGGCTCTGGAGCTTTCCTGCCCACAATGTTCCAGTGTTTCGAACATCGTGATGGACAGTTCTGGAGACAGGTCTTTCAGCAGTGCGGCAAACGTCGCACTCATGACACCGCCCCCGATCAGGACGACATCAGGAAACGTGGCGGAAGCTGAAGGCATTGCAGGCAGGGTCCGTAAAAGCAGAACAGAAGAGGGGTCTTATCCTCTATAAACGGGTCCGTTGGGAAGCAATTTGCCTGGATTGAGAATATGATGAGGGTCCATTGTGCTCTTGAGAGCCCGCATCACGCTGAGGGCACCTTCGCCGTGTTCGGTCGCCAAAAACTCCAGTTTTCCCATGCCGACACCATGTTCACCGCTGCATGAGCCATCAAGAGCAAGAGCACGTCCAACGATTTTCCGGTCCAACTCGAGTGCTCTTTCATAGCCTTCCGGAGAGTGTTCCGTGATGATGAGCGTGTGAAAATTCCCGTCTCCGACATGGCCAAGAAGCGGAGCCTTCAGGCCGGACGCCGCAATATCCTGCGATACCCCTTCGATCAGTTCACCGAGGCGCGAAATTGGAACAATACAGTCCGTTGAAATAACGCGGGCAGTTGGCTCAATCGCTTTGGCAGCCCAGAAGGCGTCATGGCGTGCTTTCCAGAGCCGCGCGCGGTCTTCAGCACTTTCAGCCCAGGCAAATCCCAGCCCATTGTTGGCAAGCGCCAGTTCTTCCGTAGCGGTGATCTGTTCCTGTACGGCAGCAGGTGCCCCTGCAAACTCAAAGAACAAAGTTGTAAGAGGGCGGAGCCCTTCGAGCTTTGAAAAACGGATGGAAGCTTCCATCTGGACACTGTCCATCAGTTCAACACGATTGATGGGGATACCGCACTGAATGATTTCCATGGCCGTCTGGATGGCGTCATGCAGATTTTCAAACTGGCAGATCGCAGCACACAGAGTATCGGGGCGGCCATGCAGGCGAAGCTGAACTTCGGTAATGATGCCCAGCGTGCCTTCCGAGCCGATGAAAAGGGATGTCAGGTCATAGCCGGTTGAGGATTTGCGGACGCGCCCACCTGTGCGGATGATCTCGCCCGTTGCCAGTACGACTGTCAGTCCCAGCACATTCTCCTTCATCGTTCCGTAGCGGACAGCCGCTGTACCGGAGGCCCGTGTGGCGCACATGCCGCCAAGCGTGGCTTCTCCGCCGGGATCAACCGGGAAGAACAGGCCGGTATCCCGGATCTGGGTATTGAGAGACTGGCGCGTCAGGCCAGCCTGAACGCGGCAATCCAGATCCTCGGCATTCAATTCCACAATGGCCGTCATGCGGGACAGGTCGAGGCTGATGGCGTGCTCCGGCGGTGTAACATGCCCTTCAACGGAGGTTCCTGCACCAAATGCAACGACGGGAACGCGGGCGATATGACATTCTTTCAACACGGCCGAGACGTCCTCGGTGCTCTCGGCAAAAATGACAGCCGCCGGAAGGCGAGCGGCATCCATGGCCTCGCCGTGACTGTGCTCCTCCAGAACGGAAGCTGCCGTGCTGATCTGGTTTTCCAGCCGGGTGCGAAGGCGGGACAGAACAGTCTGGAGGCGTTCTTCGGCAGAGGGGGAGAGAACCGTCATGGAATATCCAGAATGAAAAATGAGTGATTTTGTAAAATTATTATAAATTCAAAGCTTGGAAAGACAATCTCTCCTTGTTGGCTCTATGTCAGATCAAAAAAAACGCCCCATTGTGGGGCGTTTTTTAGAAAGTCTGGAACTACCCGTTCCTGCGGCGGTCCAGAAACAGGAGCAGCAGATAGGGTAGAAAGAAATAAAGGATCATCACGACCATTAGTGGCTTGAGAAGCCACCCCATATCGGCGTGAAGAACGGAACGACTGAACATGTTGGCGAGCCCGAGAAGACACGTCACGCAGAAGAGCCCAAAGAAGTTTGCGAAGAAACCACGCTCACCATTGATTTGCCGAAGCTGGGTCAAAAGCCCGTCGATTTGTTGGGATGCCATGAGAGTGGGTCTCCGTTGGATCAGACTGTGAAGTATTTGGCGCGCGGGTTTAGAATGACCAGAGCGGATGTTGACTGCTCCGGGTGAAGCTGGAAGCCGTCAGACAGGGAAATGCCGATCCGTTCTGCATCCAGAAGGCGCAGAATTGGTTCCTGATCTTCAAGGCGAGGGCAGGCGGGATAACCGAAGGAGTATCGTGATCCACGATAGGACTGGGAGAGCATTTTCTCCATGTCGCGGTCATCTTCTGCAGCAAAGCCGAGTTCGGCACGGATGCGCTTGTGCGTGTACTCGGCCATGGCTTCCGCCATTTCGACTGACAGGCCATGCAGGTACAGATAGTCCTGATAACGGTTGGCCTCGAACCATTCACGAGCCAGATCGGATGCTTTCTGCCCGACTGTCACGACCTGAAGGCCAACGACATCGCGCTGTTCATCACTGATATCTCGCACGAAGTCCGCAATGCACTCGCCGTCATCTTTGGGTTGGCGAGGCAGCGTGAAGCGGGCAGCTTCTGTCTTACCGTCTTCTTCGAAAAGGATCAGATCGTTCCCGTCACCGGCAGCTTTCCAGTAGCCATAAATGGCCTGTGGGCGGAGAATGTTCTGTTCCGCATTCAAAGCCAGCATCCGCTTTAGGACCGGACGCAGTTCCGTCTTGGCGTAGTCCATGAATTCTTCAAGGGTACGTCCCTGTTTCCGGAAGCCCCACTGGAACTGATAGAGCGAGCGCTCATTCAGGAACGGCAGGACAGCATTGGGCGTAGCTTCCACCAAACGGGCTCCCCAGAACGGTGGCTCAAGCGGGGGAAGCTCGCCAGCAACACGGTTTCGGCGCTCGCGGGCTGCAGCAGGGTCTACGGCCGTGAAGCCGCGTGTTTCTGCAGCTTCCGGTGCTCGGACGTTCTTACGGCTGGCTTTGCCTGCACGGCGTGTCTGGATGGCACTCAGGTAGCCGTCAAATTCCCTCTGAGAAATCTTGTCCATGAGAGAAAGGCCGTCGAACGCATCACGGGCGTAGGCTACGCGGCCAGGCTCTTCGCCACCATAGGACAGCGCGCATTCTTCCTCGACATAATTGCGTGTCAGGGCCGCTCCCCCCAGAATGACGGGAACATCAAAGCCCTGACGTCTCATTTCTTCCAGGTTTTCGCGCATAATGACCGTGGATTTGACCAGTAGCCCGGACATGCCAATGGCATCCGCCTTATGCTCTTTAGCCGCTGCGATCATGTCTGCCAGCGGAACCTTGATGCCCAGATTAATGACCTGGTACCCGTTATTGGTCAGGATAATATCCACGAGGTTCTTGCCGATGTCGTGGACGTCGCCCTTCACGGTCGCCAGAACCATCGTGCCACGATGCTGGCCCTCGACACGCTCCATATGCGGCTCCAGCCATGCAACAGCGGTCTTCATGGTCTCGGCGGATTGCAGTACGAACGGAAGCTGCATCTTGCCCGAACCGAACAACTCACCAACAACCTTCATGCCGTCCAGAAGCACGTTGTTGATGATATCCAGCGCGGGCATTTCCTGCATGGCGGCTTCGAGGTCTTCCTCAATGCCCTTGCGGTCACCGTCGACGATCCGGTCCTTAAGGCGCTCGGCAGGCGTTTCGGCACGACGCTTTTTGACGGCATCGGCAGCCTTGCGCCCTGCGAACAGTTCAAGGAGCTTCTGGAGCGGATCATAATCCTCGGTTCGACGATCAAAGATCAGGTCTTCCGCAACCTTGACCTCTTCCGGCGCAATGAGATGCAGCGGACGGATCTTGGAGACATGGACAATGGCGCCTGTCATGCCTGCCTTGACGGCATGGTCAAGGAAAACAGAGTTCAGGACAGCACGCGCGGCCGGGTTCAGACCGAAGGAAATGTTGGAAAGACCAAGGATGATCTGAATGTCCGGGAATTTGTCCCGGATCATACGGATACCCTCAAGCGTCCACTGACCCAGCTTCCGATCGTCTTCCACGCCGGTGGCGATCGTGAAGGTGAGGGGGTCGATCATCAGGTCAGACTGCGGCAGCCCATACTGATTGCAGGCGAAATCGACGAGGCGTTCGGCGATGCGCAGCTTGTCCTGCGGCTCCTTCGCCATGCCAACTTCATCAATGGTCAGACCGATCATGGCGGCGCCAAACTTGCGGGCCAGCTTCATGCGGTCATGAGCATGTTCTTCACCATCTTCGAAGTTGATGGAGTTGATGATCGGCTTGCCACCATGCAGCTTCAGGGCGGCTTCGATAACAGGCGTTTCCGTTGAATCGATCACCAGCGGTGCATTCACGGAGGACGTGAAGCGCGTGATGATTTCGCTCATTTCCGCGGTTTCGTTACGGCCTACGAAGGCCGTGCAGATATCGAGCGCGTTGGAACCTTCGGCGGCCTGTTCACGGCCTACCGCAACGCAGCCATCCCAGTCACCGCTTTCCTGAAGTTCGCGCCACTTCTTCGAACCATTGGCATTGCAGCGCTCGCCAATCGAGAAATAGCTGTTTTCCTGCCGCAGCGGGGTCTGGGTATAGAGGCTGGAAACGGAAGGCATCCAGATCGTGCTGCGCTTGACCGGGGCGGGACGATATTTCTCACCACCCACACGACGGAGCATGCCATCGAGGGCCTGAATATGCGGTGTGGATGTGCCACAGCAGCCGCCGATCAGGTTCAGCCCGTCTTCGCGGACGAAACGTTCCATCCAGACAGCCATTTCCGCCGGACTGAGCGGATAGACCGTCTTGCCATCAACCAGTTCCGGCAGACCGGCATTGGGCTGCATGGAGATCAGGCCTGGCCAGTTCTCGGACAGCCAGCGTACATGCTCGGCCATCTCCTGCGGACCGGTTGCACAGTTCAGACCGAGGGACGGAACATCAAGCGCGTTCACGGTCGTCGCAGCGGCAGCAATATCCGGACCCACGAGAAGTGTGCCAGTCGTCTCAACTGTCACCTGCACAAAGATTGGTGCGTCTGACCCAAGCTCGATCCGGGCGATTTTTGCGGCGTTAACCGCAGCCTTGATCTGGAGCGTGTCCTGACAGGTTTCGATCAGGAAGCCATCGACCCCGCCGTCAATCAGGCCGCGGCACTGTTCAAGCAGACCTGCTTCAAGCGTGTCGTAGTCGATGTTGCCAAGCGTTGGGAGCTTCGTGCCCGGTCCGATGGACCCCATGACGTAACGATGGCGATCATCCGAAAATGTGTCTGCGGCTTCCCTCGCCAAAGTGGCGGCGACGCGATTGATCTCACGCGCGCGATCCTGAAGACCGAACTCGGCCAGAGTGACGATGGACCCGCCGAAAGTGTTGGTCTCCACCATATCGGCGCCAGCTTCGAAATAGCCGCGATGAATTTCACGGACCAGTTCCGGACGGGAAAGGTTCAGGATTTCCGTACAGTTTTCCTGTCCCCAGTAGTCTTTTTCAACTTCCAGATCGAGCATCTGCACACGCGATCCCATACCACCATCACAGAGCAGAACCTGGTCTGACAGGGCATCAAGAAGATGGGGACGTGAGGACATTGAGGCGCTCTTCAGGAAGGAAACGGAACAGGACAGACCATGACGCGGGCATAGTCTGCGTCGGAGGTTCGCCTGTATAACGGTTCCCGGAAGCCGCTGGCAAACCGGATCTCTCTTGTCCTTCTTTCGGGCGTCCTGTCATAATGAGGGTGACTTCCCCGATGGGGTTCATATTTGCTACGGCATGGTAATGACAAATTCAGTTGGTCGCTTCCTTTTCCTGTTTGTAGCTGTCGCCATTCTGTCGTGGGCCAGTGCCTACCCGGTTGTGCGTATCGCGCTGCATGATTTCGCCCCTATCCCTCTGGCTGCGTTGCGCTACGCGATTGCGGCGGTCATGGCGGCAGGATGGCTTCTCTGGAAACGACCCGCTCTTCTGCGTCTCTCTGACGTTCCTCAGGTTCTGGCCTGTGGGGTGGTTGGTATCACGCTGTACAATATCTTCTTCAACTGTGGAGAAATGACGGTTTCTGCCGGGGCCGCAAGCCTTCTCATCAGTGCGGCTCCCCTGATGGCAGGTCTGATGGCCATGGCCTTTCTCGGAGAGCGGATGTCTCTTTGGGGCTGGGCAGGGTCCATCCTGAGTTTTACAGGCGTTGTTCTGATTGCCGAAGGGCAATCCGGTGGCCTGTCCTTCGGCTCAGGGGCAACGCTTGTTTTTGGAGCGGCCGTTTGCGGGGCGCTTTACACGAATTTGCAAAAGGGCCTCATTCATCGTTACGGGGCCCTGACAACCATTGCTTATGTTCTGATCAGTGGCGCTCTGTTCCTTAGCCCGTGGCTGCCTGCTGGTATCAGTAGCTTCGTCCACGGATCTTTTGCCAGCCAGGTTTCTGTTCTTGAGCTTGGCATCTTTCCTGCGGCGATCGGATACGCGGCATGGGCCTTCGTCATCGGTCATCTGGGGGCAACACGCGGAGCTGCCCTGCTTTATCTCCTGCCACCCGTGACAATGCTTCTGGCTTATATTCTGACCAATGAAATTCCAACGGCCCGAACCCTTCTGGGAGGAGCCATCGTCATGGCGGGCGTGGTTCTGACCAACACATGGGGCAGGCGCCCTGTCATTGCCAAAGCCGGACGGACTGCAGGGTAACAAATGCAGCTTTCTGTTTGTGTTGTGACAGATCTTGTGGATTGGCCGGTGGTCCGAAGGTCTGAGGCTGTGCTGATTTCAGATCAGGAAGAGGAGGGCTGGGCAAGGCAGATTTCGCTCCCCCCTCCATCCCCGTTTCGCAAAACTCATGGGGCAGGGTGTTCCTGCTGTTCCCGTGACGAGCTTTCCGTCATCATGGCTCAACTGTTTCAGGACCATGTTCTGGGTATTGGTCAGTCGTTCAGTCAGGTTGTTGTTCTCGTAAAGACTGACGAGCGTCCAGAGGTTCTTTCGATGCTGGAACAGGACGTCCTCGTGCGCGCTCGTTATTGCCTTCAGGGCTGAGTAAAAGTCTGCTCCCAAGGTGGAACTGGCGCATAGTGTTCTGCCAGAAAGTCAATCATGGCCCTGACTTTTGGGGGAACATGGGTGGTAGGAACATAAACGGCATGCAGGTCAGGTCCATGCAAGACAGGCATATCGAGGGTAATGGGGCGTAGAAGGCCGGAACGGAGCTCATCCGCCACGATAAATGTGGGCTGATAGAGTATACCTTGACCTGCAAGTGCCGCCGTTCTCAGGACGTCCCCGTTATTAGCTCGTAGAGTACTGTGAATGGGAATGGTGCGCTCTCCATTCAGGCCGAAACTCCATCGTGTCGAGCCTACGGCGTCACTTAATGTATAGCCCAGACAATTGTGCTGCTGAAGCTCACGGACGGTTTTCGGGGTACCATGCTGTTCCAGATAAGATGGGGCCGCGCAGAGTGTGAAACTGATGTGGGCCAGACGCCGGGCCTTGAGGCTGCTGGGAGGGAGATGACCAATGCGTAAGGTCAGATCCCAGCCCTCCGTAATGGGATCAACCCGACGGTCATCCACACCAAGCTCAACCGTTACGAGCGGGTATCTCCGGCTGAACTCCGGCAAAAGTGGCGCCACATGACGGATTGCAAAGGAAACCGGTGTATTCAGCCGTAGTAGACCTCGCGGCTCCAGCGCTTCGGCTGATACTTCCTGCTCCATGTCTTCGAGGTTTGAGAGCAGTATCTGGCATCGATCCAGATATAGGCGCCCTGGTTCCGTCAGGGACAGACGTCGGGTACTACGATGAAACAGCGCAATGCCAAGATGGTTTTCCAACGCAGAGACATGTTTGGTGACCATTGTCTGTGACAGATTCAGAGAGCGGGCCGCCGCCGCAAAACTGCCTTGTCCGACCACCCGAACGAAAACCTGCATACTGGTAAGTCGATCCAGCATCTCATACTCCGGGTGTTAGATAACTTTCCTGAAGTCAGGATTATCGTCCTGTAAGTTTGATGACAACCTCCCCATCAGCTTACGAGAAGGAGGGGCGTTTCATGGTCGGCATTTCAGAGCAGACAGTCGCGGTGAAGCGCCAACCTGTGCTTTTCATACCTCATGGCGGCGGACCATGCTTTTTTATGGATTGGCCTCATGTCTGGGACCGTATGGGCGCGCACCTTCGCGACATCGGTAAGACACTCCCGCGACGTCCCTCAGCAATCGTTGTCGTGTCCGGACATTGGGAGACTGACCGTCCGACCGTCACAACAGGCAAAGCGCCACCCTTGATCTATGATTACTACGGCTTCCCGGAGCATACTTACGCCCTGCAATATCCTGCTCCTGGATCACCAGAAGTGGCGCATCGTATGAGGCGTCTTCTGGAAGACGCCGGAATTGCGAGCGATGAGAACGATCAACGTGGCTTTGACCACGGGGTATTCATCCCCTTTCTGCTTGCCTTTCCTGAAGCCGAAATTCCAGTTGTGGAACTGTCTCTGCCACGTCACGCATCAGCCGTTGATGTCATGGCAATCGGCGAGGCGCTTGCACCTCTGCGGGATGAGAATATCCTGCTGGTTGGAACAGGTATGTCGTATCACAATCTGCGTCGTTTTCTCCGTCCTGATAAGGAAGCGGATGAACACTCCAGACAGTTTAACACCTGGCTGCATCAGGCTGTGACATCTTTCCCATCACAGAGAGCTTCTGCGCTGGCTTCGTGGAAAGATGCCCCGTTTGCGAAAGAATGCCACCCTGAAGCAGAGCATCTCTTGCCGTTAATGTTTGTCGCAGGTGCCGCCCGAACGGAGCCCGCTCATCGCGATTACAATGATACCGTTATGGGAAAGGCATTGTCCGGCTTCCGTTTCGGCTGACATTTTTCTTCTTCATACTCTCAGAAAGGACCCTGTCATGAAGACAGTATTCTCCGGCGTAATCGCCGCACTTTCGATCACTCTTGCTGCCAGCAGCGCTCTTGCGGCTCCGCCGGCGGATATCAAATCCGGCACATACAAGGTTGAAACTGGCCACACACAGGTTAATTTTTCTGTGCTGCACTTTGGCTTTACCTATTATTCGGGGCAGTTTTCAAACGTGAGCGGCACCCTGAAACTTGACGCCGCTCACCCTTCATCCTCCAAACTCTCCGTGACTATTCCTGTTGCCAGTATTGCAACATCCAGCAGCGTTCTGACGGATGAACTGAAAAATCCAGAATGGTTCGATGCCGCGAAGTATCCTGATGCGACGTTTGTTTCGACGCAGGTCTCGCCAGTAGGCGTCGAAGACGCTGTTGTCAGCGGAAACCTTACACTTCACGGCATCACCAAGCCTGTCGTGCTGCATGTTCATTTTGTCGGTTCTGGCGTGAACCCGATGGATAAGGCCTATACAGTTGGCTTCCAGGCGACAGGCACAATCCACCGGAGTGATTTTGGGGTGAAGAAGTACGTCCCCTATGTCAGCGATGACGTGAACCTGACAATCGCCGGTGCATTCGAAAAGCAACCGTAAGCGTTGGAGGAAGAAATGGCGTGAGGCTACGGCCTCCCGTCTTTGGCTTTTTTTAATGGGCACGATCCATCGCATGGCTCGTGTATGAGGAGAACACCATGAAGCTTTATTACAAGCCAGGAGCCTGTTCACTGGCTGCCCATATCATTCTGAATGAAATCGGAAAGCCTTACAGTCTTGAAAAAGTGGATACAGCCACCAAAAAGACGGAAACCGGTGCTGATTACCTGCTGATCAATCCTCGTGGTGCAGTTCCCGCAATCGAGATCGAACTTGGCGTTGTGCTGACACAGAACTCAGCCATTCTTCAGTATATTGGAGACCACTCCGATATCGCGGCATTCAAGCCTGTGTCCGGGTCTCTGGAGCGTGCCAGACTTCAGGAAGCATTGGGCTTCTGTGGAGACCTGCACACTGCTTTTGGTGGGTTGTTTGCGCCGGGCCTGACACAGGATGCTGAAAAATCGGTCCACGAACAGATTCATCGCCGGATGACACAGTTTGAAGACATGCTGTCAGATGGGAAAGCGTATTGGCTGGGTGATGATTTCACGCAGGCTGATGCCTATGCGGCTGTGATCATGACATGGGCGGTTTTCAAGAAACTTGATATTTCCCATCATCGTAAAGCCTGGGCCCTGAGAGAGAAAGTGATGGCACGTCCATCCGCCAAACGTGCGTTTCAGGAAGAAGGCCTAGCCTGAGCGAAAACGCTATAAGTCAGGTCACAGAAAGCTGGGGTGCAAAATCCCTGGCTTTCTGGATGAAGCAGCCTTTTTCTATCGAACGCTATCGACGTGATAGCCATTGGCCATACGATAAGTAATCAGAAAGTGCTTTCTGGTCTTATGGCTCTCATACCATTCTTCGGAAAAATAATTGCTTAAGGGGTGGCCGTGGAGGTCATAGGTCACTTTGTAAGAGACTGGATCATCACTGTCCCCGGTAATTTTTTCTACGCTGATGACTTTTGCAATAGCGACATGCGTGATCGAATCATCACCTGAGACTTTTCCCCAACCCAGAAAACCAAATACGCTTAAAGCCACGACAAGGGTGAGGGCCGAGCAGAGGCCGAGCCAGTCCTTGGCGTTAGGGGAAAGAGGCATAGAAGAACCTTCCTGAAAATATCAGATGCACATATCCAGATCACTCTTCAGGTGCATCTAAAATATTCTTTTATCAGGGCAATGGTTCGATCCGTGCAAAGGCCCGGGAGATTTTCCCCGAGCCTTTCTGTCTGTCAGTAAGGTCCAGGAGGTGGGGGCGGTGGTTGATATCCTGGAGGTGGCGGTGGCGGATTAGCGACTGCACCTCCCACCACACCGGCAATCAGGCCAGTTGCAATGGCGGTCAAAAGGTACTGGTTTCCGTACTGCATCCAGTAATAACCACGTGGAGGCTGCCATAAGCCTTGGCGACCGCGCCAGTCGTTAATGATCCCTCCATTATTTCTCGGACCTGTATAGCGTTCTCCTTTGCGCCATACGTGGTTTCGATCAAATGAGTCCTGCCTGTCGTAACGGCCTCCGTCATTGCGAAAGCTACCCGATCTGCCCGGATCTCCGCCACCACGGTACGGGTCAGCCGACGCCGCATTAATCGAAATGGCCAGCATCCCACTCATGAGAACGCCAGCGATAATCTTTTTACGCATAGAACTGCCTTTCTCAACATGGTTCGGGGCGACAGAGCCGTTTTCCGAACATGCCTATGAAGAAGATATCGCGTGGGTAGCGTGGCAGTAATATGGCGTATGCCTTTATCAATGATTTCCGATTGTAACCAAGGCTCGTGTCAGACTGTGCCAGATTTGAAACACCCGGCACAAAAAACGGCCATCTCGTAAAAATTGGGATTTATATAAATTGTGGCACTCAGTGCCAAAATGTAGAAGGTCCAGAGACTCTAAGAGACAGCGTACAGGATAATGGCATGAAAATCTCGCGATTTGCGATGTGTCTTCTCGCAGGTTCGGTCATGAGCAGCGTTTCGGCTCGCGCTGCGGAGACCCAGACGAACGCACCGGAAAATTCGTCTGCTAAAAAAGCCGTGGACTCATCCAAATCTGAACAGATTACCGTCCATCGTCGGAGCGGCACTGGAACGGTCGCAGATTATCGTACGAAGGAAGCGTCCCTCGGTCCACTGGGGACCCGCTCTATTCTGGACACTCCATTGTCTGTGATGGTGGTTCCACATGATGTTCTTGTGAATCAGCAGTCCAGAAATATCAATGACCTCATTGCGTTCGTACCTTCCGCGCAGCTTGAGATGCGTGGCGATCCGAACACCAGCCGTCCGCAGTCCCGCGGGTTTGAGGGAGATGTGATTTCCAACTCCCGGATGGATGGCCTCAATATGGTCATCACGACACCTTATGCGGCTGAACAGTTTGAAAGCTTGCAGGTTCTGAATGGCCTTGCCGGGGCCGTCTATGGTCCACAAAATCCTGCCGGGACTTTTGATTTTACCCTGAAACGGCCAACTGACCGGAAAACCGAGCGTTTCGTTGTCGGGGTGGATTCAAACGGCGCTCCGATGGAGAGCGTCGATCTCTCAGGACGTGTGGGGCATAATAAGTGGTTTGGATATCGCCTTAACCTGCTGAATCAAAACGGGGAAGGATACGTCGCGGACTCCCATATGCGCCGAAATCTGGTGAGCGGGGACTTTGATATTCATATCTCCCCTCAAACCGTTATTCAGATTGACGCCAGCCAGTACACTTATGCGCAACGTGGCTATCCGGGTGGTTTTTCCTATAGCACAGCCATTCAGCTTCCAACTGCACCTGATCTGAGCCAGAAGGGCTACGGCCAGAAGCAGGCGGGTTATAATATGGAAACCGACACCGCCCTGATGAAGATTATTCATCACTTCAATGATAACTGGAGCCTGAAACTGGGCGGCATGTGGGAAAATGCTGGTCGAAACGTCTTCAGCGTTGGCAATCAGCTGCTCAATTCATCCGGTCGCTACAACCAGACGATTTCCGCAGCAACAACAGCCAATGATTTCGTCGCAGGCAGCAACATGGCCTACCTGAACGGCCTGTTCCACACGGGGCCGTTAAAGCACCAGATCGAAGTCGGAACAAACGGCTACGTCATGGGGAATTATAATCCAACGTCTTCCACAGGAAATATTACGCTGGGGCAGGCGACCATTGGCAACCCGCGGACTATTTCCAGTGTGCAGCCTTATTATTCCGGTCGTTACAAGTCTGCCGATACCATGACGCAGTCTTTGCTGGCAGGGGATACAATTTCCCTTGGTAAGCACTGGTCTATCATGGGGACGCTTGCCTGGAGTTGGCTGAGTACGAACAACTATTCGAAAGCGGCTGTAAAAACTTCAACATACAGCAAATCTGCCGCTTTCAGTCCGATGACAAGCCTGATTTACAAGCCGGTATCCAATCAAACCGTTTATTTCACATGGGGTCGTTCTTTACAGGCAGGGACGACGGCTCCGATCGGTGCGGTAAACGTCAACGAAGTGACGGCACCTCTGCGTTCTGAGGAATATGAGGTCGGATACAAAATCCTTGTCGCCAAACGGCTTCAGTTGAATGTTGCCGGGTTCCGGATGTCACGGCCGTTTGGCTACACAGACCCTGTGACGTATGTGTATTCCAATTACGGTATCCAGCGGAACTATGGTGTCGAGTTTCAGGCATCCGGAAATATCACCGAAAACCTGAGCGTTCTTGGTGGCATGACGTGGCTTGATGCACAGCTTCTCAATACGGGCGTTGCCAAGACGTCTTACAAGCAGGTTGTTGGTGTGCCGCCTCTCATGGCGAATGTTCTGCTGGATTATCGCCTGCCGTTCCTGAAGGGCGGTGCGGTGAATGCAAATGTTCATTACATGGGCCGTCGTGCTGCAAATGTTTACAATACAACCTTTGCACCGTCTTACGTGACGCTTGATCTTGGTGCCCGCTACGCAACACATGTTTATCAGCAACCGCTGGTTTTCCGCTTCGGGGTAAATAACGTGACGAACCAGACTTACTGGGCGTCCGTTTATCCTTCCAGCATCAATGGGGGTGGAACGGCCACTAATTCTGCCGTTGCAGGCCTACCAAGAACTTACCACTTCTCCATCGAACTGGATCTTTAAGACGTAAAAGTCCTCTCAGCCTACACTGAGAGGACTGTCCTCCATCCACAGAAGTGGATGAAAAGTAAAAGCGCGGCGAAGCAGATCTTCAAGATCAGCTTCGCCTTCCGTCTTCATCCATTCATCAACAGCAGTTCGATAGGTCGCAATGGCTGTGCGAGCAATCAATCGTGCGGCGAGAGAGGGCATATCGGTAGGGGGAAGGCGGGCCATCAGGGCCTTAGCCAGTGCTTCTTCCCACTCTTCGTATTTCTGCAAACTGACGCTACGCAACGCTGGTTCATGCTCCAGAAGCTGAACCAGAGCATAAGCATATTCCCTGTTTGCCGTAATGCGATGGACAACAGGCAGAAGTGCCAACAGAACCATATCCTGCAAAGAAGCATCCGGGCTGGCGGATGCGATTGCATTCTTGAGCGCCTCTGTCATCTCGCTGGTCCAGGCGAGGATGATGTCCCCTTTGCCCGAGAAATAACGGAACAGGGTTCGACGCGAGACATTGGCTGCTTCTGCAATCTGCTCGACCGATGTTTCCTCGTAACCCTGTTTCGAAAACAGCCGCAGGGCTTCCCATGCCAAAGCTGTGGCCGTGCGGTCCTTTTTGCTTTGTCGGCGCGTAAGGTCTTTTTTATCGTCCTGCTGACCGTCCATCATGGCGTTGGAGCACTTTGCTCTGATTGGGAGAGCCATTGCCGGGCAGAGGTCAGGGCGGTGTGAAGTTCCTCAAACAGGTTCTCAACGCCAATCACACCAATGAGACGATGGCGGCTCATGTCTGCTTTTAGTTCAGGACTGACGCGTCCGAAAAACATCCTCACTCCCCGTAGGTTCAGATTTTGAAGGAGAGATCGCAAATCCTCCGCAGCCGAATAATCAATATCCGTAACCGGGCTACACTCTACCACAATACATCGCACAGGATGAGGGGCATCGTTCACAAGGGTTAGAATGTCTCGGCTGAACCGGGCCGAGTTCGCATAGAACAGGTCTGCACAGAAGCGGAAGACGATCAGGCCAGGCTGAGTTTCAAGGCCGCCTTTGGCAGGAACGGACTCAAGCGTACCGTTCGTTCCAAAGGGCTGAAGCACGGCCGTATGAGGCGCATAGCTGTGCCGGACGTGCCGAAAAAGCGACAGGGCAATCGCCAGAAGAATACCCTGCTCAACGCCTGAAACCAGAACAACGATTGCAGTTGTCAAAGCGAGCCAGAATTCACCGGGGCTTTCACGACGGATGGCGAGCAGCGCGCGGATTTCGATCATCCCGATTGCTACCGTGAACACAATAGCGGCCAGAACGCATTGAGGGAGATACTGCAAGGGGCCCGTAAAGAACAGGAGAACAAGCAGGGTAAGAGCCGAAAAGGTGAGTTGGGCTATCTGGCTATGTGCACCGGACCGTACGGCCATAGCCGTTTGTGTTGGACTGCCATTAACGGTGAATGTACCGCATAATGCTGCGGCCGTATTGGCAATCCATAACCCTTCCAGATCCTTGTTCTCATCAAGGGGTTCGTTGAACCGGGTCGCAAAAGACCGGGAGGTTGCGGCACTCTGTGTGATGATTACGAAGACGCAGGACGCTGCGATCGGAAGAAGAGATACAAACTCGCTCCAGGCAATAAGCGGCACTCCAAAATGAGGAAGGCCGCCACTGACGGGCCCGAGCGTCGAAACGCCAAGATCTGAAAGCCTGGCATATTTGCTAAGCGCTATGCTTCCGACGACCACACATAATGCAGCTGGAAAGCGCGGTGAAAAACGGTTGAGAAGGAGAATGACGCCAATTGTCGCAGCAGCCAAACAGATTGAAAGACCATTGGCCTGATGCAGATTGCCAAAGATTTGGACAAGTTGACGAAGGGGCGTGCGCGCATCGCTCTGAACACCCATCAGTTCATGCAGCATGGCGATCATGATTTGCGCTCCAACGCCCGTCATGAAGCCCACCAGGACGGTGCGGGAAAGAAAATCAGCCAGAAAACCAAGCCGAAACAGGCGTGCGACAAGAAGCAGTCCCGCTACAGTAAGGGCTGTCGCACTCACAAGTGTGATGTAGTGGGCACTTCCGATCGGCGCTAAAGCGCTCAGGGAGCCGGAAAGAATGGCCGCCGTAGCGGAATCTGCAGCCACGACGAGGTGCCGGGAGGACCCGAAGAGCGCAAACCCTGCCAAAGGAAGCAGGACGGTATAAAGCCCGGTAACGGCAGGCATAGCCGCTATCCGGGCATACCCCAGAACTTGCGGAATATTGGTGAAAGCAAGGGACATTCCGGCGAGAATGTCGCTCCGCCACGTGGCGGGGATTACGATGCGCCGAAATAGCCCCATAATGTTCTGCCTTTCGTATTGTCTGATCGGATACTCAGTAAGGATCCGACCAGAGGCATCAGTCAGCCCTGCACAATACGGATCAGAACGTCCACGATTTCCGGATCGGCGAGTGTCGAAAGATCGCCCAACCCGTCTGTTTCCCCACAGGCGATCTTGCGCATCAGGCGTCGTACGTTCTTTCCAGAACGCGTTTTCGGTAGATCTGGGACGATGTAGACTTTCTCCGGCACCGCATAGCGCCCGACCTTGGCCGTAATGGCGCGAACCGCAAGCATTTCCAGTTCCGGATGAGACGGATCGCGTGCAACAGCATAGACGATGATCCCTTGACCCTTCAGGTCATGCGGAATGCCAATGGCCGCACTTTCGACAATAGCATGCTCGGCAGCCAGTGCGTCTTCAATTTCGGCAGACCCGATCCGATGACCAGAGACGTTGATGACGTCATCAACCCGCCCCGTGATCCAGTAATATCCGTCTTCATCACGGCGCGCACCATCACCTGTGAAGTAATGGCCGGGATAGGGGCGTAGATAGGTTGTCTGAAAGAGTGCGTCGTCGTTCCAGATGGTCAAGGCTCGACCCGGCCAGGACCCATCCAGACACAAAACCCCTTCGGTCGCACCGTCCAGAACCTGTCCTTTGTCATCCAGCAGTACAGGATGAACGCCCGGAAGAGGGAGAGTGGCAGAAGCCGGCTTTTCTTTGACTGCACCTGGCACAGGCGAAATCATGATGCCGCCACTCTCTGTCTGCCACCATGTATCGACGAATGCGCATCGACCACCACCGATTACGTCATCAAACCAGGACCACGCTTCCTGACTGATCGGCTCTCCAACAGTTCCCAGAACGCGCAGGGAGGTCAGGTCATATTGACGTGGCAGATCGTTGCCTTCCCGCATCAGGGCACGAATGGCCGTTGGGGAGGTGTAGAATGTTGTGACCTTGTGGGACTGAATGACCTCCCACCAACGGCCGGGAGCCGGGTGAGATGGCATCCCTTCAAACAGAAGAATGGTTCCACCGTTCGAAAGGGGGCCGTAAACGACGTAGCTGTGGCCTGTAATCCAGCCAATATCTGCCGTGCACCAGAAAACATCGCCCTTCTGATGATCAAAGACCAGTTCATGCGTGTAGGAAGCCCATGTCAGGTAACCTCCTGTTCCATGAACAATGCCTTTGGGCTTCCCGGTACTGCCTGACGTATAAAGCAGGAACAGTGGGTCCGTAGAGGCCATGGTCTCAGCAGGGCAGGAGGTGTCAGCCTTTGCCAGAAGCGGGGTCAGAAGTTCATCGCGACCGGCCTGCATCGGAACGGGCTCATCCGTCACGCTGACAACCAGAACACTCCGAACGGACAGCGTCTCAGGCCGCAGGCTCAGGGCAGAGTCCATGGTTGTCTTGAAAGGGATGCGTTTTGCTCCACGTCGCCCGACATTTGCCGTGATAACCAGTGTTGCACCGCTATCGACCAGTCGATCCGCAATGGCTTCCGGCGAAAAACCGCCAAAAAGCACTACATGAATGGCCCCCAGCCGGGCGCAGGCCAACATTCCAACCACACCTTCGATAACGGTCGGAAGGTGAACCGCAACCCTGTCGCCACGAGAGATTCCGTGGTCGCGCAGGACATTCGCCATCTGGCAAACACGCGCATGCAGATCACGGTAAGTCAGGCGAACAACATGATCGGCTTCTTCCGCCTGCCAGATCAGGACAGTCTGCTCCCCTCTGCTCTCAAGATGACGATCCAGACAATTCACACTGGCATTCAGCGTTCCGTCTGCAAACCAGCCATTTCCGGTATCCTGCGCGGAGGAGGGAGATCTGATCCAGTCCAGTCGTGTGCTCTGGTTCTGCCAGTAAGCTTCCGGGTTCTGCTGTGCTGCGTCTGTAAGAGCACTGTAATCGGAAGGGGAAAGGCGGAATGCGCCAGAGCGGAACGGGGTGGACATAAAAGAAGCGTGCTCACAGACCAGAAGCTGAAAACGGGAGCAAAGCTGTATCGTAAACTGAGGCACAAAGCCAAAAGCAAAAAAACCAAAACAGCTTACAATATTGTAATATTATTATCCGCGTTTCGCCGCATGGTCAGCCTGAGAACTCACTCTTTTTGAGAGTGCAGTTGGTCACTCAGATAAGAAACAGCCTCGTGCCAGTTATTGACGCGGGGAGACCACGCTACATTCTGGTTATGAAGGGCGGAGAAAAGAACGCCCTGACCCTGAAAATTGCGGAAATGACGCACATTGTCGTCGATCAGATAGTCTGCGGCGAGAATGTTTTTATGGCCGCAAAAAACGATATTGAGCGGGGAAATAAAAGGAAAATTCTTCTGAAGCCACTGAAATTTGGGCGCACAGGAAGCAGGATACTCCATCGCAGCAGTCGTAATGAAAATATCGAAATCCTGACTAAGATGTTTCAGTGCTTCTTTGGCACCGGGCATGACCGTCAGATCAGCGAAGAACTCTCCGGCGTGGAGGAGTTTCTGCATGTCCTCAGCATGTTCCGGAGTGGCCAGATCTCCCAGATGTCGACCTTTTAATTCGTCATCAGTCCAGGTGTATCCATGGGTAACCTGATACCAGAGACGTTGCGCAGCAAAAGCATCCGCGATCACTTCGTCCATGTCGATGGCAATACGTAAGCGGCGGTTTCCCATGGTTCCAGACTCCTGAACGGGCTTCATAAAAGAAGTTTCTCCCGTTCAGGGTCTCAGATCAATGTGGCTTTGCTCTGTTTGCAGGACAAAAGGCTGTCAGGCCAAGGCTTTGCTCCAGAACTAGCGCAGACGTCTGCCTTCCTTGATGCCATAGAAAATGAAGTGCAGGAAAAGGTCCCCTTCATATTCTGCAAGATCGGGATTGGCTGCGCGATAATCGTGCGGGCTGAAAAAACGGTTTGGCTGCCGACCCTCGCGATATCCAGATTCTCTATAATGTGTTGCGGCATCAAATCCAGCGGCTGCAACATCAGGGTATTCGCGGACATACCAAGCGCTGTCAAAAGCACAGACCATGTCGGTAAGGAAAGGGTTTACGACGGGTACTGAAACGACTTCCGTCTCTATTACTTCAACTTTTGCTTCCGGCTCCTGCGCAGCTTCAACAACCGGCTCGGCTTTTTTTGTACGGGCGGAGGTTGCGGTTTTTTTTGTCGTGGAACGGGAGGTGGTCTGGCGGCTGGTAGAAGACATAACGGACAGAACCTTTTGAGCTATATCTGTTTCGAGCAGGACGCACAGCAGGTCCGTCCAGACCTCAGTGCAAAACAAGTGAATGTGTGAAGGATAGCTTAACAATGAGGGCATTAAAATGAAAATAATACTCTTCTGATAGAAAATAATATTCGAAGAGAAATGGGGAAATTTAGAAGTTTTTGAGGGGCGGCTGAGATGAAATGCGTCACCCGTGGAAATGGCATGAGCAGCACTTGTTTTCGGATGTTTTTTATAATGGCTGTTTGCAGATCAAAGGTGTGATGCAGGCGTTTCCTGATCACATTACCCCCGAATGATGCACGTCATGCTGACGGAAAGTCATGTGAAGTGTTAAAGAGGGGCTTCTTTTTATTGAGATGAAGCCATGTCCGACAACACACCTCTGATCCTGTCTTTTGGAAGCATTAATATTGACGTTACGGCTCGGGCCGCCCGTCTGCCGCGGCCAGGAGAGACAGTTCATGGGGAAAGCTACGCCGTCATGCTCGGTGGCAAAGGCAGCAATCAGGCTGCGGCGGCGGGACGGCTTGCGGCCGGATCCGGAGTGCAGGTTGCTCTCGCAGGTCGGATTGGTCAGGACGGCTTTGGTATACAGGCGCGTCAGGAACTGGAGCGCTTTGGTGTGGACCTTTCTCCTCTGCGTGAGGATGCGGCCAATCCAACCGGTATTGCCTTGATTGGAATTGATGGAAGCAGCGAAAACTGCATCACTGTTGTTGGTGGCGCAAATATGGCTGTTGATGAAAGCGATGTCTCTTCCGCCGACGAGTGGTTGGGGCGCGCTAAAGTTCTTCTGCTGCAACTGGAAATTCCGCAGCTTGCGGTTCTTGCCGCGGCGCGACGTGCGCGGAGTGCTGGAGCTATTGTAGTACTTGATCCAGCTCCCGCACCGGAACACGGACTTCTGGAAGATCTTTGGCAGGAAATCGATATTCTGACGCCCAATGAGAGTGAAACATTTCAATTGACGGGTATCCGCCCTGACACTGTTGAGGATGCGGCACGCGCAGCCGAGGCTCTGCTCACCAAAGGAGTAAAAGCAGCTCTTGTGAAAATGGGGAGTCGCGGCGTGTTCTGGCATGATGGTACGCAGAGCGGATATAGCGCGCCGTTTCGGATTCAACCTGTCGATACGGTTGCGGCAGGAGACTGCTTTAATGCCGGGTTGGCGTTTGCCTTGGCGCAGGGACATACCCTCGAACACGCGGTACGTATCGCGTCAGCATGCGGAGCTCTTGCGACAACCCGGCATGGCGCGGCGGACGCGGCGCCAGAATGGAGCGATGTCGTGACTTTAATGGCCGCTCAACCCGCGGAGTGAGCAGGGGCATATCGCAGGGCAGTTCGTGATCCCTGCGATATATTTTTAGAGCTGTGGAGTTGAGGCTCCGATTGCAGCAGAAAGTTGCTCAACCAAATCGCGTGTCAAAGCAACGTTCCCTGCATCTGTGACAATCGAGCCGCGGGCTGTGAAACTTGCCCGATGATGCATGACAGGTTTCTTCTCGTTTGAGGGAATAAAAGACCAGTCCGCTTCCAGTGTGCCCTGACCGTCTGCTGCAATATCCAGTCGTGTGACCGTGATGTTCAGTCGCGTCCCAGGCGTTGATGCTGAAGTCTGCGACGTTACGAAAACGGATGGCCAGATCTGCGAGAGCCTGGCGGTGACGAGATCCGTCACCCCGCGTGACAGGCGGCTTGCCCATCGGCCATGTGGGCTACGGTCCAGAACGTCTCCGTGTCTGACAAGCATATCCTGACTATCCAGATAATCAGGCACTTGCACCGGATCGACAGTAACAACCGGCGTGGTAGGGCCAAGCGCGGTAGTTGTGCTCGCAATGGCAGGGGCGCCCAGAGTGTAGAACTGGATAGGTGCGGAGGCGCATCCGCTCAGTAGTAATCCTGTAACGGCTAAAGAAGCAAAAGAGAGTTTCATGGGCGGCGTCCCGTCAGCAGAAGTTGCGGATTGCGTTCGACATCATTGGCAAAGCCGCGAAGTGCAGAAGCAGCAGAAGCCAGGTCCCGCAGACTTGCCTCCAGATTGGCTCTCTCAGAAGAGCGGGGGGAGGTCATGCTCTGAATATTGCTCAGGCTTTGATCCGCTCTCTGGATCATGACATTGCTGGTTTCCAGAAGTTGATGGAGATCCTTGCCGCGCGCGTTGAGTTGCTCTGACCCGGCATCGGCCAGCCTGTTCAGGCTTCTAAGTGTCTGTTCAAGTTGCGGCTGAAGGTGCGTGATCAGATCTCGACTGGCATCAACCATGTCCCGACTATGATCGGACGTGGAACGAATACTTTCGATCAATACAGGAAGATCGCGGTCCAGCCTGTCAGAAAGTTCCCGCACTGCCGCAAGGGACGCATTGGCATTATCCCCCAGCTCTTTGAGGGGAAGATTCTGCAGGGTTTGGGACATGGCCTGAATGGAAGACTGCTTGGTAGGAATTTCCGTTATTGTTGCAATTGCAGGGTGCAAAACAGCGGGAACTTCCGGAGCGAAATCCAGATCAATCTCGGACGAACCTGTAACGAAGCTTTTAAGGTTCATTTCCCCCCGTAGACCTTGGGAGACCAGATCCCTGATCGTTGGAAGGTGGTGCGCTGAATTGCTGGTCAGGGTAATATTATCGGGACGCATGGTCACATACACGGGAATGTAAGCGTCTTTTGTCTCCGGGTTGTATTCGATGACAACCTTATCCACCGCGCCCACCTGTACGCCACGAAACGTGACGGGAGCGCCGACGGAAAGCCCGGAGGACGCACCGTGGAAAATCAGGACAGCCTTTTCCATGCGGGTGAAGGGATGAAAGTTACCGAAAAGCACAAACGCCCCAACGGCCAGCCCGATACCGCCTACGACAAAGGCACCGACAAGAGCTTGCCTGTTCATCAATTGCGTCCTTCTTCGTCACGTTCCCGATGCATGAAAGCATGGACCTGAGGTTCATCACAGTGATCGCGCAGGTCTCGTGGAGAGCCATGAGCGATGGGTATTTTGGTTTTGGCATCCAGGAAGATGCCATCGTCAGCGATATGGAAAAGGCTTGAGAGCTCATGGCTGACGATCACAATCGTCGCCCCCAGCCCATCCCGGAGATTAAGGATCAGATCATCTAGGCGGGCTGATGTAATAGGGTCCAGACCGGCAGACGGCTCGTCGAAAAACAGAACGTCCGGATCAAGCGCGATGGCGCGCGCCAGACCGGCACGCTTGCGCATTCCGCCACTGATTTCAGAAGGCTGAAGGTCTATGGCTTGTAACATCCCAACAAAACCAAGCTTCAGTTCAACCAGTCTTCGGATGACATCGGGCTTCAGATCCGTAAACATCTGAAGGGGAAGGGCGACATTTTCCCCGATTGTCATGGAGCTCCAGAGCGCACCACTCTGAAACAGAACACCGAACCGATGGTTAAGCTCGGTTCTCTCTGCTTCAGACCCATCCCAATATGGAACACCATCGACAAGATATTCCCCGGTAGTCGGGCGCAGCAGGCCAATCATGCTTTTCAGAAGCGTGCTTTTACCGCATCCTGATCCGCCCATGACTGCAAAAATACTGCCCTTTTTGACGTCTAGAGTAATGTTCTTCTGAATGACCTTGGGGCCGAAAGCGAGTGTGACGTCTTTCATGGAAAGAACGGGTGGTCTGGTGTCGCTCATGGATCAGATCCCTACCACGTCGGCGATAACGGCAAAGATGGCGTCGATGGCGATGACGCCCACAATTCCAACAACCACGGCGCGTGTTGCGGCAATACCGACGTCTGCGGCTGATCGTCCTGCCTTTAGTCCAATGCGGCAACTGGTTAGGCCGATGAATGCCCCAAAGACAATGCTTTTCACGAATGCGAAGATGAACTGGCCAATCCCAAAGGACGTCACGGTCTGATGGAAATATCCGGCAGCCGTAATATCGAGCATTGAAATAGCCACGACGAAGCCGCCGAGCATCCCGACCAGGCAACCATAGAGATACAGAAACGGCATGGTGATGATGAGCGACAGAACGGCAGGCAAAATCAGGTAAGTAGATGTCGGGATACCGAAAACATTCAGCGCGTCGATTTCTTCATTGCCCTGCATGGTTGAGATGCGGGCAGCGTAAGACCCGCCTGTTCTGCCAGCCATAATGATGGCCGTCATGACAGCCGCCATTTCACGCACCATCGCAATCCCAACCAGGCTCGCAACATAGATCCCGGCTGCAAATTTCTGGAGTTCCACAGCACCAACGAAAGCGAGAATGGCCCCAACGAGAAAATTGACGATGCCAACAATCAGCAAAGCGTAGGGGCCAGCATTCGTCGTATCGGTCAGAAGATCGACAAAGCGCATTCGGCTGCGACCGCTTAACGCCAGAAAGCCGCCCTTCACCGTCATGGCGCCAAGGCTGGCAACGGTTCCGATTTCGGTCAGACCGCTCAGGGTACGTCCGCCGACAGCTTCCAGGAAGGGAAGACGTTTCGGACGGGGAGCAGGTTTGGTCGCCGGAACATCTGGCAGAAGATCAAGTAATTGCCGCATCGGTGCCGGAAGACTCTGTGTCTCCAGAGTGATGTGCCTGTCATGACCTATGCGTTTGACGTCCCACAGGAAAGCAATAAGCCCTGTGTCCCAGCGCGCCGTTTCCCGTGTATCGAATGCAAGCACACTTCCGGCCGGAGCATCGTCAAGACCATTCTTCGGAAAAGAGGGAATGCTGCCGCTGCGGGCTGTCCAGGAACCTTGCAGAGACAGAACCGGACCGTTCTCTCCCCTTGACAGCTTCCAGCTTGGAGCAGAGGCACCTTTTGTTTGTGGGTCCGACTGTTGCAAGTGTACCTCGATGTTTGGGTCAGCTTGTTCTTGTTCCTGTGTA
This sequence comes from Gluconobacter japonicus, assembly GCF_015244665.1. NCBI lineage: Bacteria > Pseudomonadati > Pseudomonadota > Alphaproteobacteria > Acetobacterales > Acetobacteraceae > Gluconobacter > Gluconobacter japonicus. Next base: position 177,300 of record NZ_JABCQN010000005.1, read on the forward strand.
AGGGCAGACGCGTTTGCTGAAAAGAGGTTACTGAACCGTTCGGTCATTTTTGGGGTGAATAAAAAACAGCCCCGTTAGCACCGGCAACCTTGCCGGTTTTTCTTGTGAGCATTCCGCAAGAATGAGAGAACGAAATTAGCTTTCATCTTTGATTTGAGATTTTCTCTATGCGCTCATGGATATTTCCTGCTGCTTTAGCTTGCGTTTCCGGACTTTTCAGTATTCCGCAGGCTCACGCATGGGGACCATATGGTCATGCGATTGTTGCTGACATTGCTCAGGACCGTCTGACACCGGAAGCTGCAAAGGCCGTTCAGGCTCTCCTTGCTTTGGAGGGGCATCAAACATTAGATCAGGTTGCATCCTGGCCCGATACGATCGGGCATGTTCCCAAAAAGAAGGGCGGTCTCCCAGAAACCTTGGTGTGGCATTATGTCGACACAGATGTTGCCAACCCAGCCTACGAACGTGATCGTGATTGTGCGGACGGCAATTGCGTTGTTGAAAAACTTCCAGAGCTTGAAAAGCAACTGGCAGATCGTTCAGCCACACCGCAGCAGAGGCTGGATGCTCTCAAATGGGTTGTGCATCTTGTAGGTGATTTGCATCAACCCTTGCACGCGGCTGAACGCGATCATGACAAAGGCGGAAATGCCATTCGTCTTTCCTATTATGGAGAAACAGAGAACGGGCATATGAATCTTCATGCTCTTTGGGATGAGGGCGTGCTGGATCGTCAGGCTTCGCTGGTTGTGGGGCCACATTACACGATTGATTTTACCAAAGCCCGCGCAGAGGCCAATCAATTGGCTTCCACCATTACAGCAGACGAAACGACATATTGGGTTGCTGATCTTTCTGGAGGTGATCTGTATCACGCGGTAGTTGATTGGACCGACGAAAGCCATTCTCTCGCCCGTTCTATTGCTTACGGAGCTCTTCCCGAGACCAAGGCTGCAGATATACGCGATGCGTACACGTCGATCGCATGGCCCGTCATTCAGTTGCGACTACAACAAGCTGGTGTGAGGCTGGCTGCGGTTCTGAATACAGCGCTTGGTAAGGAATAAATCCAAGCGCGGCTTTCAATATCCTTCATTCTGGATGTTAATAACGTGGCAGGCTGTCCAAGTTGGGCGTTGCAATGACTGTGCAGTTCCTGCCACGTGCCTTCGCATAATACAGGGCGCGATCCGCATCCTCGATGAGATGCGTATAATCGGGGTGCCCTTCAAAGTGGGCAACTCCGATTGAAGCAGTGACAGAGGACGTGCTCCCGGTTGGCTGTGTGGAGATTTGAGTAATGTTTTCGCGAATATTCTCAGCAACCTGGAACGCACGCTGTGCATCAGTTTCTACCAAAGCAACAAGAAATTCTTCGCCGCCATAACGGAAAATGAAATCGCTCGTTCGACAGGATGCAACCAGTTTTTCCGCCACTTGACGCAAAACCGCATCGCCACCGGTGTGACCGTAACGATCATTAATTGCTTTGAAGTGGTCGATATCGATCATCAGAATACTGAAAGGAACTTGCCTCCGGATAGATTGGGCAACTTCTCTTGCCATGATGGTTGGTAAGAAGCGTCTGTTCAAAGTGCAGGTGAGGGGATCGCGGCCACTTTCAAGAGCTTCGCTTTCTTTGAAGAGATCATCCATCAGAAAACGAATTTCTTCGATTTGTGCTTGCAGTTCATGAATGCGTGTCGCTGCTGGCGGTATTTCCAGAGCGAGTGAAGGAACCAGAACATGATCAATCCTGCGGATAGCAGTCCTGATATGTTCGATACCGCTAGTGTTGGGGAAAAGAAGACTACCCTTGTGATTAAGCCATAACCCGAAGCCGGAAGATTCTAGGAGGGGGAGGGGAGGGGGAGCGTTACAGCAAATGGACAGAAGAATTTTGTGGCCCCAGTCCAGTAGGGCGGCACGTTGCACCTCCCTTTCGAGGGTGACATCCTGTCCTAAAGTTATCAATCGATAGGCTTCATCTGTCTCGATTTCTTTTTGAAGATCTCGAACAAACTCCCGACTCATCGTCTCTATGGCGAGATCCATCATGTTCTCGACGTAGTTAATTGCTGTCGACAAGTCTTTCGAGGAGAGCGCACTGTCAAAAAGAGACTGCCTCAAAGTGCTTTTAAGAAGGCGCGCTCCATGCATGACGACATGGAGTGGAACCCGGATCCGTGCATGGACGAGACCAATCCTGCGTTGCGTCGCAATAAGCGACGAAAGGTCAGGAGCGAGAGCTGAAAAAAGTGACAGACACCATTTTAGAAGAGCAGAGTGCAAATGATCGTTGACGATCTGGTTAGACAGAAAAGGAGAGGCTTCTGGGTGATTTAAAAGCGTGGTGTAGAAAAACTCCACACCTTCTGGAGCACGTTCTTCGACGGTTTTCGCAACAATCAGACGAATTCTAGGGTCCACGGCGTCTATAATGAGCTGCCATTCCCTCTCATCAGGTGAGAGAGAAGACGTAATGGAGGGTAGTGTATCGACCGTCATCGGAGACTCCTGGAGCGAAAAACGGCTTACGAGAAAAGGGATGCGTACGATACACGCTTTGTAAGGGTGCGCTCTCAATCTCGTCTGGGGATACCGTAGAAAGCTTTTCATAGCGTTAACAGAGTGTCCTTTATCCGATCAATGAAGTGGGCGGCAAAAGGGAAAATGACTTTATTTCATTTTTCTTATATTTTTTGGTTGACGGGTATGTGTGGTGGTCTTATAAGCCCGTTCACCGACGCGGCGGGGCTCACCTGAGGGGCTCTGAAGCGGGGTGGAACTGGTCTTTGAAAATTGAATATGGAATTGGAAGGGATATGTTGGCGGCGTTT
>NZ_JABCQN010000006.1:0-144374 GCF_015244665.1 Gluconobacter japonicus
CAGGATCAAGGTGCCTGACTCTTTCGTTGAGCAGCCTCACTCGGTGACGGCAGAGGAGATTGCCCGCACGGAAGCGGACATGAAGGACTGGTGGGCGCAATTCCACGATCCTATGCTGAACGAACTGGTCGAGCAGGCGATCAAAGGGAACTACGACCTTCAGATTGCGTCCCAGCATATCGTGTCCGAGCGTGCTGTCCGTCGACAGGCGCAGGCAGCCTGGTATCCGCAGCTTGATGCGGCTATGGGCGGCGGTGATGACCGTCACTCCATCAATGTCGATAACTGGCCTGTCCGTCCAGGTACTCTTGATGCCAATGGTAATTCGGTCAATAGACCGAGCGCCTCGATTTTAACCTATGGTGCGCGTGCGAGCTGGGAAATTGATCTGTTCGGGCATATTTCCCGTCAGGTGGAAGAGCGCAAGCGGCTGGTTGAAGAGTCCATTGAAAACCGTCGCGCCATTCTGGTTTCGCTGCTGTCTGAACTGGCATCGGATTATGTATCGCTTCGCGGCGTGCAGGAGCGGTTGGCCGTTACGGAGCGCAGCATTGATGTGGCGCAGCGCTCGCGTGAATTGACGGAAAAGCTTTATACGCACGGTCTCGGCAATACACTGGCTGTAGCGCAGGCGCAGACCGAAGAGCATCTCGAACGCTCACGGCTTGCCCCTCTCCATTCGCAGGAAGAGCGACTGATCCATGCGATTTCCGTGCTTCTGGGTGAAATGCCCGGCAAGCTGGAAGAGGAGCTGGATGTTCGTAAACCGCTGCCAACGGTTCCGACGTTCCCTGCGTCCCTGCCGTCGATTGTTCTGGCCAATCGGCCCGATATTCGTGCGGCAGAGGCGCATTATGCTGCTGATACTGCGCAAGTGGGTGTAGCGGTCGCGAACCTCTATCCGAAGTTCATGATCCCGCTGACGTTCAACCCGAACGCCTCGGCGGCTTATCAGGCGTTCCAGATGGGCGGTATGGCCTGGAGCTTTATGATGATGGCGTCTTTGCCTGTCATTCATGGTGGTCGCTATACCGCCGAGATTGCTCAGGCCCGTGCAGAAGCAGAAGCCAGCCGACTGGTTTATCGCAAGACAGTGCTCAAGGCGTTCGAGGAAGTTGAAGACTCATTGGGCGACTGGCGGCATGATGATGAACTGGTCAGTCAGCTTGAAGACGCTGCCCGGGATTCCGGTCTGGCCCGTGACAGGGCTCAGAAGCTGTTTGGTGCTGGTCTGACAGGGTATCTGAATGTCCTGACCACCGAGCAGACGGCTCTGACCGCGCAGGATCAGGCCGTTGTCGGGCGCACGGCCCGCCTGCGCGATGCTATTGCACTTTATACAGCCATGGGCGCTGGCTGGCAGGGACGTCAGCTCACAGATACGCGCCTGCCAGTTGAAATCGGGAAGCAGAACGCTCTAGCGCGCGCCTTTACGGAATAATATTATGGATCACCAGCTATATGCCCCAGAATACCTCACGAGGTCAGATCTTGTTCGAAGATGGGCATGGTCTGCCATGAAGCTCGAAAAATATATCGCCAGTCATAAGTCTTTTCCAAAACCTGTCGGGTCCATTGGAAATGGGAAAATTAAAATCTGGAAGCTGTCGACTATTAAAAAGTTTGAAGCGGCGGAAAACATTTCTCCGTCTTAAGCAAGACTGTTTTCCAAGCAGGAGTATCTCAGCAGATCGTGAGAGGCTGTTTTTGCAAGATCAAAAAAAACCGAACCGTTCGGTCATGGATCTTGAAATTTATATTACAATTCGCCATAAACTACCCGGTTTCCGGAATCGGCTTGAGACCGTTTTTTGCCCCTTAAAAGGATACGTTCTGCTCATGATGTTCGGTAGCCGACAGTTTCCACTGCGCCCTGCTGCTCCATTAATTGCGGTCGTAGGCGCAGATGGGAGCGGAAAATCGACTGTCGGTTCCGCGCTGCTGGCATGGATGTCTGAACAATATCCAACCCGCCTTTGCCATCTTGGAAAACAGACCGGAAACTGGGGACGCTGGATTGCCAGAATTCCAGTTTTGGGAAAACGGGTGGATCAGAAAATTGTGCGAAAGTCGTCTTCTGTCCGGACAGAGAAAGGCTCTGGAGCCTTCACATCCATCGTTATTTTTACGCTCTCCATGCGTCGCCTGGCTCGCTTTTTGAAAATGCGTTTCTGGCGTATCCGAGGCTATGCCATTGTGACAGATCGCTATCCACAGGCCAGTATTCCGGGGCCCATGGATGGGCCGGGACTTGTGGCCCGTCAGCCTCGGAGTTGGATGGCTCGTTGGCTAACCCGAATTGAGCAGAAGATCTATGACTGGATGGCAGACTATCCTCCGGATCTAGTCATTCGCCTGCATGTTGATCTCCCGACAGCCCTGATCCGCAAACCCGATCACCGTCCAGCTTCTCTGGAACGAAAAATCAACGATGTTCCTCTCCTGATATTTCCAGGCTCACCAGTGCTGGACCTCAATTCCGCAGATCCTCTGGAAAGCATTCTTGAGCAGGCAAAAATCGCAATCGCCCCGATCCTTCGGAAAGCGTCACCTGAACACAGGATATCGGCGTCATGACCGTCCTTACAGATTGTTCTCATCATCCGGCCTCTCTTCAGGCTCCCGCAAAAAATATTCTGCGTATTCCCCGATATCGTGGGAAATTGATTGCTTTTGTCGGATCTGATGGCAGCGGAAAAACGACATTAACGTCCCACCTCAGCATCGAACTAGCCCAGGATCGTCCAACAACCTACGTTTATCTGGGCCTTGGATCCGGAGATTTGGGACGCCGTATCGGGCAATTGCCTGTCATCGGTCACATGCTGGAAAAAAAACTCAGTAAAAAAGCCAAAACGACACGGACACAGGGAGAAAAAATCCCTGGCTCCCTGACAGCGCTTGTTGTTTATGCCTTCTCGCTAAAGCGTTACTTTAATCACCTGAAGATGCAAAATGCGCTCCGTGCTGGCCTGACTGTTGTGACGGATCGCTATCCACAAGCCGAAATTGCCGGAACATGTGACGGGCCTGGTCTGTCTGCCGCGCAGCCAGGTAATTTCTTTGTCGCATGGCTCAGGAAATCTGAGGCAAGCCTGTACCAGCGAATGGCGGAGCATCACCCTGATCTGATTATCCGTCTGGATGTCTCGCCGCAGGTTGCCCATCAGCGGAAACCGGATCACGATCTGGAGCTTCTGCAGACCAAATCCGAAATCATGAAACAGCTAAGATTTGGTGGAGCCCGGATGGTCAGTATTGATGCCTCTGCCCCATTTCAGACCGTCTGGACGCAGGTCGTGCACGAAATACAGCCGTTTTTCGCAAGTCATTTTTCGCATGTAGAGACTGGATATACTGTCCAATCCTCATGATTTTCAAAAATTCTGATCAGGTGTTTCGGAGCATTCTTAAAAATGCGGGATCACTAGGTACTGCGAAAATTCTAGGGGCGCTCATCAGTTTGTGCGCACTGATCTGCGCTAGTCGGACCTTAACACCGGCTCAGTTTGGAACGCTGACACTGATCCACACTTTTGCGATTGGTGTAGGTGCACTGACAAAATTCCAAAGCTGGCAAATGATCCTGAAATTTGGGGCACGCCCCCTTGAGTTGGGAGATAGGTCAGCTGCCCAGTACGCGATCCAGTTTGCCATTGCGCTTGATATTACCTCGGGTTTTCTCGGCGCGCTGGCAGGCGTTGTCGCTCTGATCTTCTTTGGAGAGTTTTGCGGTATCGAGCCAGCGTATCGTCTCGATGCGATATTCTATTGCACTCTCATACCGACCATGACGGCTGCCGCTCCGACAGGAATTCTACGACTGTTTGATCGATTTGACCTGATCTCCAGACAACAGATTATCACCCCAACCCTAAGGGGGCTGGGGGCACTGGCCAGTTGGATGACAGGAGGAGCGATCGTCTCTTTTCTGATCACATGGTATATGGCTGATCTGATCGGAGATCTGGTTTTATGGGGACTGTCCGTCCGCGAACTCCGTAGAAAAGATCTGTTAAACGCGTTGAGGCCAAGCCTTCTTCAAGCCCCAAAAAAACTTCCCGGTGTGTGGAAATTTGTTTGGTTGACCAATCTCAATACGACTCTTGATGCCTGCTGGTCACCTGTCGGAAATCTGATTGTTGGTAATTTTCTAGGGGCAGTACAGGCTGGACGCTACAAAATTGCCACGACCCTTCTGGAGTCCGCGGTCAAACCGGCACGTTTTCTGGAGAAAGGGTTCTATCCGGAAATCATGCGATTGGATCCGAGCAGTACACATCCCTGGCGTCTGGCTCTTAAAGCAGGCGGATTATCCGCAGCCATTGGAGCTGCCCTGACAGGTATCGTGTGGTTGGGGGGACGTCCCTTGATCGGACTATTTGGCCATCATTATCGCAGCGCAGCAGATGTGATGATGATTATGGCGCCGGCACTGATCATTTCTATGGGCGCATTCCCCTTGGAATCCCTGCTGTATATGACTGGCCGCGCTCATAGAGTTCTGCTCTCTCAAATTGCATCGGTTCTTCTCTATCTCACTCTTCTCGTTTTTCTGTTGCCGCGTTCTGGCCTGCGGGGCGCAGCATGGGCGTATGTTATCGGAATTTGTAGCCTGCACCTTTTCTGCGCTGCGTTTGCAGTCACGGCCTTTCGGAAGCGCCAGAAGACTTCAACGTCACACTCTCACGTATAAGAAAAAATCTCTGATGATTAATCTCGAAAAGCCCCGTTATGATCACGTCTTTCTGGATCAGTTGTTTCAGAATATATTGGAAGATGATATTTCTTCTCCGGGGGCCAGGTATCCAGGTGGTAACTATTTTCAATATCCAGAGCACCTGAGTGTCTCGGGATACAGGATTTGCTGGCAACTCTTAAACGACGGGGTTGATATAAAGAACTTTCGTTTTCTGGTGCTCAATATCCTTTTAAAAGGTGGTACAGAGTCTGTCGAACAGCGCCAGAATTTCAAATATGTACGCGCACGCTTCAAACATCTACGCTTCGCTTGTGCAAATTTTGATCGGCGCCATCGGTATCCCTGGTCTCTCAATTTAGTCACCAGTTTGATGGGGCATATGCAGGATGCCTTTAAAAATCGGCAAATAGCACGAACCAGGATTTTCGGGACGATTTTATTCCTGACAATACTTCCAGCGTTTTATACACTTGTTCGATTTCAGATGAGAAGCTTTCTACCGGACAGCAACAAAAATATGATTGCTTACCATCAACGGGAAAACGCGAAAATCGATAGTATCGTTAGAAAGGAAAAAATTACGGCACAGGACTTTCATGATTTGAGAAAGATCATCAGCCGTCGTGTTGCTTTCAATGATACATTCCGCGTTCTTCATTCAAGCCATTATCTCGATAAAATCTCGCTCTATCTTGCTGATATCAACGGAGAAATGGGCGATTATCACGATCGCCTTGTAGAAAAAAATATTTCTAAACCAGGATCATACAAAGAAAATATTTTTATACTGGATAAAAAATTAATAAATAAAATTGTTCATCTGATTCGGTAGTAAAGTGCATTAGTCAGATATGCTATTTTCCATAGAAAATAATCATTTGCGTTTTGCCAACATTTCTCACATTAGGACTATTATAAAACTGGTCTGCCGTAACGTATTGGCCAGGTCGCTCAAACATATTTTCTAAGGGATTTGAGCCATTTTCCACAAAGTCTCCCGTATCCAGCAGTGCGCCTGATCGTCTCCATAAGATCCATGCCAGATCATGTCGATCCTGACGTCTGCAAGTGCCACAGGAGGCGGACTGGTTGTGAGATTGAAGATCTTCGCCAGCATTTGCGCAGGACGGCTGTGCATAGTTGCTATCACGGGGGCCTGCACCAGCAAAGGAGCAACGCTCATAAATCTTGGCGTTGTCAGGACAACTGAGCGGCTCAGTCCTAAGAACGCCAGGGCCTTATCAACCACGCCGTTTTCTCCGGGCCGTAAGCTTGTCAGAAGATGTGGGAATTTAAGAAAATCGTCGAGAGAGAGGGGTGTTTGTAATTTGGTAATATTAGAATTGAAGAGGACCAGATATTCGTCTCGCATTAAAAGACGGCTTTTATGATGGGTTTGCGCACCACTAAAAGGCCCGATACCGATCGCTAGATCGATTTTATTTTCATCAAGAGCATTGAGGACGGATTCAGGATCGACGTTATGTAGGCGTAGGCGAATTCCCGGTGCCTTTTCGTGAAGGAATGCCAGAAATCGAGGCATCAGAAGCATTTCTATACTGTCTGGGATTGCAATCCTGAAAAGACGTTCGGCTGTGGTTGGGTCAAATGGTGTCTCACGTCCCAACAAGGCCTGAAGCCCACCGAGGGCTTCTCGCACTGGCAGACGAAGTGCTTCCGCGCGTGGAGTCCGTCGCATGCCGCCAGCATGTCGTGTTAACAGTTCATCCCCAAATAAAGTTCTAAGACGCCCTAAATTATGGCTCATGGCAGATTGGCCTATCCCCATCAGTTTTCCGGCTTTTGTCACACTTCCCGTATCCAGAAGAGCATCCAGAGCAATCAGAAGGTTCAGATCAAGCCCGGCCAGATTGATATGATCGATACCCACCATTAACCTCATTTGTTTGTTTAATTCTCAATGTCCTCTTATCTTTTTGCAATGTCTCTAAGACAGATAAGTGCCAGTTAATCAAAAGGGGAGGGAGGACATCGGGCCGGGAATGAAAGCGATGCGGTTCCTGCATCTCAGGCTGAAGCTGCTTAGTCTAGCAGGATCCGACCTGAGCCATGGAGATGCCATGAACATTTGGTCATGATCCGGAACTACAAACTGTGCGCTTTAAGCGTCTTATAAAGTTATGCTTGAAGAAGTAGATATCGTTGCTCTGACCACAGTATCACCATATTCCCTTGTGTCATAGCGCGACAGTCTGGGTCATCGTACATGCTGTTGGAAAGTAAAGTTTGCACAGAGTGTCCTGTGCGGTAGCAAATGAAATCAATGCCTTTACAATCGCAACAGTCCAGGAAGCAGATACAGAAAATGTTTTCGTGGGGAAATAATCGATGCCGAAAGTAATCTCCGATATATAACCTGAATACTTATCCATCAATATCAATAAAATGACGAACCGTTGAATACTTTGAGGACAGAAAAATGAAATCACGTGCTGCTGTCGCTTTTGAAGCAGGAAAGCCGCTTGAAATTGTTGAAATTGATGTCGCGCCGCCGCGTAAAGGAGAGGTTCTCATTCGGATAACGAATACTGGTGTTTGTCATACAGATGCATTCACACTGTCAGGCAACGATCCGGAAGGGCTTTTTCCAGTCGTGCTAGGGCACGAGGGGGCTGGCATCGTTATCGAAGTTGGCGAAGGTGTAACAAGTGTCGTCCCGGGAGATCATGTGATCCCGCTTTACACGGCGGAATGCGGAAAATGTGAATTTTGTTTGTCCGGGAAAACCAATCTTTGCATTGCTGTTCGCGAAACTCAGGGGAAAGGTGTAATGCCGGATGGTACAACGCGTTTTTCTTATAATGGTCAACCGCTTTATCATTATATGGGTTGCTCGACGTTCAGTGAATATACGGTCGTTGCCGAAGTCTCGTTGGCGAAAATCAACCCTGAGGCCAATCCTGAACATGTCTGCCTTTTAGGGTGCGGTGTCACGACGGGGATTGGTGCGGTCCATAATACCGCCAAGGTTCAGCCGGGAGATTCCGTTGCTATCTTCGGCCTTGGCGGTATCGGTCTTGCAGTTGTTCAAGGGGCAAGGCAGGCAAAAGCAGGACGCATTATTGCCATTGACACCAATCCGGAAAAATTTGCGTTAGCACGCCAGTTTGGCGCTACGGACTGCTTGAATCCTAAAGATTTCAATAAACCCATTCAGGAGGTTCTGATCGAAATGAGTGGCTGGGGTATTGATCATACGTTCGAGTGTATTGGCAATGTCCATGTCATGCGCTCAGCCCTGGAAGCTGCGCATCGTGGATGGGGACAGTCTATTGTTATTGGTGTTGCCGGAGCGGGGCAGGAGATCTCGACACGTCCGTTTCAACTGGTCACAGGACGTGTCTGGAAAGGCTCTGCTTTCGGCGGTGTCAAAGGTCGTTCCCAACTTCCGACTATGGTCGAAGAGGCGATGAAGGGGGACATTGAGCTTGCTCCCTTTGTGACCCATACCATGCATCTGAACCAGATTAACGAGGCTTTTGACCTCATGCATGCAGGAAAATCTATTCGGTCGGTTATCCACTTCCACTGAGAGCGTTGAATTAAAATCAGACGATGAGGTACAGAAAAAACTGCCATTCTTGTTGTCCAATGGGCGTCTGCAAAAACGGACATAACTGGCGAAGCTGCTTGACCGCTGCTGCTGGTGTCAGCAAAGTCGTGTTTGCCTAAAAAGACAGCGATGCAGGTATGGTGATAACCTGTGGTCTCTCTGGAGAGACAGTCACGCTTGAGCGAATAAACGCGCTCTTGGCCATGGCCGGACACGACGAGGATAGGCCTCGCCCGTGGCCGGTCGTCGTTGTCCAGATTGCGATCGGCTCGTGTCCGTCTCACCGACGGAAAGACACAGTCATGAAGCTGAACCATATCAACCTCTACAGCCACGATACTGAGGCTGATCGCGTGATGTTCGAACAGTATTTCGGCCTGCGCACTCTCGTTGTCCGTGGGATCAAAATGGCCGTCCTGCAGGACAATGATGGGCTGGTGCTGATCGTCAATCATTTCGACAACAAGCTCGAAGGCTTCGATTATCCCAGGCAATTCGACATCCTGCACATTGGTTTCATCCAAAAGTCCCGCGAAGACGTCGATGCTCTCTATGAGCGCCTAAGCGCCGATGGCTGGGAGGTGCGGGCTCCACGCAACGTACATGGCGCGTGGTCCTTCTACTTGCGAACGAAGGGTGGTTATTTCATCGAAGTGACGACATTAACGCCGGTTCGCCCCGAAGAAGCATATCAGGGAGCCCCATGATAATACTGGGCACGAGAGGTTGAGCAATTGGCCGAGCTTCATCAACGATACGGATCATACGTCTCTTAGCACCTCAAAGTCGGTGAACTAGGTGGTGGTCTGGGTACGAGCCGTAAGCTTGTTTCCATCTGGATCGCGAAGGTAAGCAACGAATGCTCCGTTTGGGCGCTCAATGGGCGGGCTTTCTATGCTGGTTCCGCCATGGGCGATACCGGCGTCATGCCACGCAACAACATGGCTGGGACTGGCGGCGGCAATGCCAATGGTCCCGCCATTGGCAGCCGTCGCGGGCTCTCCGTTGATCGGCGTTGTGATCATCAACCGTCCCCCATTGTGTCTGTAGATGAGACGTCCTCTGGAATCCATTTCGCCAGGGACGCCTCCTAAGGCGGCAAATGTTGCGTCATAGAAAGATCTCGCCCGTTCGAGGTCATTGCTGCCAATCATCACGTGGGTGAACATGACTCTACTCCTGAACTGAAAACAACAGAATATCCGATATCAGTACAGATACTCAGCATCTAATACGTTCTATACCCAAATTATTTCTCACTCTTAAGTCGATCTTATCACCGATCGATTTATGATAGATCCCTGATGACTGTCTCCGAAGTTACGACCGACCCAATCGGCGGAATGAGTTTTTCCATAAGAAACGCTTGCATGTTTGCATCACCGTCCGCACAAGCATCCTCTACGACAACGACATTGTAATCCAGATCAAAAGCCTGCCGAAAAGTTGAGAGTACTACACCGGAGGTTGTAACACCCGCCAGAAGGACTGTTTGAATTCCTTTGGCTCGCAGAATCATATCAAGATCGGTACCGCTAAAAGCGCCTATCCGATGCTTGATAATGACAGGCTCCTGTTCGTGTGGTGCAAGAGAAGCATCAATTTGCATCTCGTCGCTGCCCGGTGTGATCAGTCCATTGTCTCGCAGCCAGGAAAACATCGCGTTCCGATCGCTTATTTCGGGATAACCCGACCGAAACGAGACCATGACATGAACAACTGGTAACCTAGCATGCCGTGCAGCTTTCAGGATATGTGCAGCTGTCGAAACGACTTGGGACGCAATTTCGGGTGACATAAAATTCTTGAGAACAAACCCCTGGAAATCCATCAGGATCAATGCAGATGTTTGCGGCTCCAGCGTCAAGTTCGTCATGAGAGTCTCCTCATAGGATAGAATTGAAAAATCAGTGCCTTTGGGGCGGCAGGCGCAGAACAAACCAGTTTCCTGTGGCTCCCAGAGCCAACAGGATGCTTGTTCCCAGGAAAACTGCGCGCATACCGATCTGCCCACCAATAAAGCCACCAAGTAGCGGTTCGGCGACCTGTCCTGCATATTGTGCAGAAATTGCCGCCCCCATGATGCTTCCAACTCTGTGATCTGGAACATTGTGCCTAGCTGTCAGGTTGTGAGACGTCATTGGGACAGCGTATCGTGGGCTATTGCCGCTTACGCCCCCTGGTTTGACGTTGAACGCCGGAGTGATTGTTAATGCATCAGATCCATCCGCAAGCCCGCACCACACCTGTCGTCCGGGCCGAAATCGCACGCTCGATGGAAGGGACCGGGGTGTTGGCGCGACGCTTCGGCGTCAGCGACGAGACGGTGCGCAAATGGCGCAGGCGTGGAGCCGAGGGATGCACGGATCGAAGCAGTAAGCCCCGGTTACTGGCCTGGAAAACGACCGAGGAAGAACGCGCGATTGTCTGCCATCTTCGTCGCGCCACCGAATTCGGGCTCGATGACCTGACGTTCGTGCTGCGGCACTTCCTGCCTCACCTCAACAGAGATAGCGTCTGGCGTATTCTTAAGGACGCAGGGCTCAACCGACGGCCGCCGAAGGAGAAAATTTGTCCCGTGCGCGGCGACGGCACATTCCGGGACTACGACCTGGGCTATGTCCATATCGACGTGAAGCATCTGCCGAAGCTGCAAACCAAAGATGGCGAGGCCCGTAAACGCTTCCTGTATGTCGCGATCGACCGCTGCTCACGTTTCGTGCATCTGGCCGTCTACGACGCCGAGAATGCTGCCAATGCCGTCGATTTTCTAAAGACCGTCAAAACCGCCTTTCCTTTCCGGATCACGCATATCCTGACCGACCGAGGCTCGTGCTTCACTACAGACGCCTTCGAGAAAGCCTGTCAGAATGTCGATCGTCGGCGAACCAGAGCGTATTCCCCTCAGACGAACGGTATGGTCGAGCGGTTCAACGGTCGCATCGCAACCGAGGTTCTGCCGATCAACGTCGCACACCACACGGATCTCGAAGTCCTGCTGCATGGGTTCAATCACGCCTATAACCTGCGCCGACAGCGAGTTCTGGGCGGCCTTTCGCCTACCGCCAAAGTCGCCGAGCGCCTCAGGCAGAGACCACGTCTGCGTAATCTAAGCTATAAAACTATGACAGAAGTCAGTATCATGAACGACGTCGACCGTATCATGGTTTACGCCAATGACGTCTCACAACCTGACAGCTAAGACTTCATGGAAAAGCAGGGCTTTGTCTCAAAGGTTCACAGGAAGAAGCCGCATCTCAAACCCATGCCACTCCATATCCAGCGGTCCAATGCAGGAAAGTCCGTGATCCGATCCCGCGTCGAGCATGTCTTTGCCGATCAGAAATCGCAGACGGGACTGTTCGTCCGAACTGTCGGTATCACCCGGGCCACCATGAGGATCGGCCTGGCCAATATCGTCTACAACATGCGCCGCTTTCTCTTCCTGCAGCGGATCAGCACCACAGCGTAGCTCTCAAGCGGATAACAGCCCCCAATCTGCTCAAAACGCAGACCGGATGCCATCGCAAAAACCGTCAATCAAGTCGCCAAAAGCCAGAAATCACGGGCCACGTACATCAACTAACGGTTCTTCGATCCCTCCAGATCCGGGTCCCGCATATCCTCCGGTGGTCCGTTTTCGACGAGCCCATCAGGCTCAGGCATACCTTTCACGCATTAAAATAAAAACGCAACTGTAATGCTAGCGTATATCTGTGTCCGTTTCATGTATCACCCCCGTTAGGCAACACTTGGCTGCCCTGGCAGTTGAACATGGCAGACGTGTTTTCTTCGGAAAACACCAGACCCCTTTTGGAGTGGTGTTTCATGCCTGATCATATTCTTCCCCAATCTCAGGATCATCAACCCGGCCTAGAAGGCCTGATGCAGCCCAAGGCCATTCACATCCGGCCTGATTATCGTGGCAGCGGTAAGCTTGAGGGCAAAAAGGCTCTCATTAGCGGAGGTGACAGTGGGATCGGGCGTGCTGCGGCCATCCATTTTGCCCGTGAAGGTGCTGATGTCGCGATCCTTTATCTGGAAGAGCACGAAGATGCACAGGAGACTGTGCGTCTCATTGAGCAGGAGGGCCGCAAGGGACTGGCCATTGCCGGTGATGTCTCTTCAAGTCAGGTCTGCAATGATGCCGTTGCCCGTGTAGTGGACGCGTTTGGAGGTCTGGATATTCTCGTTAACAACGCGGGTGTCCAGATTGTCGAGGAAGATGTTGAAGCCATATCCGACGAAGAATGGCAGCGTCATATGGACACCAACATCAACGGCTATTTCTATCTGGTTCGTGCCGCCCTTCCGCATTTTGGAAAGGGAAGTGCGGTTATCAATACGTCGTCCATCAATGCCTTTACTGGAAACAAGGCGCTTCTGGCGTATTCGACGACCAAGGCTGCCGAAATGGGGTTCACACGCGCTCTGGCGTTACAACTGGTTTCCAAGGGTATTCGCGTGAACGCCGTAGCTCCGGGCCCGGTCTGGACGCCGCTTCAGCCCGCAAGCTGGGGTGTTATTGATCCGCAGGCAGTGGCTGATCTCGGAAAAGATACGCCCATGGGACGGTGTGGTGATCCCGCGGAGCTCGGACCGGCTTATGTCTATCTGGCGAGCGAAGATGGATCTTTCATGACCGGACAGACATTGCATGTGAATGGCGGGATGATCGTCAACGGCTAATTGTCTTTGCTGTCTTCTTTGGTCCGGATGGACCAAGGAAGATTCAGGCATCAGCTGCCCGACATAATGGGCAGATTGCGGTGACGCTGGCCTGTCGCATGGAAGATGGCGTTGGCGATGGCCGCGGCTGTTCCGCATATCCCGATTTCACCCACGCCTTTGACCCCGAGCGGGCTGACTTCCTTGTCTTTTTCCTCGACGAAAAGGACGTCCATGTCCGGAATGTCGGCGTGGGCCGGGATGTGATACTCGGAAAAATTATGGTTCATGAAGCGGCCGACGCGTTCGTCCATCAGGGACTCTTCGTGAAGCGCCATGCCTGTTGCCATGACCATGGCGCCGCGGACCTGACTGGCGGCGGTCTTAGGGTTCATGATGCGACCGGCGGCGACGGCATTGACCAGCCGCTTCACACGCACGATACCGAGTTCCTCATCCACGCGGACTTCGCAGAAAACGGCACTGTGGGTGAAACGGGCCTTTCTCATCTGGCTGATGGTCCCACGAAGCCCCGGCTTCGCGGTTTCTTCGACTTCAAGCTTTTCCTGTCCCGTTAGAGACATCGCTTCGGACAGGGGCAGCCTTAGGGTCTCGTTCCCCTCCGCACCTTGGAGGAACCCGTCCTGCAGAACTGTAGTGTTGTTCGACAACCCTTCTGTCAGCCAGGCGGAGATGTTTCCGCTTTTCCCCAGCAATTTGAAAAGCTTTTCGCGCAGGCTCTGACAGGCAAGCCAGACCGCAGCTCCAGCTGAGGCGGCTGTCCATGAACCACCCTCAGTCGGACATTCCGGAAGAGTTGAATCGCCAAGTTCGATATCAATCATCTCGATAGGGATGCCGAACGCTTCCGACGCCGTCTGGGCCAGAATTGTGTAGGTCCCGGTTCCGATGTCGGAGGCGGCGGTTGCGATATGCAGACGTCCATCGCCAGTCAGTGTGGCGCGGGCCGATGTAGGGGAGAACATTGCGTCCCAGATACCTGTTGCCATGCCCCAGCCGATCAGTTCCCTGCCTTCCCGCATGCTTTTCGGTGCCATTGGTCGGTTTTGCCAGCCAAAGCACTCTGCGCCCTCATGCATGGCCTTTTTCAATGCCTTGCTGGTCAACGGCATGTCATGCATGGCGTCGATGTCGGAATAGTTGTGCAGGCGGAAGGCCAGCGGGTCCATGTTGCAGGCATAGGCCATTTCATCGATGGCCATCTCAAAGAGATTGACGCCTGTAGCAGCTCCGGGGGCGCGCATGTCACTGGAGGTATAGGTGTCACGTGGAGCGACTTTGTAATCGGCCGTGGCGTTGAGGCATTTGTAGTTGATCAGCCCCCAGATCACGAGATTTTCCATGTTGTGCTCAAAGCGCGACGTGTCTGTCACGCCATCGACGACCATGGACTGCAACGTGCCATCCGGCTGGGCGCCGAGGGCGATGTCCATGACGGCTTCCGGACGGAAGACATGAGTGAACATCTGCGGCCGCGTCAGGGTGATCCGGACCGAGCGCTTCAACATTTTTGCGCTCAGCGTTGCGAGGAAGACGTTGTGGTGGGCGCGCAGGCCGGAGCCGAATGCCCCGCCGACATAGGGATTGCGCACGCGGACCTGATCTTTGGAAAGGGACAGGGCGCTCGTCAGATAGGCCTGTACGGCCTGCGGACCCTGTGTCTTGTCCCAGACCGTGAAGCTGCCGTCCTCCTCGACGATAACGGTCGTGGCGTGCATTTCCATGGGATTGTGATGCTCGGGAGCGAGGTGATAGCGTCCTTCGATCTTGATCGGGCTGAGGGCATAGGCCTCGGCAGCGTTCCCGCGTGATTTCGGCGGCACGTAATTGCTGCGGGTTTTGCCGGGCATGTATTTCTGGTGCAGGGATGCTTCGAAATCCGCATTATGCGGCCAGCGTTCGTAATCCACTTCGAGACGCATGGCGGCTTCACGGGCGGCTTCGAATGTCTCTGCGAGGACAACGGCGACGGGCTGGCCATTGAAGCTGATTTCCGCGTCATGGAGTGGTCTGTAGGGAGAGCCGGGGACGCCCAGACCATCCATGTAGGATTTTTCAAAAAGCGCGCTGTGGGGGCGGTTGAGATGCGTCATGACCTCCACTACGCCTGGCACCGCGCGGGCGGCTTCGTCGCGGATCGCCTCGATCCGGCCACGGGCGATGGGGCTGTTGACGATGAAGCCGTACAGCATGCCGGCAGGATGCGGTTCGGCGGCGTAGCGGGCCTGTCCCGTCACCTTGGCGATGCTATCGATCCGGGAGACGGGCTGTCCGATTTTTGCTGAATGGAGGGTCATACCCGGGTTCTTTCAGAAAATGGTCTTTTGCGTCTGGGACTGGGGCGTGCCTGCAGCGGCCTGCGAGAGGGCGCGGATGATAACGCGGGGGGCCAGCTTCAGCTTTGCGGCGTTGTCGCGGTCGGTGACGGCCCCTTGCAGCAGGCAGTCGGCAGCGTCGCGGAACAGGGAAGGGGACGGTGTTTTCCTTTCAAGGAGGGCTTCGGCTTCCGGGACACACCAGGGTTTTGTACCGACGCCGCCCATGGCGATGCAGGCCTTGCGGATCGTGTTGTTTTCCATCTGCAGTCCCGCTGCGACGGACACGATGGCGAAGGCGAAAGACAGGCGGTCGCGGATCTTGAGATAGGTATGATGAGGCCCGAAGCTGAGCGGCGGAAGATCGATGGACGTGACGATTTCGCCAGCGCGCAGGATGTTGTCCTGCCAGGGTGTGTTTTCCGGCAGGCGGTGATAGTCGCGCAGAGGAACACTACGCTCGCCTTCGGGACCTGTGAGGTTGACTGTCGCGTTCATGGCCGCGAGGGCCACGCACATATCGGACGGGAATGTGGCGATACAGGCCTCGCTGGTGCCGAGGATGGCCATGATCCGGTTGCGACCGCCTTTGGCGGAGCATCCCGTACCGGGGGAGCGCTTGTTGCAGGCCATGTCCGGGTCATAGAAATAGTGGCAGCGGGTGCGCTGGTTCAGGTTTCCGCCATTCGTGGCCCTGTTACGGATCTGGGGGCTTGCACCGGCAAGGATGGCGGAGGCTAGAAGGGGATAGCGCTCGGTAACGAGCGGGTGGGCTGCGGTATCGGCATTGGTGGCGAGGGCACCAATGCGCAGACCTCCATCAGGGCGTTCCTCGATCTGGCTCATGGACAGGGCATTGAGATCGACGACATGTTTGGGGCGTTCGACGTCCGATTTCATGAGGTCGATGAGGTTGGTGCCTCCTGCGAGGTAACGCGTATGCTCAGGGATGCGCTGTGCTGCGTCAAGTGTGTCGGGACGGGAATAGGAGAACTGTCTCATGCGGCCTCTCCAGCCCTGTCTTGCTGATGCTGGGCAAGGACCTGCTCAATGGCATCGATAATACCGTTATAGGCGCCGCACCGGCAGAGATTGCCGCTCATGAATTCGCGGATTTCCTCGCGGGTGTGGACATGTCCTTCTTCCAGAAGCGCCACCGCCGACATGATCTGACCCGGCGTGCAGTATCCGCACTGGAAAGCGTCCCGGTCGATAAAGGCCTGTTGCATAGGGTGCAGATGTCCATCCGGTGCCAGACCTTCAATCGTTGTGACCTCGGCGTCCGGGATCGATACGGCCAGGATGAGGCAGCTTTTGACCCGCTTGCCATCGACGAGAACGGTGCAGGCACCGCACTGCCCGTGATCGCATCCCTTCTTCGTTCCTGTGAGGTCCAGACGCTCCCGCAGCAGGTCCAGCAGGGTTACGCTGGGTGGCAGGTCGGCAGAGTAGGATTTTCCATTGATCTGGAGGTGACAGGGGCTGGCGACAGACACATCGGTCATGGGAGGGCGCTCCGTTCGGTGTCAGGTTTTTTCAGCGTGTCAGGTTGTAAGCGTCCGGGAGCGTTTAGGTTTCAAGGAATTCTCTGTGATCCCAGTCATAGAATGCGCGCTGATAATAAATATCCCGCAGGTATGGACCTGACCACACAGGATCTGCCTTTTCAAAAAAGGAGAACCCCTACTGTTTTTTTGTAACGGACCCGTGAGCCGACCGTTCAGTACGAGGGACGACTGCAAAAAGACTTTGACGGGAATTATGATGACGAAAAACAGAGCACAGATCCGGCCCGGGAGGGACGACGTTTCCCTGGACGGTCTGAGCTTCCTTCTTGCTGATGTTCAGGACAATCTGGGGAACTTTCTGACAGCCTTCCTGACGATACAGGGCTGGCCTTCAAGCCGGATTGGTGCGGCGATTGCAGCGGGCGGACTTGGGGCGGTTCTGGCCCGCTTTATCGGCGGATGGGCTCTGGATATCTTCCCGCGCAGGCGCCTGATGCTCGCTGCCTGCTGTACCGTGACGTTCCTGTCCGTCGCGGTGATGGCTTGGACGCCGCTGTTTTATCCCATTGTTCTGGCCCATTTCATCGCAGGCGGCGCAGGGGCTCTTTTTACGCCCATTCTTGCGGCCGTCAGCCATCATACGGCAGGAGCTAGAGGCTATATCGCGCGTATGGGCCGCAATGAATCCTTCAATCATCTGGGCAATGCGTCATCCGGCTTCGTGATGAGCCTTCTTGGCAGGGTGATGGGGCCTGTTGCTCCCCTGTGGGGGGTGGGAGGATTTGCGGCAGTCAGTCTGCTGCTGGTCGGGGGCCTTTCGAAACGCGCGGACACCCCTTCGGAACGGTCTCGGGATACCGCTTCGCTGCGGCAGACCCTGCGTGCCATTTTTACGTTCCTTTCCGAGACACGGCTGGCCGTTTTTCTGGTGACCTATCTGCTGTTCAATATCGCCAATGGCGCCGTGGTCCCGCTCATGATCGAGCGTTATGCCTTTTTCCACTTGGGCGATCCGGCGAGCGTGACGGCCATCTGTATCGTGGTCGCCCAGATCACCATGGCGCCCGTAGCCCTTCTCGTGGGTAAAAAGGCGCCGCAATGGCCTCGCAAGCCGCTGTTCGTGTTCGCACTCGCCATGCAACCCGTGCGGGACGGTCTGGTGATCCTGAGCGCGGACTGGCCGACGCTGGTCCTGGTCCAGATCCTCGACGGATTGTCTTCAGGCATCATTCTGGTGCTGTTCTATGCCATTCTTTCGGATATCGCGTCTGGAAGTGGGCGGCGCAATCTGCTTATCGGGCTGGGGTTGGCTCTGGGGACCATCGGTGCGCTCCTGTCCAATCTTGCGGGGGGCGCCCTGACATCAGCCTACGGGTTCAATACGACCTTCATTATCCTGGGCCTAACGGGGGCAGGGGTGGCCTGTCTGTTTGCATGGGGCATGCCTGAGACACATTCACCGGTCTCTGAAGCGGCATGACGGGACGCATGGTGCTCACCATGGGATGGTGCGCCTTCATCATTCCCGCAGAATAGTGACCGGCGGTGCTATTTTAATCGGGATCCATGATCGGCTTCCAGGCGTTGCCCTGATCGGGCTGCGCGGAAGGGTCACAGGGCATGTCGAATTCTGGTCATGAGATGATCGAGGAGGAACGATCTGTCTTTCGGGGCCGACTGAATCATCTGTTTGCGGACTGGAAAGCCAGACCCTTCACGCCAACAGAAAATCTGTTCCCGTCAGACCTCCTGAAATCCCTGCGACAGAGCGGGATACTGGATGCCCTTCTTTTCGTTGAGGAAGGAGGGCTTGGATTGGCCTCTCCGTCTGACAGGGGACAGTTTCTTTCGTTGCTGCTGCGGCGAACGGGTTATTTAAGCCTGTCGCTGGGACGGTGTCTTGAAGGGCATGTGAATGTTATCCGTCTTGTGGCGCTGTATGGCACGCAAGAGCAGCGTCACACGTTGGCCACAACATCGAAAAAAGGAATTTTGACCGGGATATGGGTCACAGACGGGGACCCTCCTGTGACCATACGGAAGGAAGGGGGCCTCTGCAGGCTCTCCGGGATCAAGGGATTTGCCAGCGGCGTCAATGAGGTTGGTCTTGCGCTAATTACGGCAACGACCGAGCAGGAAGAGTCGGTCATGCTCCTCGTGCCGACCACGGATGCCGCTCGCAGACAGCCAGGTCCGGGCAAGCTGACCGGGATGCAGGCAAGCGGAACGGGTGCTTATGATTTTACCGGGTTGACGGTCTCTGCTCAGGATATTCTGGGGACGGCGGGAGATTATCTGCGGCAGCCTGAGTTTTCCGCAGGAGCATGGCGCGGATCGGCGGTCGCGATTGGCGCTATGGACCGGCTGGTCGATCTGCTGAGGGAAGAACTTCTGGCCCGGAAGCGGGTCCACAACCCGCATCAGCTTTGCCGGATCGGAGACGCGATGATCCTTCAGAAAACGGCCTCCCTGTGGGTCAGGCAGGCCGCTCATGCTGCATGTGATTGTCCGGAGATGCCCTCCGAGGAGGTTACGGCGACTGTCAATCTGGCGCGGCTGGCTGTTGAACGCGCAGCTCTGGAGTTGATCACGCTGGTGCAGCGTGGTCTGGGGCTTTCGGCTTTTGTAAAAGGGCGGGCCGTCGAACAGATCATTCGGGATCTGGCGACTTATCTGCGACAGCCTGCTCCGGACGAGGCTCTGACAGAAGGCGCGGCCTGGTTTGTCAGTCATGACTGGCCGGAGGACTGCTTATGAAGGTCCGGGATATGCTTCAGTATTTCGCAGACTTTGCGGTCGCGCCCCTTGAGACGATTGCCTCTGGAACCACGCTTATTCTTTCTCCACATCCGGATGATGAGAGTCTGGGATGTGGGGGATTTATTGCCTCTGCGGTGCAGGAGGGGTATCCTCCGGTGGTTGTGATCGTTTCTGACGGCTCTGCGTCCCATCGTGGTTCAGTGGCATGGCCGCCCGCGCGGATTGCGCGGCTTCGTCAGGAAGAAAGCCGGGACGCGGCGGCAGTGCTCGGCCTTCCTTCCGAGCGACTGCTATTTCTGGAATTGCAGGATGCAAGCCTTCCAACACAAGGCGATAGTTTCGATGCTGTCATCCGTAGCCTTACCGAAATGATCGATCGCTATGAGTGCCAGACGGTTCTGGTTCCCTGGCGGTACGATCCGCACTGTGATCACGAAGCTGTCTGGATCATGGGGCAGAAGCTGAAGGCCCTGCTGCCGCAACTGAGGCTCCTGTCCTATCCTGTCTGGGGGCTGACACTGCCGCCTGAAATGGAAATCGATGAGGCCACCCCGGTAGGGTGGCGGCTTGATATCCGGCCGTTTCTGGACAGGAAACGGAATGCCGTTGAGGCGCATCGAAGCCAGAGGGGGCTGGTTGTGGATGATGATCCGGGCGGCTTTGTTCTTCCCGATCATCTGCTGGAGAAAATGCTTCAGCCCTATGAAATCTTCATCGCGTCATGAGTAACGAGACATGGAAACCGGAAGTCTTTGAACGTCTGTTTCATAATAATCCAGACCCATGGGGCTTTGAAAGCCGTCCGTATGAGCTTCAGAAACTGTCGCGGGTTCTGGAATGTCTTCCGGCGGCGCCCATTTTCTTCGCGGTGGAACTCGGATGTGCGATTGGTGTCGGCACCCTGGCATTGGCGCAGCGCTGCGGGCGTGTTCTAGCCTTCGATGCTTCGGAAAATGCACTGGCGATTGCGGGACGGCGGTGTGAAGGGCAGGCGCATGTCAGCTTTCTGAAAGCGTTCCTACCAGCGGATTATCCAGTTGCGGAAGCCGCGGGCTGCGACCTCGTTCTTATTTCCGAGCTTCTTTACTTCCTTTCTCCAAAAGACATCCGTCGACTGGCGGACATGGTCATGGAGAGCCTGAAATCTGAAGGGCATATCCTGATCGTAAATTGGACAGGGCAGACCGACACGCCATGCACGGGTTATGAGGCGGCCGAGCACTTCATCAGGGCCTGTCGGGAAAAACACTGGATTCCGGAGCTGTCAGAGCAGGGAAAGGGATATCGTATTGACCGGCTGTCTCGATCGGGAACCTCTTCGGTAAACACTGTTTCATCTGGCGAAGGCGCTTGAGTACCCTTAGGGCCCGTTCATGATGTTGCTGCAGATCGTTTCTGCGGATGCAGACTACAGGAAGGTCGGGATAGGAAATATCGAGGCAAGAAGATTGGCTCTGCCAGTATGTTCGTTCTCTGCGAAGTCTCAGCAGACGTCTGGAAACAGGTTCGAAGGCATCGTCAATATATTCGTCTTGGGCGATCAGGCGACGCGTCAGAGTTTCCGCCATTCCGCCGCGTGCGCGGCCCTGAAGGCGCGCGGAGACGTATACCTGCACCTGTGGGGCATGACGAGCCGCAATGCCGTTCTGTCGCAGGATCCTGGCGAAAGCCCGGTCTTCTCCGGAAGGCACGTTCGGGATGCCGCCCGTCCTGCGCCAGGCCGCATGCGTTACAGCGATACTGGCGCCTGAATGTTCCAGATGCCGGGGCCACGGGTCGTGTGGTTCGGGAGAGAGAAGCAGCTCGATCTGGTCCAAAATCGCACCATAGGCCCGTTCCAATTTCTCATCTTCATGAAGATGAGGAGGAATCTTTTTGTATTCTTCAGGTAGAAGAAGAACCCGCCCAAAAACCGCTTCAACAGGATATTGAATAAAAGCCTCGAGAATACTGTCCATCCAGTCGCTCGCAACTTCGCTATCGGCATCCGTAGTCAGAAGGATCGCGTCCGGGGACGCGGTTTTGGCGGCATGTGCCATGGCGTCACGTCGCGCCTTCCCGGCACTCGCCATTGCGGGAGGATAGCAGACCGTGACAGTTTCCAGCTCGAATGGCAGGCTGGGGATAAGAGAATGTGCCCGGTTTTCGGTCTCATCGGTCGTGTTATTGATCCAGAGAACGACCCTGTGAGGAAGATGTTTTTGCGTCGCCAAGGCGAGAAGGCAGGGGACGATGTGCTCGTCTTCATTACAGACAGGGATCGCCACAATTCTTGGCTTTCCCCAAAATAGGAGCTCCCTGCTCAGCGCTACAGTATCAGTGCGGATAACCGGAAGGACGCGGCTATTTCTGTCACATGTACCCCATCCTTTGACATAAGGCTTAGCCTTGTCGGGTCCTCGCTCTCGGTCATGCAACATCGTCAGGCGCTCGCCATAAACTGTGGTTTAAACAACATCTGAGCCTGATTGGTCGGATTGTCTGGACCCTCGGGGAGTGCCGGAGGATCACCCTGCGGAGGAGGGAGCGCTTTCTTTTCCTGAAGATATGATTTTCCGGGATATTCCTCTTCCGAAGGTTCGTCCGTGATGAGCCTCTTATCCGGATATGGATCGAAATGTTCCCGCTCGTCTGGAGAGCCGGGAACTTTCGTGGGATTTATGGGGAGAGCACTCTCTGGAAAAAGCATCTTCGCCTCCTATAAGGAGACAGATCAATGGTTGAGAATGCTGAGAGTTCAGATCACTTAAAAAAGACTTGGATTCTTCTGGTACCTGCCCATCAACGGTTATTCGCCTATCTGAGGTTTAGATCGCACCCGCACATTGTGTATTGAGGATATTCCATAAGCGTACGGGTAGAACTTCACCAGCGAATTCTGACATTATTACTTATCTCGATAGAGATATATTGCGAATATATAAGTAGAACTATAAGTCGTTAGCGAGATCACATATAATCTATGAAACAGAATTCTGGGGAGTATACAGTCAGTAAGCTTTATATGTTCATGAGCGATATGGAATTTCCAAATGCAGTCCCGTGCCATCCGGGCAAGACCATTCCGGTGTTGCCCCAATCTGCCGGGCAAGCCCTTCAATAAGGGCTGTACCTGGCCCTAAGCACGAGCCCGATCCTTCACCGATAAACCGTTGCCATTATTCCATATCCGGATGTGCAGCCACCCATCACGTCTTCTTGCATCCACAGAAATAAAGCCCGTGTCCGCTTCGCTTTTGTCCGTGAAAGAATATTTCCTACTGTTAGTTGCAAACTTGTTAAGGATGAGATCCAACGGAATGGCGATGTCGCTTTTCACATCTAGATCTTCCACTTGTAACGCCAACTGGATTGGCATGTCCTGGCGCGACATAATCAGGCCCTCCAGAAGCTGGGTAACATAAGGTTGTAACGAAAGCCGATCGGCATTACGAGCAGTATAGACATGGTCATGGGCCAAACGCAGCGCATTCTCCATGTCCGGCCGTCGTGAGATCTCGTGACACTGAAATCAGCGATACAGAGCCGGGCGTGTCAGACGGGGGTGCTGGCCTGCAGGGCATAAAGGCAGTCATCCAGCGGCAGCAACGTATGCCTGCGAAAGGCCACGACCATCGCTTCGTCCGTCTCGAATAGGACCGTTGAGCGCGGCTCTTTAGGGCCTGTCTTCTGATCCTCAACCGTTTGACGCTTCCGCCATTTCACAACTGTTTTCGGGTTGATCCCGAACTCCTCGCTCAACGAAGCCTGCGATCGCTGTAGTGCTAGCTCGCACGGCGTACGTGATCGTGGCGCTGTCATGACGTATCTGTCCGATAAGGCTTCCCTCCACTCTCGTGGAATACCATACCATCAAACCCCGGGACCAAACACCTAAGGAGCGGAGGTAACGCGGCACCGCTGATAGCGGGGCGACCGGCCTGTTCGATAACCCCAAACAGGCAGTGCATGGTGCGCTGTGTCCGCCGGATTACTCATCAGCTTCGCTACGATGAGACAGGACGGTTCTGAGTTTGTCGGCGTCCGCCGGCATTGCCGGATTATAGACGACCAGGGTCAGGTCCGGTCGGCCGTCGACCGAGAATATCGAGTGTTCGAAGGCGCAAGGAGTCGAGAACTGGGTGATCAATGTGCTTGATGGTATCAACGGGTGCTTCGGTGGTGCGTTTGCCGCAGGTCCATGACCCGGCAGCAGGGGCTTATCAAGCCGCTGATCGAGATTTTTCGTGCAAATGGGACCTGAGCATATGTCGACGAGGGGCGTAATCTGTGGCCTGCAGCGCATGTTCTGGATGTCGGCCGCCTTTACCGGCTGCCCATCGAGAAGGGCGCAACGGGTTCTGCCTAGAATACGGTGACCGAAGAGGGCGTGGCGATGCGCGATATCGTCGAGACACTCGACCGCTGTCTGGATCTACCGGTCCGTTCCCTCTCAGCAGACGAAATACCTGCGTTTTTCGGGCAGTTTGCGATATTCGCAGGCTTCGACATGGCCGCCTCTAGCGTCCTGACCCGGTAGGCATTGGGATGGGAGCCGACCGAACCGGAACGGATCGCCGATCTGGCACAGCTTGAAATCAAGGACTGACGCCTGCTTCCTCGACCTCTTGCTAGCGCTATTTACCCAGCCCATATTTGTGCCGTCGTCCGACACTGCTTAACAGACACGGAGGATTCCAAAATGCATTTTTCTCGTATGCTTCAGGCAGGCGCCTTTGTTGCTACATTGGCTTGCAGCGTGGCTGCCCTACCCGCACAGGCTCAGGATGCGTTGCGCGTCGTTGACGCGCGCGGACACCAGGTCGGTATCCTGGTCCAGGGCATCGCAACGACAGCGGCAATGCCTGATATCGATATGTTCGAGGCCGTTGATCGCATGATGGCACAGGATATGGCTCTCATGGCGGCTATCGATCGGACGTTGACCTCGCGGCCGGACGGCGTCCCGCGCGCGGTTCCGGCTGTTGGTCATGACCTCCCGAAACAGAGCATGTCCTGGCAGCGTTTCGAGGCGGTCAGCACCGGTGGACCCACCGCCTGTACGCAGACGATCACGATTACATCAAACGGTCAGGCAGCGCCAATCGTTCATATGTCACGCACCGGAAGCAAGTCCTGTGCGACGCTCCCCGCGCCGATGACAGTTGACAATCCCGGAGATCAAAAGTCTGGTTCCACGACTCTGACGCCCGCCGTCGAAACGCGGACAGAAGTCCCGACGAACAGACACACTGGAAGCGCTCTGTAAGACGGGTGGTGGCCCGAAAATCCCGGGCCGCCATCATAGAAGGAGAATATATTGATTTTCTGCGATCATCGCCATGACGGTTAGCGAAAATTAACAAAACCCATGTAATTTCTGTCTGCAACACCGCCACAGAAAATAAATACAAATAAAAATAATAAAATTATTCATGAAAAAGAATCTGCATTTCGTGCCCTCTTGACGAGGCAAGCATCTCTTCCAATCTTGCTTTCGCTGGACGCCATCGGGTCCAGCATAGGCTCTGTGAGCCAGACAACTGGAGTCCATGTTGCTTTAATCGGAGGATGTGGATGTCGATACTGAAAGGACTTTATTCCCGCTATCGCCGCTCCTTGCGCACAGCCGCCCGGAGATGGCGCAACCGACTGGAGGGAGGCGTATCATGGTAACGCGCGCCCTTTTCGGAGACGATCCGCTAGCTCCGCGTGTCCTCTCCGTGCTCCGCCGCCTCGGTCATGACGGACGTGGCGTGACGCTAACGTCTCTGGTGGCCCATACCGGTATACCGGGGATCAGACTTCGCTCCACGCTGGAACGTCTGGTCCAGGCGAGCGCGGTCGCCCCTGCCGGGTGTGATCCCCTGGCTTCTGATCTCGCGTTCCGTCTCCCCATGCGGGCAAGAGCCGCACCGCCATTTCCGGTCGCGGCGTAAGGCACTGACCGCGCCGGGTAGATCAGAAACGCCTTCTCCGAGCGGAAACGCCGTCTTTTCTGGAACGACCGCACGAATAAGAGGGTGGAGCGGGGCCTGCCAGCGGGGGGCCCGCGTTTCTGAAGATGAAGTCAAAAGCAGAGAGAACAGGGAGATGTCGAGTTTTGTCCATTTTCTCAACCTGAAGGCGCTTCAGGACTATTGGAATAACCATCCCTCCGTGCCCCGTTCACCGGGGGCAATGCGGCCAGTTTGGTCGCACTCCGCCGGAGAGACGGAGCGAGCGGAACAGACGGCCAAGCAACCTTGGCGCCTTCGGCAGAGGGAGAGACCACACGTCGCTGTCGGTCTCGTCCTCATGCTGCTGGTCGGAATGGCCTCGCCGGCATCAGCTCATGCGCCGCATGATGTGCTATCGTGCGAGACAGAAAAGCAGTCGGTAAACATTCCATCCATGCCACTGGCCCGCGCCATCGAGATGTTGGGCCGGCAGACCGGGTGCCCGGTCCTTGTCGACCCGCCCCTTGTGGACGGCCGGACCTCGGTAGCCGTCAAGGGCGCCTATACGCCTCAGGGCGCCCTCCTGCATCTGTTCGGGTCCGTGCATGTCGACGTCACCGCCACTGTTTCGGGCTTGAGCGTCAGCCCTCTGGATGCGACGGCTCTGACATCGGGCGACAAGCGCGCCGGCCTGAGGACTGCATCATGACTCTTCACACGGACAGGCCGAACAGGATTATGTCGCTTCCGACCGTTCAGATCGGCACAGAACTGGCGGTCCTGCTGACCGACTATCTCGGCGACGAGGAAAAAGGCCGGGGATATGACAGCCTCATGCGTCGGGCGGCTGACCACCGGGTTTACGATCGGGTTTCTCGCTGGAGAACCGAGTCAGACCCGGAACCAACGACCGTCGCCGTGGTCCGAAAACTCCTGCCTGTCGCTGACCGCACCCACATGGCTAAGACCCTGGGTATGTCGTTGGGAGCCCTCGAAAACCAGCTGACATCGGCCTTGCCAAAGGCCGTGCGAGATCATGCCAGAACATTGTCCTGTCGTCTGCCACGCTGGCACCGGCTCTGACCCGGATGTGAGCCGGAAGGGCCACGAGCCCTTCCGGAGACTGATTCAATCCGCATGGGGGTTCGCATCCACATCCGAGGGATCAAGCGGTTCGACCAGTTCTTCCTTGTCCGGATCGATTGGTGGCTCCTCTTCGTCAGATGCAGACGCCGGAGGCGGGCGGTGCTCCTTCTCCCGAGAAGGAAGCGGAGGCGGTTCGAACGGGCGGTGAGCGCCCACGATCCGTAACGTGTCCTGCATGGGGACATTCTCCATCACTAAAAGAAAAAACCAGATCCACGTGGGAACTATAACGCAATTCATAGATGGTAAAATGGCTATGGAAGACCTCTCCATGAAACGTTCCTGGCAGAGCAGGGACTGGTCCCGCCTCATCAAGCTGTTCAGGGGCCTGACATTCTACGAGCGTTTTGAACAGGCGATCATTCTGACCCTGATTGCGCTCATCATGCTGGTAACCGCCATAGCGACGATTCATCTGATCGGCGCGGTATGGCATCTGGTCGTCGATGTCGGGATCGATCCGATCAACCAGACGATCTTCCAGGCGATTTTTGGCGCGATCTTTACTGTTATCATCGCTCTTGAGTTCAAGCACTCCCTGCTGGTCGTTCTTGCCCAGCATGAGAACGTCATCCGGGTGAGAACCATCGTCCTGATCGCCCTCCTGGCGATTGCCCGCAAATTCATCCTGCTGGATCTGCATGATGTGACTGCCATGGAACTGTTCGCTCTCTCGGCGGCTGTTCTGGCTCTGGGCATCGTCTACTGGCTGGTTCGCGAGCAGGATGCGCGTGTCGCGCGCGACGCCAGGGAACAGGCGCCTCTCGAAGATAATCCTGCGGCCCGCTGCGCGCCTGAACGGTCTTCATCCTGAAGAATCGAGGTAAAGGCGGTCTATAACGCCGCCTTTACTTAAAGCCCCATTACGTCCCGTGCGATGAGGACGTCTTCTTCGCCGTCTCTGGCCCTGACGGCACCAGATGATCTGCGTCGATGGGCCGGAACGGCGGAACGGGTTGTCCGGGATAATAGACCGGCCCCTTGTAGTTCTGATCCAACTGGCTTGCGTTCAAGCTGTCGACAAGCATATCACCTGTGCCGTCTTCGTAATGAGCGCGAGCCCCGGTTTTGGGGACTGTGGACGGTCCCTCAGTCGCCCTCGCATCGAACGATGTTGCAGCCGCCCGGGCAAGATCACCAGCATGTGCACCCGACTGGCTCAGGAGAGACAACCCCAGAGCAGCGCACGACAGAAATATTTTCATCCTCTTCATGCTCATGACCTTTCGAGACTCTCCCCCGGCCGGATGAATGGCCGGGGGAGAGGTTTCGTCACGCCATCAGGCTGCCTCTTTCCGCGCCTCGATCTGGGGCACGGCTTCCTCCGCACGTATTGTAGAGGACGTAATCGCGATACGACGCGGCTTCATCGCTTCGGGTATCTCACGTTTCAGGGTAATGGACAGAAGTCCGTTCTCGAAGTGCGCATCGGTGACTTTCATATGCTCGGCCAGATCGAAGCGGCGTTCGAATTCTCTGCCCGCAATACCCCGATGGAGATATTCGGCGGCGCTTTGCGGCTCGGGTGCCTTTCGTCCTGTCACGACAAGAGTATTGCGCTCCTGTGTGATCGTAAGGTCGTTCTCGGCAAGTCCGGCAACGGCCATGTCGATGCGGTAATCATCCTCACCAGTCTTGACGATATCGTAAGGCGGCCAGTTATCGACCGTCGGGATCCGGCTGGCAAGATCGAGAGCGTTGAGCATTCTGTCAAAACCCACGCTCGAACGGAACAGGGGAGCAAAATCAACGGTGGCTCTCATAGCCATATCCTCCTTTGAGCAACATGGACATAAGATCAAAACTCTTGGTTTTGTCTGCCGACCCCTTCGGCGGTCGGCAAATTCAATCTGGGAACTCCGTGCATGGTGTCAAGAGGCATCAAAAATGCAGAAAGGCAGGTTTGGGCGTCCTCTATCGCGTCTTCGCGAGTGAGACGGACCCATGCCCATTTCACGAGCATCGTGCTATAAAGCATCATCGCGTGTTTAGAGTGGACCAGGACAATGCCTGATAGCGTCAGATGGAGGTTGCTGGCCGCGGCTTTCGCCGCGACCATGCTGAGTGCCGCTCCGGCACAGGCCAGGCCGTGGATTTACGCTGGACCACCAGTTGTCGTTCCACCACCAGTCGTGGTCGCGCCGCCACCTCCGCCTGTCGTGATTGCACCACCTCCCGTCACGATGATTCGCCCCCCACCACCGGTGCCACCCTACGAGATGCTGCCCTTGCCACGCCGAGGCTATGTCTGGGAGCCGGGCCGCTGGTTCTGGACTCCGCGCGGCTACATCTGGCGAAGAGGTCGGTGGCGGCGTTGAAATGACGTCCAATTGGCGGATTTGAAAATCGGAGAAATCGAAAAGCCGTTTATTGATATGCCTTGGCGAGTAATTTCTGGTTTTTGGCGATTTGATTGACGGTTTTTGGGATCGTTTTCGGTCTGCGTTTTGAGCAGATCAGGGGCTGTCTCCCGCTGGCTGGCTACGCGCTCGCGTTCAACCTCTCGAGGAAGAGGAAGCGGCGCATGTTGTAGACGATATTGGCCAAGCCGATCCTCATGGTGGCCCGGGTGATACCGACAGTTCGGACGAACAATCCTGTCTGTGACTTCTGATCGGCAAAGACGTGCTCAACGCGGGATCGGATCACCGACTTTCCTGCGTTGGATCTCTGGATATGCAGGGGCATCGGTTTGAGATGCGGTTTTTTTCTGTGAGCCTTTGAGACAAACCCTCTTTGCCCATGAAGTCTTCGTTGGCTTTTGAGCGATAGGTCGTGTTGGCCCAGACGCTTGAGGCCACATTGGTGTTATCCAGCAGCCCTTCTCGCAATCGCGCACCATCACTGGCGGCGGCATGCGTTGTTTTCCACTTCCGGATGAACCGGTATTTCCGATCGATGGAAACATGCGATTTATAGCCAAAGAACGGGATGGCGAGATCGCTGGATGGCATGGTTCCATCGTCCTGCCGCTTCGCCTTCGTGAACTTCAGTGTCCATCGTGCATGCCTGTCCTTGTGTGACAGTTTGGATGGCTTGTCCTGCCACTCCTGTGGGATACGTCCTTCCCGAAGATCGGCTTTCTCGGCGTTTGTATTGCGCTTCTTCGGAGCCGCTACGAGCGTGGCATCCAGGATCTGGCCTGACATCGGCAGATAACCAGCGCTGCGCAGGGTTGCATCAAAGCGCTCAAACAGTCTTTCAATAGCCCCCGCCTGTGTCAGGCGTTCACGGAACAGCCAGATTGTTTTGGCATCAGGCACCCGATCTGAAAGTCCCAAACCAAGGAAACGCATGAACGACAGGCGGTCGTTGATGAGATACTCTGTCCGCTCATCAGACAAATTGTTGAGCGTCTGGATCACCAGGATCTTGAACATCAACACGGGATCAAATGGCGGACGTCCGCCCTGATCTGAATAAGCCAGGGCCTTTTCCAGATCAGGGCGGAACACCTCAAAATCCACCGTCCGGGAAAACGCTTCGAGCTGATCGCCAAGTCCGCTCAATCGAGCAAGCCGCTCTTCAACATCAAAGAAACCAAGCTGTTTCATGATCCATGCCCCAATCAGATCCGGAGGAATGAAATCACAGAAGAACCCTCCAATCGGGATCGAACGAAAAACATTCTAGTTGGCATAACAAATATTATGCGACCTACCATATGGTCCAGATCAGATATGTTCTTCGTCTCACACATGAGGCTATAACGTACATTACGACCCGTCTTTGTCCGGTACAGCTAAAAACTTTCTGAGATTGTCTGCGGTCCAGGGCTTGCCTCCATGGGTTCGCAGATCCTGGGCATTCAGCAGATCCGCTTTCTTCGGCCATGACAGACCCTCCTGCCCGACTAGAGCCTTTAAAATAGCCTGCCGATGCTTCGGTCGGGACTGCGCATGCGCCTTCTCATTCTGCCGCCATGCCCTGAAATGCGCCTGCGGATCGAAGAGCTTTCCATCCATGAGCAACGGATCCGGCGCCAGTGCGAGACATCGCTCTATCGGTATGCCCTGCCGCAGAGCCGGCTGCGGGCGCCAGCCCTGGGCGGCTGTGAAGTCCACGCTCAGGAACGTCGCCTGAGACGAGCACTCACGCACCAGATTCTCCAGAATCTTCAGGCTCTCCGGCGTCGCCCTGTCGGGAGCAAGCTCCAGCAAGGCAACCTCTTTCTCCAGAACACCGTGTACTTCGCGCACATACTGCCGGATCAGATCCCGCTGATAACGTATGGTCCGGCTCTGTTTTGCGGCAGCATTAATATCTGACGAGAGCCGGTCAAATCCGGCCCAGGGCACTGGACGGGTCCAAGTCAGGGCCACATAGGATTTTTTCAGAGGCATGCGGAAAATCCCGACGGTTTGGCATTTCCGGAACAGGTCATGGGAAAACCGTCTCCGGAACAGACAACACAGGGCCATATCATGGCCCGACCGACCGAAAGAAACCAGATCATGCGTACCTCCCTGACCCATCCGCTGATGATCGACAGTTTTCGGCTTGCCGACGGAAAAGTGGGCATGACCCTCTGTCCGGGCCGCAAGGGACCATCCCTTTCTGGCCCGAACTGGGACCGGGATCTTCAGGCCGATATCCTGCGCCTGAAGCTCTGGCGAACGGACATCGTGATTTCCCTGACGCCTCAGGACGAGATGGACCACCTGGACGTCGGCGACATGAAAGCCGCCATGGAAGGGGCCGGTCTGCTCTGGTTCCACCTGCCCATCCCCGACACCGGTATTCCGGATACCCGGTGGACACAGCACTGGCGCCGGATCTCCCCGGCCCTGCACCAACGTCTGGAAGCTGGCGGCCAGATCGTCATCCATTGCCGTGCCGGTCTAGAACGGACGGCCCTGGTGGCAGCCCTGCTTCAGTGTGAGCGCGGCGAAAGTATTAGCTATGCCCTGGAGCAGGTCGCAAAAGCCCGGAAAGGCGCCGGCCCACTTCCCCGTCAGAAAGCCTGGCTGGAAGAACAGCGTCAGGAAAGCGACCGGAACCACAAGCTGTTCCGGGCCTGTCTGTTTGGTGGCGCCATCGGCGACGCGCTGGGAGCGGAAATGGAATTCTGGTCCCTGGACCGTATCCGGCAGACCTTTCCACACGGCGTTGACCGCATCCTGCCCCATGACGGCCGTCCAGTTGCCATAACCGATGATACGCAGATGACCTTGTTTACAGCCGAAGGTCTGATCCGGGCCGATGTGCGCGGGAGCCTGAAAGGCATCTGCCATCCTCCGGGTGTCGTGCACCATGCCCTGCTGCGCTGGCTGACAACACAGGGAGGGAACCCGCAGATCCATGACTGGACCGGTCTGGTCAGTGACCCGCGAATGCACCGCCGCCGCGCTCCGGGAACAACCTGTCTGTCTTCCCTGAGATCCGCAAAACATCTCGGTGACTTTGCCCGAAATGATAGCAAGGGCTGCGGAACCATCATGCGGGTCGCGCCCGTCGCCCTCTACGGAGGCGTTCATTGCGATACCCTGGCCGATGACTGTTCCCATCTGACCCACGCTCATCCGACAGGTCGTAACGCCGCCCGGGCCCAGGCGCATGTTCTGGCGCAACTGCTGGACAGAACACCGTTGGAAGAAGCGGTCCGGTCACTACAGACCCTGCGCCTGGACGACGCCACACAGGCTGCCGTGGAACGGGCCTGGACTGCTGCGCCTGATGGACGCCCCGAAACAGTCGAGACGCTGGGTCAGGGCTGGGTCGCCGAAGAAGCCCTGTCCATTGCCCTCTACGCCGCTCGCGTCGCCACCAGCTTCGAAGAGGGCCTGCGCATCGCCGTAACGCATTCCGGAGACAGCGACAGTACGGCCGCCATCGCCGGAAATCTTCTGGGACTGATGTTTCCTGATGAGGTTCTGGCCCATCCCTGGCGGACGCAGATCGAATGCGCCGATCTCATAGACCGTCTGGCCGGAGACCTCTGCGATGCCCGTCACCACAACACGGGTGAACGCTTTGCCCTGTCCATGTGGGAGTTCTATCCTGGGGTTTGATACCAAAGGGCTGCGCTCACCCCGCATGACGACCTTGGTGGAGCAGCTTTGCTGGCTTGTCATGCCAGTCTTGTGGGATCCGTCATGCACGGCCATCCGACATATCGCACCTGCAATGCCAAAGGCCATGTTGGCGAGGTCAGGCAGCTTGGGAAGATGCTCACATCTATCGGCCGGAAATCGCGTAGGGACCTGCTCTGGGGTAGTCGACAAAACTGGGGTCTGGCGTATCGCCTGAACGAGAAGCGGACTACTTGAGAATTGACAGAGATTGTCAGCTTAGGAGGGATAGTGTTGAAAAAGTCGCGCTTGCTTTGAGAGTGAAGCACTGATTCACTCTTTGCAGGAGGAACCTGCAAATGATGGGTGATCGAACGAAAATACAGGAGGCACTGTTCTACGAGTTCCGCCTTGAAGATCATGTGCCAGCTGGCCACCTTTTGCGTTCAATTGATCGCTTTGGCGATCTGGACGGCCTGCGTGAGCATCTTCGCCCATTTTACAGCGGCACGGGGCGGCCTTCAATCGATCCCGAGCTGATCATCAGGATGTTAATCGTTGGCTACGTGATGGGTATTCGATCCGAGCGACGTCTATGTGAAGAAGTCCATCTTAACCTGGCCTACCGGTGGTTCTGTGGCCTTGGTCTCAACGGCCCTGTGCCTGATCATTCGACATTCTCGAAAAACCGGCACGGACGCTTCCGGGAGAGTGATCTGCTTCGCCAAATGTTCGAAATGACCGTCAGGCAGTGCATCGCCAAGGGGCTGGTGGGCGGTGAAGGCTTTGCGGTCGATGCTAGCACGATCAAGGCCGACGCTAATCGGCAGCACAGTGTTTCGAGCCCAGATAAACTGACGATCGAGGCAGCCCAACGTGCTGTGCGGGAGTATTTCTCGGTGCTGGACGATGCTGCATTTGGGTCTGCTACGCCCGTGCAACCAAAATATATCTCTCCGGTCGATCCTGCGGCACGTTGGAACGCTGCAAGCGGTGGCCTTGCTTATTATGCCTACTGCACAAATTACCTCATTGACCTTAAAGCGGCTGTCATCATGGATGTAGAAACCACGACAGCCATCCGGCAGGCCGAGGTTACGGCGCAACGCAGAATGATAGAGCGTACGCAGGAAACATTTGGAATATGGCCCGAAAGGCTTGCTGCGGATACAGCTTATGGATCCGCTGAAAATCTTGCGTGGCTGGTTCATGAGCGTGGCATAGAACCTCACATTCCGGTCTTCGACAAATCTGCCCGGCAGGACGGGACTTTCGAACGTCGAGATTTCACATATGACCATGTGCATGATCTTTACATCTGTCCTGGAGGCCAAGAACTGAAGCAGCAGTGGCGCAAGATCAACTCGGATCAACCAAACGCCCCTCCCGACAACCTACTTCGATACCGTTCGTCGAAACTGGCGTGCGACGTATGCACTCTCAAACCGAAATGCTGCCCCGATCAGCCCAGTCGTAAGGTCCTGCGCTCCATCCATGAAGGCGCTCGTGATCTGGCCCGCGACATTGCCTTAACCGACGCCTATATTGTCTCCAGACGAGAACGAAAGAAGGTCGAAATGCTGTTTGCTCACCTCAAGCGCATTTTGAAGATCGATCGGTTGAGGCTCAGAGGACCAAACGGCGCCCGTGATGAGTTCCATCTCGCCGCAGCTGCCCAAAATCTCCGCAAAATGGCGAAACTGATACCCCCCGGAACACCTGCCTTATCCACCTGAGGCAAGAAAGCTGCACTTATGTCGAAGTAGCTTGGCAACACTTTCACTCTTCACCATGAGTTTTTCAACACTATCGAGGGAAAGCAGAATGTCCGCAAAGGAATAGAACGAGGTGAACAGCGAACATAATGGCAGCCCTAGAGGAAAGACCAACCCCTTTCCTGGTCGGACGTCATCACTCTTCCAGCCGATGTTATCGGGAAGTGCGATGTGAATACTGTCGCATCGTGTTCGACAGCGTAATTCAAAGCCCATTTGCGTGATATGATGGCTGTTTGAGGGTCTGCATCAAAGACAGCACTCCACTTCGGAACACACACCTGAATAGGATGATGCATAACATCACCCGTGAAGATGGCGTGCTCGACGCCTGACTTCAGCACAACAGATGCATGATGTGGTGTATGCCCGGGTGTGGGATGAAAGGAAATTCCTTCAAGAACATCCGATCCGTCCACGTCAATCTGATCTGCAAGACCCGCCGAGATAATCGGATCAACGCTATCAATGCGTGTCATGAAACTGGTTTTATTGCGCACGCTATCATGAGCCGGATTACTGAAAAAATCATATTCGGCTCTAGAAAAGACATATCGGGCATTTGGGAAGGTCGGAACCCAGATCCCATTTTGCAGGCGTGTATTCCACCCGACATGATCGACATGCAGATGGGTAAGAAGAACAAAATCGATGTCTTCTGGACTGACACCAGCGCGCATCAGATTTTCAAGCCACACAGTCTGCAAGTGATCGAAATACAGGGCCGCAGGTCGGGCTTTGTTATTTCCAACTCCCGTATCAATGAGAATTTTTCGACCGCGATCCTCAATAAGCCAGCTATGAACGCTCAAAAGGACTTTCGTTTCTGAACTATCCAGCGTTTCAGGTAGTCGGGGGCAAATCTGAAGAGCTTTTGCTTCGTCCCAATCTGGAAACAACTGTTCTGGAGAGAGTTCTGCCAGCGTCAGATCCTGTATTTTTAGAATACGGGCATCCCCCACAGTATAGCACTGAAGATCGTTCAGAAGCATAAGGCTCCCTCTCGTTTTTATTTCTTAAAAAATACAGAACTGTCGTCATCAAGGAAAAATAGACTTCAATTCTTGCGGGAGAGCCCCTGTTGCATGATCTGAAAGGCAACCAAACAGAGGATCCCATTCTTCAATGCGCAGATCGTAAATCAAACCTTCTAATGCGAAGGGATCACCGGCAATCATTGCGTCAATCTCCTGCCGATTGGCACCTTTCATAATCAGAAAGCCGGAGCGCAATGGGGTCCCTTTCAACGGACCGGAGGCCAGCAGGCTGCCTTCCTGAATAAGGTGCCTGAGATACAACACGTGTGCTGCGACATGCTGTCCCCATCCCTCGCCGTCAGGGTGGTCCATGCGCACAAGATAAACAGGCATTTCGAAAGTCTCCACCAGAACTGGACTTGCCAATCACTCGAAGCCTTCAGCATATTCCTCTTTTTCGCTGGATAAATTGTCGATACGAGACATCAGTCACAACTGAGGATGATGAATGCTTGACCGGTTAACCAGCATGAAGATTTTTATCAAGGTCGTGGAGTTGGGGTCCTTTGCTGCGGCCTCCCAGCATCTGACTTTGTCGCCGCAGATGGTAGCCAAGCATATAGAGGCTCTGGAGCGCCACCTTGGTGCACGTCTGTTACATCGGACTACCCGCAGACAAAATCTGACCGAAACAGGCCGGCTCTATTGCGAGCAGTGTCGCCTTGTTCTGAAAGCAGTTGAACGAGCGGACAGTCTGGCAGCCAATACGCTTGGCACCCCGCGTGGCACACTATCTGTTAGTGTTCCCGTCACCTTCGGGCGAACAGTATTGCTGCCATTTGTTCACAACTTTCAGAAAAGATATCCAGAAATTCAAGTCCATTTGTCCCTGTCAGACCAACTGGTTCATCCCACAATGGATGGTCATGAGGCTGTGATCCGAATTGGTGAACTGGAGACTGACCTTGCAGCGGTCAGTCGTCCTCTGACGGCCTATCGTCGGGTCATCTGCGCGGCTCAAACCTATCTGGAAAAACATGGTTTTCCAGGGCAGCCCGATGATCTGATGCGCCACGAGTGTCTCGTGTATGAAAATTCCGGCGGCCCTGTAACAACCTGGCACTTTTCTCAAGGAAGCGTTACGCGGCCTGTCACCGTCTCCGGGCGGATAATCAGTAATGATTCAAGTGTTCTGCATTCTGCAGCACTCGCTGGCGATGGCATTCTACTGGGTTATGAGCAGGCCCTGCTTCCAGATATTAAAAGCAAACGGCTTGTCCAGCTTATGCCGAGGTGGACAGTTCCGGACCGACCCATGCACCTGCTTTATAACGCAGGTCCGGTTATGACACCAAAACTGCGGGTCTTTGTGACTGAGCTTCAAGAGGCTTTCCAGCCTTAAGCCTCTTTTCGACGGTAGGATGTCTGTCTCCTAAGCTCGCTTAGCAATCAGTTTCTGTTCACCACCCCTGTTCAGTCGGAAGCACAAACAGTTCTGCAACATCCATGCGTGCAGGTGATTTCAAAGCAAAAAGGATGCTGTCTGCTATGTCCTCGCCTTCGAGAAAGGTCATGGACGCTGCAAGATCATCCATTTGTTTGCGGTAATCAGCATCTGTAATGTGGTCGTAAAGCTCCGATTTTACGGCTCCCGGCTGAATGCAGGTAACGCGGATATTATGCTTTGGTCCGATCTCCATTCTGAGGCCGTCTGAAAACGCTGTCACCGCAGCTTTGGTGGCACAATAAACGGCGAGACCCGTAAAGACTTTCCGGCCTGCAATCGAGGACATGTTAAAAATATGGCCCGAATGCTGTGCGATCATCTGCGGAAGAACGGCT
Organism: Gluconobacter japonicus; assembly: GCF_015244665.1. Lineage (NCBI taxonomy): Bacteria > Pseudomonadati > Pseudomonadota > Alphaproteobacteria > Acetobacterales > Acetobacteraceae > Gluconobacter > Gluconobacter japonicus. The sequence continues at coordinate 37,218 of NZ_JABCQN010000006.1, forward strand.
GCCGTTGCATTAAGAACACCCGATATATTTACATCCACCATCTGCTGCCATTCGTCCACTTTCAGGCTGTCAACGCTGGATAGGGGCATCAGGCCCGCATTGTTGACCAGAACATCAATCCTTCCAAATTGGGCAATCAAGCTCTTTGCAGCTTCTTGACACGAGACACGGTCAGTAACGTCCGTCACCAGAGGAATAGCTCGACCGCCAGCCTTGGTAATCTCACTGACAAGTGCATTCAGGCGATCATGACGACGTGCCGCCAGGCCGACTGTGATTCCTTCTGCTGCAAGTTTGCGCGCTGTTGCCGCACCAATGCCACTGGATGCTCCGGTCACCAGAGCAATTTTTCCTGCAATGTTCATAATCTTCTCCACGCAACGAGCCTTCAATCGGCCTTCATTGTCGAAGGAGGTGTAATTTATGCCAGAAGATATCTCTCTTGGCTTCTTGCTGAAACTATTGCGATTTTGCGCTATAGATAGTCGTGCATGGAAATTAGGGAGTGTAACAGATGGGGGTGCCCTGCCTTCCTTCTCGGCGTGCTGCCAGTTTGGCACTGGAGCAGCTTCTCCCCGGGAAGAAAGTCGCGCAAAGTGAAGGGGATGTCTGGAACGACGTTGACGTCCAGATCTTCTCTCGCCCGTTACAAGAAGACGAAATTCTTGTGCCTGCCGTCGCAGAACCCTTGCTTGTCTGGGTTATCAGCGGAGAAGCAAATATTGAAGAGCGTGAACTGACAGGACCGTGGGAACAGAGCAAGGCAAGAGCTGGAACGTTTTACCTCACGCAGACGGACACACCGTATCTGATGCGTTGGCAGGGCAAGGACGACACTTGTTTTGAAGTGTTGCATCTCTATCTTGGACTCGATCTTGTCGATCGAGCTGCCGTGTCATTAAATCTGAATTCATCCCGTATTCGAATGCGGGATGTTTCGGGCGGGGAGGATGCTTTCATATCAGGCATTTTGAGTGGTCTGATAGCTGAAATGCAATCTTCCGTTATTACAAATTCCTTATTTGTAAATGGCCTTCTGGAAAGTCTGACAGTTCATCTTTTAAGACAGTATGCTGATGCCAGAGCTAAGATAAAGCTACGATCCACTCTCTTGCCCACATGGAAACTGCGTAGAGTTCTTGATCATATGGAAGCACATCTGGCTGAGCCATTTGATTTGGATTGTCTTGCTGCTTTGTGTGGCATGAGCCGTTTTCATTTCAGTCGATCATTTCATGCAACCACAGCACAAACCCCGTCTGGCTGGTTCATGCAGCACCGCGTCCAGAAGGCATCAGAAATGCTTCGCAAGACCAGTCTTTCCATTATCGAGATTGCCTTGGAAACTGGATACGAAAGCCCAAGTCATTTTGCTCAGGTCTTCCGCAGAGTAACCGGTCTCAGTCCTCGTGATTATAGAAAAATGCATTCATTAAATAAATAAAGTTTCAAAAAAGACTTTGGTAGAACAGTTCACCTAAATACAAGCCAATTCCGAAAACGGCATGAGCGCTGATGCTGAGAAATAGTCCTTTTTCAGGATTGGGAGCCCTAAGTCCGAAAAAACCGCCGCCCAGAGCAGGTTTCATAAACAGAAATGGCGCTAAAAGGGTAACAAGTCCGAAGAGTAGACCATTTAGCAGTGTGGGGACTGTCTTTGCTATAACCACCACAAAACTGAGGTACAGTGCGGCATAAACAGCACCAATCAGATAATGAAATGCCCAGCCGACAACTGCCTCTCCTTTCAGGATGGGTCTTTTTCCAATCATTGGGTCATAGATCCTGCCGTCACGCCACCCTATGACCCAGCGGCCGGTGACAGACCAGTTGGCTGCAGGAATTCCAGTCAATGGTTTCTGGGCTTGTTGCCAGATATCGGATGCGGCAGTCGCCACGACGCCGACTGTCAGAATTTCGAGCAAATTCATACAGCATGTCCTCGAAGTAAGAGTGTTCGCACACACTTTCATGTCACTTTTCGAGTTTCATGATATACTGACGAAATCGCACTCTAGCAACACATGAAGTTACATGAGACAAGATAACAGATTATCCTGTGTGCTCCACGTACTCCTGCATATGGCAGAAGCAGGTGGTCCCATGACGTCAGAAGCCCTGGCTCGCGCCCTTAACACCAACCCCGTGGTTGTGCGACGTCTTATGGGCGGTCTGCGTGAGCATGGATATGTGCACTCCGAGAAAGGACATGGCGGGGGGTGGACGCTTTCATGCCAGTTGGATCGGGTAACGCTGCGAGATATTTACGAGGCTCTTGATGCCCCAAGATTATTCGCCATAGGGAACCGGAGTGAAATGACTGAATGCCTTGTTGAGGAAGCCGTTAACGATGCAATGAGTGGCGTCCTTGCGGATGTTACGGCCCAACTTCTCGCGCGTTTTGGCCAGATTACACTTGCAGCGCTTCATGCCGACTTCCATCAGAGGCTAGCAGCGCGCCATGCTCCGGCCACGCTCTGCAAGTAGACTAAGGGCTGATGGCCAGGATTGATGCTGACCCTGTGCCTCCCGGAATTAAGATGTCGCAAACAGTGAGTGGTTTAAGCTACAAGACTTTGCTGGTGTTTTAGGCTCAGGACCCATTGATTTGATTACGGAAATCTGATTCAGGCTCTGTGAGGAGACTGGAGATGAGCGACCTATTTTGGCTGACGGATGAACAGATGGATCGTCTGCGGCCCTTTTTCCCAAAGAGCCACGGCAAACCTCGCGTTGATGACCGTCGCGTGTTGAGCGGGATCATTTTCGTGAACCGCAATGGGATGCGCTGGCGTGATGCGCCCCGGGAATACGGTCCACATAAGACGTTGTACAACCGCTGGAAGCGCTGGGGCGACATGGGCATTTTCATGCGGATGATGGATGGCCTGTTTGCTGCAAAAGCCGAGCCTCGGACGATTATGATTGATGCGACGTATCTCAAGGCACACCGCACGGCTTCAAGCCTGCGGCTAAAAAAGGGGATCCAGGGCGTCTGATCGGACGGACAAAAGGCGGCATGAATACGAAGCTGCATGCGATCACGGATCAGAACGGACGACCGCTGAGCTTCTTCATGACAGCCGGACAGATCATTGATTACGCCGGTGCCGCTGCCCTTCTGGACAGTCTTCCCGTAGCCCAATGGAGCTGGGAGATCGCGGGTATAATGCCGACTGGTTCAGGGGCGCCCTGGAAGAGAGGGGGATAAAGCCCTGCATTCCAGGACGGAAATCTCGTGGAAAACCGGTCAAATACGATAAGAGAAAATATAAACGCCGTAATCGCATCGAGATTATGTTCGCAAGGCTCAAGGACTGGCGGAGGGTCGCAACACGCTATGACAGATGCCCGAATGTCTTCTTCTCAGCCATCTGCCTCGCTGCAACCCTCATCTTCTGGCTATGAGTCCTGAGCCTAACAGGCCCTAAGCCGCTCATTATACGGGTATAAAGATCTCTATTGGCGCTCCAGCGCCTCCAAAGATTGGAGAGTGCCCTATATCTGGATCACACTCTCAAGGCGTATCACGCCAAAGCAGGATATTTTGATTGGCAAGAATGATGCGGCTCAACTTCCGGCAGTCATCAACGCGGGTCCATCATGATTTTTTGAGAAAAGGACCGTAGATGCTCCATCTGAATATGGGCATCCGTCAGCCCAAAAATCACTCATCTTCAGTCTTCTCACAGAGTCTGAGAGAGAGGCTAAATGGAACAATACCATTTTATGGTTAATTAATTTTAATGTATATTATAAAGTGTTTTCAGTCGGTTATTTAAAATAAAAAATCTTCTCGAAAAGGTATTTCTTGATTGTACCCTTTTTTTTGGGAAAATCACATAAATTGAACCTCTTTGTATGGCATACATTAGAATTTGTATGGGTTCAAAGATTTGAAAATATCATCAAATAAGCATACAATACTGTCAGAAGTTAATTCTTCTTTCTCTAAGACCCTCAAATTTACATCCGGAAAACCGTATAAAGCGAGTATAACCATGAAAAAAAATGAAATAACCCCAGAGGAAGTTTATCTAAACACAAATGCGGAAGCCGAGGGAATTCTAAAAAATAGACTTATTGGAATGACACTTGGTCTATTTCTTGCTCATGTCTATGTTGCTTTAGCTTTATATTATACCTCCATTGATAGTAGAGGTTATTTTCATACCAGCTGGCTAGCTCTTTTCGGAACTTTTGTTTCTTCGATGATTTTTTGTTACCATATTGGTATATCAAAGGTTATTTCAGAAAAAAATAACGGAATCTACGGTCGTTACTTCTCTCCTTTGATTTCGCCATCATTATGGGGATTTGTTTTGATCGTGATTGCCGTCCTCTCTGTCTTCCAATGGCAACCTTGGTTCATGCCATATAGTGTATGGGCATGGCCTCTGACATTTGCTTCCATCATGATCGGTTATTTCATCGGCCCTGTATTCGACAGGATGTTTGTGACGCTTGGAAGATTCTCCCGGAAAGCATGATGCGGCTGGATGAACACTGTCCGGCATTTTCTTTGCGGACCACCGAAGGTGAATATGGTTTCGAGCCAACACAGCAGACTTTCAAATTAATTTTATTTCTGCCTTCGCCATTCTCAGTTTCCGATACCCAGGATATTATGAATATTGATGGATGCTCAGATTTTTACGCTAAAAACAATATCGACGTTCTTTTAATTTCTCAATCAAGTATCCATGTAAATTTGGGTTGGATAAAGGCTATTCAGGCGGTGTACGGACGCGAAGTCACCACAATGATTGGCGAGGATCCGACAGCAGAAGTTTTCAAAGCATATGGCGTCGCAAATGCAAAAGCTGCAGTTGTTGTCGACAAGCAAGCTCGATGCAGATGGCACTTTAGTCTGGACCGTCGTCTGACGTTTAATATCGAGGAAATCAAAAGGGCTATGTTGGCCCTCATTGAAGTCAGCGGTTCGTCCTCTAAAACACCGGAAGGCTGGGGTCCGGGGGATAGAACGATTAAGGATATACCTTTGAACAGAAAAGCTATTCTCCGTAATCGAAAGTGGTTTTATGACCTTTCTCCGGAAAATAAGTAATGAAGACGCACGAACTTCTACGAAGCTGGCGCGAGATTGTAGAACAGACCACGGGCCCATTGTACAAAGGCATTGTTCAGGCTTTGGTATTGTCAGTCCAGCAGGGTGTATTGCGAGAGGGCGATCGTCTTCCCACTCAGAGGATGATTGCCACCTCCCTTGGTACAAACCTTACCACTGTCACCCGTGCTTTTCGGGAGGCACATCAGATCGGGTTGGTTGACGCCACCGTCGGTCGCGGAACATTCATCCGAATAGGAGCGTCCACCAGACAATGGCAGGCTAGCAGGACAAGTATTGTCGATATGACGATGAACTTGCCCCCTGTGCCAAACCTACCTTCTCTTGCAACATCAATGCAGGCTGATTTTCAAACCTTATTCAAAAGTCAGAGCATAAGCAGCCTTATGTCCTACCGGGTAACTGGAGGGACTTATGATGAACGCTGCCAAGGAGCAAAATGGATTGAACCGCTCATAGGCCACAGGCGTCCTGATGAAATTGTAGTTACACCTGGAGCGCAAACCGCGATTGCAGCTGCGCTCAGTGTTCTGACCTCGCCAGGTGATATCATCCTCACCGAAAAAATGACATATCCTGGACTCCGTGCTGTCGCGAACCAGCTTGGAATTCTACTTGTCGGTGTGGACGGAGACGAACAGGGCTTTCTGCCTGCAGCGCTTGAAGAAGCGTGTCAGATACATTGTCCCAAGGCGATATACTGCACCCCAACCATCCAGAACCCGACAACGATAACGCTGCCATTGTCGCGGCGTCAGTCCCTTATGAAAATTGCGCATGACGCAGGCATCTATGTCATTGAAGACGACCCTTATAGCCTGCTTCTGGATACCCCAATTCCCGCATTATCCGCTCTTGAACGTGGGCGCGTTATCTATATTGCTACGCTCGCCAAGGTTCTCAGCCCAGGATTAAGAACAGCCTATGTTGCCCTTCCAAATCCCGAAATTCATCAGCGTTTTATCACCGCAGTACGGGCATTTTCTTTAACTAATGCCGGTTTGCTCAGCGCTCTCACTCTTCGGTGGATGCAGTCTGGACTAGCAGGGACTATTCTTGCTGGCATCAAAAGCGAATTACGTCTTCGACAGTCTATTGCCCGAAATATCTTGGGTGATCGTCCTGGAATGAACCCAAACGGACCACATATCTGGCTACATCTTCCTTCATGGTGGAACAGCTCTGACTTCGTCGCCTATGCTCATCATAGAGGGTTGGCGCTTCTACCGAGTAGTGTATTTGCAGTGTGCGGCTCTACATCAGAAAATGTTCGAATTTCTTTAGGGAGTATAGATAATATAGATGACGTTGAGAAAGCGATGAGAGATATTTCTATTATACTTCAATATAGAATGGATAATAATATTATATCGGTCGTTTGATATTTTAATTTCTAGAATATTAATTTTAATTAATATGTATATCTAAAAATATCAGTAATTATTTTGCATTTTTTATTATTGGTAGATTGGTATAGAGAAACGTCCATCTCGCCTTTCAAACAAATTTTCCGGTCAGCGCGATCTATGGCAAAAATCATCTTGGTCATCCAGCGACAGGCTGTTGATAGACCTCCGACTGGGGAGGCAGACGCCTATGGTCTGTTAGATCTTGGATAATGACGGCAACTGCCTAGCTGTCAGGTTGTGAGACGTCATTGGGACAGCGTATCGTGGGCTATTGCCGCTTACGCCCCCTGGTTTGACGTTGAACGCCGGAGTGATTGTTAATGCATCAGATCCATCCGCAAGCCCGCACCACACCTGTCGTCCGGGCCGAAATCGCACGCTCGATGGAAGGGACCGGGGTGTTGGCGCGACGCTTCGGCGTCAGCGACGAGACGGTGCGCAAATGGCGCAGGCGTGGAGCCGAGGGATGCACGGATCGAAGCAGTAAGCCCCGGTTACTGGCCTGGAAAACGACCGAGGAAGAACGCGCGATTGTCTGCCATCTTCGTCGCGCCACCGAATTCGGGCTCGATGACCTGACGTTCGTGCTGCGGCACTTCCTGCCTCACCTCAACAGAGATAGCGTCTGGCGTATTCTTAAGGACGCAGGGCTCAACCGACGGCCGCCGAAGGAGAAAATTTGTCCCGTGCGCGGCGACGGCACATTCCGGGACTACGACCTGGGCTATGTCCATATCGACGTGAAGCATCTGCCGAAGCTGCAAACCAAAGATGGCGAGGCCCGTAAACGCTTCCTGTATGTCGCGATCGACCGCTGCTCACGTTTCGTGCATCTGGCCGTCTACGACGCCGAGAATGCTGCCAATGCCGTCGATTTTCTAAAGACCGTCAAAACCGCCTTTCCTTTCCGGATCACGCATATCCTGACCGACCGAGGCTCGTGCTTCACTACAGACGCCTTCGAGAAAGCCTGTCAGAATGTCGATCGTCGGCGAACCAGAGCGTATTCCCCTCAGACGAACGGTATGGTCGAGCGGTTCAACGGTCGCATCGCAACCGAGGTTCTGCCGATCAACGTCGCACACCACACGGATCTCGAAGTCCTGCTGCATGGGTTCAATCACGCCTATAACCTGCGCCGACAGCGAGTTCTGGGCGGCCTTTCGCCTACCGCCAAAGTCGCCGAGCGCCTCAGGCAGAGACCACGTCTGCGTAATCTAAGCTATAAAACTATGACAGAAGTCAGTATCATGAACGACGTCGACCGTATCATGGTTTACGCCAATGACGTCTCACAACCTGACAGCTAGGTACTGGCTGCGCGATGCAGCCATCTCCGCGATCAACCTGCAAGAGATCGTTTCTAAAGCTGTTGATAAAGGCGTCCCGGCCGAAGGAGTATCCGAACTGATCGCGGCTCTACGCCTAGACGTGCGGCCTCTTGATCACAATTTGGCTCTAACGGCCGGATTGATGCGCGATGCGACCAAGCGGGTTGGTCTCAGTCACGGAGACCGCACCTGTCTGGCGCTAGCCAAAAAAATGGGTCTCCCCGCGGTCACTGCCGATCGGGCATGGGCTGAAATTGCGGACGTAATCGGAGTTGAGGTGGTTCTCATTCGCTAGTCGTACGCAGTGTAAACCCTATGCAGGTTTTCTGTTACACGGATACTTGCCCCCCAGGAGGAGCCGCTTGAAATAAGCGGAGCTTCCGGTTTCGCCTACATGTCGGACGCCAGAACGTCGGCCTTCGCTTCTCTGAAGCAGACGTGTTCATGGCTTGCGAGAATAGGCTGTTGCCGATCACGACCAACATCACGAGCATCCAGCCTAAAATGCGCGGTATGTGCCGGCGGCCAAGTGCGATGACCCCGCTCGTCTATGTTAGGGCGTAGGGGAACTCAAGACCAGTCTCTCTGGAAATGGTTATTGACGGGTGACAGGCTCAATGATCGTCGGACTTGCAGCCCGGGGCACGCGGAGAGCTGACGGCTTGGCGCAGCCGGTCGACCCGATTACGCAAGTCCCGCAGTTCGGTGATCGACAGCCCGGTCGCCGCTAACACACAAGCCGGAATCGTCTCGGCCTGAACGCGCAGGGCCCGACCGGCCTCCGTCAGACGAACACGCACCTGTCGTTCGTCCTTCTGGTCGCGGGTGCGTTCCACAAGGCCAGCGCCCTCCAGCCGCTTGAGCAACGGCGTCAGGGTGGAGCTGACCAGATCGAGTTGTGATCCGATTTCGCCGACAAGTCTGCCGTCACTGCCCCACAGGACGGTCATTACTAGATATTGCGGATAGGTGAGACCGAGCGGCTCGAGCAGCGGTTGGTATAGCCGATTGAAGGCGTGGCTCGCGGCATACAGCGAGAAGCACACGAAATTCGACAGATCAGGTGTGGATGGGTCTTCGTTCATATCGTCCTCCATAAGTAGAGCCATTATATCGCACAATATCAAATCTTGGGCGATGTTAATGCATGGGAGCCATGCATTTTTTGATATTGGGCGATAATGTCGCGCACGATATTGATGTGCCTCACAGGCCGAACGCAGCCTGATCGATACGGAGTTTTCCATCATGAAGTGCCTCTCCACAGCCATCGCCTTGGCTACCGCTATTGCCGCTGCCCCCGCGCTCGCCGCCCCCGTGCTAGAGCCCACGACCCAGCATTTCCTCAACGGCCTCGCCGACGCCCACGCCCCGGCCATCCCGTCGCTGTCGCCGCACGATGCCCGTGCGCTACTGGACGGCGCGCAGGCGTCGGTGAAGGTCACCGCTCCCTCTGCTCGGATTACCGATCGCGTGCTTCCCATTGGCCCGACCGGCAGCACGCGCATCCGGATCTATCGCCCGCTCGACGCCCCGAACCATGCGCCCGCCATCGTTTATTATCATGGTGCCGGTTGGGTGATGGGCGGCCCAGCCAGCCATGACCGCCTCGTGCACGACCTGGCGGCGGGCAGCGGTGCGGTGGTGATCTTAGTCGATTACGAACGCTCGCCCGAGGCGCGTTATCCAACTGCGATCGAGCAGGATTATGCGGTTCTGGAGTATGTCGCTCGTCATCCGGTCGAATTTGGGATCGATCCATCCCGCATTGCCATCGCCGGAGACAGCGTCGGCGGTAATATGGTTGCGGTCGTCTCCGCCCTCGTTGCGGAGCGGCATGGACCCAGGCCCGTAGCCCAGCTCCTGTTCTATCCGGTAACCGATGCCGCGATGAATGATGGATCCTATCGCGAGTTCGCCGGTGGCCCCTGGCTGACAGCGAAAGCCATGGATTATTTCTGGAACCAGTATCTGCCTGCCGGCACTGACCGCGCCCAGCCGCATGTCTCGCCGTTGAACACGCCGGACTCCATCCTGCACGGGCAGGCGCCAGCATTGGTCATCACAGATGAAAACGATGTCCTGCGTGACGAGGGCGAGGCCTACGCCCGACGCCTGGTCGAAGCCGGTGTGCCTGTCATAACGACCCGCTATAACGCGACGATCCACGATTTCGTTATGCTCAATGCGCTCGCCAAGACGCCGGCATCCACCGCCGCAATCGCCCAGGCAACGCATTTCCTGCGCGATGCCTTTACGAAGGCAAAGTAAAAGAACGGAGGCGGTCTGAAGCAATTTCCTCCAAAAAGAAATAGCGCTTCAGCCTCGCGCCAGCCGCAGTTTCTGCTCCGTCCCTCAGGCACTGACCATGAACCTATCGCTGGCATGACGAGTGCATATATGCGGCGTCTCACGGGGCGGGCAGCTCTCCCCCGACGAAGTTAGGTGATCTTCAGGAGACGCCCATTTGTATCGTGAAAATCGATTGCGCGAATGACCGATTTTCCGGTCCTACCGCCCAACTGCCGACATTCCGTTTCCCCCCTGATCTGCCTGTCCGCTCAAAAAACGTGAAGCGGACAGGCGACAGACGCCTCATATAGGACATCATCACTATTAATTCCGTTATCCGGAAACGGACGTCTCTAACGCTGAAGCGCAACGCTTATACATGCTTCGGAAATCCAGCTGGACAGGTAATCGATGAGCGCACGCACTTCTGAGGACAGCCATAAGCAGCTAAAGAAACACCTCAACGACTTCATGGCGGCCTATAACTTCGAGAGAAGGCTCAAGACGCTTGAGTGGCCTTACGAATATGTCTGTGAAATCCGGACTTCAGAGCCAAAAAAATTCATTATCAATCCACCTCATCAAACCACGGGACTAAACACCTAGCTATCAAAGAGGCCTGGTATGCGACGGTTTTCATCACTTTACTGTCCGTGGGATCGGAATAACTGTCCCCGGTATTGGAAGGCGTCCGTCACCTCTAACGCCCTTTCCTCTCTGTCGAATTGATGCTCATCGGTCAGGATATTACCGCGTCGAAACTCCTAAGGCGGATCAGGTCGCCTAATAATTAGAGACGGAACAAGAAGTAGCCCGCGTACTTTTCATTATTGCCGATTATTCACGCTGTGGGTATTCTCTTGGCTAGGCGAGAGACATAGTGCGCCTTCCGGCCTGTGAAACAACGGAAAAGTCTCTCAGACGCATTGTCATAATGTCCTGTTCGGAGTGTGACGCAAATCAGGCCTTGTGACTCAGTCTTCCGGTCGAGGATTTCAGATGACGATTTCTCTTGAAGCACTCAAAAAACAGGCCCGACAGGAAAGCCGGTCTGGTACATTGTCTTACACGCAAGCGCTTGAACGCCTCTCCAAACAGCACTGGTTCCGGACGTTTGCTGCCCTGAAGGCCAGCCTCTCCAGGTCAGTGCCCGTGGAACTCCAGCGTGCAAACACCGAAAAGACGGGCACGACTACTTCCGGCCTGAAGTGGACACTGGTCGAGCCGGTTTTCGTCGGAGACTTAGAGGATGCTCCTCCATTTTCCATGGATCAGATCGAGCCGATAGGCGACCGGCTGATTAAGACCACTCATTCCATTCCCCTGCCGAAAGAGCTGATCGAGTATCTGGAGCCCGTATGGAACTCTTATGCTGCGGACGTTTCCAAGAGCGACGCCTCGTAGATTAAGTGGCTGCTCCTCCGTTCGCTGAAAGACTGACCCGTCTCAGTCTCGAACTGGGACGTCTGGACCAGGCGCTGAGAGGGGCATCAGTGACGCCTGCTGTTGTGTTCCGACAACGCCTGACTGCCATCCAGCGTCACTGCGCTGTCGATGGCTGGATGATTGATCCCTGGTATCTCGTCGCTGAACTGCATGGTCTAGTTCCGAAAGTGATCGGGCAGGACAGTTTCGAGCGTGGCACGACCGTGGATGCTGCCTCTCATGCATTTACGCTTTGGCGTTGGTATGCTCACCCGGATGAAATGCAGACAAGTGCCATTGCCGAAGCCGAAGCGTTCCTGAACGACCAGTCATCCGGCTGGGGACCTATCCTCAATGCAGGGATCGCTTTTCATCGTTGGCTAGGGTCCGGTCGTCCCCGTGCTTCCTTCTGCGCAGCATTAGGCCGCTACCGGTCCTCCTACGATATTCTCCGGACGCCTTTGATCCTGACCGGCATCGAAGCGCTCACACCTGGCGCGCCCTGGGAAATTGATTCTTGGCTGTGCTACTGGCTCGACGCTCTTCTGGCAGAAGTCGGTGAGGCACACGATCTCCTCCGTCAGCTGGAGCGAGCCAGGAGGCAGGCGCTTGAGAGATGCGGCGCGCAACGTCGGCATTCGCGCGCACCCCAAGCGATCAATATGCTGGCGATCCAGCCGCTCGTGTCCGCGTCCATGCTGGCGGATCGTCTCGGCATGTCACTGAAAAGCGCGTTGCAGCTTCTCAGCGTGTTCCAGGACCGGGGCATTGTTGTAGAAGTCACGCACCGGGCGGCTCATCGCCTGTTCGGTCTTGCCGGAATGGCCTCCCTCCGCGATGTTGTGACACCGCCCAACCGACCCGTTCCTGGCCGAAAACGCGGGCGTCCGCGTAAGAATGATCCTTTCACGGCACAGTCTGTTCTGGCGGAAGAGAGTGCACAGCTCCCGCCTCCAACCCGATTGGACCCGGTTCAGTTCGACTATGAGGATCTGGCTGCTGCCATGAATCAGGCAGATGAAGCCATGATGCGAAGTTCCCGGCTCATCGCTCGCCTCAAAGGAAAGATGGCGAGCTAGATCGTTCATCTGGTCAGAAAACCGCAAGAGATGACTCTTGCAACGGTCTCTGGAGTTGCAGAGCGACCGGAGTGGGAGCCGTCAGCCAGGTCTCGATCTCCTTGCGGCTTTCCAGAATGACGGGCATGGCTTTGGGATGATAGGGCGCGACTACGCCATTTGCTTCGGTGGTCAGGAAACCGAAAAGATCGGCCGTGACCTCGCCTTCCTTGAGCTTGCGCACCGAGGTCCAGGACGTCCAGATCCCGGCAAAGAAGCGGAGCGGCTTCGTGGCATCAGCTGCAAACCATACCGGATGAAACGACCCGTCATCCTGTCGCGCCTGTTCCGAGAAAGCCGTAAATGGCACTATGCAGCGATGGGACACCCCGAGCCAACGCCGCCAATGTGGAGAAGCCGTGTTACGAATATTAGTGATACCCCGGTCGACCTTGCGTCCTTTAAGGGCAAACGCCGGAGACGGCATACCCCACCGGGCCAGAACCAGTTCTCGGCCGTTCTGCCCGTGGCGCACAATCGGGGCCACGTAATCAGGGTAAATATCGGGCATGAAGGGAAGGTTGCCCGTGTGGTCATTGAGCACCTCCGCAATGGCGCGGATCTCGTCCTGTGAGGACGTCTGGGCATACAGATTACACATGATCGCTTCCTTGCTCTGAAGCAGGGTGTCCTATTCGGAATTGGCTCTCAGAAGAAAAACACCGATCGGTCCGCCTGTGTTTCCTTTTCAGAAGAAATAAAAGCTGTTGTTGTTTGTGCGGTGGACTTGTGGGCAGAGCCACGCCCTGTGGTCAGCTCGCCAGAGCTGTCTCCGGGGCGTGAGTGACCGCCTTCAGGCGGCTGTCCACAAATCCACGGTTAGGAACCGCCTTTCTGGCTAATTATTCCTATGCCCCGATGCTGGCTGAATACGGTTAGTTCGATTTGGTCTTTTGCACTCGGCAGCCTTTAGCCTCATGCCGCACTCACATAGGTCATCGGTAAAGTGCTCCTTGAAGCAGCTCAGCAACTGAGGCGCGCTAAAGGAGACGACCATGACCACACCGACAAGCACTACACGTTCCGAAGCTTTTCACCTTCTGTCCCGCGCTCTTCTGAACATCCGTTCCGAAGCTCAGAGCGTACTCGGATCCAGCGAAACGCTCTCCCCTGAGCATCAACGTGTACTCTCGGCCATTCAGGCTGCTGCCGACGCTGTGCACAACCTTCCGCATCTGCTGGCCGAGCAGACAGAGTCAAACGAGGTCGTCCTTATCGGTGAGGTGACGACCGCGAACGAAACCCTGACAACGCTCAGAATGCGCTGATAAGCCGCGCTTCTGAGCCTGCTGGGCGGAGTGATAACGCTGTCTTACGCAGCGATCTCTCTAAAAAATTAACTTGCGTCCTGTGTTCGTTTGTTCTCTTTCTGTTCTCGTCAAGGAGAACAGTCATGACTTCGAACGCGCTGGCGCGTCTGCGCGAGCAGGTCCGATGCCTCGAGCGTCGGAGCCTGCCTCACTCTATTTTCCGGGTGCTGCCAACAGGCCTGCAGCCGGTCGATGACCATCTAGGCGGTGGCCTCAAAACCGCTAGCCTGCATGAGATTCTGGTGCCCGATCCGCTTGAAATTGGTTCCAGCCTCGCCCTGCTTCTGCCTCTGCTCGCGCGCAGTGGCCAGCCTGTTTTCTGGCTGGGGGCGGTCCCCCCTCAGCTCCATGCCTGGGGACTGCACCAGACCGGGATCTCGCTCCGACACCTGATCTGCGTTGAGAGCGATGACGCCAGTGTTCTGGCTGTGGCCGAGGATATCCTGCGCGGTCCCGAGCGAGCCCTTGTCGTGATAGCTGGTCCGCATATCCCCTCCCTGACAGAAGTGCGTCGCCTGAATCTGGCTGCCGAAAGCAGCGGGAATACTGGCTTCTTCCTGCGCTCTGTCAGCGTCTCCCGCTCATCCGGAAAGGACCCCTGTGCCTGCGCCACACGCTGGCAGGTTACTTCTCATCCTTCAGCCCCTCTCTGTTTGCCGGGACTGGTTCTGCCGCTTCCCGGCCCCCGCCGTCTTTCCGTCTCGCTGTTGCGGGTGCGTGGAGGACGTCCTGCCCACTGGCTTCTCGACTGTCCTGACCATGCGCCGCTTCCTCGCCCTGTGGCTTCCTTTCTGGCGCACCGAGCGCCTTCAGCTCTGCCAGCAGGATCATTACCCCCCCGATCGCCCGCTTGTCGTGCACGCGCCTGAGCACAACCGCCAGACGCTCACGGCCGTCAATCCGGTGGCGCTGGCAGCGGGCCTGAGACCAGGCCAATCGCTGGCCCAGGCACGGAGCCTTGTGCCGGACCTCCTGTGCGTCGAGCAGGACACTGACGCCGATGATGCGGCTCTTCACGAGCTCTGTTGCTGGCTGCTGTGGCTGTCGCCCCTGCCCGCTCTGGATGCGCCGGATGGCCTGTACAGTGACACAACTGGCTGTGCCCATCTTTATGGTGGTGAAGAGGCCATGCTGTCTCTTGTCCGGACGCGCCTTTCCGAGAAAGGTCATGCCTGTTCTCTGGCCCTGAGCGACAGCGCGGCGGCCTCGCGCGCTCTGGCACGCTCGCGCCTCGACGGCGCCTGCGTCATCCCGCCTGGTCAGCAGAAACAGGCTCTGGACCGGCTGCCCTGTTCGGCCCTGCCAATTGCCCCGGAGACAGCATCCCGTCTCAATCGTCTGGGACTGACAACCATTGGTGCGCTTGCAGCCCTTCCCCGCGCGCCTCTGGCCAAGCGGTTCGGCGCGGAGCTTCTCACCTGTCTGGATGAAGCCGTTGGCTTTCAGGCAAGACCGCTGAGCGTGGTTCAGGTGCGAGACCGGATCTCCCTGTCGCGCTCGCTTGTCGAGCCTATCGGCACAGCCGAGGCGATTGCGACCGTCATCGACGCTCTCGTGCCGGAAGCCTGCGTCCTGCTGTCACGTCGCGGCGAAGGCGCACGGCAGATCGATTTTCTCTGTGTCCGTGTGGATAACACGGTCCAGGCCATCCGTGTCGGCACGTCCGATCCGACCTCAGACATGCCCCGCCTCCTCCGCCTCCTCAAGGATCAGATTTCCCGGATTGAACCCGGTTTTGGCATCGAGGCTGTCACCCTCACCATCAGCGCCAGCGAGCCCATAGAAGCCGGCCCCGCTCGCCCGGTACTTTCAGACCCAGAGGATCGTCTGGTCGACACGGTGCCCGCGACCCTCATCGACCGGTTGATCAATCGTCCTGGTGTTGCAGCCGTCTATCAGTTTGCGCCCCGGTTTTCCGCCTGGCCAGAAGACGGACAGTCTCGCGTTTCTCCAGGCAACATGGCAAAACCGCCTTTCGCGGGCCAGATGCTCTGGGCGCGGCCGAACATTCTGTTCGATCTGCCCGTCCGGGTGCAGGTGACTGCCCTGCTTCCGGACGGTGCGCCCCGCCAGTTCGTCCTGAAGAGACAGACGCATCGCATTTCTGCGGCCGATGGCCCCGAACGACTGCTGGGCGAATGGTGGCAGACCGCCGAAAACTACGGCGCGATCCGCGACTACTGGCAGGTCGAGACCACGACCGGCCTGCGCCTGTGGCTGTTTCGCAAAGGCGACGGAACCCATGCCTGGTCCGGTTCGGGCGACTGGTTTCTACAGGGAATGTTCTGATGGACGCCCGCGATGATCTGATCCCGGCCAGCACCTCGGACGTGGCCGAAGTCCTGATGCACGCGCTGTGTTACGACGGACGCAGGCGGACGCATGACGCCGCCGAGCTGATGGCCCGTCTGGTGGCCGAGCGTCTGGTCGCCTATCTCGAACGATCCGGATTTGTCGTGATGCGCGCTCCCACCAGCAACGCGCCTGATAGCAGCCGACACCCGCATCCGCACCGCCGCTGAGCCATGAGCGCGCCTTATGTCGAATTGCAGGTCACGTCCTCGTTTTCGTTCCTGCGCTCGGGCAGCCAGCCGGATGAACTGATCTTTCAGGCGAAAGCCCTGGGCTATGACACAATCGGTCTGACCGACTGGAACACTGTGGCCGGAGTGATCCGCGCCCATCTGGCAGCGCGCGAGGCCGGTCTTCGTCTTCTACCCGGATGCCGTTTGGCTCTACGTGATGGCAGCGCGCTCCTGGCCTATCCCCGCAACCGTGCGGGTTGGGCGGGTCTCTGCCAGATTCTAACGCTTGGTCATCATCGGGGCGAGCGGGACGTGTTCCTTCTAGGATGGGAGGATCTCGTCGCAGCGGCCCCGAACCTCCTCCTGATCCTGTTGCCGCCCGAGGATCTGGCAGCACTTCCCGGGCACGTTCAGAGCCTGCTGGATCTGCCCGGACAAAGGGCGGGCGAAGAAGAGACCCGGTTTGTCGCGCTGACGGTGCTCAGGCAGCCGGGAGATCTGGCGCGGCTTCACGCGCTCGCGGGCTTCTGCACAGCGCGCGGTCTGGCCTGTGTTGTGACGGGAGATGTTCTCTACCACGATGCGCGCCGGCACGTTCTTCAGGACGTGGTCACGGCGATCCGGGAAGGCTGCACTGTCGATGCTCTCGGCAACCGCCGTCATGTCCACGCCGATCGCCATCTGAAGGCCCCTGAAGAGCAGGCACGCCTGTTCGCCGCCTTTCCGGATGCCCTGGTCAACACGCGGCGGATTGCCGAGGCCTGTACCTTCAGTCTGGATGATCTCACCTATCAGTATCCGACCGAAACCGAGCGATCGGGCGAAAGCGCGCAGGACACCCTGACACGTCTGGTCCAGGCCGCACTGCCGCGTCGCTATCCGGCCGGGGTGCCCCCAGAAGTCGAGGCGCAGATCGCCCACGAACTGAGACTGATCGGCTCTCTGTCCTACGCGCCATATTTCCTGACTGTGAATACGATCGTGCGTCATGCCCGCTCACTCGGGATTGTCTGTCAGGGGCGCGGATCTGCTGCGAACTCGGCCGTCTGCCATGTTTTGGGCATCACGAGTATTGATCCGGTTCGCTCGGGCCTGCTGTTCGAGCGGTTCATCTCGGCCGAACGGCAGGAACCGCCCGACATCGACGTCGATTTCGAGAGCGACCGCCGCGAAGAAGTGATTCAGTGGATCTATCGGCATTATGGTCGTCATCGCGCGGCCCTGTGCGCCACCGTGCAGCGCTATCAGCCCAAAGGGGCATTGCGCGAAGTCGGCAAGGTGCTCGGGCTGCCAGAGGATCTGACCGGCCAGCTTTCCAAACACATCGTCTCCTCTCTCGCAGATCTCGATCTGTGCAAGGCGCGCGCTGCCGACCTTGGCCTGAACCTGAAGGACAGACGCCTCGGCCTGACGTTTCATCTCGCCCGCCAGCTTCTCGGCTTCCCACGCCAGCTTGGCACGCATCCGGGCGGATTTGTGCTGACCGAGGATCGCCTGGACCAGCTTGTTCCCCTGATGCCGACCGCCATGGACGGCCGTCAGATCATCGTCTGGGACAAAGACGATATCGACGTGCTGCGCTTCATGAAGGTGGATGTTCTGGGACTGGGAATGCTCGGCTGTCTGCGTCGCGGGTTCGAACTGCTGCACACCGTGTATCAGACCCGCATGGATCTCGCTTCGATCCCGGCCGAGGATCCGCAGACCTATCGCATGATCCAGCAGGCCGACACGCTCGGCACGTTCCAGATCGAAAGCCGGGCGCAGATGTCGATGCTGCCGCGCATGAAGCCCAGGACCTTTTATGATCTGGTGATTCAGGTGGCGATCGTTCGGCCTGGGCCGATCCAGGGCGATATGGTCCATCCCTATCTCCGCCGAAGAGAGAAGCTGGAACCTGTCACCTATCCGTCCGAGACTCTGCGCGGGATCCTCGGGAAAACTTTGGGCGTGCCGCTGTTCCAAGAGCAGGCAATGCAGGTGGCCATCCATTGTGCAGGCTTTACGCCAGGCGAGGCGGATCAGCTCCGCCGTGCGATGGCGACGTTCAAAGCGACAGGCGGGGTCTCGCCGTTCCGCGACAAACTGGTCAACGGGATGCTGGCCAATGGGTATGAGCAGGACTTTGCGGAGCAGACCTTCGCGCAGCTCGAAGGCTTCGGCAGCTATGGCTTTCCCGAAAGCCATGCCGCGTCGTTTGCCCTGATCGCCTATGCGTCCGCCTGGATGAAACATCACTACCCGGATGTGTTCTGTGCCGCCCTGCTGAACAGTCAGCCCATGGGGTTTTATGCGCCGTCCCAGATTGTTCAGGACGCGCAACGCCATGGCGTCGAGGTCCGGCCGATCTGTATCAATGCCTCACGATGGGACTGCACGCTGGAGCGCGACCGGAACGGACGGCACGCGGCGGTCCGGCTGGGGTTCAGGATGGTGCGCGGGTTGGCGAACGCCCATGGTGCCGCCCTGATCGCGTCTCGGATGCCGGATTATGAGAGTATTGACGATGTGTGGCGCCGTGCCGATGTGCCGGTCTCGGCCCTGGAATGTCTGGCAGAAGCAGACGCCTTCCGGGTGTTTGGACAGATGCGCCGTACTGCGCTCTGGTCGATCAAGGGGTTAGCGGACACGGTCTTGCCGTTGTTTGAAGCGGCGGATCGGGGACGGAACTTTCCGCTGCCGGAAGTGATCGAGCCGGAAATTGCCCTGCCACAGATGTCAGAGCGGGCATCGGTCCATGAAGATTACCGGGCGACCGGACTCAGTCTGAATGGGCATCCCGTCGCCTTCCTGAGGGAGGGCTTGCGAAAAGAGGGGATCGTGCGCTGTGGGGATTTGCCTTACCTGCGGGATGGGCGCCGGATCCAGCTTACAGGTCTTGTCCTGATGCGGCAGCGGCCAGGGACAGCGAACGGCACGATGTTCGTCACGATCGAAGACGAAACCGGCACAGCCAATCTGATTGTCTGGAAGGATGTGCAGGAGAAATACCGCCGTCCTCTTCTCGCGTCCCGTCTTTTGGCCTGCAAGGGCAGGCTTCAGAAAGAGGGCGATGTGATCCATGTCGTTGTGCTCAGTCTGGAAGACCGAACGCCGTTGCTTCAGGGATCGGAGTTGCTGAAGGCTCGGGACTTTCGGTAGGAGGGTAATCGGTTCGACCGATCTTATTTGAAAAATAGAGAGAAACTTGTTGGTGTTGAACCTGTGGAATTGTGGGCAGAGCCGCGCCTGTGGTCAGCCTGCAGGGCTGTCCATCAGGACGCGAGCGGGCGTGAAACGGCTGTCCACAAAACCATATGTTATAGGAGAATATTTTTCTTCTGCGCGAATGCGTTGAATCAAATTATGTATTTACAAGAATTGTAATAATTCAAAAAGTGACAATTGCAACGATTATTTCTTGGAATACAACAAAAATCCGACTTAGGAAAGTATTTAATAAAAT
The DNA here is from genome assembly GCF_015244665.1 of Gluconobacter japonicus. NCBI lineage: Bacteria > Pseudomonadati > Pseudomonadota > Alphaproteobacteria > Acetobacterales > Acetobacteraceae > Gluconobacter > Gluconobacter japonicus. The sequence continues at coordinate 57,162 of NZ_JABCQN010000006.1, forward strand.
CGTTATTAAATACATATTATTTTATAATTGGATTATATGCATATATTTAGGTTCGCCTTGCACATCGCATGGCGCATGGCGCATGGCGCATGGCGCATGGCGCATTCTAAAATTCGGATAACTCTGGGCTCATGCCGAACTATTTTGGCAAATCGGGCGAACTCAATCATCTGCATGACTATACTAACTTTTTTCCTGCTTTGTTATTGGCACAAAGGCTGATCCTCAAAATAAAGCCGTTACGTTGCAAAATAATATCAAAAAAAACCTCTGAACCTGAAAAGCTAAAAAATTCCGCGTCTCTGTTCGACCTCTATTTCTGCGCCTTGACACCAGCCTGTGATGATCCAGTGCGTCTGGTAAAGTTGTTCCAAATCAACATCCGTATCTGCATATGGATCACCATTTCGATTCCTGGGATAACGGAATCGATCCGCGCTTTTGTCGAATCTTTGTACTTCTTTAATTATACCTTTCAAATATATAACCAATTTTTCTTCTTCTTCATATTCCTCTTTTCTCCTAAGATATATTAAACGATCAAATAATGATTTCAGGTCATGCCCTGCTATATTCCTTGGATCTCCGCTAGTATAGGAAATCGCAGATTTAATGTGAAGTTCAATGCTTTGCCTCCAGAGCATTAAAAGCGGGGTCAGCAAAATGGTATCGGGTAAGCTTCTGTAAGCAGCATCCCACAATTCTTCAAAGCCACGTTCAAAGCTATATGCGAGCATAGCCCACGATCCAGAAAACAGATCATGGTCTCTCGATTTCAACAGCGATCGAAGTTCGGGCTGTTGCCTCATATACTGCTCGCCCAAAAGGCGACGCTGTTCAGATGACACTGTGTTTCATCCTAGAATTTGGTTAATCAGGCAGTGTAGAAATTACACTCCCCCAAGATGCAGCGAAAGAAAGCTCTCTTGAAACCCCTCATTCACCAGCGAATACGAACGCCCCCTGTCACTGCTGCTGACCCTCCTGCGGCTCCCTGTATCGTATCTCGATGGCCACCGAAAAAGCTGGCCGTGAGGTCCACGCCAGGAAGGGATTTCACAGGATACGAAAAGGTTGTTGTGATCCCCTTTTCCTCAAGGAGTGGGGATTGGCTCGCTCGCTCAATGTCGAGCGGACCAATTTTGGAAAGTTGGGACAAATCCGAAGGAAGCCATTGAGTCTTTGGTGTAATGTCGCTTCTTTTCTTCTCAATGACTCCCCTAAAACCCTGAAATCCGGCCTTACTGCTTAATTCTGAGGGCATTGGTAATACTTGCTGTGCTTTAGGAGGCATGAAGTAAGGCGTAGGGTCGGCATATGACATCGCTGGCTCAACAAGCCATAACGTCACGACCATTCCTCGCAAGCCCTGAAATCGTAAATACAGTCTAGACAATGATCTGTGCCTTTGACTGGAGGTGAATAGTTGCCTCTCGCCAAAACATGCCGCCTTGCATCCGTGCGATAACATCCGGCGGAAGAATACAATGTCGCCTTTCGTGACTTACGACCGGACGTATCCTGTGTAAATCCGGAGTTCCAAGCAGATTGTCGAAGGCTTCTGCATCTCTGTTCGTGACGTTGTTCAGATCATATGGATACGCGGGCAGACCGAGACACCGTGTCAGTTTTTCAAGGGCCTGACGCGGATTGGTAGCTAATGTCTGGTAATCCACAAGAATAAGCTTATTGGCAAAAGGACCGTGAAAGGCTTCCGTCAGAACCCGCCACGCGTAGCCAAAAACACCTTCCCGAGACAGCAGATGATCGAGACGGTCATGCTGCGTGCTTCGTTGAGTGATAGGGACAAGTCGTGACGATAAAATCGGATCTCGCACGATGAGGCGCTCAAGAGAATCAAGGATCCAGACAGGATCGCGCACGTAGCAGATCACGCGCGCTTTCGGGTAGAGCCGGCCGATCAAGGCAAGTCGTGTACACCATTCCCGGCTCGTATCCAGGACAATTTGATCGGGCTCTGGATGATAATAATCCTCTAAAATGCCTCGGAGCAGACGCTCGCGTTGCTCTTCAGAAAAATCAGAAGTGTACTCCCCTTCGGCCATCAGACCCGACAGTCGAATGATCATGGGAGCGACAGGCGATATTCGGCCATGCGCGAGCACTTTTGGATTTTGGCTTAGAAGCGCGGCCAAAAGTGTCGAACCGGCCCGGGGGAGGCCAGAAATGAAGTGAACAGGTGACGATGCGGTCATGGATGATGGTGTATCTCGGTTGGAGGAGTCAGGATCTCCGACCGCTAGGACACCAAACCGCATTGTATCAATACGTTGCGGAAGACACTTCCCATGTACCTAAAATGCAACTGTCAATATTTTTTCTTGTTTTCCGCGTATGTGATTAAGGTTTTCAAGTGTTTGTGTGTCTTTATGGCAACTTCTGAACTTTTATGTCGGTTTATGTCCTTTGGCTACCGGTGACGAAAAACATCTGTTTCCCGACATGGCCTATATCTGCGATCGCGTTCATGAGACCTCCTAGCTGTGAATGTTCACGCTAAATGGCCGGTTTTTCATCGCGATATATGGCTACCTATGGGCAGCTATGGGGGGGAAAGCGGAATGTCCGTTATTCGTGCTCGAACTTAAAATAGCAGACGCCCCTACTCGCCTAAAATATGTGTCGAGCGATGTTAATGCCCTCAACTTGCAGGACTAGAGAAACGATCAACCGGTTTCAGTCGTAATTTTAGCGAGTGCCGTTATGCGTTGTACTTTCCAGCGTTGAAGCAGACGGGAGCGAGGCTCACCTATCTTCTCATCCAAAATTTCTACCGCGTGTATCCGGTCCGTACGGAAGTGACGAAATCCCTGCCTCAACTCGCACCAGGCGATCAACATGCACGTGATGTCCGAATAACCGAGAACGACTGGCCATACTGTACGCTCGGTGACCTCGCCTTGTTGATCCCGATAATGCAGGCGTAACTTTATTCCTGCACGAATGGCCGCTCGAAGGCTCGCTCTGTCGTCTTTGCCTTGTAATGCATCGAGCGGCAGCTTTGTCGCTGTGCTTGGAATGCTGATAAACGGCTGCAAGGCGGGGGGGATAACCGTTTTAACCTTGGTGAGCACGTCCAATGCGGCGCGTGACAGTTCCTTTTCGCCATGGGCCGCCACCCACTGTACTCCCAAAATGATTGCTTCAAGCTCAGCCGGGAGCAGTGCAAGGGGTGGCATGTCATATCCGGCCCCCAAAATGTACCCAACGCCGGCTTCCCCTGAAATGGGTACGCGTTGCCCGATCAAATGTGCGACGTCGCGATAAATCGTGCGGATGGAGACTTCCAGTTCCTCGGACAGCATTCTCGCCGTAACGGGTCGAGACGACCGGCGCAGGATCTGGATGATCTGAAAAAGGCGATCGGTGCTACGCAAAGGTTCTGCAATCATGCTGACAGGATGCTGTCAGCATGATTGTGCCAAAAAGCGGGGAACACAACCTGCATAGGAACTTACCGATGACATTCGCCTCTATCCGTCTCATTGCCGCCAACATCACTACGATGGTTGCTTTTTATGAGCTGGTGACCGGGCATTCTGCCGAATGGCTTGCGCCTCAGTTTGCCGAAATCGTAACCTCTGGTGCGAGAATTGCGATCGGTAGTACCGAAACAGTGGCGTTGTTCATGGAAGGAAGTGCTGAGCCAGGCGCCAATCGCACGGCCATCCTTGAATTCAGGGTCGAGGACGTGGACGCTGAATTCACGCGTCTGAAAGGCAAGGTGGAATTTGTGATTGAACCCAAGACGCTGCCTTGGGGTAACCGCACGCTCCAGTTCCGCGACCCCGAGGGGACTATCATTAGCTTGTTCACACCTGTAACCGAAGCCGCCCGCGTCCGGTTCGGGAGCCTGTGACAAAGTACGATCGGCGCTGATAATAATTCTTTGGAGCTGTAGACCACTGGACACTTGCGGACACCGAAAGACGAGGGCTAAGCGGAATATCGGCTATCTGTTGAAAAACATGATAACTCGGGCATTACTGTCCTCCATGCGGTGCTGCCCTTCAAATAATAAGGGCTGTATTATTGAGGTCCAAGCGTAGAGTACGGATAAAGTCTACGGGCAACCCGCTCCATGGTTAGCCCCTGGACAATGATCGTAAACACCACCACGCCGTAACAGACAGGCAGTAGCAGCTCCCGTAACTCTCCGGGCGGTAATCCAAGTGCCAGCGAAACCGAGATGCCGCCACGCAGACCACCCCAGGTCAGGATCCCAAGAAAACGGCCCCGTTCTCATTGCCTGAGATGAACCGGAAGCGTTGAAAACAGTACGTTCGATGCTCGCACGGCAACGGACAGTGGGATCACGGCAAGGGTCGCCAGCACCGTAAACAGATGTGGCGCGACCTCAAGGATTTCAAAGCCGATCAGCATAAACAGCAGGACGTTCAGCACCTCGTCAATGAGTGTCCATGCGACGTCGAGTTCCTTTCGGGATGCGTCATCGAAAACGGAATGGCTATAGCTTGTTCCAAAGCACAGTCCCGCCACCACGACGGCAATCGCACCCGACATGCCAAGCTGGTTGACAATGCTGAAGGTTCCGGTCGCCAGAGCCAGCGACGTCAGCAGATCGATATGCGGATCCCGCTGTCCCTTAAGCACACGGAGTGCGATCCATCCGGTCAGTGCGCCCAATAGGCCTCCACCGATGGCCTCTCTGCAAAAACTCAGAGCAATCTCGGAGGCGGTCACTCCCTGACTGTCCCCGGTCGCCAGTCCGATCGTGACGCCGAAAATTACCACGCCCACGCCATCATTAAACAGACTCTCACCTGCAAAAACGGCTTGAAGCGGTCCTGGCAATCCGAGACGTTTCAGCATGCTGACGACCGAAACCGGGTCGGTTGGTGCGAAAATGGCGCCAAGGACGATGCACCATGCAAACGGAATGGCGTGGCCCAACAGGGGGAAGACGTACCATGTCGCGATCGTCAGAAAAACAACAGCCAGAACGGTTCCCAGAACAGAGAGGGCGGCACAGAGGCAAGCTTTGCGCGCAGATGTCCGACGTTTACCTGCGTGGCCCCGGCAAACAGAAGCAGGGACAGCGCACCATTCAGAAGGGCCGTGGGAAGATTGATCGCTCCGACAACAGATCGCGGGAGAGCCTGAAGGTCATAGCCCGGTATCAATGGATTCAGGATCATGACCAGCAGGGAAGCCAGCAGTGAGAAGACCAGAACGCCGATCGTCACAGGAAGGCGAAACGTGTGGTGATTGAGAATACTGAACCCTGCCGAGAGAGTCAGAAGCAGGGCGAGGAGGCTGATGGTATGCATGCCCTCACCGCTGGCCGCTCCCACTTCCTACGTCAAGAAAAACCGGCGATGGCCGCTATTGGAAAAGCCAAACAATTCGAGGAACGGCGATGACGAAGGCGTAAGCAGTCAGTTTTAACGCTCCTCACTTGATGGCCCTGTCCTTCGACAGCCCTCTGACTACCAGCACAAGGGCTGCACGTTCGTGAGGTGATCCGACGGTCGGCAAACCACCATCAAGCGCCAAGGTGGCGATGCCGTGAACAGCGGACCAGCAAGCGAGTGTTGCTGCCTCCAGATTGTCGGGAGCGATTTGCTGAACCCGTCGGACCATAACGCCGTACGCGTTGTCTTCCGCAGGCGGTGGCCCTCCATCATGGCCAGCGAACATCAGACGGAAAAGCTTGGGGTGACGTCGCGCAAAAGCAATATAGGCCTCGCCCTGTGCGATCAGGGCTTCCGTCGCACTTGGCTGCTGGTCTGCCGCCAGCAACTCTCTGCGGAGAGTCTCAAACCCTTGCAGAGCCACGGCAGCCAAAAGGGCGTCCTTGTCCCGGAAATGTCTGTAGGGCGCCATCGCTGAAACGCCGGCATCGCGGGCTACTGCTCGTAGGCCGATGGCTTCACCTCGTTCAAGAGTTGCCAGAGCTGCGGCAACAAGGCGCGCGCGCAAATCGGTGGAAATGGAGTCAATCATGTTTACAGTGTACACTTGCCTAGCTATGCTTACATTGTAAACTCTATGGAGCTGCGTCATGCAAGCCGCAATCAACCGCCAATCTGTTGACCTTTCTGCATACCCTGATCTTGTGATGATCATGCTCGGCTTTCAGGTGCGGGGCTGGCGCGGCCTGCTTGCCATGCGACGGATCGGGCAAGGATTGGCACAGATTAGACGTAATCGCCCCGATGGCCTGCTCGCCGATGAGGGGCTGATGTTTGGTCTGACGCATATCGGCTTTCGCCAGTACTGGCAGGATATGGATGCGCTGGAGCGCTTTACTCGCAGTGAGCCACATGCGGACTGGTGGCGTCGTATGCGTGAGATGTCGGCAGGTGCAGGATTCTGGCATGAAACCTACCATGCCCGTGGAGGTGTTGAGGCCGTATATGTCGCGATGGATCAGCCGGTCGGCCTGCAACATTTCGCTCCCGGACGAAAGCCGGTAGGACCTCTCATGTCGGCACGCTTCCGCATACAAGGAGGCAAGTAGCAACGGAATAGAGAGAACCCACTAGGATTTGCACGACGCAAGTCTATCGAATGAGAACGACCTTAACTCCGATTGCGTCCGCAATTTCAGCCCATGCCCGATCGGCCGTGACCGCGGGAAGACCCATTTTTTTGGCTAGCGCCAGACAGGCGCGGTCTCCGTGACTGAGACCAACCCGCCTGGTCGCGTCACGCATCAATCCGGCCGTTAAAGCCAGGTTGTGATCAAGAGGCTGCACGTCGAGGCGTAGAGCCGCGATCAGTTCGGATATTCCTTCGGCCGGGACGCCTTTATCAACAGCTTTAGAAACGATCTCCTGCAGGTTGATCGCGGAGATGGCTGCATCGCGCAGCCAGTAACGAGCTTTTTCAGCTCCTGTTTCTTCGTTCAGGTCCGCAAAGACAGCGGATGTGTCGATGACGCAAATTGGCATCAGCGCTTCGCCCCATCGTCATGGTTATCAAGCGCATTTTCAGCGCGTCGCTCAGCAATGACTTCGTCAGCAATCGAGGTGCCAGCCGGGACATATTTTCGGAACAGTGCCCTGGCCCGATCAAGCGAGGCATCAGGTGTCATTAAGCGAACCTGCCCATCTACGATCTCCGCCATGAGCTGGCCGCCTTTTTCGACGCCGAGCGACTTACGCAAGCCAACCGGCAGAACAAGTCGACCATTCGGCATAACGTTGACACGGATCATGTAACTGATCTCCTGTTCGAAAAGGTTGCAATCTTGGTTTGGGTCATTTTCCGGTTTTAGGTCATTTTTATTGCTGGGGCCATAAAATTCGGGTGTCCGAAAACGATCGTTTTCGGACAGGGGCGAAGCGATCTGTCCGTAAATTACCTTTACAGTGTTTCGGACATAGCTCATATTTCGGACATCCTATTCGGACGAAATGAGCCCTATGCCACGCACCTTTGCCTATGTTCGCGTCTCAACAGTCGGGCAGACGACCGAAAACCAAATTCAGGAAATTGAAGCAGCCGGTTTTCGGGTTGAGCCGCGTCGCGTCGTTACCGAAACAATTTCCGGGAGTACCTCCATCGCGCAACGGCGTGGCTTTGCCCGCCTCATGGATCGACTGGAAGCTGGAGATGTTCTGATCGTGACCAAGCTTGATCGTCTTGGTCGCGATGCGATGGACGTCAGCACCACGGTTAAAATGCTGGGAGCCATGGGAGTGAAGGTTTACTGCCTCGCTCTTGGCGGTGCTGATTTGACCAGTTCTTCCGGTACAATGACGATGCAGGTTCTGAATGCTGTCGCACAGTTCGAGCGGGATCTACTGATTGAGCGCACGCAGTCTGGTCTCAGGCGGGCAAAGTCAGAAGGGAAGACCCTGGGGCGGCCTTCCACACTGTCAGACGGTGAGAAGCAAGGCGTCCTCAAGGACCTGGCGGAGGGTATGAGCGTTTCCGCGCTTGCCAGAAAATTCTCCACAAGTCGGCAGACCATTATACGGGTTCGGAGTGAGAGCTTTCCATCCGGAGCGGTCTAGCAGTAGGTCCGCTTCCGCCTCATCTCGGTCGTAAGGTGGGTCGCTTAGGGTTTTGGTAAGCAGACGTCGTGTGCCAGAAATACGCGCCAGCCCGGCTCATAGCTTTTCAGGCAAGCGGCGTTCCGAGTTGCGTTCACTATAGCGGTCCACTAGATAGTCGGCCCGGTCGCGCAGCAGCCATGTGAATTTCATCAGTTCCTCCATGACATCTACCATCCGGTCATAAAGGGGGGACGGCTTCATGCGGTCATCGTCACCGAACTGCGTATAGGCCATTGGTACGCTGGACTGGTTGGGGATGGTGAACATCCGCATCCACCGACCCAGCACCCGCAGGGCATTGACGGAATTGAAGCTCTGCGACCCACCCGAAACCTGCATGACCGCCAGCGTGCGGCCCTGCGTCGGGCGGATCGAGCCTTCGGTCAGAGGTAGCCAGTCGATCTGGTTTTTGAATACTGCCGTCATGTTGCCGTGCCGTTCAGGGCTGCACCAGACCTGACCTTCCGACCAGATCGAGAGTTCCCGCAGTTCCTGCACTTTCGGATGGGTCGCGGGCACAGAATCCGCTACCGGCAGGCCGGTCGGGTCGAACACCCGTGTTTCGGCCCCCAGCACTTTCAGGATGCGTTCCGCCTCAAGCACCAATAGGCGGCTGAAGGATCGGGGTCGCAAAGAGCCATAGAGCAGAAGGATACGCGGTGCGTGCGTGGTGCGCTGTGCTGGTTCGAGCTTTGCAAGATCGAGTGGATCAAGAGACTCCGAGTTTAGGGGCGAGAGCGTGTCAGTCATGTTTGTGGTTCCTTCAGCGGGTCGTCACCATCGCCCGCGCCCAACGAGGCCTGCATGTAGAACGTGTCGAGCCAGCGGCCGAATTTGCGGCCCACCGAACGCATCTGCCCAGCATGGGCAAACCCATGGCGCGCATGCAGTGCAATCGATCCGGGTTCACCGCCACCGATCACCGCAATCATCTGGCGAAAGCCCGATGCTTCGGCGTGACCTAACAGATCGGATAATAGGGCTGAACCGACACCTTGCCTGATGTGGTCGGGGTGGACGTAAATCGAATTCTCGCATGTGAAGCTGTAGGCGGGCCTGTCCCTGAATTGCGTGGCATAGGCATAGCCCACCACCTGTTCGTCTTGCACTGCGACGAGAAAGGGCCAATTTCGTGCCCGCACACTTTCGATCTTCTCCTCAGTCTCGGTAAGTGAGCGTGGTTCGTAATCAAAACTTGCTGTGCCATGTTCGACATGATGGGCATAAATCGCTGCGATGGCGGGGGCGTCAGCAGCACGTACCTGGCGGATACTCGGAACGGACATGTCTCGTTGCCTCTTGTTCTATGTGGCCCGAACCTGCGGGAGACCAGTCGCGACGATGACGATCGCTGGCAGCGCTACTTTGGGCTGCCGTGCGCCATTGATCCCGTGGCGATAATCCGGGTGCGGGCGGAGCGTGTCGTCAGGTTCGGTCATCGCGGTCTTGCTTCCTTTGCACGTTACGGGCGGCTGATGGCAGGCAACCACAGGGCCAGCACTGCGAGCGTGACCAGCAGGACAGGCGGGGTGATCGCCAGCCCCACTTTCATATACTGCCCCCATGTGACCCGATGCTTCTTGGATGCCAGCACATGCAACCACAGCAACGTGGCGAGACTGCCGATCGGGGTGAATTTGGGGCCGAGGTCACAACCGATGACATTGGCATAGACCATCAGTTCACGGGTCAGCGGCGTGATGTCGTGAGCCTGCTGGATCGCCAGCGCCCCGACCAGCACACTCGGCATATTGTTCATGATGGACGACAAAACAGCCGCCAGAAAGCCGGTGCCGATCGTAGCGGTGAACGGTCCCTGATGGCCGAGCCAGATCAGTGCGGTTGCAAGGTAGTCGGTCAGCCCGGCATTGCGCAGGCCATACACCACCAGATACATACCCAGCGAGAAGATCACGATCTGCCACGGTGCGCCCCGCAGCACCTTGCGAACAGGGATAACCCGACCATATCCGGCGACGAGTAAGAGGATTCCGGCGGCCAGGCAGGCTACGACACAGACCGGGATATGAAACTGTGCGGTCAGGAAATAGGCCGCCAGAACCAGGGCCAACAGCGGAAAGGCCGCCCGGAATACATGGTGGTCACGAATGGCCGTGGCGGGTGCTGGCAGTTCGGCGACGGGATAGGTCGCAGGCACCTGCCGCCGATACCACAACCACAGAACGGCAAGCGTTGCGCCAAGTGCTACCAGATCGACAGGGACCATGATCGCGGCATAGCGATCGAACGCAATGCCAAAGAAATTGGCGCTGACGATGTTCACCAGATTGGAGATGACCAGCGGCAGGCTTGTGGTGTCTGCGACGAAGCCGGTCGCAATGATGAAGGCCAGGGCTGCGGTATGGCTCAGGCGCAGTTGAGTGAGGATGACGATGACAATGGGCGTGAGCAGCAGGGCCGCACCATCATTGGCGAAAACCGCCGCAATGGCCGCTCCCAGCACCACGATCAGCGGGAATAGCGTCCGGCCTCGCCCTTTGCCCCAGCGCACGACGTGCAGGGCGGCCCAATGGAAGAATCCGGCCTCATCCAGCAACAGCGAGATGACGATCAGCGCGATGAAGGTGAAAGTCGCGTCCCAGACGATGTGCCAGACGACAGGAATGTCGTGCCAGTGGATCACACCAGCCGCCAGGGCCACGGCGGCACCGGCCATTGCGCTCCAGCCGATACCCAGCCCCCGAGGCTGCCATATGACAAAAACCAGCGTGACAACGAAAATCAGAAGCGCCAGCATCAGATGATCCGCTTGCCGGATTCATCGACGATCTTCTCCCCGTCCTCTTTGACGAAAGCGCCTCTCTGCGGGTTGGGCAGGATGTCCAGAACCGCCTCAGACGGACGGCAGAGTGCCGCACCCAGCGGGGTGACGACGATGGGCCGGTTCATCAGGATCGGATGCGCGATCATGGCGTCGATCAGCGCATCATCGCTCCGGGCCGGATTATCGAGGCCGAGTTCGTGAAAGGGCGTACCCTTTTCCCGCAGGATCGAGCGCACCGGAACGCCCATACGGGCGATCAGACTGACCAGTTCCGCACGGCTGGGCGGGGTTTTCAGATATTCGATGATCCGGGGCTCCTCGCCGCTGTTGCGGATCAGTGCCAGCACATTGCGCGACGTGCCGCAGGCCGGGTTGTGGTAGATCGTGATGGTCATGAGCGGGCTTCCGGGGAGGGACAGCAGGAGGACAGGGTTGCGACCAGGGGCGCGCAGAGTTCGGGACTGCCCGCGCAGCAGTCCCTGACGAGGAAGAGCATCAGGTCCCGCAGGCGCGGAAGACAAGCGCGATAGACGATCAGCCGGCTATGGCGCTCCGAGGTCAGCAGCCCGGAACGGGCCAGGGTGGCGAGATGGGCCGAGATGGTGTTCTGCGGGACATTGAGATGCCGCGCGACATCTCCGGCGGGTAATCCGTCCGGCTCGTAGCGCACCAGCAGGCGAAAAATCTCCAGCCGTGTGGACTGCGACAGGGCGCTCAGGGCTGCGAGGGTAGATTCTGTATCCATATATCCGGTATTATGGATATATCGTCGTAAGTCAAGCTATCCTATGTGAGGAAACGGAGATCACGACTGTCGGCTTCCTCAATTTTTCCGCTCAGACCAGACATTCCGTTTACCCCCCCGATCTGCCTGTCTGCTCAGCGATACAGGAGCAGACAGGCAGCAGTCGCCTTCATCTCGGTCATTGGAGCGTTTATAGTGGTTGCCCGAAAGCAGACATTGTAACGGTCACAGGTGATCGTCAGGCTAGGCCGTCGCGCAGCTCGCGCTGAACCCGGCGCACGTCCCTTGCGGGAGGCTGACCGAAGAAGCGTGTATATTCCCGAGTAAACTGGGACTGGCTTTCATACCCCACCTCATAAGCCACTGCAGCGATGCTTTGGGCGCTGGCGATCAGCAGCATTCGCGCCTGAAGCAGGCGAATACGTTTCTGAAACTGCAGCGGGCTCATCGCCGTCGCAGCCTTGAAGTGGCGATGGAAGGCTGAGGCACTCATTGCGGCAATCTCGGCAAGGGCCTCTACCCGCAACGGCAACTTGAAGTTCGTGCGGATCCAGTGGATGGCGAGCCGGACGCGCGATATGGCGGTGTCGGGCATGGCGATGTCGCGCAGCATTGCGCCGTGCGGTCCCTGCAACACCCGGTACAGGATCTCGCGTTCGTAGGCCGGAGCCAGCGCAGCAATATCGGTTGGATTATCGATCAGTCGCAGCATCCGCAGCCACGCATCAAGCAACTCGGGCGTCACCGTCGCTACCGAGAACCCACTCGAACACGGCGGTGGGGCGACATGGCCGAGATCGGCAAGCAACATGCCCACCATCTGCGGGTCGATCGTGAGGCTGACGGCCAGATAGGGATTGCCGACAGCATCCGGACACACCTCGCCAACAGCGGGCAGATCCAGCGACATCACGAAATAGCTAGCCGGATCGTATCGCATTGTCCGTTCGCCGATCGTCATTGCCTTGCTGCCGGTCAGGATGATGTTGATCATTGGATCATAGACCGCTGCCAATTCGTGCTCTGGTATCGCTCCCTGCACCATCGCCACGCGCGGGATACCGGTCTCGGTACGCCTGTTCCGGGCGATTGAAGCAAGGTGACGCAGTTCTACAAGCTGGTTTTCCATGTGCCTCTTGTGCGCCTCTCGTGTGGTCGCGGCAAACGCAAAGCAGGAATAGGCAAAATCGAGGGAGGATCGGGCGCTGCCGCGAATGGGCTCAACAGCTATCTCCAAGTCACTCGAAAAGTAGCGGAGAACACCCTATGAAAATCACGATCATCACCGGCGGTAGCCGCGTCATCTTCACCTATAACCGCAATCCGGAGCAGGCGGTCAAGGTAGTGCAAAGGATCAAAGTCGCCGGCGGTTACGTCGTCTGAACAGGAGATCAGAAATGCTCGATCACGTCTTCCTATCTGTTGCCGATCTTGACCGCTCCATCGCCTTCTACACGCGGGCACTCGCGCCGCTCGGCATCACTGATCGTGTCGATTACGATAGCAAGGACGCTCCTCCCGGCCACCCCGATCTCAAGGGATTTGGCTGCAAGGGGCGCATCTTCTTCTGGCTGCGACCGGGCGTGGTCGAAAGACGGGCTGCCCATATCGGCTTCGTCGCGAATTCGCGGGAACAGGTTGATGCCGCCTATGCCGCAGCGATCGCCGCCGGTGCCACCGAAGCTACAGGCGGAGGCATGGGAGCGCCCGGTGTGCGGCTGCATTACGATCTCCGTTATTATGCCGCGAACGTGCTCGATCCCGATGGCTACAGCCTCGAATTCGTGTTCAAGAGCTGGCAGCATGCGTCATGAGCCGGCTCATGATCTACGGCGCTACCGGTTACACCGCGCGCCTCGCAACCGGCTATGCGAAGGCCGCCGAGCTCGATCCGCTCCTTGCCGGTCGTGATGCCGCGGCGTTGGCTGGGCTGAACGGCGAGACGCGAGCCTTTACCCTCGACGACCAGGGGGCTATGGACGCAGCGCTTTCGGGCGTAACGGTCCTGCTCAATTGCGCCGGCCCCTTCCTGCGCACTGCCGAGCCATTGATGCGTGCGGCGATCCGCAATGGCGTTCATTATCTCGACATCGCAGCCGAACTGAACAGTTATCGGCTCGCCGAGAAGCTCGACGAAGAAGCCGACGAGCGTGGCGTCATGCTCTTGCCGGGGAGCGGCGGCAGCGTCGCAATGCTCGGCTGCCTGGCGGCGCGGGCGATCGAGACTGTGTCAGAGCCGGCACGCATCCGCATCGCGCTCATGGTCTCCGGCGCGATGTCGCGCGGTTCGGCGATCAGCGCTGCTGAGAATGTGGCCGTGGATCTCCTTGTGCGGGCAGACGGGGCTCTCGTCCCGAGCAATACCACGGCACTGCACGAGTTCGACTTCGGCAGCGGCCTGGCCGCTTCCTTTCCGCTGACCTTGCCCGACCTGATCACGATCTGGCGAGAGACGAAAGTGCCCAATATCGCAACTTTCGTGCACGTTGTCGGTAATGCGTTTCCCGGTGGCGATCTTTCGGCGCTTCCCGACGGCCCCACGGAAGCCGAGCGCGCGGCCAATCGTTACGCCGCCGTGGCGGAAGTGACCGCTGCCGACGGCACGGTGAGCCTGCATCGTCTCGAAACGGTCAATGGCTACACCTTCACGCCGATGGCGGCATCCGAGGCTGCGCGGCGGGTGCTCGCGGGCGAAACTCGACCTGGCTTCCAGACACCTGCTGGCCTGTTCGGCAGCGGTTTCGCAGAGACGATCGCGGATACGACCCTCTCAAGGATCCCTAACTGACCTACGCCCCATCTCCCCAAGTTTCAAGGATATGACAATAACCTCTAATTCACCCATTTCCGAGACTCTCGCCGTGGTCGATGCGCTTTATCGCTATGCTGCGGGTATCGATTTACGCGACCAGGATCTGCTGGCGTCGTCCCTGGCGGAAGACGCGATCTCCGATTTCAGGCCGGTAGCGGCGAAGGCGGCCTTCGAGTATTCCGTGCTGCAAGGGCGCGACACGCTGGTCTCGGTGTTGTCCGCTTCGCTCGCCGGTATCGACACGACCCATACGGTCAGCAATCCGCGCGTGTGGCTGGAGGGCGATACCGCAAGAATCGAGGCACTCGTCGAGGCGCAGGATGTGCTGCAGGACGATCACTCGCGGCATTACATGATGAAAAATCGCTACGACGTCGACCTGTCTCGCAATGGCGAGGTCTGGGTTATCTAGCGGGTGACCGTCGACAATGCCTGGCGAAATGGTGATCTGAGCGTTTTCGCTGGAGTGTAGAAAACACCGTGACGGCGCAGATGCGAAGCGCGAAGGAGCGTTCGACATTGTGCGACTGATCTCATCGGCACTGGGGACTGGAGGATTGATTCTTCCGGCCCGCAGTTCGGATGGCATTGAACGTTGGCTTTTCCTGGATGCCGGCCGGTGATCCCGGTAAGGGTCAACGGCATGAGTTGGGTCGGCAGGCGTCATGAATTTGAGTGTTGCGAATGGCTACTTTCGACTATCGCTTCCCGATAACTGACATTCCGAATTCCCCCCAAAGCCGCCCGCATGAGACCAGACAGGCAGCCAGATATTGTGATCAGAAAACGGCTATTCAGCGCGATAGTGCGACGCATCTGAGACAGTAGACACCTCGTAAGTTGCCTCGAATGATGCGGAACATAGTACTAACTGATGGGTACGCTTACTCCCCCTTACCAGACAGCACTGCCTGATTGGCGGCGACAGCCTTCTGCGAGCTGATCGAGTTCAGATCATCTGCCGTTGCGCCCGCCTGAACCTTGGCCTTGCCTGTCTGAACCTGCTGCAACCCGGTCGTCGCTTCCTGCGCCATATTATCCAGGCTGATCGCACCGGCTGCTTCCGCCGCCTTCGGCGCAATGGCCTTTTCGTAGATGATTGGTGCACCATCGGCCGTTGTGGTCGGGGCACCTGGAGCTGGCGCAGTAGCTTCCACAGGCGCGGACGTTACAGCCACCGGTGTGACGCTCACAGGCTGACCAGGCTGTGCTGTCACCTCTGCCTGCAGAGACGGGGTGGCCGGTACCGCGATAACCGGCGTGCTGTAAGCCGTGCGGTTAATGATCAGATGATCGGGTCCGGTGGAATCCGTCGGATCCTTGTCATAGATGTCGACAAGCTTGTCATTACTGCCAAAACAGAACAGTACCGTATGGAGCTGCGGACGGGTTCCAGCCTTCACCGGTGCCCAGATCACCTGCGCCAGACCAAGTGTTGCAACGCTGGTGACAACTTCACCCGCCTTCATGGCCGCGCGGCCACCAGCTGTCAGACCGGTGGTGTAGATCTTGTAGATATCGCAGGAGCGACCGTTCTTCTGGATCGTGCCTTCCGCCTTACCGACCGTGCTGACGACGCCGAAACGGTCCGTGTTCTGGTTGAACTGACTGAGCAGTACGGGCTCAGGCGCAGGCATCCCGCTGCTGCAGGCCGCCAGAAGCAGAAGGGCAGAGCTGGAGAAAAGTGTTTTTGAAATGGCTTTCAGTGTCATGACGGACCTGTCGATAACGGTCCCCGCCTGACCGGCAGGGACACAGTATGTTGCGTTACAAATCATATTAAACGCTATCGTTTATCCGTCAATAGACGATATCTTTTATTTATGTTTGACAGGCGCAGCATGAGCCGTGTAGCGGAGGCGTATGGGAAGACCGCCACTCAACTTCAAAATGACGTCCGTTCGCCTGAGTCCTGAGGAGCGCGATCGTATTATCGCGCTTGTGGGCGACAGGGGTATGGCGCAGTTTATCCGCGAGGCCGTTGAGAAAGAGTTAAAGCGCCGCGAGCAGTCTCTCCGTCGTCAGGGCGATCCGCCTTCAGATCCCTGACGGCTTCCGCCAGCCCTGCCCCCAGAAGCAGAAAAGCAATCCCGCCAAGCGGCATGTTCAGGAAAGCGCTCTGCGACGACAGAGGCCACTCATGCAGGACAGCGGCCCCGAAGAGACCGACACGCCAGCCAGTCTCCTCTGCGGAAAGCCCAACCTGCCTCCTGGCAGTTCGTCCCAGAACAAGCCACCAGCTTCCGATCATCGCAACAAACAGAGCGGCTCCTGGAAGCCCGCTGTTGGTGGCGGCTTCGAGCACATGATTATGAGTGTGCTGAACACACACAGACACCCCGCCTCCGTCCGGTTGCAGATGGCTCGGACCGGGCCTCAGAAACGCTTCAGATCGACAATAATGCCGGAATGCATCGTCCCCTAACCCCAGAGCCGGGTGTGCTTCGATCATCACGGCCGCCCGATTGTAGATCTGCCCATACGGTGAACTGGCGAAGTGGAGAAGCTGCGTCTGGGTCTTTGTCACCAGATGCCCGAAAGCCTCCGGGGACACGAACATCAGCAGTCCAATGAGAGCCGGACTGGCGACCAGAAGTGCGAGCGAAGGACGCCGCAGTGACGGGAGCACCAGGGCACAGACGCCGGTGCCGAGAAGAAATGTCGCCAGGGACATCCGCTGGCCAGCCAGAACGAGCAAACCGAGAACCGGCAGAAGAACCGCGCCCGTCAGAAGCGTTTTTTGCCAGGACCGTGTCATTCGTCCCCCCAACAACGCCCCGACATACAGAGCTGCCGGAAGACCCAGCAGTGCAAAAGGCGCGGACACACGCGGCTTGTCGTAGGGGCCAGTGAGTGTCCCATCCCCAAAACGCGGATTGCCAAACAGGTTATGGCCCGTGACCGCCTGAAGCAGCATCTGCCCCCCCAGATACAGCACGCAGGTGATAACCAGACGGCGACACCATGTCCGGGTCCAAGATTCCTGCAACGTCCAGAACGCCAGAGCGAACGCCGCCAGCGGAAACCGGATGGCCAGCAGCGCCTGGGTGAGGCTGGCCGTCGCCTCGGCCGGAACTGGCATCTGCCGTGGCAGGGAGCAGAGAACCAGCCACCCCCACCAGACAAGGGCCGGCCAGACGAAGCCCTGCCGACACCAGGACCAATCGCGGGTCAAGGCGCTCCGAACCAGAAATCCGACCGCCAGCCCATCCAGACAGCCCTCGGCGATACCGCGCCAATGCACCAGAAACAGCGGCAGAAGCAGGGTGGCGAGTGCGCCGAGACGATCCAGCAGTCGCAGAAGAACGGGCTTTTCAAACATCATCCTGTCAGATCCAGCTCTCTCGCGTTTTCGGTCCCTGCACGCTTACTGCGGCCATTGAGACACCGGCCTCGGCGAGCATCCCCACTTCCCGGGTGCGATGATCCCGCAATGCATACAGGCTGCGATCAAGGAACAGGGTGTTTCGCGCCCCCCGCTCGATCAGGGAGCGGAAATAGGCATCCCGAAACCGGATGACCGCGCCCCGCTCCAGTCGTGACGCCATGACGATCACGGCGACGGCCGCCTGCAGTCTCCCAAGGACGACGCAGGCCTGGGACCAGGCATGACAGGACACACCCACCTGCCCCGACAGATACTCGGCCGCCTCGATCAGCTGCTCGGCAGTCGGTCGACCGGAGGAACAGAGATCCCGCAGATTGCTACAGATCTCGAGATAGAACGTCGCTGTCCCCTTGAATCCGCGTAGCGCTGTCCGGTCATACACGCTCGAACGGTCGGTTCCGGAACCCGGCCCTTCACACCGCATTTCTTCAATGCGAATGCCGCTATCGGCGGCTACGTGACCTACTTTTTTAGAAGATTGAATGTTTTTAGTATCTGTATAGTGGGCCCCGTTTTGAGGACCCATGGGCCTCATTTCTGCTGGATACGACGTTGAAAAAACCGCGTTTTCCACAGGCTCGTTATCCGGGCCGGATTCAGGCTCGGCGCACTGCCCGGCCAGAGCCGCAGAAAGGGCCAGCATCTCCCGGTACAGCCCCTCCAGAGTACCGAGCTGAACCGTCCTCAGACGGCTGCGCATGATCCCCACTGCCTGCTCAAGGATGGCCTCCAGTCCGAGGGTTTCGGCCTGGGCACGGACCGTGTCGTTCAGGCTGGCAATGTTGTCGCGCAGAAAGGACACGCGCTGGCGCAGTCGCCGCTGTTCCGCGCTCAGGGCCAGCAGATCCGGCCAGCGATAGCGCAGGGACGCCAGATTGAAGCCAACCTGTGTCTGGCCTTCCTCCGCCTGCCATCGTCGGCCACGCTGTCCGTTGCGTCCGTCCTGCGGCACCAGAAGCCGCGCGTCCGCCAGCTCCCGGATGTGCCGCTGCAGCGTGCTGCGCGACAGACCTGTCCAGGCCATGAGCGTGCTGTTGTGCGCATAGATGAAGGGCGTCTCAAGCGCCGTCCAGGCGTCCGGAGAGGTCTTCTCTACCATAATGATCAGCGTCGAGGCGGCTCCCCGGCTGACGGGCAGGACACCGCGGAGGGATTTCAGCATGTTCAGCATATCCCGTTTGCCGGGTTCGGCCGGGACGGGGGTGGTCAGTTCGTCGCGTGCGGCCAGCATGGCCTCACTGATCCGGCGTCGGCCGCGCCGCGTGCACGGGGCCTGCGCCCTCTGCGTGTGTGCAGAATGCTCCATTGATCGGTCCGGTCTGGGGGTGAAGGGACCACCTCACGGCCGGACACCAGACAAAACACTCCCGTTCGCAATTTAGTGCTTGCGTTTCGAAAAGAGCTGACGCTAGATGATTTTAACGGTTTTTCATCACCTAACGCGTGTTTTGCCTGGAGCCCTGGCTCTTCCGATTTGGCGATCGGAGGAGGCGGGGTTTTTGGTATGTGGGCGCTACGTCATCGGGGGTCCTCTGGATCGACTCGCTGGCGCCGCCCACAGGGACGTCTCCAGACATCCGGGCATCGTGCCTCCGTTCGGGCGCTGCAACAACCTCGAAAACGCTGTGACAGCGAAAAACATGAGTAAAAACGGGCGTTTAGTGTGTCCATTTTGACGCGCTCTTTTCAACTCGTCACCGCCTCCGAAGCCCCGCTGCCCATCCGGCTGGCCACCGTTTGCTGGTACTGCCCCACCGTCCAGCCGCTCATGTTGTTGGCTGCCAAAGCCTTGGCCGACACGAACTGGCTGAGAGGCGCGTTGGGATTCGAAGCCGTCGCAATGGCCGATCCTGCTTTGGTGCCGAACATGTAGGCCCCATACACCTGTGTCCCTGTCGCAGGCGCCCCCGTTGCCCGACTCACCGTAGAGGCATAGTCGCTGATGATGGCGCTCGCGACTTTCGCCTGGGCGACAGGATCGGACCGGTCTGCCGTACTCAGCCCAAGTCTGGAGGCATACTGGTTCCAGGTGCCGTCTGTGACCTGCCACACCCCCTGTGCGCTAGAGGACGTATTCCCGACATTCTGGAAATGGCTCTCGATCTGCCCGAACGCCGCCAGCGTGTCCGGATTAATCCCGGCCGCCTGCGCCGCAGCCACCGCGTCCGCACCATAGGTCTGTGCCATCAGCGTCCCATACGCATCCGCCGTGCCCCAGGCGCCCTGATACGAGGATGTGGCGGTGGTCCCGCCAGTCGTCGCGGTCGATGGCCGCGTGAAGACGGGCGATCCAGGTTCCGGATTGACTGGGACGATCTGCTCAGGAACCGCCCCGCGAGCCAGACTGACGGTGCCCGCGGTTGCGACTGCCAGGAGAATTAAGGGGCGTGCGGCGTTCACTTACTTGGCCGGATAATCGAACAGGACCATGCCGGCCGCATTCTCACCCGTGACAACGCAGTTTCGGGGCGCGCCGTCCACGAGCGGACGATAGGCCACGACATCGGCCTCCGGAATCCAGGCAAAGGTCGTTCCCGAGCGCAGAACCTGCCGCCAGCCCTGAAAGACCGTGTCCGTCACGGCGATCTGCGGAGCGGCTGTTCCAACATGGACCGCACCACGACGCGGCTCGGCAAAAAGCGGCTCGAAGTCGTGGGCGGGACTGCGACAGGTCACGGGAACCGGCGTGGCGTGCAGCGTCTGCGGGGCCTGCGTGACTGTCGGGGGCGGACCCCAGTTGCGAGAACCGAGTTCCGACTGACGCTCCTGCGACAGCCTGTCCAGCTGCTCCGGCGTCAGATGCTGCGCTGAGGCCTGGGACACCAGAGGGGCCGCCAGCGAGACACAGACGGCGAGCCAGAAGCGAAAGCGCATGGTGTAGAATCCTTTAGAAAGTACCTCCCCATAGTCTGACCGATCCGAATGTGAGTGCGAACACGACCCTGATTGACGCGCCCGGATCGCACTCACATGTGCGCCCGGCATGATGTCCGCAGGAGGATCAAACCCATGCGCTCTTTCATCCCGATGCTGATGCTCGGGCTCCCCGCTGTGGCTCTCGGAGCCTCGACCTGCCCCGCCGCAGAGCCAATCCGTGCTGTTGGTGGGCCGCCCCCTGCACTGCCTGCACCTGTTATGCCGGAGATAGGGCCAACGATGGCCGCCGCCGATATTGCAGCCTCGCCTGCCTTGAGCCGCCTTGCGAGCCAGGGCGCGCAACTCTATCGGCTGAAATCCGAGCACGGTCTTGAGGCGGTCTTCGCACGGAGCGGCACGCAGTTCCGTGTCTTTTACCTCACACCCGATCATCTGGCCGAAATCGGAGGGGTCATGTGGGATGCGACCGGTCATAACATCACGCGCGACCAGGTCTCATCGATCCCGGGTGCGATCCCGACCGTGCAATGGAATCCTTCTGGCTCCGGCCCGGGCTCAAGACCGGGCGCGCCCTCAACGACGTCTGCACCTCCTGCAGTGGATCCTGTTGAGCGCGTGAAAGCGGTTGCCTTCGGGCTTCAAGGACAGGACACGGCACCCCGCGTCTATATGTTTATCGATCCGCTGTGTCCGTTCTCAACCCGTGCCTACGCGGCCCTGAAGCCTGCTGTTGCTTCCGGCCGGCTACAGCTTGCGATCGTCCCGGTCTCGATCAACGATCATGAGAACAAGGGGGCCAGTACGCCGGCTGCGCAACAGATGCTCTCTGCAAAACCGCATGACATGGCTGCACTGTGGAACCAGATCGATGCTCTTGGTCACGCTGTTCCAGGCCACGCCACCTCAGACACGGCGGGCGCCAGCCTGATGCTGAATCTCTCTGCCGCTCATGCGATTGGCCTGAGAGGAACGCCAACCTTCGTGTGGAAGGATCGCACCGGCACCCCGCATGTTGAGGCAGGCCTGCCAGACGATCTTGATGCGTTTCTCGCGAGCCTTCACGCATGAGCCTTCGTGCGACAGTGAAGCAGCGGGCCGGACGAGCCGCGTTATGGCTCGTCTTTCCGTTTATCTTTGCGCTGAGGCCGGGTCTGCGCACGGCGCAGCAGGGTCTTCGGATCCTTCAGGACGTTCCTGTGATCCAGCCCGTGGACCAGACGACGTTCGAGGATCAGCCTCCCATGTCGCCGCAAATGGCTGCAATCCGTAAGCGAACCCGGACCCTGGGGCGACTGTATGGCTCGCTCTGTCTGCTGGCGAGCCTCTGGTGGGTGATGATCCTCATGTGGAGCGGTGGGGCCGCTTTCAGCGCATCCTGTGTGGAAGCGCTCGCCTGTGCGATTGTTCTGGGAAGCCAGTTTGTTATTCAGGGTTTCTCAAACTGGCAGGCCCGGACAGGACGCGCCGGAAAACTCTCGGAGTATCTTTCGGACGGGCGACTGCTCTGGCCTCGGTGAGGCCAGTCTCCGGGACGTCTCAGAACGTCCCGGCCTGGGCGGCTTTGCGGTCAATCGACCAGGCGGCCTTTTCATAATCAGGGCGATCACCCTGATCGACCGGATCATTGGGTTTGACAATGGTGCCGGCGCGGGTGGCCAGCGCAGGACGCCAGGTCACGGGCGCAGAGCCATAGGGCGCATAAGGATCGTAAAGCGGCTGCTTCACCTTGGGTGGTGGTGGCACATTGTAAGACGAGAGCGAACGGATGTTGCCGTGAGCGCAGGCTGACAGGCTGCACAATAAAGCCAGGCCAGCGAGACTCTGCTTCAGAGTGACAACGCTCAAGAGCCGTTACCCTTTGCTTTTAGTTTGGCTTCGAGTACGGCAACACGCGCTTCGGCCTTCTCGGCGCGACCTCGCCACAAGTCGCGAGTTTCGCGTCCCCAAGTCCGCCACTCGTTACGGTTCTGTTCCATTTCATCAAGGCCACGATTAGCTACCCTGAGTTCTTCGGCTAGTGCATCATACCGCCTGACAAGATCGTTGTGAAGATCCACAACCTGATTATAGGCGGCCAGGGGAACAGACTGACCGGCAACCTTCGCCATTCTTTCGGTAGCCCGCGTGATGCGGCAGAGCTGACCAAACTCCAGAATGTCTGCCATTATCCGTTTTCCTCAATCCTCGGCGCGGCCAGAGATCTGCATGAGAGCTCTGGTGGTAGAGTCTACTGGCTCTGCCGCGCCCTTGTCGACGGTATTCTGGGCATTTCCGATTGCACTCACATCCGACACCGTCTGTTGGGCAATATTTGCTACTTTATCTGTGGGAGCAGCGATCCCCCGGCCGGTTGACTTGTCATTAAAGTCATCGCTGTCCACACGACCGATACTCGTCATGCCCGCCATCGCAGGGATGTGGTGGGGCAGGGTTGAAATCAGCCTGAAGCACATGACGGCGATGCTCATCTCCATTGTGACGAACATGCAGAGCAGGACAATCAGACCAATGAAATTGTCCAGAAGCCAACCACGCTCGAAAACAAAGCCTGTTGCGATCGAAAAAGCCTTCATGACCAGCCAGGAGATCGAGGCAAAAATCGTGTAACTGAGCACAAGACCCGCAATCATCATCACCGGGCGAAAGAGAATTGTGAACAGCACTTCGTAGCCACGGTTTCCGCGGCCATGAAGGCCCTCTCCCTGAAACACCAGATGCGCCAGCATCCACAACGGCACGCCTACCACGGCTTCGACCACGACGATGTACCATCCCGCGACGCCTGCCATCCAATACGCAAACGGGGTCATCGGGAGGACGTAAGCAAGCGTAATACCGGGCGCAAGCAGAAAGAAAGCCGCCGCAAAGACGGGCGTGAGCAGGGCTTTGATCAGACCGCTTAGTGCGAAGCTGCCCGCAGATGCGATGGCAGCCGGGACATCCCCGGTGACAAGGTTGGCCGCTGTCGCGAGCCCTGTCCCGGTCTTGCTACTGAGTACCGCCGCGCCACCAATAATGGCCAGTGCCGTGTGAATCAGAAGATGGCCAAGCCCGATCATTGCCCCGAGAGGGTCGGTCCAGTCGCTCCCGGATGTTGGCGACAGGAGATGATTGACGATCAGCGTCATGACCCCGTTCGTGATGCCAAGCGCCTGAAGAACACGGTCGAGAGCGGATTGCCCGGAGCTGGGCAAAGCCGCATTACTGAAGAGCCTCGTCGCCCCGTTCGGCGCACTGGCACTATCTGACGTTGCGAGCTTCTGCTCTTCGGCGGCCTGATACTGTTCGATTGCCGTGATGGGACCTGCAAGGTCTTTGGAGAGGAATGACCCTAGTCCCTGCCAGCTGGGCAGCGTGACCGAGGGGACGATAGAGGACATCGACAGCACCTCTGCATTGAGGCGCGAGATCTCAAGGTAGTAAGCCCCCAGCCCGCTCCAGCCGAGATTTTTCATAGCCACATAACCGGCATCATTCGAGCCGTTACCATCTGAGGAATACTGCGCACGGATCTTACTGATCATGGCAGTAGCCGCTTCACTCAGCGCGCTTGAATAGGCTGTATTCTGTGCGGTCAGAACACCATCCATGGAGCGAAGGGCGGTCACATCCCGGGTCTGCCAGATCGTATCCGCGAGAGAGGACATGGGCGTGCGCACCGCGCTGATCAGATCCTGCAGCGCTTGGACCTGCCTGGTGCCGACATCTGTCAGATCGAGGTTTGACCCGAGCATCTGCTGCTCGACCTGTTGCGGGATTGTCACCGAGATACTGCCGCAGGTTGCCGCAGCTGTCGCTTCGCCGACCGCGAGGCTGTAATCGACGGTCACGGGCGAACCGTTCCCGGGATTGGAAATCTTGGGCTCGGGCATGAGGTCAGGATTGTTCGAAGCTTTGTTGACCAGCGCGCGGCACAGTTCGCTTTCCATCACCGCCATAACGACCTGTCGGGTCCCCGGGATGATCGGTTCTGCAAGCGGCAAAGCATCCGGGCCGATGGATTTGGCCACAACATCCGTGAGGTTACGGGCCATTCCGATCGCTGTCTTAGCACCCTGCACAACGAGCGCCTGCCCGACCGAGAAGCCTCCATTTGCAGGGATCGGCACCATCAGGCCGAGTGCTACAACAACGCGCAGCGGCACCCACCCCGAGAAACTTGCAGAGAAAATCTTCCCGCTCTCTGCTGTCTTATGAACCTGCAGGATGGAGGCATAGCTGATCCAGAACGCTGCAATCAGCATCGCATAAGCAGAAATATACTGCAGCATTGTGCCTGTGGCTGTCTCTGTACCGCCTGACATCGGGAAGAGACTGTCGAGCACGCGGGCGGACCAGTCATCGCCCGCACTCAGGTTGCTCCAGCTCACGCTGTCTGCCGTGGTTCCGGCATGGGCGGATCCCATATTTACCACGAGGGCAACGACTGTCATGGTAGCCGCCCGGAAGCACCGGGACACTCGAAGGAGCCGCATGAACTGGTGCATTGTTTTTAGACCTCAGGGCTCGGGCTGTTATCGTGACTTTGCTCCTGACCCTGTTTTCGATCTTTGGTAAAAAAATCATGGAAACGGTCCACCAGACGCTGCAGAGCCGCGCCAACTTCCTTCAGGAAGTCCTTGCCCGGTTCCTGGCCCGGAAGAGATTCCAGCTTCTTTGCGACACTTGCGGCGGTTTCTTCTGTGCTCTGCACCGTGGGGTCACTCAAAGCGTCGCGCTTTGACGCTTCATCGCCTAAAACTTCGACCTCTTTGCCCAATCGCTGAGACGACTTGCGAAGCTTTTCCCAGGACTCTGCGAAGCCGGGCGTCTTCTCCAGAGACGCAGTGAGCTGTGCGCGAAGCGCCTTATGACTCCCATCGTCGGTCATGCCCGCAATGACAGAACTTTCTGATTGTCCAGGCTCTGACGCGGCTTTGGCAAAGGCTTCAAAAAACTCTCGGCCGATACGCTTGAGAGCCCCGAGATCCTCCTCAACTTCACGGGCCGCTTCCTTGACCTTTCGCGTTCGGTTCTGGATCTGGCGGTCGTCACTCTTACCCACCAGATCACTCATAAAGTCGGCCAAGCCGCGTCGATTGGCCGCCGTGGCAGCGGTTGCCGCAACTTTTTCGTCAGGCTGATTTAGCTTACTCTCTGCCTTCGGCTTGTGTTCCACGGCTGCCTGATCCGCATCGGGTTGGGACGTCCTATTGCTTGCATTAGCGCTTGGGGCTGGCTTCTTGGTCTCCTGAGGCTCTTCTTTTTCCGCCTGATCGGCCTTACTCTGATCGTCACGATGTACCGTACGATCTTCTTCTGCAGCACCTTGTGACCGTGGCGCTTCCATTTCTCCCTGCGGCCCAGAAGGGGAACGGTCGCCCTCGAATTCATCATTTTCCCGAAAAGGACCGGCCTCTTCCTCAAGAGACTGTAGATATCCTTCGTCCTCAAACGGGTCATTCGGAGGAAGGCCAGGCTCCAGGATCTCGCGCTGCCTCTGGGGCGCTTGCTGAGGCTCTTGTGACTCGCTCTCGCTTTGGGCACCAGGACGCTCAGGTGCAGGCTCAGGCTCCGTCACAGTCGGCTGAGGTATTTCAGCGGAAGATGGTGGCTGCACTTCAGGAGAGACTGCCCCCTCAGGCGCGGGCTCCGGCGTCAATGTCCCCGCTGGTTCGGGCGGCTGTACATCTGGTCGAGGTGACAACTCTGGTTCGCTCTGTTGCGCGCGGGCAGGAGTGCCGGACAGTGCCATGGTGATGCGATAGTCCAGGACGGCAGCCAGCCGTGCAGCCGCAACGGAAGCCTGTTCTTCCGGAGACATTTCGGACATCTCCAGCGCTGTTTTACGGAGATCACGGACGAGATCTCGATCTTCAAGCGAGCCAGCCTGCGCCAGCAGGGCTTTGATTTCTTCGTTCTCCAGCCCCGGCAGATCTGTGTCATGGGCCTTCAGGCCAGCCGCAAGAATGGGCGGGATCTGCGGCTCTACGCCGGTTCCGCTCAGAGCCTTCCAGTCCTGGACAAGCCAGGCCACCTGAACCGTGAACTTTGGATCGCTTTCCAGCCCCGGGTTTTCGCGCAGCCGCGCGGTCAGGTCAGAGACATCTTGTGCAAGCCCGCGCTCTGCTTCTGGGATGGTCGACTGCTGAGCATCAAGGGCGTGCAGGACGTAGCCTAACGGCCCTTGCTGAGTGAGAGTACCCGACATGGTCATTCCTATTCGAGATGTTCAGGGGAGTGTTGTGGTGGGAACTGGCAGAGGCGAAACCGCCCGAAGCCTTTGCTCAGCGGAGGTCGCGAGCCTGTTGGCCTCCATCAGCGCCCGGGTCTGGTCCAGTTTGAACTGCTGCCAGGCAATCCAGTTACGCTGCGCGTCCAGCAGCGCGATCTGGACAAGGACCGATTTTTCGGAGGGCATCGCCTGCAGATCGGCCTGCCAGTCAGTGCCACTGTATTTCCGGTTGATTTCCAGTTCAGTGGCTTCGCTTTCAGAGCCGACTGAAGTGTTGGTGTAACCCTCACGGACTGCCTCTGCCTTTTGGGCAGCACTCAGGGTCACGGTGTTCGCGTGCCACCCGATAATGTCGTCTCCGACGTGATGGGCGAGCGAAATGGCAGCATTATAGGCACGGCGACCCGGAAGGGCGGACTGCCCATCCACAGAGGTCAGGGCGCTTCCGCGCAGCGCAGCAGGCGCAACCGGCTGGATCAGTGTCGTAACATAATCATTGGCCCGGTCGATCGAGGCCTGATCCTGATAAGCCGGAGGCGTTAACAGGCTGGTGGCGTCCTGATCTGCATTCTGCTGGTCAGCGGATGCGAGCGAACAAACACCAGCGTCCGCTTCTGCATCCGAGCAGTAGAGCGTGAAATGGCGGTTATTATTGGCCTGTGCGCCCTGCCCTGCACCTTCCCAGGACGGCGTTCCTTTACCGGCCTGTGTTCGCTTGTCCTTGCCGCTATCAAGAGCCGTCGCAACGGCGGCACCGTTTCGCGCGGCAACAACGGCAGCCTGACCTCCTTCAAGATTAAGACAATCCTGCCGGTTGGTCGCATGGTTGTCGCGCTGCTGAGCCGCCCGCACGTCCCGGGCAAGCTCGGCCTGCACCATGTTGTTGGCGTCTGCGATCTGTTCCTGTGCCCCCACCTGCGCCTTCATGTAATTGCTTAGCTGGGTGAAGCCGTCTCCAAGACTGCCGTTAATGAGGCCGAGCGTGCTGTTCAGGACTTTCTGGGCCGTCGTGATCACGCTGTTCATGGCGCCCTGGAGCGTACTGATCGCGCCCACGATCGCGGCTGAATCAAAAAAGGCATAAGCCGGTTTTGGGGCCGCGACCGTCGCTAGCGTCAGAACAAGAAGGCTCGCACCACCCAGGCGCCCGGCTCTTTCAAGAAGGCGCTTCATTGCGTCACCCGGGAAATGCCAGTGCTTGAGCCAATCGCTTCAAAACTGTAGCCGGACGGAAGCTGACTTTGCCCGGAGACGTCCCAGCTCTGTTTGCCGGTCGTATTGGTCCCGGCATTGATCAGGCTGTCGCCGCCACCGCCAAAACTCAGGTTTGGACAAAAGCTGCCGGCACCCAGGCCAAGATTGAAGTTCGTATCCAGCCCTGTCACAGAAAGACCGCAGTGGGCCGCGCTCTGGAGGCTGTCCCATTCTGATGTGAGCTGGGAGCAGATCTTGCCCATCGCCGCCTCAGCGAGCGAAGCGACATTCAATTTACTCGCCACAACATCCAGGCCAACGCCGTTGAAGAAGTTACCCAGGCAGGTGAACTTCGTTACGGATTTAGGCTGATGGATTGTTGCGTCGTCAGCCTTCAGGTCTGCAGCAAGCCCGGTTGCTCCAGCCTGTACGAGCGTCTGGCACCCGGAGGAAGAGTCCTCCCCAAAAGCAGGTGTAAACAGAGTGAGTCCTAACGCGGCTATCAGCGGTACGACTGTCAAACGTGCGCTCTCTCGGCACCCTTTCATTGTGTGGCACCTTGAGGCGCTCTCGAAGGACGACTGTTCTGCGGTGAGACAGCCTTTACGAGAGGCCCAAGAACCTGCCCCGCACCCTCTGCTGTCAGCCATTCGTCCTTAGGCTTTTCCTGCGCTCTCGTCTCGCCAGACACCTGACCCTCCAAAGCGGTTTCCATTCTGAGAAACAATAAGGGAGGGAGATGTGAGTGCGTGCCCGATCTGTCCCACCAGAAGGGAAGAGCCGGCAACCGGAAAACGTCTCTCCGATACGTTGCAAAGCCGGAACGGGAAGCGAAAAACCTTTGATGCGAGCCATGCAAAAAAGGAATGGGGGTATTCCTAAAACGCGGACGCGGCCAATTTCCGGACTCCGCCGCGTCTTCCACGCACTGTTGCAAAAATACACAGTTCCCTGAAAACGCCGTTTTCTCGGTAACATTTTGCGACGCGAGCGGTTAGGCTTTTTGACGATAGATTAACGCTTCGACGGATGTAAAGAATATCATGCAGGCAAGCATTCAAGAAATGAAGTTTCATAGCGGACTGGTTCCACCATGGGTCAGCATGCCTGCAAGAAGGTTATTTTATCCGACGGCCGAACAGAAACAGCTAATAACAAGTAAAGAAATATCGTTAAAGCGACCAATGACCAGAAGGTTATGGTCACAGGACGAAACGACGCAGCTTGCGAAATCTTATCCGACGGACACGGCAGTCAAGGTCATTGCTGAACGTCTTGGAAGGAGTCCGCAGGCGGTCACGAACAAGGCAAAGCGCTTAGGATTGCGCCGTCCGTTAACGCTGAAGCGGCAACGCATTGCACAAGAACGACAAAATTTCCTGTGCACGACGGAGGCACAGAACAACCTACCAACAGCATCCCTCGACATCTTTCCTAAGACGGCCTCGGGAAGAGCAATCTGGAACACCCAGTCTCTGCATCTTCTGGCCGGCCTATGGAAACGGCTCTATTCGCCAGCCTTTATCGCGGAATACTTTGGTTTGAAGTATAATACTGTTTGCATGGCCGCTAAGCGAGCGGGCCTCCCGAGCCGGGCTGGTTTCACTCTGTTACGCACTTCTCCAACAGAAGACCCTTTTTCTGTTGCCGAAAACGCCACCCTTGCCGCTCAGATAATCACAAGGACCTGTGGCATAACAAACACAGTTTTTTTTGTAAGCTTCAAAGATCGCCGCACTCAGCACTACAGCTCTCTTGGAAGACGACTTTTGGAAAACCGCGCGCGGTGCATGTCGGACTACGCGCTAGAGATGCCCTTCGATGCGTAATGCGTCCGCTGCTATCAGCCGGAGACTTCTTGATCCGGAGTTCCTTCAACGCGTCATCAAGCGTGGACTCATTGCCTTTTCGAGCAGTCTGATCCTCAACGTTATTCTGGCACTGGCGCTCACCGTATCGGTGATGAAGACACCGCACGTCCGATACATTTATCATGACTCGCTTGGAAAACCGCGGGAGCTGATCGTCACGGATCAACCGTATTTTTCTGACTCCGAGGTGAACAACTGGGCCGCGAAGAAGGTCACCAATCTCTATACGATGGATTTCGTAACTTACGCCAAGCACTTGGACGCCTCTGCGAAAGATTTCGATCTTGCCGCATGGAACGCCTGGGGCCAGTCTTTCTCGGGGCCGGGTAATATTGATTTCATCAAGGCCAAACGTGTCTTTCTGACCGCCACACCGAAAAGTGCACCATCGATACGTTCCGAAGGAAAAACGAGAAGCGGTGACTACGAGTGGCATGTGTCATTTCCAATGTTGCTCAAGTGGGAGAACGCCTCAGGATCGACCACCAATTTGTTGGCGGTAGACGTGACGATCAGGCGCACCAATAGTCCCGAGCATCCTGACGGACTTGTCATCACAGAACTCAATGCGCCTCGCGCCGCCGATAACGGAGGCTGAATGCACATCGCAGTTAGAGCGGCCATCGGGCTTCTGCTGCTAGCAGTTCCCGAAGCGGTGGTTTGCGCCCAGACCACGCGTGACAGCAATGGGGAGCCACGGGTCGATCCGATTTACGAAGGCTTGCCGCCACCTCCCAGCGTGATGCAACACTTTTATGACCGGGTCGATCAGGGACAGAAAAACCTCGACGCAGCGGAAGATCCTCACCGCCTGGCCACTCCTGTGTCGCGGTCAGTGCGCATCACCCTTGCCCCGGGTGCTCAGACCAATATCATCAGGATTGCGCAGGATTATCCCGCAGCGATCACGTTTCTCGATGAAACGGGTCAGGCATGGCCGATTGCCTGGGATATCGCCACCAATAAAAGCGGCGGCTGCGACGCTCATGGTCAGGGTCAGAACTCGGCCGTGCGCAGTGTCGGAATCAATGCCTGCGTTCCGGAGGCCGGCTCGAACGTCCTGCAGCTGACGCCCGTCTCCCGGTATGCTCATGGTGGTGTCCTGGTCAATCTCAAGGGCGCGCCAAAGCCGATCTCCTTCATGATCATCAGTGGCACGGGCGCCTATGATGCGGATCTGACCGTACGCGTTGCCGCACGCGGTCCAAACGCGAAAGACGCACCCAATTCCGAGCCTGACGCGCCGGCTACGGGTGACCGAAATCTCGAAGCCATGCTCGATGGCGCGCCACCCGCCGATGCCGTTCCCCTCGTTGTTTCTGGGGTCAGCCCGGATCGGATCAGAGCGTGGAAGTTGGGCGACAAGATGTACCTTCGCACGGATTACACGCCGATTTCTCCTGCTCCAAGCGCCCATGAGACTGAATACGGCATTGGCATTTTTGAAATCCCCGAGACATCGAACGTGCTCCTGTCTTCAGGTGCCCGGATCATCTCTGCGACATTATCGGAGGACGGCCCGTGAGCGAGGCGCATCCAGGACCGGCCGCATCTGCCAGCGGCCTAGCCACCAGTCTCAAGGCGTCTCGTCGCCCGGCCTTCGCGGCCGCAGGCCTTCTCGTGGTGGCTGCAGGTGGGTGGTACATGATGAGCCACGGCTCAGCGCCAAAACCGAAGTCAGCGGCCCTGCAAACCCCAACCCTTGCGCCGCCAGCCGGAGGAAACAATCACTCCGACAAGCTCGACAGCGCAACCGTTATGAAGGAAAAGGCTGACGCCGACGCCGCCAAGGCCAATGGACGATCTTTTGCAAGCGCGCTGACGACAGACAGGCCGCTTGGGGATGATAAAGCCCCCCTGCTGGGTCGGATGCCCGGCACTGGTTCTGCAACAAATGCTGGCGTGACACCCCCGGGGACGCCTCGGACACCGCCGCCTCCTGCTGTGAATCAGTTTACGCGCGTTCCGGAAGGAACAAAGGCAGCCTCCGAACCGCCCGCGAGCCGGGAGCGGCGCCCAGGGGAACTTTCCGAGGCACAGGAAGTGGAGCTACTGGCTGCATGGAGCGGCAGGCCGGCCTCGCTGGACATGGAACTTCCAGCGGAAACCACAGCGGCAGGTGGTGGTAGACAGGACAGGGCGTCTTTCACGCAGGAACCTCAGGCGGCTCCATCAGGCGCGAGTGCAGCACAGCAGAATGTGGCAACCGTGAAGCCGGCGACCCACAGGCTCCTTGCTGCAGGGAGAGGCGTCTATGGCCATTCCCTTCTTGGTATTAACAGCGACTATCCCGGCACCCCGGTTCTCGTCGAGATTGATTCAGGACCACTGGCCCACGACAGGCTGTCAGGCTCCTTCGAGCGCAAAGACGAACGGCTGGTCATCAAGTTCGATAAACTCATGATCGGTGACAGCGATCCGCAGCCGGTCTCGGCTTATGCGGTAGCACCCGACACCATGGAAACCGGCCTCGCCTCCGAAGTGCATGAACACCTCCCGACACGCGTCTTTCTTCCGGCCGCCGCGGCTTTTGTCGAGGGTCTCGGTAACGCGATGCAGAACTCAAACACAAACAGTGTGACCAGCGGGCTGGGCGTGAGTTCGTTCACGCATCTGACCTTGCCCCAACAGCTTGGTGTTGCCGCCGGACGGGCTGGACAGGAAATGGGCCAGATCCTGCAAAAGCAAACGCCTCAGAACCCAACGGTCCTGCTTCATAAGGATGACCCGATCGGGGTGATTTTCACAGATCCCGTCGACGTCCCCTAACTGCACTCACAACGGCTTCTGGCATCCTGCAATTACGACACAGGAGGGACCATCAGCATGCGAGGAAACGCAATGCGCCGTGAGGATACAGGGGAGGTTGTGGAGATGCTGCGACCCCAGAAGCGCTCCACAGAACGGCACGGCAAACAGGACGAGAACGGCCGGACGCCAACGGAGGCAGATCTGCCGGGCAACCGGGCGGATGCGCCAGAGGATACGGCAGAGAACGGCCGCAAGCCTCTGAATGCACACAATGGCAACGAAGCCGGTGCTACTCGCGCGCCAAGAAGCAGACTTTTGGTCGGTACCGCTTTAGCGCTGCTTGGAACAGGTGGTCTGCTTGGCGGCGCTGTGGCAGTCGGTGCACATTTTGGCGTGCCGATCCCGTTTGTAAATGACAGGCCCCGCGTACTGGTCACCGGCACACCAAATACTCCCGCGGCCCCTGCGGCTCAGAAAGCGGCCTTTGCGCTGGCACCCCCAGCACTTGGCACGCCCGAGGCGGAGAAACGGGTCCAGGAACCCTCTGTCGCTCAGAACGACGACCCTTTCAGTGGTGAGGGTATCACAGCCCCCGTCGTACCCCCGGCCGCCACGAAGCCGGCTGAGGCCAAATCGGCTCCAGCCATCCCTGCGCCGCCCGCTATCGCAGAGGGTGTGCCGAACGCCGCAGCGGTCCCGACGAGCCAGGCGATCTCCGCGCCTCAGGCTCAGTCGGCTGTGTCTGCCGCTCCGGCTGCGGCCCCCGTGCCTTCCGTCGCATCCCCGTCCCCGGACGCAGCTCTCGAACTGGAGATGGCCAAACAACTGAAAGCGCTGGATGATCATGTGGCGGCCTTGCAGAAAAACGTCGACGCCATGCAGGACAACCTGACGGCGACGCTGAACCGCGGTCTTGGCGAGTTCAAGGGGCGTCTTGACGAACTTCAGCATCACGAAGACCAGACAGATCGTGCCCTCCAGGCGAGTCAGTCCGCACCCGCCCATTTTGCTCGTGACCACAGCAACGCCGCACCTGTCGCCCCCCGGGCCGTAAGTGTCGCGCAGTCTCACCCGGCCGTGGAACCCGTCACGCCGAAGGCCGCTCCCGTCCATCTGCCCCAGTACACAGTACAGGCCGGAGCGCCCGGAATTGCGATTCTTCAGGACGAGCAGGGCAATGCAAGCCGCGTCGAAGCCGGGTCCGTAATTCCCGGATGGGGGCCGGTCATCACGATTACCTCCTCAGGATCGCGATGGGTCGTGCGCACCCCAAAAGGCCTGATCCACTAAGATGGAAGGGCTTTTCGACTTCGCTCAGGATCTTGGTGCCGCACTGTCCTGGCTGCTTCCGTTACTCTGTTACGTCGGCGGAGGCTGCTTTCTCCTGAGCGGCGTTATGGGCATCTTTCAGCGCTCATCCATCAGTAACGGATTACTCTCCAAAGGCATGGTTCCGGAGATGATGATCCTTGTCGGTGCGACTTTCCTGTCGTTTCCCGAGTTCCTCAATATGGGAAACCGAACCCTCGGTTTCGAAGGCAATGCCGGCATCGGCACGCCGGCCAAGATGAGCTTTTCGTCAGATGCCCTGATGACAGCGGCACAACGTGGTCCGCTGGCTGCCCTGACAGCCATCCTCAATGTCTTTCATGTCTATTTCGCAGCTTATGGCGCGCTGATCGTCTATTTCGCGATCGTGCGTCAGATGGGCCGGGCGAAAGGCACGAACAACAGTTCCACCGGCCTGAACATGGTCATGGGAATAGCGGGATTCCTCGTGATGAACGCAGACGTCCTCGGTCCTGCACTCCTTAAAGAACTGAAGCTCGTGCAGTGACCCGAAACCTCAACCCAAGTGCGGGCGCCAAAAAGCCCGTTCCGGAGTCATTATGACAGATATTTCGCGTCGTTATCCGAAGCCCACCCTTATGGTTGCGGCTCTTGGTGTCTCAGCAATTTCGACGGTTCTTCTAGCCCCGGCTGCTCACGCCCAGGCTGTCGATGATATCATGCGGGATTCCACTCAGAAGATCATGACCGGCTTCGGCACAGGACTGAACGCGTTCTGCTACATCGTCGGTGGCGCCTTTCTCGCTATGGCAATCTTCGGCTGGTGGCAGCATCAGCGGAATCCCAATGCAGGATCAAAGCCTGGCATGATCATCGCAGGCTTCATTTGCGGCGGCATTCTTCTGGCGTTTCCGTTCCTTGCCAAGACCGCTTCCTTCACGGTTTTCGGCACAGCGCCTAGCGTCACAGGCGAACAGCAGCAGATGAAGTTCGACAAGTAAGATGCCGTCGTCACGCCCATCAGCTTCGGCAGCCCCTGAAAGGTTGACGGTCCAGGACCTGAAGGCGCCATCTAGCGGGCACTGCACCTGCTGCGAGCACATGCTCGCAGCAGTCAGCGTGGCGGGCAGACCCCTCTGCCTGACCTGTGCGCCCGCATACGCGCTTGACGAGCCCGGTATAGACGATGTCGCGACGCTGATCTGGCTCCCGCATCTGGATCAAGGCGCTCTGGGTCGTTGTGTTACAGCACTTCATGTGGCTGCAAGAGCAGCGGGACACACCGTTTATGATCAGGCACTTTCAGGCCAGGCGCTCAACGCAAAGCGCGCCTTCGAGGCGCTTCTCTCCTGCCGCCTCGGGGCAATAGAGAAAATCGGTACGGACCGCCCGTCTCTGTACCGATCCGCTCTGAAGAGCCTCTCTCGTAATCCTCTTCCGGAAGCCCATGAAACAGGACTGCGGGTCCTCATGAGGGGCACGTGGTTTCCAGATAATCCGCGCCGCTATCTCGACGCGGCTCAAGAATGGGCAGTGGCACGCTGATGTTACGTAAAAAATCTGCGCCCTCAGATGAGCAGGAAAATCCGCGTCTTCCCCGATCCAAAGCTTCCCTCCTCGATGGTGTCCTGCGGTGGATTGCCGCGACTTCCACCTTACTGCACCGAGACCTGACATCGTTCTGCGATCTGGCAACCTGCGATGAGCGCGGCCTGATCACGTTCCAGGGCGATTACGCCACCGTCATCCGCCTGCGG
Source organism: Gluconobacter japonicus (assembly GCF_015244665.1). Lineage (NCBI taxonomy): Bacteria > Pseudomonadati > Pseudomonadota > Alphaproteobacteria > Acetobacterales > Acetobacteraceae > Gluconobacter > Gluconobacter japonicus. Next base: position 92,894 of record NZ_JABCQN010000006.1, read on the forward strand.
GGGATGCGGCGGATTGCCAACGGGGCTGAAATCGCTGCGGCATCCTCGCGACTTCGTCTGGCTTTAGGAAGTCAGTTCAGCCGACCCGGGCATGCGTTGCAGTTCTGCTATGTCGCCGATCCTGAGGGTGTCGGTGAGAGCATCCGGCGAAACCTCGATGAACGCCGGACCGTTGCAGGTGCGCTGAACGCCGATTTCGAAGACATCTTCACGGAACGACAGAAGGTGCTTCCGCCCTTCATGCGTCAGGAACGCACGTACCTCGTGCTTTGGACGAGACCTGCATGCCTGTCATCGCAGGAGGTGTCACAGGCAAAGCGCGAACGGGCCAACCGCCTCAAGGGTCTGCCGCCACTTGGTGACGCACAGAACCCACTTCTGGGAAGTCTCGAACTCGGGACCATCCATCAGACCTTCGTGCAGGGCACCTGCGATGCTCTGAGCGCAGAAGCTGTACAGGTGGACATTCTCAGCCCCGAGGAGGGTCTTCAGGCCATTCGTCACGAACTCTATCCCGATACGATAGGGTCTTCGTGGACCCCCTCAACGCCGCTTCGCAAACCAGGCGGAACCATTCCTGAGACCGACGCTCCTCCTGATGCGTCGGCTGCCCTCTGGGCCCCGTTGCGTGAACAACTCTTCCGGGACGATGCCAGTACGCCTGACTTCTCCACGGCCCGCATGGGTGTCTTCGACTGGAGCCCGATTGAACTGACGCGGGTTCCCGAAATGCCGGTACCAGGCGTGAGCAACAAACCTGTTCCCACATTTACCGAGCTTGCAGCGCGTCTGTCGGGTCGTCGCATGCCCTGGCGTGCGACAGCTTTGATAGAAGGCGTGCGGCCGGGTTACATGGTGTGGAAGGATACGATCGCACAGTTCCTGAAGTTTGGCTCCAACACCCCCATTAATTCGGGGTTCGAAGAGCTGAAGGCCATGCGTAACAGCCAGAGTGACAGCATCGTCAAGCTGCGCATGGCCTTCGCCACCCGCTCGAACGCCGGTGACACCGAGGCACTCCGCACCCGCGCCTCAAGGCTGGAGCAGGCCATCCAGTCCTGGGACAGTGCTCAGGCCAGCCGCGTGTGTGGAGATCCGCTTGCGGGTGTGCTGTCTTCCGTCCCCGGGATCGCCCTTGCCTCGACCGCACCCCCGACCCCTGGCCCGATGTCCCAGATTCTGACGATGATGCCATGGGCCAGGCCAGGGATGCCCTGGGCCGACGGCGCAATGCTGTTTCGTGCGAACGACGGCACCGTGGTTCCTTATGACCCCGCTGGTTCAGGGCGCGAGGCGGTACTTGACCTGTTCGTAGCGCCTTCCCGTCGCGGTAAGTCCATGCTTGCCAACGCCCTGCTTCTCGCAACGGTTTTAAGCCCTGCTGCAATGACAGCTCAAGGCGCCAAACTGCCCCTGATCGGGAAAATGGATGTTGGGGATTCGTCTTCAGGGTTTATCGATATGGTCAAGGCCGGCTTGCGACAGGAAGACCGGCACCTTGCAATCCATATTCCATTTCAGCTGATTGACGAACACGCTTACAATATTTTCGATACCGAAACGTGCTGCCGGGCACCGCTGCCCTATCATCGCACGTTTCTGACCAATTTCATCGCGCAGATCTGTAAGCCGCTCGATGGTTCTGACTTCGAAGGCATGAACCAGCTGATCGACGCCCTCATTACGGCCGCGTATGAATACTTCTCGGACACGGGGCCCTCCGTGCGGCCAAAGATGTACCGTGAGGGCGTTGATCGCTCGGGCATCGACGCGGCTCTTGCGCATCATCGTCTTGTGGCGACGCGGAATACGTCCTGGTGGGAAGTTGCAGACCTGCTGGCAAGCGCTGGCGACATGCGTATGGCGCACCGCGCAACACAGTTTGCCGTGCCGGTTATCAGCGATCTCGTCGAGGTCGTGCGTGAAGAGCGCATCCGCATGGAGTTCGACAAGACGAACCCGACAGGCGGCGCAGAGTCCTCCATCGATGTCTTCCGACGATACCTCAATCACTTCGTCGCAAAATTTCCAAGTCTGACAAAACCCACACGTCTGGATCTTGGAGAGGCGCGGATTGTGGTCATCGACATTGACCGGGTCGCGCCGGAAGGTCAGGGAGAGGCGCAACGTCAGACTGATCTTATGTATCTTTTGGGGTTTCAGATCGCTTCGCGCAACTTCTTCCTGCATCCAGAGGATGCCCAATACGTCCCTCTCCATGTGCGTCCGTATCATCGCAAGCGTTTCGAGGAGTTTCGGGAAAGCTTCAAGCGGATTGAGTGCGACGAGTTCCAGAGAACCGCAGGTGCCCCGTTCGTGCAAAAGCAGTTCGAAGAAGCGGCACGGCGCGGCGCGAAGCTCAACGTAAAAATCGGCCTTGCCAGCCAGAAGCTCGCCGACTTCGGGGACTATCTCATCTCTCACTCGACCGGTCGCTTCATCCTGGGGGCAGGCGACGAAGACGAAGCCAATGAGATCTGCAAACGGTTCCGCCTGAGTTCAGCTGCGCAGGCCATCGTACGCAATGGACTGAACGGCCCTCGCGCCGATGGAAGCGGTGCCCCACTCATCTGGCAGACGCGCGTAAATCACGAGCTCTACGAGCTGTTCGTTCTCAATCTCATGGGGCCGATTGAACTCTGGGCTCTCTCCACCAGTCCAAAGGACACGGCGCTGCGCCGCCGCCTTTATGACGCGTTAGGAACGACGGAAGCACGTCGACGCCTCGCAAGGGTTTTCCCACGGGGGTCGGCCGAGCAGGAAATCGAGCGTCGCGAAGACGTCCGGATGAAAGCCGGTCAGGATTCAAGCACCGCCCTCGGCGGCGTGATCGAGGATATTGCCAGAGAACTCCGGGATGGCGTCGGGCTGGGTACGGTCATCCGGATGCCCTCTGAAGACGAACTGTCCGCACTCACAAAGGAGTCCGCCACACTAACAGCATGAAGAACGCTCTTTTCATGCTTCCCCTCGTCGGCCTTGCAGCGCTCAGCGGGTGTGCGGGTGAGAATACCGAGATCCCGGTGACAGTCGATGTTCCGGGGATGCCGTCACCCGAGCTGGCCCTGCAAAAAAGCCTTGATCGCATTAACGGCTTTTTGGGGAGCCTGAATCAGAGGATCGATACGCCGGTTCGACAAACAACCGCGCTTGCTGTCACGCCCTCCCACCCGATCAATCTTGCGCCACAAGCCCAGGCATCTCCACTGCCGGTGACATCCCCACCGGCTGCATCGCATGAAGCCAGCCCGCTTGCTGGCAAGGCGGGCCTGACGTGGTTCGCTTACGGCGATGGCTATGCCCGGGTGCGCTGCGCGCCAGGCACCCTCTGCATTCTTCGTCTTCAGCCGGGTGAGACGGTCGCGAGTGAGGCCCTTGCTGTAGAGCCAAAAGCCGGATGGCGGACAGATCTTGTGCGTGGAACGCGCGGCATTCACGCTGCATGGGCCGTCGCACTCACGCCTGACCCGGCCGCCAGGCAGTCCATCCTGCGCTTCTCGACCAGTCGACGCTCTTATATCGTCATTCTTGATCCCGTCGGCCCTTCAATGCGAAGCATTGCCTACAGCTATGCTTCGGGCGATCCGCAGACGCAGCCCGAGCCGCCGCCGTCGCCAGAGGCGCTGGCCAGGCGGAATACGCCAGATTTTGACTTTCACATGACGGGCAACAGCCCGGCATGGAAGCCTCTGCGGATCTACCGCGAGGGCGATCATACCTACATTCAGTTTCCGCCCGGTGGGATCAACAGTGCCCCTCGTCTGGTTGTGCTGTCACCCTCCACCACCGCAACCCAGCCGTATCGAACGGTCGGTGACTCTTACGTCGTCGATCTACCCGTCACTGATGCCCTGTTGATCGGTAACGACCCCGGCTCTCCTACAATTCGCATCTCTCATGGAGGAAAGGCATGACGCGCCGTCCTTATGCTCTCACAGTGGCGTCGCTGCTCGCTTTCCTGAGCGCTTGCACCGAAGTTCCGCCGTCACAAACGTCCCACATCAGCGGAGCGGGCTTTCGAGACACGTCCGCCCTTACCGTCTTCATTGCGGACATCCTTGCACATAGTCTGGATGCAGGGCGAACAGTCCTGCGCCTCGCGCCCTATATCGGCCCGGATGACGCTCACGCCCAGACCCTGCTGACGGACACCCTGCGCGAGCGGGGCTTCGCTCTCTCACCACAGGGCATGCCATATCCGGGGGCGCAGACCGTGCGCTATGCCGTCTCTCCCCTGGGGGCGGATCTTCTGGTGGAACTGGATGTCGAAGATGCTGTTGCCACCTGTCTTTACGGACATGACAACGCCGGAGCTTTGAGGCGCAAGGGCAGCTGCAGCCTTCGGAGCGGTGCGTCCCTGACGCTCCAGATCCCTGAACAGGACGTTCTGGTTTCGGGGCTGCCTGCCCCTGAAAAACCTCAGCAGACACCACCACCCGGTCCAGTCCAGCTGGCCCCACAAAACCCCGTCATTCAACCCCATCCGGATGCGGTCGAAGCCAAGCCACTCCCTGTCCAGGCACCCGTGGATCCGGAGCATCCGGCGCTGGTGAAGCTTCAGCCCCCTGCGGAAGTCTGGACGCTTGTGGAAGGGCAACCCATCCGGGACCAGATGATGGCCTGGGCTGACCGCGCTGGCTGGAAGATCAGCTGGCCAGCCTCCCTGAACTGGATGGTGCCGGCCATGACGACCTTCAACGGTGATTTCAAAACCGTCATGTCGTCCGTCATCCAGACAGTATCGGACGAAGGGAAGTCCATTCGGGCAGAGTTCCACACCCCTAACAGATACCTCGTTGTAACCTCGCCAGGAGGCGGCCGATGAAACTACGCACCACATTCCTGGCAACACTGGCAGCCGGCACACTTCTCTCCGGATGCCAGGACTTCCAGGACGCCCAGCATCGCGAAGCCGATGTCATGAACACGGCCGAGCGTCAGCACGTCCCGAACATCCCGGTCATTTCAGAGAGCGACAAGCCCTGGCTTCTTGGTGACGCGATTAAGGATGTCGATCCCATTCCAGACCTCCTGAAACATCCCGCCGCCATAACGATCGCGCGCCCCACGTCGCTTCGGGACGCGGCCATTCTGGCCAGCCGCCTGACAAGCGTTCCTGTCAGAATCATGCCGGATGCGGAGGATGCCGACGATGGTAGCGAGATCGGTACGGCGACACCACAATCCGTCAGTTTCAATGGAACCAATCTTCCCCCTCCCCCGGTGATGTCTGCCATGTCAGCCGCTTTGGGAAACAAGGGAAAGAGTGCCAGGCAGAGCTGGAACGGTAGCGGCGACTGGCTGAAGTATGACGGCACACGGGAAGGCGTATTCCAGGCTCTCGCCACGCGCTTTGGGGTGTGGCAGCGCTTCGTCGACGGTCATGTCGAGTTTTACCGCACGCTTACCAAGACCTTCACCGTGCCTGCCTTTGCGGGCGACACACAGGCGAACACGTCCATCATAGCTTACACGGGTGGTGGCTCGGGATCGTCAGGGTCATCGTCGGGAAGCTCGGGTGGCGGCGGGGCATCTACCGGCTCTGGAAGCTCGTCGGGTCAGTCTTCAGGACAGTCTTCTGGTATCGCCTCGGTATCGAGTACCAGTAAGACCAACCGCTGGAAGACCATCGAACACACCGCGCAGATCGTGTCAGGAGGGGCAAGCGTCGTCGCGGATGAAGGCCTGGGCACGCTGTCCGCCACTGGCACGCCCGACCAGATCGCGCGTGTCGACGACTGGATGAAGAACCTGAACGATGGCCTGATGAAGCAGGTCGCCGTAGAGGTCCATGTCTACACTGTCAAAGTGTCGCATGAGAGCAACTACGGCTGGAGTCCGCAGCTTGCCCTCAAGAATTACGGCAAGGCGTTCGGAATGGCGGCGATGCCTGCCGCAATTCCGGCCCTGCAGAGTGCGGACACACCGTTCAGCTTTGGTGCGTCCATTCTCGATACGGCGACGGGAGCAACAGGACAGTTCTCAGGGACCAAGTTTGTCGTCCAGGCGCTTCAGCAGCTCGGAAACGTCACCGAACAGTATGATCGGGGCGTGGTGACGACCAACGGCGTTACAGCTCCGTTCCAGAACGGTATCAACACGACATATCTTGCGAATACGACGACGACACTCGCGACTAATGCCGGATCTGCCAACTCGCTGTCTCCTGGGGTCATCATGTCCGGCTTCATGGGGTCGGTGACGCCAAAGATCGTCGATAACCGCATTCTTCTGAGGGTGAATTTCCTCCTCCAGACGCTTCTGTCGATTCAGACCATTACGTCCAATGGTTCCAGCCTTCAGGCGCCCAAGAGCTCGAACACGTCGCTTGATGACACAGTGGCTCTACAGAACGGCTCAACCCTCGTCCTGAGCGGTTATGTCGACGATGCAACGTCCCGAACACGCAACGGTGTCGGTTCAGCCCTGAACTGGGTCACAGGTGGCGGAGGCGACGCCCAGGTTTCCAAAACACATGTTGTCGTAACAGTCGAGGCTCGCACCCTATGAAACACCTCATCGCAGCAGCGGTCGCTTTTACTCTGCCCGGCCTAGCGCAGGCGGCGACACTGGATTGCGCAAAGCACCTCAATGAGCCGGCCGCTGGTGAGGTTCTGAGCATGGCTCAGATTGATCAGAACAATGCCTGTCTGACGTATCTTCAACAGGCAAAGGCAGCCTCTGACCTGACAACGGCTATCGCTGCGAACGAGCGCAAGCAGAATGAGAAACAGGTGCAGGGACAAGCACCCCGGGCGGCGCCTGATACGCAGCTGGCACCGCCCCTCTCGCCACCTCCGCGTGAAGGATCGAACGACGACCATCCTCTCCCAAAGAGCCTGCCCAAGCCTCCCACCTATGACGCCCTGCTGGTTGATCCTTACAATCACACGGCGTCTGCCATTCTCAGGTTTGCAGACGGAAGCACCTCCGAGGTGTCAAAGGGGGTTACACTTCCGGACGGAAGCGTCGTGCTCGCGGTGACATCTTCGGGCGTCCAGATCTCTTCCAACGGGTCCAGAAGCCGCCTGAACGCAACCGGAAGTCAGCCGAGCGGCACGCAGATCATTGCCATTCCGGGCGGGTCGAACACGCTCCCTCCACCGACCTACTCGCGCTGAGGGTCCGATGGCATTCTTCATCCGCAACGAGAGACGGGTCTGGGTCGGCGATCTGAGATGGCGCAGCTTCGAGCGCGCCCCGTCCCTGCTGACTGTCCACAAGGTGGCTGCCGAATTCAGCAGCAATTACTATGTGCAAAGCCGGACTTACCCTCAGCACGTTGGGTTCCTGTCCGCTGAGACCGTCGATACCAAAGAGCCATTTCACAGCCTCGCGCTGGCCATCAGCGAGAAATTCGGGGGGAGATACTACGGCGAATACGAGGTCGGGATTGACCAGTTCTGGATCATTGCCACCGACGAAGAAGGGCTACCTCTGCCGGGGTCAGACGGCGTCTATCGTGAAGAGGCGATCGAAGCTGTTCGCTCGACCTTCTCGGGCTATCCGTTCGACCAGAGAGATCTTCTCTCGTCCCGCGAATTTGAAGCGCTTTTAGAAGATCTACCAGACGCTCCTCTCAAGGTCCGGCCAACCTCGCTCGCCCCCATTTATACGTCTGCGGCCGTTGTCATCGGCCTTCTCTTTCTTACCGGCGTAGCATCGTATTTCTACCATCTGCACGTTCTGGACCAACGTCGGGAACTCGCCCGCAAGGCTTTGATAGAGAGCGCGAAACGGCTTCCCAAAGTCGTCGCGAAGCGTGAGCCCCCTCCATCGGAATGGATCGACGGATGCGTGTCGATGATCCCCGCCTCTCCGTATGCGTCCGGCTGGACCCTGGACCATGCGTCCTGCAAAGGCGACGTGATCGATCTGCACTGGTACCGAACTGGCGGCAGTATGGCTGATGCCCCAGAGGGTGAGCTTATGGACAACGGAAACGCCATCGTGACGCACCGTCCCCTGTCCTACAGCTTCAAAAAACGGCAGGACACGATAGCGGGCTATAATGAACGAACGCTTATCGGCATCCTGCAGCGCAGCGGGGTCATTCCGGCGCTTAACTCGTCAAAGCTCAATCTTCTGGTGAACGGAAGACAGGTGCCAACAGAGACCACCCGAATGTCCTTCAGCCTTCAGACTGATCCGCGGGACATTCCTTGGGACGCCTTTGAGAACCTTAGGGTCACATCACTTTCACGGACTGTCTTGCCCGCCCAGTCGGGGTCGCAGACGGGTTCCTGGCAGATGCAGGTTTCTTTTACGCACACGCTTGCGCCTGTCACTGCCACGCCAAAGCCATCCCTTCGGACCTCGAACTAGGTCACAGGAGCGGGGCCGACTATCGCCCGGCCCGCACCTAGCGCAGCGCCAGACCTGAAAGACCATTGAAATGCTCGCTTTTCTGAAAAAGACAAAGCCAAAGAAAGTCGGGACATCGTCGAATGTTCTGACAATTCCAACAGGGTTGCGAAGCCAGATCCATCTCGATCCGGTGAATCAGGCTGTCTATGTCAACCAGAGATTGCAGCGTTCAGCCGACGCTCTCGACTGGATTGCCAATACGCGCAGGCATCCCCAGCTGGATTGCCTGAAGGTTATCTGGGAGCCGATCAGTGACGTCACGGCCCGCATTCAGAACGCCCATGAAACAGGAAGCCTTTCGGACACAGAAGAAGGTGAAGACGCCGAAGTCCGGGATGAAGCGCTGGCTCTTCTTCGCGAAGGAGCCGAAAGCGGTGTGTCTGATATCCACCTCCACCGCAAAGAGCGCCACACCGAAGTCCAGTTTCGAATCAACGGTTCACTCGTGGTTGCCCATGAGCTGACGAACGAGCATGCGGATCGTCTTTTGCGGGCGATGTACACGATGGCGACCTCCCGTGACAGCGCATACAGCGACCTGTCGTTTCAGGACGCAGCCATTGCTGGCGATATTCTCAAGGGAACAGGGCTCGCCAACGTCCGTATTGTCAAAGGCCCGTGCCTTCCGGTTTCGGAAGGTGGAAAGTTCATGGTCATCCGCCTTCAGTACGTGAAATCCGGAGGCAATCGCCGTAGTCAGCCGCAGCAGCAGACTACCTTCCGAACTCCGCGCAGACCTGAAGGTAAGCTCAAACTGCTCGAATACGGCTTCACGCAAAGCCAGGTCGACCGCATCCTGAACATCGCCGTCTCGCCTTCAGGCGTCCTCATTTGTACCGGCCCCACCGGATCCGGGAAGACGACCCTGCTCTACGAGATCGCATTGCACAAAGCCCGGACCCAGCCGGAGCGGCGCCTGGTCGAGATCGCCCAGCCTGCTGAGTATCCCATGCACTGGGGTATCCAGCTTGATATTTCGAATGCCCTGACGTCCGAAGAAGCGGGTCGTGAGTTCCGTGCACGCCTACGGACCGCGCTACGTATGGATCCGGATGACCTGTCCATCGCAGAAATGCGCGATAGCGAAGTCGCGCTGACCACGTTTGATTCCGCGCAGACAGGCCATTTCGTGATGAGTACGCTCCATGTGGACGATCCGTTCGATTACCCTCTGCGGTTTCAGAACATGGATTTCGAACGCCTGAGTTTCCGCACGACCTGCAATGCCTCCATCGTCCGGGGCGTCGTCGCACAACGTCTGCTTCCTGTCCTCTGCAAACACTGTTCGCTTCCATGGACCGTCGCTGACGAAAGACTGCCACGCAGGACCTGCGAAGCTGTCCCGACATGGGGCGAGGATCTCAGCGCGGTCCGCAGAAAAGGGCCAGGATGCCCTCATTGCTTCGGTACTGGCATCTCCGGTCGAACCACGGTTGCAGAGGTTGTCGAAACGGACGAACAGTTGATGTCTGACTTCGTCAATCATGGCGTAGCCATCGCCCGGCATCGGTTCAGAGCACGGCCCGATGCCGATCCGTCGATGGTCGAGACAGCAATGGGCCGTGTCTTCCAGGGGCTTGTCGATCCATTTGCCGTGACGGCAACCGTTGATCGGATCCGAACACGTGACGCCGTCATGAGCGAACGACTGTCAGGGGCAAAACTGTCATGAGCCTTCGAATTGTCTACACCTCTGCGGCGGCTGAAAAACCGCGGCTTACGCAGGACCTTGCACAGTGGATGGATATCCACGTCGCTTTTACATGGCGGACACGGGCACGGCTGTATCGGATGATAGCCATCAGGCTCAGGCAGAAGTCAGAGCTGGAACGCATCATGCTCCTGTATATCCGTCAGCAGGAGCGCAGAAAAAAGACCTCCGTGCCGAGGATTCTGAACAAGGTGCTGCATCGGATGGCCGCCCAGGGCATGAGCTTTGCCGAGGCGCTGAGGCCTTTCATCCCGCATGACGAATACATGATGATCCTCTCCGGCGAGAAAGGAGACGACATCGCCTCCGCGATGGATCTGTTGTGCGATATCAAAACCCGCGTAGGTCGCATCATGCGGGCGGCGAGGAGTGCGATTGGCCAGCCCCTGATGTATGTCGGGATCATCTTCGCGTTCCTTTATACGATCGCGAAAATGGTCATTCCCTCGTTACTCATGAACGGCGGCATGAAGATGAAAGCGAGTACGTCACAGGATATGCTTGTTTTCGCCAGTAGTCTCGCGACCGGCCTGAATGGTGTCCTGATCCTCAGTGGCCTGGTTGGGGCATTGATACTGCTCTGGCTCAGTCTCACAAAGCTGACAGGGCCTCTTCGGGTTTTCCTCGAGCGCGCAGCACCCTGGTCCATCTATCGCAATATTCAGGGTTACATCTGGATCTCGAGTTTTATTGCGCTGGTTCGGGCCGGGATGACAGATACCGAAGCCCTCACCCATCAGATGCAGGTTGCCACACCCTGGCTTCGTGAACGCCTCGAAGCCATTCTTGACCGTCTGGGTCCACGGGGCATGTCCCTGCCCGAAGCCATGGAAGATTCCGGGTTCGCCTTCCCGTCCCCCGAAGTCATTGACGACATCGAGGCAAGCTGGGGCGGCACAGGAGCTTATGACCGTCTTCTGCAGTCAAGTCGGGCCTGGGCTGATGAGATCGAGTTCACGACGCTGGAGCAGGCGGCCGCGGCGAAAGGCTTCGCGAACGCAATGATGATGCTGATTGCCGGTGCGTTGATCGTCGCCTCGAACAACATCGGTTCCGGCATGAGCGATATCGGGCCGATGTAACTGATATCCCGGCTGTGTCCGCACTCACAAAGACCCGTTCGATAATGCTTCCAGGACCACATCAGGGAGAATTATCATGGATCAGATTGTCTCACTCCTTATCAAGGCCGGAGCGGTGCTTCTTGCACTGATTGCCGTCCTTGTCGGGGGCTACTCCGTGTTTGCGAAAAACAACGGCAGTACCGCCGCGTCACAACAGAGCCAGCTTGCGACCAACATCAGCAGCTACATCAATGGCGGCATGACGACCCGTAGTTATACCGGTCTCAATAACTCCGTAGCCATCAAGGCGGGACTTGTGCCCAAATCGATGCAGAACGGCGATGGCGACACAATTCTGGGTCCGTGGGGCAGTTCGAAGGTGACCATTGCGCCCTGGGATCAGGGTCATTCCGAAACTTGGACCAATGTCGATGGTGATGCGTGTGCGACCTTTGCGCGAAGCCAGAACGCTGATCGCGTAGCCATTAACGGCTCCGAAGTCGCAATGTCCGATCCCCAGGCCGCAGTGAATATCGCAAACAACTGCAATGCAACGTCTGGGGTCTCGCAGGTCACTGTCACCTTCGAATACTCGAACTGAGCCCGTATGGCCTACGTCTTTCTGGCATTGGCTCTGGTGATCATGGCCGCAAGTTCAATGGATGGCCTTCGGGTCATCCAACGACAGAATCTGCCGTCCCCCCTGGTGTCAACGACCGAGACTGCGCAGGCCTGGCTTGCCTACAAAGCGGCCCTGCTTCTCTACCTCGAAAACCATCCGGCAACCCGATCCTCCGTGCCTCTGAGCGCCTTGACGCTTGGCAGTAACGCCGCCCTGGTTGCAGCCGCACAGAACAGCATTATGGGGACGGGCCAGTCAGTATCGGTCATCGCGTGGATGCCGATGGAAGCCGCAGATATATCGCGGGCAATCCTGCTCGCGAATGGCGATCTTTCCCTTGGAACAGCGCGAAGCGGGCACTGGTTCACCCCAGCCTCGGGTGACATGGGAGCCCTTCCGGTCGCAGTGCCAGATGGCGACGCCGTTTCCTACATCAGCCTGAGCGGCACGGGATATCAATGAACACAATCGTCGCACTGATGATCGCTACGGTGATCGGTATCATGATCCTGCCGCGCTATTACGCCATGGTCGAGAATGGCACGCGTCAGGGTAGTCTTGCCGTGACCGCCGGACAGTTTCAGGATCTCATCCGGGCAGCCGGACAATATGAAAACGCGCACACCAGCGAGCTGACGGCTGCTGTTCCGGTTGGCGGAACCACGCAGATTGCACTGTCAACGCTCATCAGCGAACACGACCTTCCGCCTGCGTTCACGGCGACAAACCCGGACGGACAGATCTGGAGTGTTTACATCCAGCAGCCGACCTCTGGTGTGCTGAGTGCCGTCATCGAAAGCAGTGGCGGTACGTCCTATATTCCAAAGGACGAAGTCTCTGTCGCGTCTATGACGGGGCATCAGGGTGGCTTTGTTCCCTATGATGGCATGCTTGGTGGACTGACGGCCGACACGGCTTACGGCGCAAGCGGAACCTGGCGTTTCAATATGGCGGGCCTCCCCAACCCTGGCCCCGGGCATCTTGTCGGTCTGGTCTCTGCCGGTGCGGGGTCATCGGACGCTGGCGTGACGACGAACGACTACCTGTATCGCACCGCCGTGGCTGGGCACCCAGAGCTCAACACGATGCGAACCCCGCTGGATATGGGCGGCAACAGCATCAATAACGCCAATGATGTCAACGCAACGCGCGGCGTGTTCGCAGGAGGCAATCCGAACGGCGGCTATGGCGGGGTGAAGGTGGCCTCGGCGTTGGGACAGGCGGAAATGTCAGCACCTATGTGAACAATCAGGGATATGTCAGCATCGGCGACCGCCTCGAAGTTCAGAACTCGGTGCGTGTGATGCAGAACGGCTGTGCCTTCAACGTCGGCAATGCGTGTTTCTATGGCGACAATGACAATCTGGCCATCCGGGCACCTGGAGCAGCCTATGTGCAGCATGCCGACGGCAGCGCGGCCGATCTTGGAGCGGGGAATGTTTCAGCCACCACTGTTCGGCTGGGAACCGATAATGGCAATGCGTGGCCAGGAAACGGGTGCAGTCCGAACGGCGCGTTAGCGACCAAAAATGATAACTCTGGACTGCTTCTGGTGTGTCAAAGCGGTGTCTGGCGTGCACCACAGGCCCAGATCTCAGGTTATGTGCCGACCACAACAAATGGTTTTGCCGGCTACAACCGGACGAACAGCATCACGGGCGGTTACAGCTGCCCTGCCGGCACAGAAGACCTCGGGATCGAGACCATCTGGTACGGCAATTATGGATACTCAACCCTTCATCTGTGCAGCGCCCAATGAGCGACGCCCTCACGCTGCCCAAGACCGTGATCACGCCCGACGTTTCGGGCGTGAAGAGCGGAACGTATGACTTTACGCCGGAACTCTTCATGTCCTTGCGCACAACCCTGCGTCGATACAAGCATCGACGTTCCTCCAAGATGCCTAATTATGGCGTCAGAACGATTGGGGGGCATCGAGTCAAGCATGTGATTCCTCTTGGAACACACTGTCTGCCAGCAACCATTCTCCGGAACGCCGACCTGCGCACGGGCGCACTGCCCTTCGACTGGGTCCATGCAACCCCCGGAATGATCCGGCACTGTCTTGAAACCGATTTTGCGGACTTTCTCCCAAAACCGGGCGAAAACGGTCATGCTGCCTTCCGTGATCGCTTCGGGGTGAAGGACATGTTCCCGCATAAGGATCCGCAGACCCCTGAAGATCGCAGATACTATACGCGGTGCATTGACCGGCACCGGCGTTTGATGAAATCCAGGAGCGGCAAGCTCTTTGTCATGGTCTCCCGGCCTTCCAATCCCATTGGCTGGCATTTCAGGGAGCTGGTTGACCTGATCAGCCGCCTCACGCCCAACGCCGAGCTTCTGGCAATTCAGCTTCTCCCGCAGCGCGATAATGGTGAAAGCGTGGGACTTGAACTGTCTCAGGAACAGAATGGATCACGCCTGTATGACTTCAGGCCCGTGTCCGACGAGAGCGCTCTTGGCTATTTCCCTGACGTTCTCGACGAACTCATGATCCTGCGGCTGATTTACCAGTATCACCTGCATCCGGTCGCTCTCCCATGACAGCGCTTCCGCCCTGTGCCGCACTGGCCGCCCACGCCTATAGCGTGCCTATCGCCTCCATTGAGCGGGTCGTAGATCATGCGTCGGGACCCGGCCTTGGTGTCATGAAAATTGACCCTCGCTGGTTGCCAATCCTCCAGCGCGCCGGATTTGATCCTGAAGAGGTCCGATCCGACGCCTGCATGAATATTGCGGCCGGAGCATGGATCCTTGCATGGGCCGGCACAGCCCGTTCGTTGCCTGAAGTTCGAGAACGGGACCAGCCGGCGTCACCTCCTGCCACGGGTTTTACGGGGTCTCTCGGGGCCTGCATCACCCATGCAGCCAGACAGTATCATCTGCCCGAACTCCTCTACCGGGCTATTTTACTCACTGAGGGTGGTCGGGTCGGACATATCAGCCGGAACCTGAACGGAAGTTATGACATGGGGCCTGCCCAGGTGAACTCGATGCACCTGCCAGAACTCGCCCGCATGGGGATCACACGAGACCAGATCATTAATGATGGCTGCCTGAACATCCACATCGGTGCCTGGGTTCTGGCCGGCGCACTTGGGGGGCACACCCCTGACAACGCCGCAGAATTCTGGAGGCGGGTCGGCAATTACAACTCCAGTACGCCCAAGTACAACGTGGCTTATCAACGTAAGGTCTGGAAAAACGTGCAGCTTGCTGCGCACTCACAAACGTCTCCTCCATCATAGACGACATGTGGCACGTCCCTCTTCGCCGACCCTTCGGCCTTCCCTTTCTGCTGCTGTCAGGCCTCTGTGCCTGCAGCGAACAGACCCCGCCGCCTGTGCATCCCTACGATCAGGACATGAATCATATTCTGTCCGCACTCGACCAGATTGGTGCCGTCCGTTTTCCTCTGGTACGGGCGGGCTCTGTTCTTCCGGCCGAGATGAACCGACCTGTCAGCTGGAATTGGCAAGGACCTCTCGATGAGGGTGTCCGGCTGATCGCCACACGGATCGGCTATCAGACCGACATCCCGCCGCGCGCCGCGCCGCCGATCATAGAAGTGGATCAGAAGACGACCACGTTCGGGCGCCTGCTGGACGAAATGGCGGCCGCGTCAGCGGGTCATGCCGACATCTGGGTTGATATCCCCCACCACGTCATAAGGATTACCTGGAATGCGTAAGCCTCGGCATTCTACCTTTCGGACGGCCCTTCTTGCGGCATCGCTCTGTGGGTTCACCGCCCATGCACGCGCAGAACCCCCTCAGGATCTTCCTGTCCCGGAGATACCCGACGGCAACCCGGAAGCAGGCAATGCAATCGACACGCCTATCACCGGGGCAGCGGAAGCCCCGGATATTCCTGACGTGGACAGGCCGTCGTCGCTCGAAGCGATGATGGCCGTGCGCCCCGGCTATTCCCCGAAACAGGAAAGCGGGAACGGGCGCGACAGTGCTGTCCGCAGTGCGGCTTGGGCCTATGGCGCCCAAGGCGGGCGGGCCGCAGAATCCTACGCAATCAATGAGCTCCTGCGCCGATATTCCCATGTTCTGGACCAGAAAGTGGATTTCCGCACTCTGGTGCTCCCAGCCGGGAACGGTCAGACCCTTATCCGACCACCCGTGGTCACAGAAGCGCAAATGGCAGTCGCTCTCGATCCAAGTGGCCAGACTGCCCGGGAGACAGGTACGATCTACCAGATTACACGACGCGCTCAGCTTGTAACGGCCGTGCCGCAATGGCGCACATGGCTTGTACGCACTGTTTCACCCCCTTCCCCACCAGCCGACGCGGTCCGCCCACGCACGCCACATGAAGTTGAGGTCTGGAGAACCGGGGTGGCTTATGGCTGGGCAGCCGGACAACGGCAGGCGGTCGAGATCTTTCTCGATGACCTGTCGCGCATGGAACGCGATGTCATGGGCATGGGCCGTTACAGGGTTCTGTTAAGAGCCGGAAAAGTGGCAGCCCCGGAGGTCTCTCAGCTGCACCGCGACGTTCAGGGTGGCGCCGATCTGATGCGTCTCGATGACCGGGAACTTCGCATCCGCAGTCAACCCGGTCTCGATGCGAACCGCGCCCATTGGCACGTTTCAGAGGGAGGCCAGTAATGCCAGTTAACCCGGCTCCCAACACGCGATCCCACGATCCCGAGCGCATTGCCAGTCTGCTGATCGGCGTCTGCGTTGGAATTGCTCTGTTTTCGTTCCTGCTCTGGTTGAAGTTCCACACCCAGATCGTCGAAGTCGTCCTGTTCGTGCAGGGCTACGAGCTGCGGCTGATTGGACTCTTCACGCACCGTTATGACGCGGTCCTCGTCAATCTTGGGGAGGCCATCCCTGAGCGTGTCTCTGCATCGACCCTCTGGGCGCTTTGCACGCTGACGGGGTCGGTTCTCCGGTGGCCGGCTCTTGTCCTGCTCGTCATTCTTGCGGGTCTGTGCCTGACCCGCGCGCCTTTGGAGCGTCATCGCAAGCGGTTCGGCCTTGAAGGACTGCAGAAAGCACTCGCGGAGATCCATCCATTGGGCGCAGCGTGGCTTGGCAAGGGGTTAAAGCTGGTGCGACCCTCGCCTCCCGAAGTGCCCTTAGCGCCTCTCGATCCGGCGCTTAATCTCGATGAGTGGCGCGCACGATATGTGCGAGGCGACTCACCCGCCGAGCTGCGCGAGGCCACTCTTCAGGCGCTGGAGGCGCAACTTGGTCGTCCCTGGCGCGGGCCCCTGGAGGCGTCGGTCGCTGAAAAATGCCTGTTCGTCGCTTTCTCGTTCTTCATCCAACGCCGAAAAGATGAGGCACAGAGTGTCCTGGAGAACCTCTCTGTGCAGATGAAAGGCACTTTGAAAGACGGAGCGCCATCAAACTTCGCGAAAGTGTCGAAATCCTTTGTGGCTACCCTTGATAAGCAGCTGAAGAAGGAGAGCTTCCGCTCGACGCTGAAGATCGCTGAGCAACATGCCTTTACGCGACCAGCACTCCTGTCGCTTCTCCAGGAGGCACGCCTCAAAGCCGGCGTCGTCAACCCAGGGCTTTTCGCGGCCATCCAGTTTCTGGACCGCGACCTCTGGCTCGTTCTCTCCGCAGCGTCCTATCCGCGTGACGGACTCCCACCTTATGTCATGGCGATTTCCTCCTGCCCGGAAGCGGCAGCAGCGCTGGCACACTGGAAAGCAGAGTGCCTTGCCGGACGCCCTCTGACGACACCCCAGATCTCCAGCCTTCTCAAGACCTTCGGCAGACCATGACTGATTCTGTAATTTTTAGCCTTATGCCTGATTTCATCCGTGCGCGCATTGCGGCTTACACCCTCCGGGACTGGGTCGCAGAGCATTATGCCGTACCAGCCCTTCAGCTCGATCGTGCGATGACGCTGACGCTTGTTCAGCTCGACCATGTGGCGTCTCGCAAAACTTATTACGGGTATGACGTAAGCCGCGCGCCGTCTTCTCTCTTAGAGCCGATCTCGGGGTACATGGAGGCACTGCATCAGAAGCACGGTCCACGAGAGCAAAGCGACGGCTTTCCAAAGGCTCTCGTGAGGACCCATCAACAGGTCATCCACGAATTCGAGACACTGAACCGTCTGGGAAACAAAGCACGGTGAGCATGTTCTGGCCTCACGACGGTGAAGCTTTGCGGGGTAATACGCTGGATCAGTTCCTGATCTGGTGTTCCGAAGCCGAATGCTCCCGGGTCGAAATCCAGTCGGACATGCCTGTCATGGTGCGTTTGCATGGTGAAAATCATCAGGTAACGCGCGATGCCAGTCTGCCGGGTGAAGTCGAGGACGCCGTCAACTACATCTTTCGCTCCGCGACGGGAGTGACCAACCTCAAAAACGGCGATCCGATCGATGTCGGGCATACAATCTGGCCTGATCGCAAAAAAAGACGTTACCCCTTTCGCCTGAATGCACTCAGTTCTCAGGTCGGTGCGGATTCAGGCATTTCGGTGACCTTCCGACCCCTGGTTGATATCCCGCGCCCCTTAGAGGATCAGCAGGTCGAGCCTCAACTGCTGGACGCGCTGCATGGAGAAAAGGGCATTTTCCTGATCTGCGGCGCCACGGCCTCGGGGAAATCAACGCTGATTGGCGGCATCAACAGGGCCCGGCTTGAAGACCCGGATATCCACTGCAACCTGATCGAAGCGTCAGCCCCCCTTGAGATCCTCTATGATCGCATCGAACGTCGTAACTCAACAGTCACGCAGCTCGAAATTCCGCGTAACCTTAGGAGTTTTGCCGAATTTGTCCGCGCGTGCATGCGTCGGGAACCAACCGACATCGTCGTGGGCGAGTGCCGCGATCCCCAGACCATGGAAGCGTCGATCCAGGCCGGGATCTCTGGCCATCGCCTCCTGAGCTCTCTTCATACGAACAGCTGCTCTTCCACTGTCCGACGTGTTCAGGCGCTCTGCCCCGCTGATCAGCGGGACAGCCTGACAATTTCGTTCGTCGAGAACCTCCGTCTCCTGGTGAACCAGAGGCTGCTGAAGTCGACCGACGGCAAGAGGACACCCATTCGGGAGTTCCTGCCTGTGACCCGCGCCATTCGCACCCGCCTGCTGGATGCACCCCGGGATCGCTGGCCGAACATCACGCAGACAGCCATCGAGGAACACGGACAGACTTTCGCTCAATCCATCGCTGCGGCTGTGAAACAGGGCAGAATCACAGAAGCCGTCGCCGCCGCTGCCATGAAGGAAGAAAACTGATGTGGCGCTTTACCGCGGACCCGGTCCGTCTTCTCATTATCGACGCCCGTGCGCTTGCACCATTTGCTCTGTGGATCGCTCACATGCGCGAATGGACGTTTATCCTCGCCATAATCGGGGTCCTGTTCTTCAGCGTGCTGGCATGGCTTGGCCTGACGCTACCCGTGGCCGTGCGGATGTTCCGGGTCATTCTGTGCGGTCCCATTCGCCCTCGTCTCCCCTCCTGGAAAAAGCGTGATTACGCATGAGCGATCTTGACGACCTGGTGCGTTGCTGCACGGCGCTGATTGAAACACAGGGTTACCGCTTCGAGACCGGCATTCCAGGTGTGGGCGTTCTGCCTGCGTGGCGCGTGACCCAGACAAACGTGTTTCTTCCGGTACTGCTCAGGCTCGCAGAAGAGTTCTGGCGATCAGAAACAAAAGGGGCGGGCTTCGGCCTCAGGCTTGAGCCCGACACACTCAGTGTGACGGGCTACACACTCACCGGGCTCTATCATGTGCCACTGTCGATTGCCCTTCTGGCGCTTAACGCTGTTCTCAGAGCCGTCGCCGATCCCGAAGGATGCATCAGTATTGAAGCCCTGACGGCTTATACCCACACCGTCACCGGCTGATCCGCACTCACAAACGCCTGTCAGATACTGCACAGGCGTCTAACTTGCTGAGGTCCGCGATGATCATTTCTGTTCCGTCTGACACACAGTCCCTTTCCATTCGTCGTGAAGGCGACCGGACCATCATCTTTCTCGAGCAGGGCCCGTTTTCAGAGGGACCTGACAATCCCTCTCTCCTCCGGGCAGAAGAGAGTGCCACTAAACGGCAGCCGCAGCGAACCAGAAAGGTACCGCTTCCACTGATCGCAAGCGTCTGTCTGATTGTCGTCGGTGCGTCCCTCGGCCACTGGCTGCTGTCACCTGCAAAAAGCAATGGCCCACATACAGCAGAAACAGGGCAGATGCCGCTACTCCGCGCGCCCGAACCAGCCACACGGCGCTACATACCAGCCGCGCCCGAAGCCGCCCCGGTACCGAACAACGCATTTGGGTTGGAGTAATCATGGCGACGATCAGACGCCGCATAGACGGTCCGCAAGATTT
The DNA here is from genome assembly GCF_015244665.1 of Gluconobacter japonicus. Lineage (NCBI taxonomy): Bacteria > Pseudomonadati > Pseudomonadota > Alphaproteobacteria > Acetobacterales > Acetobacteraceae > Gluconobacter > Gluconobacter japonicus. The sequence goes on from NZ_JABCQN010000006.1 coordinate 112,983, forward strand.
CCATGAGCAGAAAGGCGGCCTGGCATTCCGCGATACCCGCAGCGTACCCCAACAGATCGGGGAAATCCTGCGATCGGGGTTTTCGTCTATCGGGCTTGTGGCAATGGCCGGCGTATCTGTCTCCGTTCCAGCACTGACAACTGCCATTGTACCGCTGGCCGTCGCCTATGCCGGCTATGTCCTGACCCGGCCGGTGACGTTACCTCTTCGTTTGCCGGCCAACGCGAAGGGAAAGGACTACGGCAATCCTCAGCCCGACCCAAAACGACCTGGCGTCGAAATCCCGGGGAAGCCTTCTGGAGACTGGCTGATAGGCTGGGATGAAGTCACCGCCCAACAGGTCTGGCTGTCCGGCAATGACATGACAATGCATGCCATTCTGCCCGGCTCAACCGGGTCCGGCAAAACGCAGTTCATTTACAGTCTTCTGTGCAATGCCCTGGCACAGGGCGGCGGGTTTACGATTGTCGACGGCAAGGCCTCGAACAACCTTGCCTTCTCCGTTGCAGCCATGGCGAGACGGTGGGGCCGAGAGGCAGACCTGCGCTTCATCAATATGATGGTGTCAGCCGGCGACAGAAAAACCAACACCTGGAACCCCTTCTCCTCTGTCAACGCTGAGGGCATGACCGAGCTTCTGCTCACGCTCTTTCTTCCAGAAGACAAGAAAGGCGGAGGGGGTAACTCCGCGCATTTCCGCGACAGGGCCGAAGCGCTTATTCGCGGCATGTCCTATGTCTTCGTCTGGGTCCGGGACAACCTTGGCATTCCGATCATGTCCGAGACGATCCGCACGATGTTCTCTGACATCGTGAAGCTGCGCGATCTCTACCAGGATCAGATCTTCACCTACTATGATGCAGACGCAGCCGAGACGCGCACAGTCAAACTGCCGCCCGAGTTTGACCGGACCCTGCTGAACCCGGTCCGCGACTACGTGACGGAGACGGGTGGCTTCTCGAACACCAAAAGCGTGGGAGACCAGGACAAGGTTCGCGAGCAGCATTCCTATGTGGTGGGCGGTTTCGGCAAAACCTTTACCCAGATGAGTTCCACGCTCGGACATATCTTCCGGTGCAATATCGGTGATGTGGACTTCCGGGACGTCATTTTCAATCGGCGCATCCTGGTCGTTCTTCTCCCCTCGCTCGAAAACCACCCGGACACCAATGCCGCCCTGGGCAAGGCGGTCATCACGGCGCTGCGTTACGCGCTGGCGGCAGCACTCGGCACCTCGATCGAGGGCGACTATGAGGACCGCGTGGTGAATCGCGCGTCGTCCTCCACGGTGCCCTATCCTCTGGTTCTGGACGAAGTCGGCCAGTTCGCGACACGCGGGATCGACGCGATGATGGCGTTGGGTCGAGAGCTGAACATTTCCCTGCTGATCTCGTTTCAGGAGGTCGGCACTCTCTACGCCACGCTCGGTAAGGATTTGACCGTTCCGCTTCTCGGCAATCCCAAGCTGAAGATCTTTGAAAATATCGAGGACTCTGGTCCAACCCGGGAGTGGATCGAACAGTCAGGTGGAACGATGCCTGTCAGCGTCCTCCCCGGCTTCGACAGTTCCAACCCTCTGGGCGTCTATGCGGACCAGCAACGTGCAGACATCCGGGACGTCAAGCGGATCTCCTGGAGCGATGTGCAGAACCTCCGACAGGGGCAGGCCATCATTCTCTTCCGGGGAAAGCGCATCTACACGCGACTGTTCTATGCCGGTATCAAGCCAGAGGGCGTGAACAGGGTGTTCCCCACAGTTTCAGCGGCTCCCGCTCTTGAAGCCCCTGTCTCGGAGGAACCGGCCACGGAAGCAGATGACGTGGCTCGGCGTCTTCAGGAAGGGTGCGATCGGATCGAAAAGGGCGATCTCCGGCCGCTGACCGGAGTTCTGGGAGATCTTTATCAGCGGCTCGGCGTCATTCTCAACACGGAAGGCAGACCCCTGCAGGACGCCCAGGAACTCCTGACCCTTCTTTTTCCGGACGAGACTTCGGCAGAAGACAAACCTTTTGCCAAGCTGTTTGAGACCCTCGTTCCTCCGTCCGCTCAGCTGCCCCGCACGACGGAGCCACTTCATCCGGATCTGGACGAAGCACTCCGAAGCGAACTGGTGACGTTCGAGACGGCGCTTGGACTGGATGAGCGGGCGGCCGTCGAGGCCGTCACGCATGCTCTGAATCTCTATGCACGTGGCAAAGAACTCGCATAGGACCTGAGGCGGCATGTCCCGTGCCGCCTCCTTCTTCAAGCCTACATCCCCCGTCCTGTGCCACGAACCCGCGTGCGATCACGCTCCCGCTCTTCTGCCTGTGCGGCCGCGCGAGCTTGCTGCAGCCTGTCTTCGGCCTGTTGTGTCCTCCGACGTTCCTGCAGATCTTCAACCCGCCGCGCCGCATTCAGGGCGTCCTGCGCGGCATAGCCGGCCTTGCGCAGCTTGCGACTGACATCATCCCACTGCGCGCGCGGGACATCCCGGATCGGGGCTTCCTCAACCTGACGACGCACCTGACCGCCCGGTGACTGCCCCTTCTGCCGGGTCCGCTCATTGACGTGGTTCTGCCGGATCCAGCGCGTATTGGCTTCTTCGTGCGCAAGACGGGCTTTTGCCAGATCCACGGCCAGGGACTTGTAGGGATGACGCCCCATGTCAGATGCCAGACGGTCATACAGATCGTTGACCGTCACCGGCCGGATATCACCCAGAGCCCGCGAAAACGTCTCGGCCTCCCGGAGGGATCCTTCCGACACGGCCGTCCAGCAGCGATGGACATGCCGGCTTTCGGCAACGTAGGAGGTAAAACCTGTCATGGCCGAAGATCCACGCGGCATCGCGTTGATATGCTCATCGGACGTCACACCCTGTGCCGCATCGACCGTCATGGCATGACCAAAGCCAAGACGGACGCGTCCGGTCTTCGGGTCGGCCAGCCGGGTCCAGGGTACGAGCCCTTCCCGTCCCTTCGCATTCTGTAACACCAGCCCCTCATCGGACCAGCCTTTGACGGTCGTGAAGTCGCCATTCGAACCCAGATCACGCCAGCGACGCCCATGCGCGGTCTCCATCCGGACGCTGGTTTTCGCAAACAATCGAACCCTGTCTCCTACTGCGAGAGGCAGCTCATACGTGACGCCACGCTGATCGATGGCGGCCTTGACGATCTCCGCCTGCCCGATCTCGCCGCGCTTGCGCAGCCGGTCGCGGACGGCACGGCTGAGATCCATGACGTCTTCGTTGGTCGGCGCAGACATGGTGATGCCCCGCTCCGATCCGGCCTGCGTCAGCATGTCGCGGCGTCGAAGATACAGGTCAGCGATCTGCTCGACGACCTGCTCATGGTCACCCCCCACAAGTCGGATCGTGCCGTCCTTGCGCTTCATGTCGATGGCTTCACGCGCCCGGGCAATATCGGCTTTCTTCTGCTCGTCCTCGGTCTGGCTCAGATCGCGTCCAGGACTGCGAAACATGCTGGCAATCTGCCGACCACGCGCGGACTTCTGGCGGATCGTGCTCAACAGCTCCGGACGCGCCTCTTTGGGCATAACCCGCAAAAGCAGTTCCACAGCGTCGCCGGCCTCGATCGCCTGGGCCTGTTCCCGGTCGCCCACCACCCGAAGGGCAAAGCCCTTTTCCTGCTGAAGCTGGAGGATCTCAAGCAGCTGACGCGGGGAAACCTGACTGACTTCATCAAGGACAAGAACCGACTGCCGATCGAGGACAATCTTTCCCTGCGCCAGACCGTCCAGAAGGGGAGTCATCGCGTAGGTCTGGGAAATGCCTGCATCCTTCAGCGCATCGGCCTGACGCCAGGCAATGGCCGCGCCAATAACGGTGCGGCCATCCTCCTGCCAGGCATCGACCAGAGGCTTCAGCAGCGTCGTTTTACCGGAGCCGGCGACACCAATCAGGAAACCCAGACCACCCGCCTGACCCAGCGCATTGATGGCCGCAAGCTGCGCGGCGCCGTGTGCTGGCTCGCGCGTAAAGTCGAGACCCGACCGGGCGACCGCTGCGGCGATCTGCTCGTCACTGAGCGCACCGTCCCGCGTCCGCGCCGACAGGCCGGCAAGACGGGCCATGTCCTTTTCGAGGGCGATCTGGGCGCTTGTCGCGACCCGGAGGCGGCCGTCCTGCTCGCGCTCCAGAAAGCGGACCTGTTGGCCGTCGATCTCAATGCCACGCTCCTGGATCATATCGGCAACCCGCTCCACGTCCTCCATCCCTTCAATGCCAGCCGCAATGAGACCGTGCGCGGCATGCGTCCGGAAGGCATCCCGGTCGATGACAGCGGCCGTGCGAAATTCGTCAGCCAGCATTTTGGCCGCGATCCCGTAAGCCTTCTCGAAACGCTCCTTCTGGGACAGTAGAACTGTCTTCTCATCGGTCAGAACCGTGTCATGGTGCCAGCCGATCTCATCGGCTTCTTCCCGCCAGATGTCCCGCTCATTGCGTCCGGTATATTTGTTCGACCGGTAGGTCAGATTGGCCTGATGCAGGATCTTGAACTTCTGCTCGGCACTCATGGCCTTCCAGTCACCGCCCTGCCGCTTGACGAAGGCTTTGGCCATGCGCTCGGCCTGCTTGCTCCGCTTTGAAAACAGCTCGCGGGCTTCTTCGGGAATGCCGTTCAGAACGACGGCCTTACCGCGAGCATCCACGTCCACCCGGATACCCAGCTTGCGAAGCTCGGAGGCAAGCTCGGCCTGGAAGTATCCGCCAAACATATGCGACGTCATCCCGGTCACGCGCTTGCTGTCCAGAGACCCGAGGTGCCCGCTCTCCGTGGCGACCGCGTTGAACATGATATTATGGATATGCGCCTGTGGATCCCCCGGCACCAGAACTTCCACCGCCGCCGTGGGGCCTTGTGCGCCATCCTGGATCTTCATGACCGGTCGTGCCGTGTAATGACGGAACGAGACCCAGCCAACATCCCCGCCTTCGTTGTACGAGACGCCCCCCTTTCCACGTCGTGCAATCCCGATCTCCTTGGCGATGAACGCCATGGCACGGTCATTCGCCTGATGGATGGCGGACCAGATAAGGGCCTGCTCGGCTTTCGTGGAAGCAAACTCTGCCGCAAGGGTGACGCTCTTGTCCGGGGCGGCCGTGAAATCAATCCCGGAAATCTCCCGGTTCGCATGAGCCCCTGCCCATTTCTCCCCCGTGTCAGCGCGCTTGCCCTCGAACAGACGTGCGAGGGCTTCATCGGTCGGGCGCGTCGTCACATCAATGCCGAGCTGACTGGCAATCCGTTCGCTCATATCAGGGGCCCAACTTCCGCGGGCATCGCGTCCGGTGTAATAGGAGTTCAGGCGATCACCGGATTCAAACTGGCTCTTCTCGCCGTTCCGCTCGAACCGGGCATCCTTTTCCGGCTCCAGCTGATGCTCGCGCAGATAGGCGACGATGAGCTTCCCGGCCCCGGCCGCAGAAAGCTTGCGGTAAGTGATCATGCCTGCTCGGCCGCATCGCCGCTCCCGCGCTCAAGCCTCGCAACCTGTTCGCAGAGCTGCTCCAGGACACTGCCCTGGCGGTCCAATGCGTTCGCCATGCGAACCATGACCTCGTGCAGGCCCTCTCCCTCCTGTGGCGTATCAGGCGGGCTGACCAGCTGATGGATCTGGGCAAGCATTTCCCCGAACTGGTTAAGACGGGTCATGACAAGCAGTTCAAACTGGCTCTGCCCCTTGAGAGGGTGAGGCAGCGTAAAGTCTTCGACGTCAGACACGGATGGTCAGCTCCTTCTTACTGAAAGAGGCATTCTCCCATCCTGTATTGTGAGTGCGGGTGGCGGGGTCAGCAGACCGCGTCAGGGATGGCGGGCCACACGCTTTGCCTGCGGGAACAAGCCGCGAAACTGCTCCAGAACCGTCCGCATGAACGCCTTGCTGAACTGCCCTGTCACGGCAGACTGCCGGAGGTAGTACGACCCCTTGACCGGATCGAGATTGTACTCATCCAGCATGAGCCATTGGCTACGGTTCTGATCGAGGGCAGCACGCGCCTTCTCTGTTGCCGGGATCTCAATGGCCTCCCGTCCCTCCGCTGGCTTCTGCGTTGTGAGAGGCAGCAGTAGGACATAGTCCTGACCATCCCGACCAACGAACAGCACGGCTACGGCGACTGGCCGGTCCTTGCGCCCCTCTGTCTCGCCCTGTGCATCCTGCCAGTGCCACAGATATGGGTAGTGCAGAACCGTACCGGGCTCGAACACGGCGCTCATGGTCAACGCTGGTCCGGAGACAGAAACGCATCAATGGCCTGCGTGACATCTTCTGCCAGATCGGCGGGCATGTCGGCCGTTGCTCCAGACACGCGGCGGTCGTGCTGCGACTGTCTGAGCGCCTCGTACTGCTCGACACTCAACACCACCAGACGGGGCTTTCCGCGCTGGCTGATGGCGATCGGTCCCTGGAGCGCGCTGGCGATAATGTCTCCCGATTTCCGGGACAGATCACTGGTGGAAAAGGTACGCATGGTCGGGCTCTCGTCTCGGCTGGACATACATCATTGCTGTCTTTGACATTATATACAGCACTTACAGCACTACGAAAAGCACCCTCTCAAGAGCATCGAAGAGCGCCCCCTGATCCGGTTGCCTGGTGGTCCCGCAGGGACCGCACCCGAAAGGGTGCATTTGTATATGGAAAAAGAAAAACTCTGTAGCTTTCTTGTAGTCGTTGGTAGTCGATGCGTAGCTCCTACGTAGTCGATTGTAGTCGTTTGATAGTCGTGTTAGGGTGCCCCTGAGAGATGCGCAGCAGCCGCACAACGGCCACGGGAGGCACCACATGGCAGCGACAGGTATCGGGATCAGCGGGGCCATTGGCGCGCTTGAAAACGTGTCTGGAGCGATGTCGCTGCGCGTGTGGATGGAAGCGAACCGCGAAGAGCTACTGCGGGCATGGAACGGGCGTCGTTTGAACTGGCAGGCCCTGTGCGCATGGTTCAAAGACGTTGGGTTAACCAATGCTGATGGGCAGGCACCGACTGTACGATGTGCCAAAATGACGTGGTATCGGGCAGGCAAGACATTGGCTGCCCGAAAGGACCGTGCAGTGGCAGAGGCGAACGGTCCTTCTCGTGACCAAGCGGTTCGCAGGACTGTCGCGCCGACAGATAAAGTGCGGTCTGGCCCCTCTGATGAAGAGATCCTTGCCCTCATGGCTGAAGCCGATAACGAAGAGCGCCTCAACAGGGAGCGTCGTGAGCGGATCGCAGGCTATGAGGCACAACGCAGAACCATGGCGGAGTCCAACGGGGGTGGCGTTCAGTCAGAGGCCCCCGTCGAGGCCACCCAGTCCGAGCCTGCACCTTTAGAAACCGCCACCCGCCCCCGGGTCAAAATTGGCCAGATCGCGAACCATGTGACGATGCTCAAGCAGGCTCCCCGTTATGGTGCAGACAGGGACAAGCCACTCCCGCCGCCTTATGTCGGCCCTCGGCCTGATGGAATGCCGGAATATCTGCCGCTCGATGCCCTCATGCCTCTCGATGCGACGGGGCGTCAGCCCGATGGTCGCATCGACTATGAGGCGCTACCGGGACTGCCACGACGCTCGTTTTTTGAAAGAGATCGAGACTGGGCAAAAGCCTGCATTCCGATGGTGGAGGCTGTCCCTCATGAAGATCGATCACTGATCCTTAGAGGATTACTGATGCGTGCGCGTGATCTGATGAAAACTCTATACTAGCCACCTGCCCGCACTCACAAACGGTGTCCGCATACTGAAGGTCTCTCCTCACTGAGTTGGAGAAGGCATTGAAAGTAAGGACCTGTCATGAGTGAAAAGCCTACCCCCGCCAAATCACCCCGCACGCCTGTTGCCGCGGTCAAAGCAGGTCGCGGAAATCTTGGAGGATCCACGGCCGAGGCGGCGCTTGCGGAACGCGCCATCATGCAAGGGCGCTCACCCCTGCTTGCAGATGGCGACGCTCGCAATCCCGGGCTCTCGGCGTTCAAATCTATCTATGAGCGTTTTGGTCTCACGCGTCCCAAGAACGAGGATGCAGGGGTCCTGAGAGAGTGGTTCTCCGAGGCGTTCGGGACAGCGGCCGAGCAGAAAAAATCGCTTCTTGTCGATGTCGGTGGTGGCGACCGAACACTTGAACTCTGGGCAAAAGAGGAAGGAATCATCTCTCTGGCAGAGAGTATTGGTCTAGACGTCACCGGACTGTTCATGTGCGGCCCCCAGCCCGGAGATCTCGACTACATCAAACGCCTTTGGGAAAGCGAACTTTTCCGCCCCAAAAGAGCCCTGCTGGTATTCAACGACTGGACGGTCCCAGCTGGACACGACCCGGATCGTGCTTTTGGTCGTCTCATCGAGGATCCACTTTTCGAACAGATGCAAGGTTGCGAGGTCCGCTATCTGAGGATCCCGAAGCTGAGCGTTCTTCCTGCGATTATCGAGAGTGGGCTCTCCTTCCAGCAGGTCATGGAGAGTGCGCCGCGCCCCTGCGGAACGCCGTTCGACGTTTTGCGTCGTGCACAGGTCAAGCGCTGGTTTGACCTGATCGAAAGCAACATCGTCGCCGAAAAGGTTGAAAGCTGGCTCCCATGAGTGATGCTGACACGCCTCTTTCCGCCCTGCACGCTTTGCAGGACGCGGGTCGCCTGATGGAGGAAGCGGCCCGACTGGAAGGGATGGACCAGTATTCTCCATTCGGGAAATGGGTTTCCGCAACCCGAGCCACCATGGACGCTTTTGCGCGGCTCGCTCTGTCGTGCGCCTCTGAAATGCAGAATTTCAGAGGAGAGGCCCGCGATATTATCGAGATGGCCAAGCAGGAAAAAAACACTCTGCGGGACCAGTTTATCGAAAGTCGTCGACAGGTCGAAAAACTGGGGGAAGTCGCGGAACGGAATGTCGAGAAACAGGAACTGTTTCGAGACCGGGAATTGCAGGCTACCCTTGGTCGGATCGTCTCCGGCGTGACCTCGGAGCTGCGCAAGGAAGTTTTCGACCAGTTGCGGACGGAAATTCCGACGCATGAGCGCCAGTTTTACAAGGAAGCGCGATGGCGCGCGTACGTGCGGATGACACTGGCCGGTGCGGTCCTCATTGGCCTCGGCTTTGCCTCTGGCTACACGTATGACGGCTATGCGGCGCGGGTCGGCCGTTATTGCGAAGAACATCAGGCGTTCGACACGAAGGGCGCATCGTGGTGTCAGATCGTCCCGCCGCCGATCCTGCCGAAGTCCTGAGCGGGCTCTTACGCACCGGCTTCAGGGCGAAGCCCTGACGCACCATACTTCACAGCCGCGCCTGCGCGGTTGTGTCCATTTTGGCGCGGTCTGACCGGACAACAAAAAAGGCGGTTCCCAGGGGAGCCGCCTTTTGCGTGTGTGGACCTGGCCGAGGCCGATCAGGCGAGGCCGTTCGACGCGGCCCGGATCTCGTCAGGGGTGGCACCAGCGGCGCGCGCCTCTTCTGCGGCCTTCTCGATGCTGGAATCAAAGCGGGTATTTTCCAGAAAGGTCATAAGGGCGTCCGCAAGGGCGAAGCCACGCGCAAGGTGCTCCAACCTCCTCAGGGGAAGGCTCTTGGCGCTGGCGTCGGGGACATAGGGGGCGAGTGCGTGAGACATGGGACAGGCTCCACGACCGGGCGGGGCCGGTCGCTCTTCGATGTGCAGAGGGACAGGAAGAGGCCGCGCCCTGTGGGCGCGGCGGGCTTGCCTTAGAAGCCCATGGCGTCGGCCTGAACGGCGGCGACGTCACGGGAGAGGCTGCGGCCATTGTCGCGGGTGTAAGGCTTCCAAGCCTGACCCATGAGTTCCTCATAGGCGGCACATGCGCCGGAAGCGACGCAGGAGAGCGCGTAAGCCTTCGCGCCGTTTTCGGCAGCGATACGGCGCAAGCCGTCCACGCGGTTTTCTCCACCGTCCACGCCCATGCGGTCTTCGTCGCGGTCGCCATTGGCGTAGCTGTCGGCTGCATCCTTGGCGACCATGCGGCGGGTTTCATAGAAGTTCGCGGCGCCATAGGCGGACCGGATGAGACCATCCACCACGCGGTCAAGGTGCATCCGCAGACCGTTGAAATTCTGCTCGCCCCGGATATAGGTCACGAGGATGGGAAACATCAGCTCGTATTGCTCGCGCACCATGTTGGACCCTGCCCCGGTCAGTTCGTCAACGTCACCGGCCTCGACACCGAACGCCAGCACGATTTTTGCCATCTGGTCTTCAGACGGAACGAGGCGGAGAATGTCTGCCAGACCCGGAGAGGCAAGAGCCTTGGTGCGGCGTTGGGCTTCACTGAAGCGACGGACAGCAGCGGGGGAGTAGTTGCCCTGAGAAGCGTTCTGGGACATTGTGCTGGATGCGTCGGACATGAAATGTACCTTTCTAGTCTAGCGAAGTCCCGTTCGGTAGTACCAATACCGTTCGGGGCGCTTTGTCTTGAGGGCCAATCCCTCTCGACAAGTAAAAGATAGCCTTTCCGGCCTTTCCTGACAAGAGAAAAAGCACAGAAAACCGCCATAAAACGCGCTTTATTTTTGCATGACAAGTAAAAAGATTGCTTGATTACTTTATGAATACCTGTCGTTTTCCTAGACCCATCCTGCCCGTGCGGCGAGCACATTGACGGCGACGAGAGTGGAACGACAGTGGCGTTTTCCTGAGCCCATCCTGCCACCGGCCAAGACGGTCGACGGGACAGGCCGTCAAGCCCGGAGCGTCCTGAGCAAGGGTGTCAGGCCTGCGGCTGATGCGGGGTCGCGTGCGGCCCTGCAGCAGACGCGGGCCTGACACCTGAAGCCGAGGGTCGCGCAGTGGCTTTACGGACTGGCACGGCGACTGTCAGACTGAACGCTGGATGCGAGGACGCTGTCGTGGAACGGCCCTCCCGGGCGGTCCTTCAGGACCGTTCGGGAGGGACGAGGAGCCGTCTCACGGTCGAACTTGCCAGACCAGGACCGTCCGTTCAGGGAAAAGAACACGGGTGAACCGTTACCCGGACGGCCCGCCCCGATCCTTCTTCTGTTTTTCTACTTACGGCCCAGATCTTTGCCGGAAGAATCCCGCGTCAGGAAGAAGGCCACAAACCCGACGGCAAGCACCAGCAGACCTCCCCGGGTTGGATGCAGGAAGCCCTGCCAGATCAGGAGAAGAACGGCTGCCTGAATACTCAGTGCACCAATACGGATTATGGTTTGTCGTGACATGGGCGCAGTCTAGCTTTTCCACTGTCCTGGCGCAGCCCCCCTGTGGGGGGCGAGCACTGGGGGCAATACACTTCGCGCCGACGAGGCGCGCCCGCATGACTAAACCGGGCGAGCGGACAAAAAAAAGCGGCCCGGAGGCCGCCTGTCTTTCTGCATCAGGAAGGACTGTGCCGCTTCTGTCTCGGGGTCGAAGCGGGTAGCAACCGGCTCGCAATCCAGCCGAAAAAGGCGCAGCCGCCAGCAAACGCGGCGAGCATCATCAGCAGGTTTGGGAAGAACTCATTCATCATGTTCGGTCTCCGTTGGCGTGACCTCGTTGTTCGGAATATAGCCCAGAAGCGTCCACGCGGCAATTTCAAAAGCGGCAGCGGCGAGCGCGGCTGCCAGACGCTGCCACATAGGGACGGCCACTCCTGTGAAGAGCGGAGCCACGATCCCCGCCCCGAGGATTGCCAACGCAAGGCTCTGGCAGCCGCTTGCGAAAAGCTTCACGCGTTCGGTTGTATGCTGCGTTGAAGTGGGAGGTCTGGGAGGCAGCGTCGGCAGCATCATGGAAAAGTCTCTTCGGTGGTCATAGCGCCGGTTCCTGTAAGGAGCGTAAACGGGGACGGTCCTTTGGCAGGACCGTGCGGTGAACTGAGTACCTTAGAATGGCGCCTGATCGTCCAGTTCCTCATCCGATTGGCCCCAGCCGCCTCCTTCGCTTGCGCGGTTGCTGTCGATCAGCACCAGTTCACCTCTGAAACGGTCAACGACGACCTCTGTGGTGTAGTGCTCCTGACCGCCCTGATCGGTCCATTTGCGGGTACGGAGTTCGCCTTCGATATAGACCTTGCGGCCTTTGCGGAGGAAGCGCTCCGCCACGTCACCAGCCCGCTCATTGAAGATAACGACCCGGTGCCATTCGGTGCGCTCACGACGCTCCCCGCTCTGGCGGTCGTTCCAAGTATCAGACGTGGCGAGTGTAAAGCTCACGATCTTGGAGCCGGACTGCGTATGGCGGACTTCGGGGTCTTTACCAAGGTTACCAACGAGAATGACTTTGTTAACGGAACCGGCCATGAGAACCTCCAAGAATTAAGGAACGTATCAACTGGACTGTTTCGGCGTTATTGCCTCCGTCCATGAATAGATATTAGGTTTTTACTTACTCGCGGTCAACGAAAAACCGCAGAAAACCGCCGTTTCCAAGAAAATAAAGCCTCTGAAATTGGCTATTTACTTGTTGAATACTGAACGGGTATTTGATGTTTTCCTAGACCCATCCTGCCTGTGCGGCGAGCACACTGACGGCGACGAAAGAGGAATGGAGGTGGCGTTTTCCTGAGCCCATCCTGCCACCGGCCAAGACGGGCGACGGGACAGGCCGTCAAGCCCGGAGCGTCCTGAGCAAGGGGACTGGTTTGCGTCTGATGCGGGGTCGCGTGCGGCCCTGCAGCAGATGCGGGCCTGACACCTGATGCCGAGGGATGTGCAGTGGCTTTACGGACTGGCACGGCGACTGTCAGAGTGAACGCTGGATGCGAGGCCACCTCCATGGAACATGCCTCCGCGGACGGTCCGAAGGACTGGCCGGGGAGGTTGAGGAGCCGTCTCACGAACCGATCCCCCAGACCCGGACCGCCCGTTCATGGAAAAGGATGCGGGTAAGCCGTACCCGAAAGGGCCAGACCCGAGGGCCAGACGCCCGACTGAGGGCGGCTGGACGTCGGGGCTAGGCGGAGCTTGGCGACGAAGGAGCCTAGCGCAGTAGAGCGAACGAACCCGTCAGGGCCGCCCCGATCCTCTTTTCACCTCCCCTTCACATTACCCACGGGTCAGTCTCGACGAAAGAAAACACACTATCCCCTCTCTCCCCCTCTGCTTTCTTCAATCTCCTCCTCAGCACCTTCCGCTCCTGGCGCGCTTTCCTCCTTTTCTTTTCGCTGACGTTCCAGCGGTCCCGCAGGACGGCCCGCAGCTCCGGGCACGAGGCGCTGATCTGTCCATAGGACTGACGCCGAAACCGGGCGACGCCACCGAAGCGGTCGATCCCTGTCACCAGGGTGCTCCTGCCGATCTCCGGATAGAGGATCACCCCGAGGCCATCCTGCGCGTCGGGTGTCGAGGGCGGGCGGAGAAAGAGTGTGGCGAAGCCGTCCGTTGTCTCAACCCATCTCGGCACCGGCCCTGCCAGTCGGCGCAAAGGCATCAGGTCAAAGTGGGGACAGTTCTCGGCTATGGCAGCCGCGAGAGGCGGAGACCTGTGCCAGAAGCTGGCGCTACATCCCGGCCAGTCTTTTGTGGCGTCTGTCGGAAACAGGATTCCGAAGACTGTGATGAGATCCGCTTCATAGACAAGCTCACCGCCCTGCCATTTGGCAAAGCCCGGATCATCAAAGCAGTCGAAATACTCCATGCCCCGGATGCTGACGTCTGGATATTCGTCAGACAGCCCCAGCCCATGACCAAGAAATGACGTCCCGATCCCGCTTTCGAGGGTCATCACGAGTGTTGTTTCATCCTCCCACGTCATGTGTTCGGGTGCGCAGGTCCGGTAGGCGCGCTCTCTGGCGATCTGGCGCAGACGATCCTGTGGGCCGGTGAACGTGAAGACTGTTATGACGGGAGTAGCCACGGAGAACATCCTTTTTCATTTTCTGGATGCTTTCCCGCAGGCGCAGACGGCTGGCCGGGACAATGGCGCGCCCTCCAGGGCGCGGGCCGCGTGCGGCCGAACCATTGTGGCGGCCGGACGGCCTGTGCTGTTTCTCTCTCTCTTTCTTTATCGTTGGTAAGATTGAGGACGAGAGAAGGCCGTAAGATATTCGCCCCGCTAACGCAGGGAACGGGTCTTGCAAACCTATCTTGGACCAGAATTAGAAAGGTTCATCCCCGCCGAGGCAGGGAACGAAGGTCTTACAAACCTATCAAGGATTAGGATTATAACGGTTCATCCCTGCTTGCGCGGGGAATGTCAAAACCATCTCCCAGCGAAGTTCTCTCGTCAAGAATTCTTTTCTCGCGCTGCTCATCAGCCCAAGCGGAAATCAAATCCCGGAGAATTTCAATCGTAATCATGCTCCCGCGGGCCTGTGTTCTGGGCCTCTCATCACGAAAACGATTAGCCCTTCCAAATTCACGGACGGCGTTGTTCGAGAGAGTGTACCCACGATCAGCAAGAAGAGACTTTACATCTGCGTGCGACAAACCTGCGCCCGAACAGAAAGCAACATAGGTTCGCCTCAGGTCGTCTGGATTTTCTGGCATTACTGAAACAGTCCATAGTGCAAATCAGGCAAAAGTCCCGAATTATCCTGAGCGTGAATATCACCCCAGTGCGTTTTTGGTTCAGCGATAAAATCCCGTATTGCCTGGACCGGACAATGGAGCGCCCTCCAGGGCACGGGCCGCATGCGGCCAGACCATTGTGGCGGCCGGACGCTCTTTGCTGTCCCTTTCTGTCTCTACTTTGACTCGTCTCTGTTCATTCCACCCGATATGCCACTCTCGACCTTGAGAGCAAAAAGTTCCCAGAAGGCCGGATGCATGGAGCGATCACCACTTTCCCATCGCTTCCAGGTCAGGGGTGTGACGTGAACAAGAGACGCAGCACTCACCTGTGTCAGGCCCGCATCGAGACGGGCTTGACGGATTGCCCGAGGAGAAATGTCCTCGACGTCAGTCTCCCTCAATAACCCAGCCATGCCCGCTTGAAATGACCTGCCTGTTCAAGTCCGGCCTTCGTCCGATTAAGGCTCGCGATCAACGTAGCGTCGGCCCGCCCCTGCGGCGAGAGGTCGAAGTCTTCGCTGTATTCTCCGGTTTTATCCAAACTGGGTTCGTCTATTTCACAGCGACCGTCAGGAAAGATCCAGACACCTGACAGGATACGATCCCCGGTTCTGTGCTGCAGCTCAATGCGATCGGAATAATGAGGGATGTCGTCACGCATCGCGACTTCCCCCGTTACGGCATGCCGCATCGAGTGCTCTGTCGCGATTTCAAACCCGTCGTCCAGCTTTACACTGCCGAGATTGCGCGTCTCACCCGTTGAGAAATGCCAGCCTGACAGAGCCAGTCTGTCCACTTCGGTCTTTCCGACCTTACGAATAGCCTTCGCGACATCATCGGCCGTAGGCGAAACCCCGAGGAGAGCAGCGACCTCTTTCGTCACGGTGCTGTCTTCGAGCGAGAAATAGCCATGCGACGGCGCAGCCAGGAGCAGGACCCGTCCTTCCTCATCACGCTGAACGCCATCTTTCACCCGTCCTATCGCCTCGACGGTGGCACGACGCAGCACTTCCTTCTCAAGTTCGCGCATCCGGGAAGTGTCGAATTTAGGCATCGCATTGTCCTCGTTCGTGATGCCTAAATTATAGTATCCGATGGATACCTTTTTCAATACACAAATAAGGGCTTCTTTATTTTTTTGACTATGCGACCCAACGACGACTGCCTCCTAATGCTCAAGACCCCGTCCCTGACTTGACGGTTACATCATGATGCCGATCTACGCTTTCGCGCTAACACCCTATCGACCAAGTTTCATCAGCATTCCGAGTTACGCGGCAAGATACATTCGGATCGGACGGCGTCAGCCGTCCTCTTGACCACAGGGCTTCCGGCTGCCGCAAAATGCGGCATCTGCCTGAAGATAGAGGGCGTCAATCACACACAGCCCCTCGTCTCTCCGGTTTTCTGCGAAAAGCCGGTCTGCAATCCCGGCAAGAAGTTTGAGGGAAGATGCTTCCGACGGGACTGCGTGCGCTGCGGGTGGGAGCGGAAGTGGCATCATGGCATATCGTTCCGAAAGCTGAGAGTACGGGAAGAAGCAGGGGACTGACCAGGGACTGACTGGTACCCCTGAACGGGCTGCGCGACGCTGCGGCGAATGGCGAGCAGATCCTCAAAAAAGGTGGTCGCGTGCCGCACCAGGTCAGGATCAAACGCACCACCTGCCTGCTCGTGGAGAAAGGCTTTCACCTGACGCGGCGTCCAACCTGTCTTATAGGCGCGGGCGGAGAGCAGGGCGTCGATCACGTCCACGAGGCCGATGATGCGGGCGGCCAGAGGGATGGCTTTGCCCTTCAACCCGAAGGGATAACCATCGCCGTCATAGCGTTCGTGGTGCAGGAGTACGGCCTCATGAACAAGGGTCGGGATATCGGCTGACAGATGAAACAGCGCTCCAAGGCCAAGCGAGGGATGCTGCCGCATCACCAGCATCTGCCTGTCGTTAAACATACCCGGATGATTCAGGAGGCTGTCTGGCAGGAGCAGTTTGCCCGCATCGTGCAGGCGGCCTGCCAGTTCAAGGGCGCTGGACGAGAGGCCAGTTTTCGCCAGATGGCCGAGCAGGCCAGCAAGGCGCCCGACCCTCTGGCCATGCCCGTCATCCCCTTTGGCAACCTGTGCCAGAAGGGACGCCAGAGGTGCGCCTTGCCGCCGATAGGACGCAGGCAGTTTCACCACTTCTTTCAGGAGCGTCTGCAGTTCAGGCATCTTTCCTCTGCCGGTTGTGTAGGATCACTTTAGGAGAGGGCAATGTGAGTCCGGTCATCCCGGATGGATCAGGCTGCGGGCGAGGCCGCCGAGTGCCAGGGCCACGCAGGTGACGAGGAGCCTTATTCTGGTCGCCCGCCCCTGCCCACGCCCGGTCAGGATCCCGGACGTCTTTTCAGCGAGTTTCACAAGAGCCAGTGTGAGGCAGGCCAGAAGCGTCCACTGCCAGAACGACAGCATCAGAACCGGTTGACCCAGTCCGGACAGATGCCAGGGTCCCTCTCCGGCAAACTGATCCAGGCCAAGAAATCCATCCGCGGCGTTCGTCAGAAGAAACAGGCTGACCCCGATCAGACATCTGGGGCCACAGACCCGACGCTGTATCGTCCCAACAGGGTGAGATGGTCCCAGAGTGGAGGTATAGCGGACACTGGTGATGCGCGTTGGAGTCCAGTCCACGAAGAAAGGTGCAGGCACGCTCAATACCCATCCGGTAAAAGACGAGCCAGAGAGAGCAGGCAGAGCACCAGGCCGAGACTGGCAAAAACCACACCGCGCCTGCGCTCGAGACCGTAGTCACGCCCGTCCTCGCCGATTTCGGGGACACCCGGCCCCATCATGGTTGCCAGACAACCACCGAGCACGAAAACGGGTCCCATGACAGCGCCAAGCCTGGGAACGACAAACGCAAACAGAAGCAGTCCCACACTCGGCCAGCAGACCAGGATCTCTCCTGCCGTCTCGGCGATACGTCGGCGCGGTGGAACATCTTGCATTCGGTCACATTCCCAGGGCACGGCGGTAGATCTGCAAAAGGGTTTCCTGAGCCTCGACCTCCGCGGGCTCCTGCTTGCGCAGCCGGATAATCGTGCGGATGACCTTGACGTCGAACCCGGCTGACTTGGCTTCGGCAAAGATGTCCCTGATGTCACCACTCAGCGCCTTGCGCTCTTCTTCCAGGCGCTCGACCCGCTCAATAATGGACCGCAGCCGGTCGGCGGCGATGCCCCCTGCGATGACACCCTGATTGTCCTGGCCGTCTTCAGGAAATGATACGCGTTGCAACATGGATCAACCTTTCAGAGATCGGGTGAGACGCAGATGGGAGAGAGGGGGCGTGGCAGATCGCGATGCCCGTCTGCCAGCGCTTCGAGCCAGCGGGACTGCCGCTCCGGGAGATGTCCCTGTTCCTCAATGAGACGGCGAAGCGCCGTCCGGTGTTCGCCGAGGCGATCTGCGAGTGTACGTTCGGACCAGCCAATTGTGATGAGGGCACTGGTCATCGCGTAGCCATTCAGCGGAGGTCTGTTCCCCGCTGGAGGCACAGCCCGGGCCAGTGGGTGACTCAGTCGACGGTGCAGCATCCCAAGGGCCGCGAGCCACTTGAGAAAATCCGGGTCAGGAATACCCTGCCCTGATTGCCAGCGCAGGATCCTGTCCTTGGAGACGCCGGATCGGCGGGACGCCTGGCGCACACCCCAGCCGATGACGGAGAGTTCGCCTGCAATGGACAGCGCTGCACGCCTGTGCCCGGGACGAACGGACCGTGAATCCACATATCCTGCCCGCGGTTGCCCACAGCGCTGTCCACTGGTTTGGGGGATAACCCGCAAGCGCGACGCCTCCCTCATGTCTCAGCCATGCCGGGCGATATCGGTGAACGTCCTGTCCTGTGCCCCCTGCCGGATATGTTTGGCCATATGCGGCGATACAATCCGGTAGCGGTTGGGGCGACGCGGATCCAGCCGCTCTTCGATCAGACCGGCCTGCTCCAGAGCTGCAAGAGAGTCTCTGACCACAGCGAGGGTCAGTCCAAGCCACGACGCGATTTCGGTTGGCGTCTCGTGTTCGGTCAGCGAGGCAAAGACCAGGTCCTCGATTGGTGACGTCTTCACGGTCCGCGTTGCTGGCATCCAGGGCACGCGGGCATAGACGCTATGACCCAGAGCCGCGATTTCGCCAGCCTGGGCCAGCGTCGTCAGAGCCAGAGGCAAAGCTCCGGCCTCTTCCGGGGTGAGGTTTGCCCGAAGCTCAAGGACATTATATGGCCCCCGGTTGAGGCAGGTCCGGACGTGCTGAAGCACGGCCTGATAGGCTTCGCGCTGTGTCTGCGCACTCAGCCTGCGAAAAACCCGTGCTTTGGGCTGGTTGCCGCCAAACTTCACTGTGTTGCCCCGTTCTCTGTCACCTGACAGTCAGTATCCCACGGGGTTTTGTGAGTGCAGTTACGCAACGTCACCATTGGCCTGCCGCCTTCATGCAGTCATAGGCGTTCCGGAGATTGATCAGGCCGACAGCCACCCAGACCGGAACGAAGACCAGCACATGCCAGCGCGGCATAAAGGCGTTCGTCTTCAACAGGCGTATGACGTCCATCACGAGAACGGAGATCGCCAGGGAAAACAGGATCGCCTGAGCAAGCATGGTCCAGACCATCTGGACATCCAGCGGAAAAAGGAGCCAGCCGAACCCTAAAAGCATGGTCGCCGAAAGAACCATGCTGCCAAGCATCCAGGGGGACGAGAGTGAGAGAGAAAGGGAGTGTTTGGGCAGCTCTGACTGCCCAAGAGAAAGTGTATGCTCGGTCATACCGGGTAGTATGACGACAGCGTTTGTGAGTGCGGTTCAGCTGATGGACCAGAGGGGTTGAAGCGTCAGAACCGAATTGAGGTCCTCAGATTGTCAGTCCGAGATCCGACGGCTTGTAACGCGGTGTCGGAAGAAGCCGCACCACAGCATTTCCCTCTACATCCGAAAGATACAGCAGCCCCTCTGACGGACAGCCCAGGGGACGACCATCCGCATCCAGTACAAGGCGCAGGCTCTCGATCGGACTTACCGCGTAGACACAATCGTCTTGCAGAAGAACGAAAGGATAGTCTCTTCCCTGATCGGTCAGCGTTTTCAGCGTGCCTGGAACCACACCGGCAGATCCAGTCATAAGACGCTCCGCCATGAACCGTGCGACCGCCTGGAGTTGCACCTGCGTCAGATCTTCATGGCGCGCAAAAGCCGAGCTGCCCAGTACCGTTGTCACATCTCTTCTCCCTGCAAGCCACGCCCTCCGGGGTCGCCCTGGCCGATCAGATCCTGCCGGAGGTCACCCTAACCCACCCGCTACTGTCTGAATACACATGGTGCGTCGCAGAAGGACTTGCGTGCGTGTTTGCCCGTTTTTAGAGTCTTATGATGTACCGTTCTCTCTCCCTCGTCCGGCACTTTGCTGAACGCAGCCGTCAGAAGAAGGCCCAGGTGGCGATCCTCCGATTTCTGGCGGACCTCGAGAATCATCCCTTCAAGGCAGATACCAGCCGCGATCCCCGCGAAGAGAATGCCTACTACCGTCTACGACGCATGGTCAGTTTTGCCCAAGCGTTCGATAATATCCCTCCCCATCCTGCTTCTGAGCTGCTGAGTAGTCTTCTCCGGGTGGGTGATCCTTACCATGCAAAAATCGATATCCGGTCGATTACCGCTGTCAGCGCATCAAAAGGTAAGCTGGTCGGCGAACTTGACAGCCTGCCCGAGACCATGAGCTTCGATAACTCCTATCCACCAAACTATGGCCCTTTCGATGAAGAGCAGACCGCGCGGCTCCGGGAAGCGATCCTGCGGGAGTTCAACCCGTCTGCAACTCGAAATCGAGAGATATTCGACGTCACGGATGTGACCTGGAGCCACGAGCGCATTGTGGGGAACTGCGGAGCCTCACGGCGTTTCAGTCTTTGGCGTCGCCTTGCAGGTAGAGAGGGGTGGCGCACGGTCTGGCTTCATGCCCGGATCACACCTGTGTATCTCGATGAAGACGGGTTCACGGATTTGCTCTCGTCATGGCGCATTGTCAGGGTCAACCGCTCCCGCACACTGGAGCGATCACTCTGGGACATGCGGCAAGCATGGCCAGACGGGCCATGCCCTCTTGATTACGCACCGGCTTGGCAGCCTGACCGACCGGAGACCTGGATCATTCCTCTCCCGCACCATGCACCCGACGCTCTACGCGAGACCTTAATCCGAGTGCATGCAGCGATTGATCGCGCGGGCATCGAGGACGTTTTACGAAGTATCAGTGAGGCACGTTGCCTCAAGATAATCGGGGGCGCCCAAGGAGAAAATGATCACCCTCTGGACGTCACCTGAAAGACGTCACGCAACACGCCCAGTCTGAGCAAGAGGAAAAGACAGCTTATGAGCATTCCCGGAGCGCTAATTTTCAGTGCTATTGCCCTCGCTCTCGTGACATCATGGTGCTCTGTTGCCCGCGCTGCCGCTCAGCCCTGCACTCTCAAGACAGCCGAGTTCTGCCGGGATACCAATCAGCTGGTTTGGAGCCCGGGCTTCGATGGTGAAATCAAACGCTTTGTTGGACCTCATACGGGCGAATTTGCAACGCTTCAGCGACAGGTATTAGCCTCTTTGGGTGGTCCGCCCGATCGTCCGGTCGAAATGCTAGGCTACAAGGCCGGGGGCTGGCTTTTCTCGGCATGTAAGGCACACGAATGCCTCGTCAAGGGTGCTTTGCTCCTCGATTACGACCACTCGATCCGCGGGCTCGCGGTGTTCGATTTTGGGACAAAAGGGGAGAAAAACCCCCGCCTTGATCTGATCATGAAAGACCCTGAAGACACAAAAGCCCGTGACGTCCTCGCAGCATGGGCAAAGTGGACCATCGCCCGGGACCTCTTCACCTATTCGGGTGACTACGTCGCGACCACGCTGACAGGCATTAAGATACTGCCAGCGCAGCATTTCAAAGACTGAGAAGTAATTTGAAGAAGGTGAAAAGTACGGCGTCCGCTTACGCCTCATGTCGGTTATACAGTTGGTCAAATCGCTTTCCGTATAGCAGACATGACCATTACAAATTCCACTTGCCATTAAGACAGCTATAAAGATGCCGACGTGATTTCGACATTTGAGTCGGCACATTGTTGCCCCCGAAAGTCGGTATTATTCATTTCTTGGTCACGCCAGTCTTAAGTTCGTTGATGGATACGATGAACCCAGAAATTTTAGCGCCTATGCCATCAAGTGCCACCCACATTCGACAAAGGTGGCTTTTATACGCCAGAAAGTTGAGAGGGGGCGTAACTGTTCTATAGTTTCACGTATTATATGATTGGCTCTATGCATAACATGCAGGGGTTTTCATTAAATTCGATAAAATTGTAATATATATGAGGTGAAAATAATTTCGTATTAATATTATGTATTGTATATTAAGTGAAAATACTAAAATACAATAAATTCGTACATTCCCATCGAACAATCCTTCGATGGGAATACTCTAGCAAACCGCCAGCTACGCTCTCTTCAGACAGCGGGAAGTGAACGAAGCCACCAATTCGGATCGGTATCGACAAGATCTTCCTGTAACCACTTATTGCTAAGATGAATATCAATGGTTTCCAGTGGGGTATCGCCAATATTTTTGAATGCATGAGGGGTATTGGCAGGACCAAAGAGGACATCGCCCTCTGCCGCCTCTATAATAACATTGCCAATTTTGAAAATTCCTTGACCACGGCGTACGATGAAAATCTCATCATACTTATGAACATGTAATGTCGGACCATCACCTCGGTTCGCTTGGGTGAAGGTTAGGACAGTAACATTCACACCAAAGGTCGATCCATTAAAATGTCCCCGCCAAGGATGCAGGTTTGATAGCCACATATCAGCAGATAAAGTCTTAATCCTATTTTGCATTTTACTATCTCCTGAATTTTTTCTTAATCCGAAGTCACGGCATGCCTTCGCTTCTTCCCACTATCTTTGCAGAAGGGATCTAACGATGGAAATAGAGATTCAATATCTGCTATATTCTTCAAATGGATGAGCTAAAACGTATTGACTTAAACTTGCTTCCAACGCTCTACGCCCTACTCATGGAGGGGCATGTGACGCGTGCTGCGCTACGTCTGAACAAAAGTCAGCCAGCAGTTAGTCATGCTCTTGCTCAGTTGCGAGGATATTTTGGAGATCCTCTCTTGGTCCGCCAAGGAAGCAATATGATTTTAACAAATAAATCATTGCAGCTTTTAGGACCATTGGAAAAAATACTGAGCGAACTCAATATATTTTTGGGCGCTCCAGAATTTGATCCTGCTTCTTACAAAGGTCTTATCAGACTATCCCTTTCGGATTATTCATCAGGAATTGTTTTACCCCACCTGACTCGATTACTTCGCACTTTTGCACCGGGAATTGACCTGGGAATCAGTCAAGCTAGCCGCGACGCGGCTCTGGCTCAATTGCGCGATGGCGAAATAGATCTTGCTCTTGGTATCTTTCCCGTTTGTCCGGAAGATATTAGTCGCGAAGATCTGTTTGAGGATCATTTCACGAGTATTGCTGATTCTGCTCAACTATCATCGACCGAACCATTATCTTTGTCTGAGTGGCTGCTCAGGCCTCATGTCATGGTTGCTCTACGGCCAGACGCGCAGGATGAAATTGAACAGACGTTAGCAGCTCAAAATCAATATCGTCGACTCATGCTTGTAATGCCGCATTGGAGTGCCGCAGTAGATACAATCGTAGGGACGGATTTAATCTTAACGATTGCACGACGATCGGTTCAGGACCTGAGTTCGTACCCTTCTTTACGTGCTTTCGAGCCGCCATTATCTCTTCCGTCACTGCATTACCAACAAGCGTGGCATGTAAGACGAAACCATGATCCTGCACATTTATGGCTACGCAACGCTATAAGAGCAAGCTGCCCCACCAGTGCTAGTCCGCCTGATCCTTCTGGCCGGTTCGGGTGATCATATCCGCACCGGGCATCCTGTCGAGCACGATGCTATCGCCGTCAGGCCGAATAAGTCGGGTCCAGGTGACTTGCTTACGCTGCTGGTCGAACGAGATGCTGCTGTTGTCGCTGGCAATCAGTGTACTGCCCCGCGGACCCTGAACGCCTCTTTAATTTACTATGTATCGTTGGTGCAATTGTCCGCTTCATAGTGATCTTCTCTTCAAACCCGTCATTCCGCTTTCCCCCCCAGAGCAGTTCATCCCCAGACACGGACTTTGCCGTGACATCTAAAGGGAGAAATTCAGTAGCTACGGCAAGGCGATAGAGGCAGCAGTTATTTTATTCGATCTTCATCGTGGGAAGTAGAGCATCGATCTCTTGCCCAGAGAACGATACTGGATTTTGACAGGCGTTGTTAACCTGCAAGCTGAAGATATCAGGACGGGCATAATGCCCCGCCACGTCGAGGTCATATTTCCCCCGGATGACATCATCCAGATCAATGTCCGCCGTAATGATGGCTTCACGATCATAGATTGGGCCTGCGATGATTTCTCCGAGCGGATTGACGATCACGCTTCCGCCACGAATGAGCACGGTTTCCGGGTTATTACCCTGATGACAGGTATAATTTTCCGGCGCATCCGAGCGTGTCATGTACTGACAGGCACTGAGCACAAACGTCCGTCCTTCATACGCAATATGCCGCATGGACGCCTGCCAGATATCGCGCTCATCCACCGTAGGCGCACACCAGAGACTGATGCCCCGGGCATACATGCTCTGGCGTAGGTCCGGCATGTAATTTTCCCAGCAGATCGCAGCCCCGATACGCCCGATCTCTGTTTCGAATACCGGAATGGTCGAACCGTCTCCCTTTCCCCAGACCAGTCGTTCGGTGCCGGTCGGCATCAGCTTGCGATGTTTGCCAAGAAGTGTCCCATCCGGCCCAAAGAAGAGCGCCGTACAATACAACGTCGCCCTATCTCGTTCGATAACCCCAACAACGAGATGGGCCTTCATCTTCGCTGCGAAAGAGCCAATCCGCGCTGTTTCTGCTCCCGGAACGTCAATGGCTGACTTCCAGTATCGAAGGTAATCCTCACGCCCTTCAGGGAAGCGGCTTCCAAGAACAGCGCCGAAACTCAGCCCTTTTGGATATCCACCAATATACGCCTCGGGAAAGACTGCGAGTTCAACCCCCTGCGCTGCAGCGGCTTCGCAATGGGCCTCCATCCGATCCAGTGTCCGGGGAGTGTCAAAAAGACTGGTTCCCGCCTGAATAACGGCAACGCGACGCTGGCTCATGTCCGGCTCTCTCATGCATGTAGTGAATTACAGTGACAGAAAGAGTGGACTTTCTCACATTATCGGGCAAATTGATTGTTTTGATAGTCAAAATCACTATGGTCGATATTTCACGTCTTGATTTCAATCTGATCACTACCTTTCTGGCACTCTGGGAAGAACGCAGCGTCTCCCGAGCAGCAAAACGATTATCACTGAGCCAGTCAGCCGTCAGTGCGTCTTTGGGCCGCCTGAGGGAAGCGGCGGATGACCCTTTGTTCGTCCGCACCCGTGGGGGTATGCAGCCAACACTTCGGGCAATCGCTATGGCGGAACCGCTTCAGGGCGGGGTCGCTCTGATCCAGAACGCATTCTCGACTGTTACGGCCTTTGAGCCGGCAACCAGCCGACAACATTTTTCCATAGGGATGTCTGACGATTTCCAGATTGCAATTGGGCCGCTAATCACAAAGCGGCTGGCAGAAGAAGCGCCCCGTGTTTCAGTGACATTCAGGCAGGCTAACACACACCGCGTGGAGGCCCTTTTTGAAGCGGGAGAAATCGACTTTGCTGTCGTCGCACAGCCGAATGTACGCTCCGGATTACAGCAGCAGGAGATCGGGCGGTCTGGTTATGCCTGCCTGCTTGATCCGGTCGCCTGCGACCTTACACTGCCGCTAACACTGACAGATTATCTGTCTCTGCCACATCTTCTGGTCTCGTTTTCAGGCCGGGAGGGCATTGTAGATCAAGCCTTGAAAAATCTTGGTCACTCACGACGGGTGCAATCGGCGCTGACACATTTCTCTGCCCTTCCTCCCTTCCTGATCGGGACGCGTGCCGTTGCCACACTACCAATTCATGCGGCCCAGAGCCTTGCGGCCGTTTCGGGCCTTACTGTCTGTGCGGCACCCATTGATTTGGGAGACTATTCTGTATCGATCCTCTGGCAGCGAGCAGCTGATAATCTCTGGATGCGCCAGGTTGTAAGCGATGCCTTCCGAGCAATATCACCGGATTTGGAGGCAATCTATTCGGATTAATCTCGCATCGTGAATGTCCGATATCGGACAACAATAAACTGATAACCGACATTCGGCTTCCTCCCCATATCGGTCGTCTGAATGAGCGTATCGGGACCTGTGTTTTCTTAGCGCGCCCCAGAAAGAAGCTCACTCACTAAAGACGGTCGCTTATCCAACATCGCCAGCAAAACCTGAGCCGGTCCGGTTGGCTGACGACGGCCATGCTCCCAGTTCAGAAGGGTCCCCTTGGCGACCCCGATGCTTCTGGCAAACTGTGCCTGAGAGAGTCCGGTCCGGGTTCTGATGGCCGCCACGTCAACCGACGGAACACGCACCTGGTGGGTCACATAGTCGTCAGCCGGAGCGTCCGAATAGGCAAGAGCCTCATTTAGCCCCTGCAGAATGCTGTCATAAGCGCTCATGATGGTTCTCCGTATTTCGCAACAAGCGTCTTGCTCAACTCTACCAGGGCGGCCTGTTCAGATCGCGTCAGATTGTCTTTCTCGTTTTTGGCAAAAACAGTCAGGAGAAACAGAGGCATCTGTCTTCCACCAAAAACGTAGATAGTTCTGTACCCTCCCCTCTTCCCACCACCCTCACGGGAAAAGCGGACTTTTCGCAGACCGCCGCCTAAAGAAATGCCAGCCTCTGGCATCGCAGCAAGCATGTTAATCAGAGCCATACGATCGTCGTCTGACATCAGGGCTTTTGCCCGCTTTATGAATTCAGGCAGTTCGACAACGGTCTGCAGCTTTGACATTCATAATGAAATATATGCCAAGGGCATATACGTCAACGGCGCATAACTCAGAGAGACGAGCGATATGACGGGTATTCGACAAACAGCAGTCCACAAACTGCACGAAATCTCCAAAATCGGCAGTTTTCAGACATAAAACCTATGTCCGTTTTTTCTTATTATCGGACATAGAGGGTGGAGCACCAAAAACAACCAGCAAAGCTCTCTTCGAGGCGTGTTCCACAGACCTTCGTCTATGAGCAAAGGCGCCTCCGGGAAAGACAGTCTGATCGTATTTGGCTCGCGACTAACTTGGGGGGGGGGAAAGCGGAATGTCCGCTTGAAATTAGAGATGTTGATTAAACTGACTTAATTTGGAGGTGAAAATTTTGATTATCTTACCTCTGTCATTACAACGGAATTAGCCATAATTTTATTCACCATTCTGTTTACATAGCTCATATATAATAAGGAAATACTGTAATTATAGAGTATCAATTATTTTTTATCGTTTTAATTGGCCCTGCTAGAAATTTCCATGCTGCTGTCATTCCCATACCATTAGTTTCAGATACCAATATTGCCGAAACAACATCACCTTCCACAATTTTCATATCTGTTATCTCTCTTGCTTTATTGTCATCTATATCAACTATAACGGGATGATTCAATTGTGTGTCTATTAGTGTAATTTCTTTTTGTGGCATATCCAAATCTATTTCATATACTTTATATTCTGAAGACTTATAAACAGTTTCTCCTCCCAAATCTAAAGACATATCAATACCAGTAGCCTCATAAAAAGCATTTCTTATCTTTGCTGTTGTTGTTTCTATATTGTTAAATCCAATTGCCGAGGACGCCTCATCAATTACTTTTGTAAGTATTTCACTTAATTTTTTTGCGTCAATTGTATTGGAACTTCGAGATCCTATCATTTTTTTATAAACTTCTTTCATTTTATTTATAGAACACACAGCATCTATTTTTAATTGATTATTAGGTTTTTGTTTGAAGTTTTTGTTAAAATGCAAGCAATCGTTTCTTATCCCTCTGATTTCGTGAAGTTTTATTTCACACTCCTCATCAATGAGACCCAACTGTTCTAATTTATTAATTCGATCGTTTTGCGTTAGAGAGTCGAAATTTTGCCCAGATAAATGCGCAAAGAATCTACAAAAATCCTCGGCGCAGACACCAATAAGAGATATTGTGCTCGTATAAGCTCCAACAGAATATGAAAATTCTGCCTCTTTCAGTAATTTAACGAACTCTCCTGATTGCTCTATTATTCCAACAGATTTTATTTCCCACAATCTTTCAATAATATTTCGAGAATTTTCATTCATCCATTTCTTATAAGCATCTTCGATAAATTTCTTGTCACGCTCTATTTCTTCTTTGTAATTTCCTGCATTTTCATATTCAATTTTTATTCCGTCAATATACATTTTACGTTCCTTTGTAATATTCTAATAATATTTATTTCTTTTCATGAAAAGTCAACCCTACACACTAAGGTGTGTTCGTGTCGACAATGCATGTTCTGACGAACCATGTATAGATTTTATCTGGTAATAATCAGGTTATTCATCCTTCAAGGAAAGTGTCGTGTTCTTGGTTCGCGCCCATATCATCAGAATCTTACCCAAGTATATTATTATGATACAGAGGAAAAATAATAATAACTTCTATATGTTTGGATTGTAGTTGAGGAAATGAAAATCCTTCCCTAAATAACATTGTCCATACTTTCATCCAGCTTTCCTATGCGGATTTTGTCAGAAATCTGGTAGAGGATATTGGCGAATAATGAGAAATTGTAGTGAAATGTCTGCTTTCCGGAATTCCGAACATTTCCTTTTACGACCGACGTGAAGGCGTAAGCCGCCGTTAACCGTTCGAGGTCCGGACTTACTTCCAGGGCCTCTTCCGTAAAAAAGAGTGTTTCTGATACGGTATTATGATGAAGCACCCGATCTTGCGCTGGCTCTTGCGCGTCTTACTCGCCATCGTGGCGCTGGTATTTTTTGTTTTCCTGGGGCTGCTGATTTACTTCTTCGCTGTTGTTGAGCCCCGTAATCAAAAGGCAGCACGACAAGCAGAAATTTTCCAACACCTGAAAGGGCCTGCGCGTAATCTCGCGATTTTTGATGCCGCTGCGTCTCTGATCGGCGCACATTACTACGATCCGCATTTTTCGGGCATGGACTGGCCCAAGCTGAGCGCCGAAATGCGACGGAAGGCCGAGATGGCACCGAACAATTTCGAACTATACTGGTCAGTTCTGTACCAGATGGCGCAGCTGTTCCCCGCGTCGCATATGGGTTTTACCGCACCAGCTGCACAGCCACCCGCGTCCACCCAACCAGCCCGGAAAACAAAATCTACGTCGCCCACCCGGTGTGAGACAACTCTGGGGAGCAGTGGCCTTTGGTTAAGCACGGTCCGCCGTCTTAACAGCCGGATTTTAATAATCGGTGAAATCGATCCCGGATCACCGGCCGCCGAGGTGGGGTTGCGGCCTGGCTGGCCGCTTCAGATGTACACAGAACGCGTTGATGCAGGCCACACACACGTCATTGTCGACGTACTGCCTTTGTCGGACGCCGACGTTCGTAAATTAGCGTTGCATAACACGTTGCCATCACCATCACCTGGGCCCCGGCATTTCGACTTTGAAACGCGTTGCGTGCCGGACAAAACGCATTTCGAAAGCCGCTGGCTTCCTGATGGCACGCTTTATATTCGCTTCAACGACTTTAATGCGAACGAGGCAGCGAGTGTCGCGTCTGCACTGCAAGGAGCAGGCATGCACCCTGTCATCCTTGATCTGCGCTATAACGAAGGCGGGTTCGCAAATCTGTTGCTGGATCATCTGATGCCGCAGGGTATGCCGCTTTATAACGTTCAGGACAGGACGGGTACCCACACGCTCCGTGCAAGATATAAGAGCCCGCATTACGATGGGAGGCTAGCAGTCCTGATCGGACCAGACACTTCCAGCGCGGCTGAGATTTCGGCGTGGGTGTTGCATCAAGCCGGACGAGCCATCCTTATCGGCCGCCCAACAAACGGGTCGGTGCTTGGCAGCCGCTATTATCCGTTGCCCGATGGTGGCTCCATACAGATTGCTGTGGATAATGTGACCATGCCAGATGGCACAGTTCTGGAGAGCAGAGGTGTCGCGCCCGATATCGAGATCGAACCGACAGCGGAGCAGCTGCGCTCGGGACGGGATCCGGCACTAGAGGCGGCCGATCGGACGTTGCATGGGTAATAGATTTTCTGTCTCACGGGAAAACGAAATGACCTCCCTCCGGTTTGCTCCTGTCCAAACTCGCGGGCAGCCCCATCTACAAGGCATCCTCCTTCTTCGCCTACTGTGCAATCCAAAGAACCCGCCGTCAGTATGTGCGCTGCGAGCCATCCGTGCTCGAGCAATTGGCTGTGTTATGCTGTTATCAATACTTCAGCCCAAACCCGTCGCAATTTTGTAATGTCAGCTCTGCCGATACGAAATGGCGCCCTCCATGTCCGACTTGAGGCGAAAGCAGCCTGTCTGCTTGTCACGCGCTAAGCGGACCTGCAGGTTCCGCCTTCTTCCCGGCCGGTTAGATGCAGCTACATGCTTCTCGAAAGCGGACGTTCATAGATAGTTTGGCTGGCAGACATTGAGAGCCTGTATGGCGATCTCACCGAACTCATGATCGCTGGCATTGATCGAGGCATGAAAGACCTTCCCGGCATTTTCGTTCGAATACCAGGCAGAGTGACTTGTTCCCCGCCCCTTCGACGCTGCCAGACGAACCTGATTTGTCTGCTCGCAATGCCATTTCGTAAAAACCAGAGCTGATTTTTTCCTGGCATCCCGCCAGTCCTTGAAGCCGTATGTCTCCTGAACACGCCCCCAGAATTCCATAAAGAGCGGACCGGATTTCCTATCTTCTGCGAGACCTTTGTCGCTCGGCAGGGGCAATCCTCCCCATTCCATGAAAAGATCCCGACTTGTCTGAAGGGCCTTTTTCAGATTTTCCCCGATCCACTCTGGAGTAGCCTCTTTGCGATCAATGAACGTGGACCACCCGGTGACAGAGAAGTAACTGCCACCGCGATTGTCCATGGAAATCACCGCTACATACTTCCGGGTGCGGATCAGCTGAGCGTATCGTACGATGCCGTTTTCGCCTGGAGCAGCCATAGTCAGGTAATATCCTTCACTTTGAAGTCGATGGTCTTTCCATCACGAGCGACACGATCTTCTGCCTACTGAAGTGCCAGGCAGATGGCTTGCTGCTGCAGCGTATTCGGCTCATCACAACGATAAGGCATCACCCCTTGATTGGGGAAGGCGGAAATGCCCCTGTCAAGGAGAGTTCGACCGTAAAGGACATCTTCTATTTCTCTCTGGCTATCTGTTACCGGACCTTCTGCTTCCCCCCCCGATCTTGCCTGTCCGTTCATTGATTCAGGAGCCGACAGGCAGCACTCGCCTTCATTTCTGCCGTTCAACGAACTGTCACGCTTTTCCTGATAGCGGACATTACCGATTTCCCTTGACGTCAGGCCCGGAAGTGTCCAGCGGTGACGGCATGGATACCATCAGCGTTCTTGCTCTACTCCTGACCCTCTCGGCAGGCTTCAGCATTCTCAATCATCACACACTGCGTATTCCGGTCACGATTGGTGTTCTGATTTTCTCGTTGCTGACGTCGCTTATGGTCATGATCCTGAACCCGCTGCTTCCGGCCTGCGACCTTCAGGCTTTTCCAAGATCAGTGCTTGGAGCCATCAATCTCCCTGCGGCACTTCTGAATGGCGCGTTGTCGCTTCTCCTGTTTGCCGGTGCCATGCAGGTCAATGTCGGACATCTGAGGGAAAAGCTGATGTCTGTGACAGCCCTCTCCATTCTGGGAACCATTCTG